>NZ_JBXAQU010000029.1:0-67468 GCF_058807535.1 Bradyrhizobium sp. GW821-FHT12B03
CGGTCTACCATTCTCTCGCAGGGCCTCTCGAGGGCGACCTGTCCGCACACGGTTCTCCATCGCAACCTCCTTCGCTGAGTGTTGCGACGAGTGATTGAATCCGCCCTGGATCGCCCGATCAAGTCGGGCGATGACAGAACTTGTAGGATGGGTAGAGCGAAGCGAAACCCATCGCGCGTCCTCCTCGAGGCAACATGATGGGTTTCGCTTCGCTCTACCCATCCTGCGCGGTTTCGCAGACACGCCTTTGCATCCTCGCGGCTTATCTCGCCCGAGCTTTGCTTCGTCGCCTCACCCTCTTTGTCGGAGGGCGCAGGGAAGACCGGGTGCCGGCCGGGCACCCACGGTCCACTGTGCGAAGGTTGCGCTACAAGAGGCTGCACAGCGGCATACAGGTGAAGCCCAACACACGGCCTTCCCTGCGCAGTGGTTTGACGGCTTATGCCGTGCTCTCCCCGGGGAGCGTTGCACTATTGCCCCCGTCGCCTTGCGGATGACTGATGCGCGTGCCCGGTCGGGCCGCCACATCACCACAAGACTTGGCGCACAGACCCCGGGCGCCAGGACGACACGGTTTTGCCGTACGCAGATCACACCGGTCGTGTGCGCGACGGTTTTCGCTCACGGCTGCCCGCCCTGCGAACCTGTCGCGCCGATGTGACTTGCGTCCACCGCAGCTCACCCCACGTTCGTGACGATCGCGATACGCCCCTCTGACAGGGGATGAGATGGCGCATGATTACGCCAAAGCCGAATTTCGGTAAAGTGGAATATTTTCACGCGAGTGGGTTGACCCGCTGTTTGTGTGTTTTGCCCGTCGGGCAACGCAAGGTCTTGTCGCCCGGAGGAAGCGAAGCGCAATCCGGGCCGCTGTGTCCGCGGGACGAATCCCGGATTGCGCTTCGCGCCATCCGGGCTACGGCATTGCCTCACGGCCGCCGGCACACCAGGTCGATCTCGATCAGCGCGTCGTAGGCAAGCCCGGTGACGCCGACGCAGGTACGGGCTGGCAGACGGTCCGGCGGAAAGAAGCTGCGATAGGTCTCGTTCATCACGGCATAGTCTTCCTTGAAGCGCGTGAGATAGATCCGCGTCATCACGACGTGCTCGAGGCCGAGATCGAGACCGGCGAGCACCACCTTCAAATTCTCCATCACCGCGCGGGTCTGCGCCACGATGCCGTCGGGCAGCACGCCCGGCGTCGCCGGCGTATCCGGCATCTGGCCGGTAACAAAGACGAAGCCATCGGTCTCGACCGCGTGGCTGAAGGGCGCGACCGGCTTCGGTCCGCCGGCGATCATGTGGAATTTCACCTGGGGAGTCCTTGTTAAGTCGCGTCCTGAAACAGGCGCTTGCTGAGGATGGCATGCACGCCCCAATTGCCGTCGACGACCTGGGTGACGCCGAAATCGACGGCGGCCGACATCAGTGCGATCGCCTCGTCCTCGCTGAGGCCTTTGACGTTCATCAGGAAGCGCCGCATCTTGCGGAAGGCGTCTTTCATGGCGAGATCGAGCGACGACTTGGCGTAGACCTCGCTCTGGCCCTGCGCGCCGAACTCGGCGAGGTAGTTGGGATGGCTGAAGCCGGTCAGCACCCAGTCGGTTTCGGTTTCGATCAGGGGGTAAGAGAGATCGGCGAAGGGCCGGCCGGCGAGATCGGCCTTCTTGTGCAGGATCACTTCGAACGTGCCTGTCATCGAGCATTCGATCGCGGTGCCGCTGAGCTCGCCGTCGCCTTGTGTCGCGTGGGAATCGCCAACCGACAGCAGCGCGCCGGGAACGGAGACCGGAAGATAGACGGCCGCCCCCTTCCCCAACCGCCAATTGTCGAGATTACCGCCGAAATAGGACGGCGGCACGGAGTCGACGAAATCGACCTCGCGCGGCGCCACCGCGATCACGCCGAAATGCGGCCGCAGCGGAATGCGGATACCGTCGAGCACGGCGTGGCGGCGCTTCATTGTGGCAGGCGCGACGGGAACGCCGGGATAGTCGTAGGTGGTGTGCACGACGCCGAAGGGATCGGTCTGCGGCTCCCACCGATAGGAATAGAGCGCCCGGGCGTGCGGCTCCTCGGGATCGTCAACAATTTCGTAGATGGTGACGATCTCGCGCGGCTTGGGACCGCCGAGAAACTCGTTGTAGTGATAGCCCCACCAGGCCGCGACCGAGGAGCCGAACACGCGACCTGCATGGTTCGGATTGCGGCTTGCGCGCGGCACGATGTCGAGGATGCGCACTTCCAGAACGTCGCCGGGCTGGGCGTCCTTCACCGCGACGGGCCCGGTGCAGATGTGGACGCCAAACCCTTCGCCGGCGCCGCGGCCGAACACGCTGGCGTCCATGGGACCTGCGCCGCGCCGATCGACGTTCTTTCTATCGCGCGTCCAGCCGAACACGCTTTCGGCGCCGGCATCGCCAGCGATCATCAGGTCCGGCGCGTCGGAGGCGTGCTGGGTCAATGTTTCGATGGTGATGGTGTCGCCCGAGGCGATCTCGATCTGCGGCTGTAACGAGCGGCTGAAATAGCCCCAATGGACGCGGCTGGCCTCGACCGGGAGATGGTGGTGCCTGCGCTCCGTGGTCGTGCGCTCCTCGGCGGCGGCACAAACGGCGCTGCCGCGTGCTTCCACGCTCGGATGCACCCGGAGCTGCGCCAGCGCCTCCTGCGGCCAGCCGCGCTGGCCGGCCACGCCATGCTGCGAGGTTGCCCGCTCCGCCTCCTGCTGGCGGAATTCGCGCGGCGGCAAGCCGAAGCGATGACGGAAGGCGCGGCTGAAATGCGCGGAATCGCCAAAGCCGTAGGCATAGGCGATCTCCGAGATCGAGCGATGCGCCTCGGCCGGGTTGGACAGATCGGCCCAGGCGCGCTGGAGCCGGCGTTCGCGAACGTAGTGGGTGAAATTATCACCGACCGTCTCGAACAGCTTTTGCAGATAGCGCTCGGAAATTCCTTCCGCCTGCGCGACCCGCGCCGGCACCAGCTCGGGATCGTCGAGGCGGCGCTCGATGGTCTGGCAGATCCGGTGCAAGAGCGCTGCCTGCGTCGCGCTCGATCCGGCATCGGACGTCGAGGCCGCCAGTTGATGGGCGAGCGTGAGAAGCAGATCGACGAGAGACTGCGCGACCGCATTCCATTCGGCATCGCTCAAGCTGTCGAGCGTGCGCGCGGTGGCATCGAGCAGCCGTGAGAAGACGTCGGCAAATCCGCTGGGCGGAACGACCCGGGGCTCGCCGAGCCGTGGCTTGCCCGAGAGGCGTCCGTGCAGCGCCTCCGCGGTGACCGACAGCACGATGGCGCGCATGTCGCGCTGGAACACGATGCTCCAGTCGCCGCTCCGCGGCAGCAGCACGAGATGACCGACCGGAACGATGCGGTGGCCGCCGGCGCTCTTCAGCACCATGCCGTCCTCGACCGGCATCAGCGCGATCGGAAGGTCTTCGATCGCTTGAGAAAGAGGACCGACGCTCTGCGCGCCCGCGGCCATGCGCGTCAGCGCGACGCCCGCGGCCTGGCGATGTGACGCCGTCGCGTGCCCGTCAAGGAAGGAATGGCCGGTCGCCGGTTGCAGGCCGACCGCAGCCAGCACGTCCCGCCAGGCTTCGGGGCGGTCATCTTGCGCGTAGGACTCGCTCGTGAACGGCCGGAAGCTCATCGGATCAACCCAGATTGCAGTTGATCGAAGCAACCTCTGTGCCAGACGCACGCGCTCCTCCGTCGCAGCGACGGGCCGCAAATGAGGTTCGTTGGTCACCGTCTCATCCCAAAAACGGACCGACGTTCAAAGCCTTAGTCGCACCGAAACATGTTCTTGCGGATCGTGCCGTGGACCCCCCAATTGGCATCAACCACCTGGGTGACGCCGAAATCGGCGCCGACCGACAGCAGCGAGATCGCCTCGTCCTCGCTGAGGCCATGCACGGTCATCAGGAACCGCCGGAGTTTTCTGAACGCGTCGCGCATCGCACGGTCGAGACTGCTGTGATTGGCAATCTCGGTTTGCGCATCGGTGCCGAGCGCGGCGAGATAGTTCGGATAGGTGAAGCCGTAGAACGACCAGGCGTGATCGGTCTCCAGCATGGGATGGTCGAGGCCTTCGAGATGGGTGCCGGCCAGATCGGCCTTCTTGTGCAGGATGAACTCGAAATCACCGGTCAGCGAGGTCTCGATCGCGGTGCCGCCGAGTTCGCTGTCGCCTTGCGCGGCGTGGGGATCGCCGACCGAGAAATAGGCGCCCGATACCGCGACCGGGTAGAACATCCGTGCGCCCTTGCCGATGCGCCAGTCGTCGATGTTGCCGCCGGTGTAGCTCGGCGGAATCGAGCTGACGAAATCGGCTTCCGACGGCGCAAGGCCCATGGTGCCGAAATGCAGCCGCGCCGGCACCTTCACGCTGGAGAGGATGTTCTCGCGCTTCTTGATGGTGGCATGATCGACGCGCACGCCAGGATAATCGATCATTGAATGCACGATGCCGTCGGGGTCGGTCTGCGGCGTCCAGACATAGTTGTAGACCGCCTTCGCATAGGGCTCGCCCGAGGTGTCGAGCTCGAAGATGGTGACGACCTCGCGCGGCTTCGGCTCCTCGATCAGGTCGTGATAGTGAAAGCCCCAATTGGCGGCGACGTTGGAGCCGAAGCAGCGGCCGGCATGGCAGGCGCTGCAGCTCGGCCGCGGCCGGACGTCGAGAATGCGCACTTCGAGGATGTCACCGGGCTCGGCGCCTTCGATCGCGACGGGCCCGGTGAGCAGATGCACGCCGATCCCCTCGCCTGCGCCACGGACGAACGGACCTTCGACGGGCCCTGAGCCGCGGCGCGCCACCGCCTTGTGCTCGCGCGTCCACTGGAACACGCTCTCGGCGCCGGGGTCGCCCGCGATCATGCGCTCGTAATCGTCGTTGGCGTGATGAGTCAGCGTCTCGATGGTGGCGCGGTCGCCCGAGCGCAGCGTCAGGGCCGGGGCGACCACCTTGGAGAAATAGCCCCAGTGGACGGTTTTGGGCGAAACCGGCAGCGTGAAATGCTTCATGAGGTGGCCTCTTCGGGAGTCTTGAACCTGATGGAGGCAGCGTTCATCGCACCGCCTCCGGAGTCTTGTCGGCTTCCATCACGCGGAGGAAGCGCGCCGTCAGCGGATTGCGCGGGTTGGTGAGGACCTCGTGCGCCGGCCCCTCCTCGATGATCGCGCCGCCGCTCAGGAACGCGACGCGGTCGGCGACCTCGTCGGCGAAGCGGATCTGGTGCGTCGAGATGATCATGGTGAGGCCGTCGTCGATGGCGAGGCGCCGGATCACCTCCAGCACCTCGTTGACGAGTTCAGGATCGAGCGCCGAGGTCGGCTCGTCCAACAGCAGCACGCTGGGGTTCGGCGCCAGCGCGCGGGCGATGGCGACGCGCTGCTGCTGGCCGCCGGAGAGATGCCGCGGCAATGCATCGGCGCGATGCGACAGCCCGACCCGATCGAGCAGCTCGGTGGCGCGGCGGTCGGCATCGATACGCGTCATGCCGTGAACCCAGCGCAGCGGGCCGGCGATGTTCTCCTTGGCCGAGAGATGGGCGAACAGGTTGAACTGCTGGAACACCATGCCGACGCCGACGCTGGCCCGTTCATTGGCGAGGTCGCGGGGCGACAGCGGCTTGCCGTTCTCGCCGAAGCCGAGGCGCCGGCCGCCGACGCGCACGGTGCCGGAATCCCAGTTTTCGAGATGGTTGATGCAGCGAAGCAGTGTGCTCTTGCCGGAGCCGCTGGGGCCGAGCAGCGCCACCACCTCGCCGACGCGAACGGTGAGGTCGAGGCCGCCGAGCACCTTCTGCGCGCCGTAACTCTTGACGAGATCCTTGGCCTCGACGGCGATGTTGTTGCGCGCGATGGTCGCGGCGCGGCGGGTGCGCTCCTCGCGGGTCAAGGCGAGCGGCGGGGTGTCCGTGAGCTCGGCCTGCGCGGGCTCCGGGACATCGACCGACGCCGCGGCGAGTTCGAGTTTCGTGGTGAGGTCGACGCGACGCCAGGGCAGATAATCGGCGAGCTTACGCTCGCGGCCCTTGGCACGATCGAGATCGAGCAGCCATTCGACGAAAAGCTGGATGACGCTGATGGCAAAGGTCAGCACGAGGTACAGCAGGCCCGAGGCGAAGAAGATCGAGAAGAAGTCGAAGGTCGAGGACGCCAGCTGGGTCGAGCGCAGCGTCAGCTCCTGGACCGCGACGACGGAGGCGAGCGAGGAATTCTTCAGCGCGCTGACCGCCTCGTTGCCGAAGGCCGGGATCATGGTGCGGATCGCCTGCGGCGCGATCACCCGCCACATCAGGATCCGCGGCGTCATGCCGAGCGCTTGCCCCGCCGTGACCTGCCCGCGATCGACCCCGAGCACGCCGGCCCGCAGCATCTCGGCGATGAACGGCGCCTCGTTGCAGGCGAGCGCGAGACCGGCCGCCAGCACCGCCGGCAGCTTGATGCCGATATGCGGCAGCGCGTCGTAGGCGAACACCATCTGCAGGATCAGCGGCGTGCCGCGGAAGATCACGGTGTAGGCCCTGGCGATCGCCGCCAGCGGCCAGAAGCGGGACAGCTGCATGCCCGCGAGGATCAATCCGAGGATCAATCCGCCGCCGAGCCCGAGGGCGGTCACCTCGAGGGTGAGCTCGATGCCCTCGAGCAGATACGGCATGCTGAGATAGTGCAGGAACAGCGACATCAGTCAGCCGTCATCAGTGCGGGATGAAGTTGGCAGAAGGCGAGTGAGCCGGGTTCGGTCCACCTCGCCCATAGGGACAGGTGGACCGCATCGTCGGATGCGAGCCGGGTGAGGGATTACGCTGCACCGAGTTTGCCGCGCCCCCTCACCCGGCGCTTCGCGCCGACCTCTCCCCGTCGGGGAGAGGTAACCGCCCTAGTCGGCCGTCAGGATGTCCGGCTCCTTGAAGTTGTTCACGTCGAGCCCATGCTTCTTCAGAAGCTCCATATGCGTACCGGCCTTCTGCACCTCGATCAGGGCGGCGAGCACGGCGTCGCGGAATTTCGGCTTGTCCTTGGGCACGGCGATGCCGACCGAATACGGGATCGTCACCGCGATCGCCTTCTCCAGCTTGTCCGGATAGGCCTTCACCGCGCTGTCGACGGTGTTGACGTCGTTGACATAGGTGTCGGCACGGCCGGCGAGGATCGCCTGGATGCAGTTGGCGTTGTTGTCGTAGAGCTGAACGGTCGGCTCGGGCTTGCCGGCCTTCTTGCACTCGGGCATCAGGGCCTGGATCAGGGGCACCTCGACATAGCCGGTGTTTTCGGCGGCCGCAGCACCGCACATCGACATGTTGATGCCGTTGATGCCCTTCGGATTGCCTTTGGCGACCAGCACGCCGTCGAACACCTTCGAATAGGTGATGAAGTCGGCAGCCTTGGCGCGCTCCTTGGTGGCGTAGATGTCGGAGATGACGATGTCGGCCTGGCCGGCGGCGAGCGTGGTGAGGAGCGCGGCGAACGTCACGGGCTTGTAGGTCAGCTTGAAGCCGAGGCATTCGCCGATGGCTTCGCCGAGATCGATGTCGAAGCCGATATATTTGCTGGGGTCCTTCGGATCGATCGTCTCGTAGCCCGGTGTGTGCGGATTGATGGCGTTGACGAGCGTCTTGCCCTTCCAGTCCGGATATTTCTCCTGGAGCGCGGCGCAGGCGGCGGGTGCTGCGGCCTGCGCGCTCAACGGTGCGACTGCGAGAACACAGAAAGCGATGGCCGCGCCGAGCGCGACCTTGCGCCATGGCAACGATGCGCGTGCGATCCCCTGCCGCACGTTCCGGCCCATTTGGGGCAATACCCGTCTTTCCATCTCCAGCTCCTTCGAATTGTCATGGCACTGGCCATGTTCCAGATCTCGGAAGCGAGCCTAGGTGGAGTGCACCGGGGAAAGCTTGTCCGCGGGCGTACAAAAAATTGGATGAAGGGGGCCCGTGATTTGGGCAAGCAGCTGCACAAAAACTGTTCGAAAGCAGCAAGCACCAGGTACGGGATTCCGAATTCGGGGCAATCAAATAGTCTCGAACGGCGCAATAATCTGCGCGATCAAGCAATCATTCAGTTGGATCATTGACGGAGATATGACGATCGAAGGGCGCATCTGCGGACGACATCCGAAGCAATTCACCGCCCTCCACATCTTGTCCGCAGCATATTCACAGGGCGACTATGCCGGATTCGCGAGCCCGAGCGAGCCACTTGCTGCGCACAAACTCACAGATCCGCTATGTCAGCCGCCGGCCTGATCGAACAGGGTGCGGCAAGCCTCGCTCAAGCTTGACCGGTTACGGCGCAGGCAGGCGGTGATGGCGCGGACGTTGGGGATGTCGCCGGCGCAGAGCCGGTAGACATCGGGGCTGCAGGCCCGCCGTTGCTCGGGCGTTCCCTGCTGCGCATGGGCGGCGGAGGCAAACAGCGTCAGGAACAGCCCGACCGTCGAGGCGCGGCGCGCCCGGCTCTTCACACCCGCAAATCGCAAGAATCTCGCCTTCATGACCGCTCTCCCGTTCTGCCCTGCCCGTCCCAGCCTTCATTGGCCGGTATGCGAAGGGGTAGGAGAAATAAACCGCCGAGAATGTGATCTCCTTCACACTGGCGGTCGGCCCGAGGCCCCTAGGGTTCCCACGGGGATTTTTGGGGATTTTTTCAGGAATCGCTAACCAATCGGGCCCTGATCGCCGGATCGTTAAAATGCGAACGATCGGCTCAATCGGGTAACAAATCGGCTCTGCGACATTGCGCCATCCGCGTTCCGGAGGGTGTGATGAGCGAAGCCGAATTCAACTTGCTGCTGGATGCCGTCCAGGACGCCATGGTCCTCGAGGATTTGGCGTTCGCGCCGGAGGAGGAATTCGTGCCCCGTTCGTGGATGTTCGACGCAAGGCCCAAGGCTGCCAATGACAACGAAGGCGCCTGGCCCCTCCTGCCATTTCCCGACGGCTGGTACGCGGCCTGCTGAGCCACCTTCACCGTGAACGGATGCGCCCGCCCCATGGGCGGTTCGGTATCGCCATGCGCCGGGCCGCGGCGCAGCCACGATCAGTTCTTGACGCGCTCCTCGCCGTCCTGCGGCACCCGATCGGGTGCGGCCGACGGAAAGATGCTGTCATAGATCGCGCGCGCCTCAGCGATGAGGCGAGCCCGCTCCAGTTCGGATTTCGGGACGAATCGGACGACGTCGCTCACGTGCTTTCCAGCTCCAGGGGTTCGTGACGCATCACTTCGCAGATGCGAAGTCTATGCCATCGGGCCTGAATCGCTGGTTTCCGCCTAGCCCCGGGCAAACCCGGTGGCAGCGTCCCGCCCTCAAGGCGGCAGGTCGCCCGCGCAGCATCCGCGGAACCCGTGCCGAAATCAATTTTTAGCTGAAATATCAGAGTCTTGTGATGGAGGCCACGACCAGAATTGAACTGGTGTACACGGTTTTGCAGACCGTTGCGTAACCACTCCGCCACGTGGCCCCGTAAGGGCGGACCAATATAGGGGATCAATGGCTTAGGCAACCCCGAGCGCGGGGCTACGCCTTCGCACCGCCGAGATATCGGCCGAGAATTTCCTCGGTCGTGCCGGCCGCCGTGATCCGCCCCTCCTCGAGCAGGATCGCGCGGTTGCAGGTGCTCTTGATCAGATCGACGTCGTGCGAGGCCAGCACCAGGATGCCGGCGCGGGCCACGATCTCGTCGAGCCGCTGCCGCGCCTTCTTGCGGAATTGCTGGTCGCCGACGCCGATCCATTCGTCGAGCAGCACGATCTCGCCCTCGACCGCGGTCGCGACCGCAAAGATCAGCCGCAGCATCATGCCGCTGGAATAGGTGCGCAGCGGCAGGTCGAGCCGGTCGCCGAGCTCGGTGAACTCGGCGATCTCCGCGCGGCGGGCATCGATCTCGGCGCGCCGCGCCCCGATTACCAGCCCGCGCCGTATGATGTTCTCGTAGCCGGTGGCCTCCTCGTCGAAGCCGGCCGACAGGTCGAACAGCGACAGGCAGCGGCCGAGCACGTCCACGCCGCCCGCAGTCGGATGATAGATGCCGGCGAAAACCCGCAGCAGCGTCGTCTTGCCGGCGCCGTTGGCGCCGATGATGGCGAGGCGGTCGCCGGGGCGGACGTCGAGGCTGACGTCGTTCAACGCGGTGACGATGTGCGGCACCGCTGCCCTCCGGCGCAGCGTCACGGCGCTGACGAAGCGGCTGCGCAGTGAACGGTCGCGAAACGACAGCACCGGAAAGGTGACCGAGACGTTGCGAAGCACGATGTGGGCGGCAAGGCTCATGGGCTGCTCACAGCCAATATGCCACGCGGTGGCGGTATCGTGCGTAGCAGCCGAGGCCGACGACGGCCACGACGCCGGCATAGACCGCTCCGAGCAGCCAATGCTCGACGTCGGTCGGCTGCGACAGCAGCGGCCTGCGCACGAGATCGAGCAGCGTCGCGAACGGATTGGCGCGGATCAGCCAATGGAACGCAGTGCCGCGCACGGAGTCCTCGGTCCAGATGATCGGCGTCAGGAAGAAGACGAATTGCAGTCCGCTGACGATCGCAGACCCGATGTCGCGAAAGCGCGCGCAGAGCATACCGAGCGCGACCGAGCCGCCGAGGAGAGCGACGAGCAGGATCGCAAAGCCGGGCACCGCGAGCAGCATGCTCCAGTGCAGCGGCCACGGCATCACGACGTAGAGCAGGACCACGATCACCAGATGATGCGCGAAGATGAGCACGTTGCGCGCGATCATCTGGAGCACATGCACGATCAGCGGCGCAGGCACCGCCTTGATCAGGTGGCCGGAGGCCACGAAGATGTTGGAGCCCTCCTGGAGCGTCGTGGCGATCAGGGTCCAGACGATCAGACCGACGGCAAAGGGCGGCAGGAAGGCGGCGATGTCCTGCCGAAACAGGGCTGCATAGACCGTGCCGACGCTCGCGATCGTCGCAGCCAATGTCAGCGTGATCCAGAGCGGGCCGATCACGGTGCGCCGGTAGCGCAGCGAAATGTCCATCAGCGCGAGCGTGCCCCACCGGTCGAGCCGCGTCGCCTGCGTCAGGATCTCCTTCGTCGCGAGTTGAATACGCCTGCCCCTTCTGCTTCCGGTATTCCGATGCCGCAACAGAATAGCAGGCTTATCGGCCGATCGTCTCTATCCGCCCGCCTGCCGCGGAGCAATCAACCGTATGGACGAAGACGGCCGAAGTCAGGCGCGTTTGCCGCGCCGGAAATCGCGCCGGCGGCCCTTTGGGGCGGGTTTCGGCGCCAGTTCAGGCATCCCGGCCTGGACCTCGCGGTAGCGTGTTAACATCCGTTCAAAGCTGGCATGCAAGGTTTCGGCGATGTCGGGGCGCCGTTCGAGACCGGCGAGGATTGTTGCGGCCGCCTCGATGGTCGACAGCCCGTCCTTGCGCGGCTCCTTGCGCAGGCGCCCATAGCGCGAGGGGTGGGCAGGATTGAGGATCACGCGCTGGCACTTGAGCATCCAGGGATTGCGCCACCACAACGCCTTGGCCTGGCTCCATGTGCCGTCGAGCAGCACCACGCCTTCGAGCTTGCCGAGGATCGAACGCTGGTGCTCCGCGACCTCGCCCTTGCGGGTCAGCGCCACGATCTCGCCTTCGGCTTCGAGATCGGCTGCGCGTGCCGAGCCGAGATAGAGCACGGCCCAGTGCGAGGCGTTCTCGACCGGCTGGCCCAGCGCCTTGGACAGGCTCGGCCAGGACAGGCCGACACGCACCACGGCCTTGGGGAAGTGCTTCGCCGTCAGCCGCGCGGTGCCGAGCGCCCTGTCCTGCTCCTGCGGATGCTGGAGGATCAGGAGACCGAGGCGGTTCTCAATGGGTGTGACGCTGTCGCAGATGCACAGCGGCATCGGCTTCTGGCAGTGCGGGCATTCGGGAATGGGATCGGCCGGCGCGGCGGTGGTGGGGTTCGACATGGTCGCCGCTATACGCTTCATGCGGCGCTTCAACAACCTATTCCGCCGGCGCCGCCAGCGGGCGCGGCGCGGAACGGCGGCGCAGGCGGTCGATCAGCAGGTAGATCACGGGCGTGGTGTAGAGCGTCAGGATCTGCGAGACGAACAGGCCGCCGATGATGGTGATGCCGAGCGGGCGCCGCAGCTCCGTGCCCGGTCCGGTCGCGACGACCAGCGGAATGCCGGCGAACAGCGCCGCCATCGTCGTCATCAGGATGGGGCGGAAGCGCGCCTGGCAGGCTTCGAAGATCGCCTCAGCCGAGGACAGCCCACGCTGACGCTCGGCGTCGAGCGCGAAGTCCACCATCATGATGCCGTTCTTCTTGACGATGCCGATCAGGAGGATGATGCCGACAAAGGCGATCACCGTCAGCGGTGTGTTGGTGATCTGCAAGGCCAGCAGCGCGCCGAGGCCGGCCGAGGGCAGCGTCGAGATGATCGTGAGCGGATGGGCGAGGCTCTCATAGAGCACGCCGAGCACGATATACATCGCCACCAACGCGCCGAGGATCAGCAGCGGCTGGCGGCCGCTGGTCCTGGCGAAATCTCCGGCATTGCCGTCGAAGCTGCCGCGGATTCCTTCCGGCATGTGCAGCTCCTCGACCGCGCGCTGGATGTTCTGCGTGGCGGCCTGGAGCGGCACATCGGGCAGCAGGTTGAACGACACCGTGGTCGAGGGAAACGACTGCGAGTGATAGACCGCGAGCGCGGCGAGCCCGCGCGTCACGCGCACCACGGCCGACAGCGGCACCTGCGCGTCGCTCGCGCCTGCGACGTAGATGCGCTCGAGGTTGGAGGGATCGACCTGGAATTTCGGGTCGATCTCCAGCACGGTCATGTACTGGTTGCGCTGGGTGTAGATGATCAAAATCTGCCGCTGCGAGAATGCGTTGTTCAGCGCATTGTCGATGTCCTGAACCCTGACGCCGAGCGCCGAGGCCTTCTGGCGGTCGATGGCGAGCGTCAGCTGAAGCCCGCCGGGGTCGCGGTCGCTGGAGATGTCGGTGATGCCCTCGACGCTCTCCATGCGCTTGGCCACGATCGGCGCCCATTGCTGCAACAGGCCGAGATCGGTGCTGGAGAGCGTGTACTGGTAGTCGGAATCGCTCTGCCGCCCGCCGGCGCGCACGTCCTGCGCTGCGAACATGAAGAGGCGGATGCCGGGCACCGGGAACAGCGCCCGCCTGAGACGGTCGATCACCACCTGCGTCGAGACGTGGTCGCGCTCCTCCGGCGGCTTCAGGCTGATGAACATGGTGCCGCGGTTCGAGGTCGCCGCCCCCGGGCCCCCGCCTCCGCTGCCGACGGTCGAGCCGATGCCGGCCACGGCCGGATCCTGCATCACGATGTCCGCGAGCCGCTGCTGGAGGCCGAGCATCGACTGGAACGAGATGTCGGCCGAGGCCCGCGTCGCACCGATGATGAAGCCGGAATCGTCGGTCGGGAAATAGCCCTTGGGCACCTTGACGTAGAGCGTCACCGTGAGGCCGATGGTGGCGAAGAACACCACCAGCGTCAGCAGCGGATATTCCAGAACCGTGCGCAAGCTGCGGGCGTAGAAGGCCACGATGCGCGACAGCGAGCCCTCGATCAGGCGGTCGAACAGCGTCGCGGTGCCGGAGGTGGTCTGCCGGATGTAATGCGCGCAGATCATCGGCGTGACCGTCAGCGACACCAGCGTCGAGACCAGGATCGCGAAAGTGAGCGTCAGCGAGAATTCGCGCAGCAGGCGGCCGACGATGCCGTCCATGAAGATCAGCGGAGTGAAGGCGGCAATCAGCGACAGGCTGATCGACACCACGGTGAAGCCGATCTGCTTGGCGCCCTCCAGCGCTGCCTGGAACGGCCGCATGCCATGCTCGAGGTTGCGGTACATGTTCTCGATCATGACGATGGCGTCGTCGACCACGAAACCGACGGAGATGGCAAGCGCCATCAGCGACAGATTGTCGATCGAGAAGCCCGCGACCCACATCCCGGCGCAGGTGCCGGCCAGCGCCAGCGGCACCGAGATGCCGGCCGCGATCGTCGGCGTGATGCGGCGCAGGAACACGAACACGACGACCATCACCAGGACGGCCGTCGCCAGCAGCGTCCATTGCATGTCCAGCACACTGGCGCGGATCGTAGTGGTGCGGTCGACCAGGGTAGATATGTCCACGCCGGCCGGGATCCACTGCTTCAGCTCGGGGATCAGCGCCTTCACACGGTCGACGGTGTCGATGACATTGGCATCGCCCTGCTTGGTGATCTGGATCAGCACGGCCGGCTGCTTGTTGAACCAGGCGATCGAGCGGGCGTTACGGACGGAGTCCTCGATCTCCGCGACGTCGGCAAGCCGGACGAAATTGCCGTTGGAGCTCTTGATGACGATGTCGCGGAACTCTTTCGCCGTACGCATCTGCTTGTTCAGCGACAGCGTCTCGCTCTGGCGCTCGCCATTGAAGATGCCGACGGGGCCCAGCGGGTTGGCGTTGATGATCGCGGTCCTGACGTCGTCGGTCGCGATGCCGGCGTTCGACAGCGCGACGGGATTGATCTGCACCCGAACCGCCGGCTGGTCGGCGCCGGAGACGGTCACGTCGCCGACACCCGGCACCTGCGAGATGCGCTGCGCGATCACCGTATCGGCGACGTCGTAGATCGCGCTTGCGGACAGCGTCTTCGAGGTCAGCGCCAGCACGAAGACGGGGGCACCGGCGGTGTTGGCCTTGCGAAAGCGCGGCAGCGTCGGCAGGTCGCTCGGCAGGTCGACCAGCGAGGCGTTGATCGCCGCCTGCACGTCGCGCGCGGCCTTGTCGATGTTGCGGCCGATGTCGAACTGGAGCTGGATGTTGGAGATGCCGAGCGACGACGTCGAGGTGATCTGGTTGATGCCCGATATCTCACCGAGCCGCCGCTCCAGCGGCGAGGCCACCGTCGCCGCCATTACGGACGGATCGGCGCCGGGCCGGCTGGCCGAGACGAAGATGGCGGGGAAGTCGACGTTCGGGACAGAGGCGACGGGCAAGAACTCGTAGGCGACGACACCCAGCAGGAACAATCCGATCGACAGCAGCGTGGTCGCGACCGGGCGGCGGATGAAGGGCTCCGAGATCGATGCCATCACTGCATCCCCTCGGTCGCGCCCGCGACCGGCGGGCCGCCGGGCTCGGCCGGCGGCAGCGCCTGCTCGAGGCGGCGGTTGATGCGGTCGAGCGCGAGGTAGATCACGGGCGTGGTGTAGAGCGTCAGGAGCTGGCTCAGCAGCAGGCCGCCGATGATGGAGATGCCGAGCGGGAAACGCAGCTCGGCGCCGGTGCCACTTTCGATCGCCAGCGGCAGCGCGCCGAACAGCGCCGCCAGCGTCGTCATCATGATCGGACGGAAGCGCAACAGGCACGCCTGCACGATCGCCTCCTGCGGCGGCATGCCCTGCCCGCGCTCGGCTTCCAGCGCGAAGTCGATCATCATGATCGCGTTCTTCTTGACGATGCCCATCAACAGGATGATGCCGATCAGGCCGATCACCGAGAGGTCCTGCCCGCACAGCATCAGCGCCAGGATCGCGCCGACGCCGGCCGAGGGCAGCGTCGACAGGATGGTGATCGGATGGATGTAGCTCTCGTAGAGCACGCCGAGCACGATGTAGATCGTGATGACGGCGGCGAGCAGCAGCCAGGGCTGGCCGGCGAGTGCCTTGGCGAATTCGGCGGCGTCGCCGGCATAGACCCCGACGATGCTGTTGGGCATTTCGATTCGGGTCTCGATCGTCTTCACGGCTTCGACGGCATCGCCGAGGGCCGCGCCCGGGGCTAGGTTGAAGCTGAGCGAGATCGCCGGGAATTGCGCCTGGTGCGAGATCGCCAGCGGCGCCGTGGTGCGCTTCAGCGTCGCCACCGCCGACAGCGGCACCTGAGCGTTGGGCGCGCCGACGGTGGCGCTGGCGGCGCCCGGCAGATAGAGCTTTGACAGGATCGAGGGATCGCGCTGGTACATCGGCAACGCCTCCAGCACGACGCGGTACTGGTTGGCCTGACCGTAGATGGTCGAGATCTGCCGCTGCGCGAAGGCGTCATTCAGCGTATCGGTGATTCCCTGCAGGCTCACGCCGAGCTGGCCCGCCCGCGTTCGATCCACGTCGAGCTGGGCCCGCAGGCCGCCTTCCTGCGCTTCCGAGGAGACGTCGCGGAACAAGGGATCGCGCCGCATCTCCGCAACCAGCTTGCGCGCCCATTCCGACACCAGCGCCGCGTCGGTGCCGGTCAGCGTGTACTGGTATTGCGAGCGGCTCGACTGGGTCGAGATCTGCACATCCTGCACCGGCTGGAAATAGACGGTCATGCCGGGGATGCCCGCCACCCTCTCCTTCAACCGGGTCACGACCACGCTGACATCGTCACGCCGCTCGCCGCGCGGTTTCAAGGTCATGACGAGACGGCCGACATTGGTGGTCGGGTTGACCGAGCCGGCGCCGATCACCGAGACGACGCCGACCACGTCAGGATCGGCCTTGATGGCATCGGCCGCCTCGGCCTGCCGCTTCTGCATCTCCGCGAACGAGACGTCGGGCCCGGCCTCCGTCACCGCCGTGATCGAGGCGGTGTCCTGAAGCGGCAGGAAGCCCTTCGGCGCCACGACGTAGAGAACGAGGGTTGCGATCAGCGTGGCGAAGGTCACCACCAGCGTGGCGCGCTGGCGCTCCAGCACCCAGAGCAGCGTCCGGTGATAGAATTCGACGGTCCGGTCGATGAAGCGGCTGACGGCGGCGAGGCCCGGCACCGCCAGTTCCTCATGGGCATGCTTCAGCAGCCGCGAGCACATCATCGGCGTCAGCGTCAGCGAGACCACGGCCGAGGTCACGACCGCAATCGTCAGGGTCAGCGCGAATTCGCGGAACATGCGCCCGACCAGGCCCGACATGAACAAGAGCGGGATGAACACCGCGATCAGCGACACCGTCAGCGAGATCACCGTGAAGCCGATTTCGCTGGCACCCTTCAGCGAGGCTTCCATCGGGCCGTCGCCGTTCTCCATGTGGCGGACGATGTTCTCGATCATCACGATGGCGTCGTCGACGACGAAGCCGGTGCCGATCGTGAGCGCCATCAGCGACAGATTGTCGAGGCTGAAGCCCGCAAAATACATGATGCCGAAGCTCGTGATCAGCGACAGCGGCAGCGCCACGCCGGCGATCAGCGTGGCCCTGAGCGAGCGCAGGAACAACAACACCACCAGCGTCACCAGCACGACGCTGAGGATCAGCGTGAACTGCACGTCACGCACCGAGGCACGAATGGTGACGGTGCGGTCGGAGACGATGGTGAGGTTCACGCCGGCCGGAATCGCGCGCTGGACCTTGGGGATTTCGGCGCGGATCTGGCTGACCACGTCGATGACATTGGCGCCGGGCTGGCGCTGGATGTCGATGATGACGGCCGGCGAGCCCTGATACCAGCCGCCGGTGCGGTCGTTTTCGAGGCCATCGACGATCTGCGCGACATCGGCGATCGTGACCGGCGAGCCGTTGCGGTAGGCGATGATCACAGGCTTGTAGGCGTCGGCGGCGGCGATCTGGTCGTTGGCGGCGATGATGTAGGATTGCTGCGCGCCGTCGAGCGAGCCCTTCGGCCCCGAAACGTTGGCATTGGAAATGGCGGTGCGCAAATCTTCCATGGCGATGCCATAGGCCGCGAGCCGCGCAAGGTCCGCCTGGATACGCACGGCCGGCTTGAGCCCGCCGAGCACGGAGACGCGCCCGACGCCGGAGATCTGGCTCAATCGCTGCGCCAGAAGCGTATCGGCGATGTCGCTCATCGCGCGCAGCGAGATGGTGTCCGAGCGCAGCGCGAGCGTCATCACGGGAGCATCGGCCGGGTTCACCTTGGCGTAGGTCGGCGGATAAGGCAGCGTCTTGGGGAGCACGCCAGCTGCGGCGTTGATGGCCGCCTGCACGTCCTGGGTGGCGCCGTCGATGTCGCGGTTGAGGTCGAACTGGAGCGAGATCTGGCTGACGCCGAACGAGCTCGTCGAGTTCATCGCGGACAGTGACGGGATCTGCCCGAGTTGCCGCTCCAGCGGCGCCGTGATCAGCGAGGCGATGACGTCGGGGCTCGCGCCCGGCAGCTGGGTCGTCACCTGCACGGTCGGAAAGTCGACCTGCGGCAGCGCCGAGACCGGCAAAGCGAAATAACCGAGTGCGCCGCCGATCAGCAGCGCGATGCCGAGCAGTGAGGTCGCGATGGGACGGCGGATGAAGGGTTCGGAGACACCCATGGGATGCGCCTGCCGCTCAGGCGGCTGTTGTCGGGATCATGGCTGCTTGGCTCCACTTCCCGATGCCCCCGGCCCCGGTGCCGGTCCGGTCTGTCCCTTCTGGTCGCCTTCGCTGCTGCTCCGCTTGGCGCGAAGCTCGCCGTCCTTGCCCCGTCCTTCCTTTTGTCCTTCCTTTTGCCCCTCCTTGGCGCCGTCCTTTTTCTGAGCGTCCGGCCCGCGCGAGCGCTTGCGCGGGGCAAGATCCGCCGACGGCGTCTGGTCGTCGCGGCCGACGACGACCTTGGAGCCGTCGGACAGATTGGCAAAGCCGGTCGTGACGACGCGGTCGCTCGGCGACAGGCCGCTGGCGATCACCGCGTCATGCTCGTTCTGCTGCGTCACCGTCACGGGCTTGGCCGAGACCACATTGTCCTCGCCGATGACATAGCTGAAGGTGCCGATCGGGCCGCGCTGCACCGCCGATGTCGGCACCACCACCGCCTTCATCAAGGTCTCGACCTTGAGGCGGACGTTGACGAACTGGCCCGGCCAGAGCTGGTAGTTGGCGTTGGGGAATTCCGCCTTCAGCTTGAGCGTACCGGTGGTCTGGTCGACCTGGTTGTCGATGCCGGTGAGCTTGCCGGTGTCGATCACGGTGATGCCGTCATTGCCGAACACATCGACGGCGAGCGTGCCCTTCGAGGCTGCAGCGTTGACGCGCATGATCTGCTGCTGCGGCAGGCTGAACCACACCGCGATCGGCTGCAATTGCGTGATCACCACGAGCCCGGTGGTATCGGACGCGTGGATGATGTTGCCCTGGTCGACCTGGCGCAGGCCGGTACGCCCGGAGATCGGCGCCACGATCTTGGTGTAGCTGAGCGTCGCCGCCGCATTGTCGATCGCGGCCTGGTCGGCCTTGACCAGCGCCTCAGTCTGCGCGACCAGCGCGCGCTGCGTGTCGGCCTGCTGCTTGGAGCCGGCATTGGAGGCGGCGAGCTGCTCGTAGCGCGTCAGATCGATGCGCTGGTTGGCGAGCTGCGCCTGGTCCTGCGCCTTCTTGGCGACCGCCTGGTCATACGTCGCCTGATAGAGCGCAGGATCGATCTCGCCGACGACGTCGCCCTTCTTGACGTCCTGGCCTTCGGTGAAGTTGACCGCGATCAGCTTGCCGTCGACCTGCGAGCGCACGGTCACGGTGTTGAGCGCGCGGATCGCGCCGACGCCGTCGAGATAGACAGGCACGTCCTGGACGCGGGGCGTCGTCGCCAGCACCGGCACCGGCAAATCGGGACGCTGGTTGCGGTTGTTCGCCTGCTGCTGGTGCATCACGGTCCAGCCGACATAGCCGAGGCCGCCGAGGATCGCGAGCGTGATCAGGGTCATCACGAGACCGCGGCCGCGCGACCTCTTCGCCGCCCCCTCCTTCGCGCCTTGCTTGTTATCCGGCTTAAAGAGCATTGACCGGTTTCTCCATCCTCGGCTCCCAGCCGCCACCGAGCGCCTGATACAGGCTGACGATCGCGAGGAGCCGTGCGAGTTGGGCCTGCGACAGCGCGTCTTCCGCCGTAAACAGGGTCAGCTGGGTGTTGAGCACGGTGACGATGTCGGCGGTGCCGGCACGCAATTGCTGCTCCGACAGATCGAACGCGCGCCGCGAGGCGGTGACGACATCGCGCTGCAATTGCAGCTTGATCGTGGTCTGCTTGATCGAGAACAGCGCATTGTCGACGTCGGCAAAGGACTGGATGATGGTCTTGCGGTAGGTCTGGAGCAACTCGTCCTGCCGCGCCTTGGCATATTCGAAATTGCCGAGGATCTTGCCGCCATCGAAGATCGGCTGCGTCGCGCTGCCGACCAGCTGGAAGAACGCAGCATGCGGCTGGAACAGCGACACCAGCGCCGAGCTCTGATAGCCGCCATTGCCGGTGAGCTGGATGGTCGGGAAGAACTGCGCGCGGGCATTGCCGATGTTCGCGGTGGCGGATGCAAGCTGCGCCTCCTGCCGGCGAATGTCCGGCCGCTGGGTCAGCAGCTCGGACGGCAGGCCGGGCGTCACGCGCGGGATCGCGATCCTGTTCAGCGAGCCGCCGAGCACGCGCACGCTCTCCGGCGGCCGCGACACCAGCACGGCAAGTGCGTTGACGTTCTGGTCGAGCGTCTGGCGCAGCGGCGGCACCAGGGCCTTCTGGTTCGCCAGCACGCTCTCCTGCTGGGCGACGTCGAGATCGGTGCCGGTGCCGGCCTTGCGGCGCTCCCTGACGGCATCGAGAATGCGCTGCGCGCTCGCGATGTTGCGCTGTGAGGTCCTGATGCGGTCCTGCGAGGTCAGCACCTGGAAATAGGCGTTGGCAACGGCCGCCAGCGTCGTCAGCGCGACCGTGTCACGATCGAAACGGTTGGCATTCGCGGTCTCTTCCGCCGTTTGGAGTGCGTCACGGTTCTGGCCCCAGAAGTCGAGCTGGTAGCTCGCACTCAGCGAGGCCTGGTAGTTGACGACCTCGCGGCCGCCATTGGTGAGCCCCGAGGCGGAGGAACCGGAGGTGCGCGAATAGGTCTCCTGTCCAGTGCCGGACAGACTCGGCAGCAGCGCCGCGCCCGCCTGCCGCGCCTGCGCGTCGGCCTGGACGATGCGCGCGACTGCGGCCGCAATGTCGAGATTGACGGTCTGCGCCTCTTCCATCAGCTGCGTCAGCTCGGTGGAACGGAAGCCGCGCCACCAGTCCAGCAACGGCGGCGCATCCCCCTTGCCGGCGTATTTGTACTGCGTGGGAACATCGAGCGCGGGATCCGGAAGGTCCTGCGTCAGCACGCAGGCGCCTGAACTGGCCGCAAGGCCCAACACCGCAAGCCAGCGCGCCGCGCGACGCGTCCGGGACCCAGAACCTAGAGACCGCCGCATGGCGATCACCGGACCATGTTGTATCACATCCACCCCCCGCCGGGCAGATCGAGCCGCCGCCGCGCAGCCGGATTAGCCGATTCGCGGCGGAACAGTCGGGGGGCTTTCTGCAACTCGTTCACAGGTGATGCTTTCGGCGGAACCTTGAGCTTCATACTAGCCGGGCGCGGAACTGCGGGACAGTCCCGCAGCTGCGAGATGGCGGCCCCCGCGCCGCGAGACCGAGACTGCAGAAATGCAAAAGATGACTGTCTTGCAGTGATCTTTCGAAGTTTGATGTGGCCGAAATGCGTGATCAAGCTTACCAAGATTTCATGTGATATTGCCGCCACACCCGCGCGGGAGCCGTGTTGATCCGGCTGCATAGCTCGGTAACACGCTCCAGGTGGTTCCGACGTCACCTCAAAGCCTGGCCGGACCACTCTTGCGAGCCCGTCAATGATCACGAACGAATGACGCTGCCGTGCAGCTCTGGTCCCCGCCTTGCGCGCCATTCAATTTCTCAGCGGACTCATGCTCCGCCAAGGCGGCTTGCTCCGGCGGCTTGCGCCTCTTATCGGCTCGTCTCGTACTCAATGAAGTTTGGCAACGACTCCCGCTCATGACGAGCATTATCTTCCCTGCCTTGACGGATGTCGGAGATAACATTCCACGGATGTCCGGCGTCGCGCGCCGGGCGGCGTCTCCGCTGATCTCTCCTCCGGATTATGGTTGTCCGCAGCTCGATTTCGACCGGTTTCGCCGCAGCGCAAAAGCCTTCCCCTTTGGCCTCCCAGGCACTAGGTTCTGGCCAATCTGATCAACCCCTTGCCAGTGATTTCCCCCTGACATGACCATTCGAAATGACGTTGTCGAAGCCATCGGCAACACCCCGCTGATCAAGCTCCAGCGCGCCTCGGAGGCGACCGGCTGCACCATTCTGGGGAAGGCCGAATTCATGAATCCCGGCCAGTCTGTGAAGGACCGTGCCGGCAAGTGGATGATCCTTGAGGCCGAGAAGCGCGGCGAGCTCAAGCCCGGCGGTCTCGTGGTGGAAGCAACCGCCGGCAATACCGGCATCGGGCTTGCGGTCGTGGCCAGCGCGCGCGGCTATCGCACGCTGATCGTGATCCCGGAGACGCAGAGCCAGGAGAAGAAGGACTTTCTGAAGCTGTGCGGCGCCGAGCTGATCGAGGTGCCGGCCCTTCCTTACGCCAATCCCAACAACTACCAGCATGTCGGCCGCAGGCTTGCCGACGAGCTGCGCAAGACCGAGCCCAACGGCGTGCTGTTCGCCGACCAGTGGAACAATCTCGACAATGCGAAGGCGCATTACGAGTCCACCGGGCCGGAGATCTGGCAGCAGACCGGCGGCAAGGTCGACGGGTTCGTCTGCTCGGTCGGCAGCGGCGGTACGCTCGCCGGCATCAGCCGCTATCTGAAGGAGAAGAACAAGACCATCCGGATCGCCTGCGCCGACCCGCATGGCGCCGGGATGTTCGAGTATTTCAGGACCGGCGAAGCCAAGGCGACGCCGGGCGGCTCGATCACGGAGGGCATCGGCCTCAACCGGGCGACCGCGATCGTCGAGAGCGCGAAGGTCGACGACGCCTATCTCATTCCCGACACCGACGCCGTCACGGTGATCTACGACCTGCTCCAGCACGAGGGCCTGTGCCTCGGCGGCTCCACCGGGATCAACATTGCGGGCGCGATGCGGCTCGCAAGACAGCTCGGGCCGGGCAAGACCATCGTCACCGTGCTCTGCGATTCCGGCAGCCGCTATCAGTCAAAGCTGTTCAACGCGGACTTCATGCGCGCCAAGAACCTGCCGGTGCCGGAATGGCTGGAGAAGCGCAGCAACATCAAGCCGCCGTTCGCCTAGCTTCACCCGTTCGGTCAACTCCAGGTCGGCCGCGGCGCCCCCTGCGACACGCGGGCCAGACGCTCGTTCGACGGCGAGGGCCTGGTCTCGTGCGCGCGCGACTGGAAGGGATTGCCGGCCGAGCCTTCACTGTCGGCGCTCGGCCAGAACGTGAGGGCGAGCATCAGCGCGAGATTGACCAGCCCGCCGACGACAGTGCCCTGATGCCCTTGCCCGATCGCCCAGGCCGGAAACCGGCCCGCAACGCCGTGATCGACGATCATGAGCGCGATCCAGGCCGGGATCACGCAGACCGGATCCCAGCCGATGTCGCGGATGCGCATCGATTGCAGCGTGAAGGTCGCAAGTCCGAAGAACACCACGGCAGCGATGATCGCCCGGCTGTTCAGGAGCTCTTCCGGTCGGATCATGGCGGGCGAGGTATCGCGGACGACGACCATCGCGATCGCAAAGCAGATCGCGGTCATCACAACCGCAAGCGCGATCGAGGCCAGGAAGAAATGCAGGCGCCCGAGACGGGCGTTGAGTCCGAACACGAAACCGAGCATTGGCGCACCTTTTTGGCGCCATATGCCCAGCAATAGCTTTCGGAGCCATAAACCGCGGCGACTGCACGCCGGGCCATGGTTTCCCGAAAGCTAAAACGATCCCTGCAATTCGAGGCGTCCGTGCCGGCCGACCGCGTCAAGCGCCCTCGCCGTCCTTCGCAGCAACGGCACAATAATCGCGCCAGAACTGGCGATAACCCGCCTCGACCCTGCGGGTGTAGACTTCGACATTGCCGGCGGACGAGGCTGCGATCCGGGCCGGCAACTCCGCGCGCAACTTCGCCAGATGGGCCGGCTGCGCCGCATATCTGCGTGCGATCTCGGCATAGCCCTCGTCATCCTCGGCGACCCAGTCGTCAAGACCGACCGCCGCCACGATCGAGCCGCCGGCGCGTGAGGAGGCACCGTTGCCGAGCTTGGCCACGACCGGAACGCCCGCATAGAGGGATTCCCAGGTGCTGACGCCGCCGTTCTGCGGGAACGTATCGAGGGATATGTCGACTTCCGCAAAGGCCAGCAGGTGCTCGTGGCGCGGTGTCGAGCCCATGCAGACGACGCTCTCTTCGGCAATGCCCTCCGCCACGAACCGCGCAATCAGGCGGTCGCGCACCAATGGATCGTCGAGCAGGGTATGTTTGATGATGATCTTCGATCCGGTCACCTCGCGCATCACCTTCGACCACACGCGGATGGCCTCGTCCGAGATCTTGGAGGTGCGGTTGAACACGCCGAAGGTTACATGGCCGTTGCGGAGCATGGGCGGCTCCGAAGGCGGCACGTCCAGGATGGGATCGGTCGTGATCAGGCACGGCAAGTCATGGACCTTTTCGGTCAGCAAGTGGCGCGCCGATTGCGGGATGAAGATCGGATCCGCGAGCACGTAGTCCATGGTCCGAAGGCCGGTACCGGTCGCGTGCCCGAAGCCCGTGACCTGGATCGGGGCCGGCTTGCGGGCGAAGACCTGGAGCCTGTTGCCCGACGAATGCCCCGAAACGTCGATCAGGATGTCGACCTTGTCGGCCTGGATACGATCAGCCAGTTCGTCGTCGAACATCTTCCAGGCGTCGACCCAGACGTCCGCCGCTGACCTGAACTCGGCGGTCACCTCATCTCGTGTCGGCGAACACGAATAACAGACGATCTCGAACCCGGCATGATCGTGATGGCGCAGCACCGGCAACAGGCCGAATGCCGCCGAGTGGTACCAGAATTCAGAGGAAACATAGCCGATCACGATCCGCCTGTCGGGGTCGAGCAGCCGGGGCGAGAGCTTCCTTTGCGGCACTCTGGCGCCGATCAGTTCACCCCAAGACTTTCGCGTTGCCTGCTGGACCGCGAAATCGGCGTCGGAGAGAAAGTCCAGAAAGTAGATCTTCCGCGCGACCAAATCCGGATCCGGCGAGATCGCCAGCGCCGCATCGAGATGCTCGATTGCGGAGGCGATCTCTCCCTGATTTGCACAACAGGAGCTCAGCAGCGCCAGCGCGATCGTGGAACGTGGATTTTCCTGCAGCAAGGTCGTGCAGGCCAGGATCGCCTGCGCGGTGTTCCCCATGCCAAGCGACGCCTCGGCCTTGCCTCGCAAGGCCACTTCGAACCGGGGCGAAATCGCCAGCGCCGCATCGAAGTCCGCTGCCGCCTGCTCCATCCGCGACAGCGCCAAATTGAGGCGTCCGCGTTGCGCCAGAATCTTCGCCGAACCGGGCTTGATCGTGAGCGCCGCTGCGAGCGCGGCTTCCGCTTCATCGTAGTGCTTGAGCTCGATACCGACCACGCCTTTGCCGACAAGGGCTTCGACGTGGCGCGGCTGAAACAACAGGGTGCGATCGAAGCTCTCCCTGGCGCGGTCGAACTGCCGCAGCGCCAGCTCCGCCATGCCACGATTGCAAAGCGCATCGACATAGTCGGGCTTCAGTTTGAGCGCGCGATTGTACAGCTCGACGGCCTGTTCCGGCAGGTTCATCTGGAGCAACGTATTGCCGAGGCCGGTCAGGGCCGGTGGAAAATTCGGCTTCAGCGCGATCGCCTTCTCCTGACATGCGCGGGCGGCTTCGAATTTCTGAAGGGCGACGTACACGGACGCGAGATTGTTCAGGGCCTCATGCGAACGCGGATCGATCGCGATCGCGCGTTCGAGCAGCTGTTGCGCCTCTTCCAGGCGCCCACCCTGTTGCACGCACACGCCGAGCAGGTGCGTGGCGTCGAAATGTTCCGGAACGGCTTGCAGGATCTGGCGGCAGAGCGCCTCGGTCTCCGCATACCTGCCCTGGCCATAGGCGCTTGCCGCGGCAGAGATGACGGCGTCCGCCTGCTTCTTCAACTTCTTCTGCAACCGCGCATTCTGGAATGCGCGCGCGCCGGCGCTGCTCTGCAAGGTGTCTCTCCGGAGATGGCCCGGCAAGAGTCTAGCTGATTCGCGTGCCTGGCCGGCCGGCGGACCGGCAACACCCCGGCATATCCCGGGGCTCACCCCGGAATCCGGCTCCGGAACCGCGTGGAGCGTCTGGCCCGCCTATGCCGTGTCGTCGCTTTCCGAGGCGGTAGCACAATAGTCGCGCCAGAACTGGCGATAACCCGCTTCGAGCTGACGCGTGTAGATCTCGACATTGCCGGCGGGCGAGGCTGCGATCTGAGCCGGCAATCCCGCCCGCAACTTCGCCAGATGCTCGGGCTGCGATGCAAATTTGCAGGCGATCTCGACATAACCCTCGTCATCCTCGGCGACCCAGTCGGCAAGACCGACGGCGGCCACGATGGAGGCGCCGGCACGCGAAGAGGCTCCAATGCCGAGCTTGGCGACCACGGGAACGCCCTTGTAGAGGGATTCCCAGGTGCTGATGCCGCCATTCTGCGGGAACGTGTCGAGCGAGATATCGATCTTGTCAAAGGCCATCAGGTGGTCGTCGCGCGAGGTGGTGCCGAGGCACGTGATGTTCTCCTCGGCGATGCCCTGTGCCACGAAGCGAGCGACCAGGCCATCGCGCAGCAGGGGATCATCGAGCAAACCATGCTTGAGAACGATCTTGGATCCCTGCACCTGCCGCATGATGAGCGACCACACACGGATCGCATCATCCGATATCTTGTAGATGCGGTTGAACACGCCGAAGGTGACGTAGCCGTTGCGAAGCATCGGCAGCTCCGAGGGCTGCAGATTGGTGACAGGCTCCATCGTGATCAGGCACGGCAGATCGTAGATCTTTTCGGCAAACAAGTGCCGGACCGGCGGCGGAATAAAAACGGGATCCGCAAGCACATAGTCCATGGTCGGCATGCCCGTGCCCGTCGCGTGACCGAAGCCGGTGGCCTGGATCGGGGCCGGCTTCCGCGCGAAGACCTGCAACCGGTTACCGGTTGTGTGGCCCGATACGTCGATCAGGATGTCGACATTGTCAGCCTCAATCCGATCGGCGAGTTCGTCGTCCGAAAGGTCCCAGGCATCGACCCAGACGTCCGCCATCGACTTGAACATGGCGGTGTACTCGTCCGCTCCCGGCCAGGAGTAATAGCAGATGATCTTGAACTTGGCGTGATCATGATGGCGCAGCACCGGCAGCAAGGTCAGGCCCGCCGAGTGTTGCCGGAACTCGGCCGCGACATAGCCGACCACAATCTGCTTGTCCGGATCGAGCGGCCGCTTCGGCAGCTCCCTTCGCGGCACCTTGGAGCCGATCTGATCCCACCAGGATTTGCGCACCGCCTGCTGGACAACGAAATCGGCCTCGGCGCGGTAGTCCTCCAGGAAGATCTTTCCCCTGATCGCGTCCCCATAGTCCGGTCGGAGCGCCAGCGCGCGATCGAGGTATTCGATCGCGGTATCCATGTCGCCTTGGTTCGAATAAGCGAAGCCCATCAGCGCCATTCCCATCTCGGAGCGCGGATTTCGCTCGATCAGGGTCGTCGCTGCCGCCATCGCCTGCGCTGTCTTTCCCATCACGAGACAGGTCTGAGCCTTGCCCCGGAGCGCGAGCTCAAGCTTTGGCGAGATCGCGAGCGCCGCCTCGAAATCTGCAAGCGCGGGCTCCAGGCGCTGCAATTCGTAACTGAGCCGCCCGCGCTGGGCCAGGATCCGGGGCGCGCCGGGCTTGATCGCAAGCGCCGTGGCAAACTTGGCGGCGGCCTCGTCGTGGTGTCGGAGCTCCATGCTGACCATGCCGCTGCCGACGATGGCCTCGGCGTGACGCGGCTGAAACAGCAAAGCGCGATCGAAACTGTCCTTGGCGCGCATGACCTGCCCAAGCACGATCTCGACCATGCCACGGTTGCAGAGCGCATCAGCATAATCCGGCTTCAGCTTGATGGCGCGCTCGTGCATCTCGAGCGCCTGCTCGTACTGTCCCATATGCATCAGGGTGTTGCCGAGATTGGTGAGCGCGACCGCGAAATTCGGCTTCAGCGCGATCGCCCTCTCCTGGCAGCGCCGCGCCTCCTCGTAATTGCCGAGGTCGAAATGCACGGTCGCGAGGTTGTTGTGGGCATCGTGCAGGCGCGGATCGAGCGCAATCACACGCTCCAGCAGTTCTTTCGCCTCCTCGAGGCGCCGGCCGTCATGGGCGCACATGCCCAGCAGGTGGATGGCGTCGACATGATCCGGGAGCGCTTTCAGGATCTCGCGGCACAGCGCTTCGGTCTCGGCATATCGGCCCTGGCCATAAGCGTTCGCCGCAGCGGAGATGACGGCATCGGCCTGCTTCATCAATTTCTTCTGCAGTCGCGCGTTCTGGAATGCGCGCGCGCCGCCGCCGCTCTTCTGCAAGGTGTCTCTCCGGAGGATGGATGGCCTTAGGAAGAGTCTAACTGATTCGCGGCCGAGGCCGGCCGATCGGCTGGACCGGCGCCCCCCGGGATTTCCCGGTGCCCAGCGCAGGATCCGGCGCAGCTGCCCTGCCTACGCGACGTCTCCGCCTCCCGAGGCCGCGGCACAATAGTCCCGCCAGAACTGGCGATAGCCCGCCTCGACCTCGCGCGTGTAGATCTCGACGTTGCCGGCTGGCGAATTCGCGATCTGAGCCGGCAGATCCGCGCGCAGCTTCGCCAGATGAGCGGGCTGCGCCGCATATTTGCAGGCGATCGCGGCATAACCCGCCTCGTCATCGGCGACCCAGTCGTCAAGACCGACGGCCGCCACGATCGATCCGCCGGCGCGCGACGAGGAGCCGTTGCCGAGCTTGGCGACGACCGGAACGCCCGCATAGAGCGATTCCCAGGTGCTGATGCCGCCGTTCTGCGGGAAGGTATCGAGCGAAATGTCGACATTCGCAAAGGCGCGCAGATGGTCGGTGCGCGAGGTCGTGCCCATGCAGATGACGTTCGCCTCAGCAATGCCCTGTGCCACGAACCTCGCGATCAGGCGGTCGCGCAGCATGGGATCGTCAAGCAGCCCGTTCTTGATGATGATCTTTGATCCCGTCACCTCGCGCATGACTTTCGACCACACCCGGATTGCATCGTCCGAAATCTTGAAGATCCGGTTGAACACGCCGAAGGTCACATGGCCGTTGCGGAGCATGGGAAGCTCCGAAGGCGGCACATCCAGGATGGGATCGATCGTGATCAGGCTCGGCAGGTCATGGACCTTTTCGGCCAGCAGATGGCGCGCCGACTGCGGAATGAAGATCGGATCCGCAAGCACGTAGTCCATGGTCTGAAGACCCGTACCCGTCGCGTGCCCGAAACCCGTGACCTGGATGGGGGCCGGCTTGCGGGCGAAGACATGGAGCCGGTTGCCGGTCGTATGCCCGGACACATCGATCAGAATATCGATCCCGTCAGCCTGGATACGATCGGCCAGTTCGTCGTCCGAAAACTGCGCGGCCTCGACCCAGACGTCTGCGCAAGCCTTGAATTTCTCGGTCATCCCGTCCTGCAACGGCCAGCAGGAATAGCAGACGATCTTGAACTTGGCGTGATCATGATGGCGCATCACCGGCAACAGGGAGTACGCCGCCGAATGCTGCCTGAATTCGGAGGCGACATATCCGATCACGATCCGTCTGTCCGGATCGAGATCGCGCGGCGACAGCGTCCTTTGCGGGAGTTTGGCGCCGATCTGATCCCACCAGTATTTTCGTGCCGCCTGCTGGACCACGAAATCGGCCTCCGGCAGATAATCCAGCACGAAAATCTTGTATCCGATGGCCTCGGGAAAGTCCGGCGCGATCGCCAGCGCCGCATCGAGATATTCGAGCGCCGTCGCGATGTCTCCCTGGTTCGCATAGCAGGAGGCCAGCAGCGACATGCCCGCCTCGGATTGCGGATTGACCTCGAGCAGGGTCTTGGCGCCCGCCATCGCCCCCGCCGTGTTCCTCACCATGATGTCGACTTGCGCCCTCCAGCACAGCGCGAGCTCGTTCCGTGGTGATAGCGCCAGCGCTGCGTCGAAATCCGCTGCCGCCCGCTGCAGCCGGGACAGAGTGAGATTGAGCCGTCCGCGCTGCACCAGAATCCGCGGCGACCCCGGCTTGAGCGCGAGCGCTGCGTCGAGCGCCGCCTCCGCCTGCTCGAAGTGCCGGAATTCCAGGCTCACCATTCCCCTGCCCGCGATCGCTTCCGCGTGATGCGGCTGAAGCGACAGGGCGCGATCGAAGCTCTCCCCGGCACGCGCGAACTGGCCGATCATCAGCTGCGCCATGCCACGATTGCAAAATGCATCGACATAGTCCGGCTTCAGCCTGATCGCGCGTTCGTGCAGCTCGATCGCCTCCTTGGCGAGGCCGAGGTGCAGCAGCGTATTGCCGAGGTTTGTCAGGGTGATCGGACAATTCGGCTTCAGCGCAATGGCCTTCTCCTGGCATGCGCGGGCGTCCTTGAACTTCTGGAGATCGAAATACACGGCCCCGAGATTGCCATGGGCATCGGGCGAACGCGGGTCGAGCGCGACCGCGCGCTCGAGCAGGAATTGCGCGTCATCGAGCCGCCGGCCCTCAAATGCGCACAGACCGAACAGATGCGTGGCGTGGAAATGATCCGGAACCTCTTTCAAGACTTCGCGGCAGAACATCTCGACCTCGTCAAATCTGCCCTGCCCGAGCGCCTCGATCGCGAACGACATCACGGCGTCCGCCTGCTTCCTCAACTGCTTTTCCAGTCGCGCATTCTGGTAGGCGCGCGCACCGACACTGCTCTGCAAGGTCTCTCTCCGGAGGATGATCCGAAAAGAGGCAAGCTGATTCGCATGGTGCGAAGCTGGTGGGTCGGTCAGGCCGGCGAGGCCGCCGGATTGCAGGTGCTCACCGCAGGATCTGGCTCAGGAACAGTTTTGTGCGGGCGTGCTGGGGGGCGGCAAAGAACTCGTTCGGGGTGTTGGCCTCGATGATCTGGCCGGCGTCCATGAACACGACCCGGTTGGCGACCTCGCGGGCAAAGCCCATTTCGTGGGTCACGACCAGCATGGTCATGCCCTCCTCGGCGAGGTCGACCATGGTGTCGAGAACCTCCTTGACCATTTCGGGGTCGAGCGCCGAGGTCGGCTCGTCGAACAGCATGACTTTCGGGTTCATGGTCAGGGCGCGCGCGATGGCGACGCGCTGCTGCTGGCCGCCGGACATCTGGCCCGGAAACTTGTTGGCCTGGTGCGGGATCTTGACCCGCTCCAGGAATTTCATCGCGGTCGCTTCCGCATCCTTCTTGGGGATGTTGCGCACCCAGATCGGCGCCAGCGTGCAATTGTCCAGAACCGTCAGATGCGGGAACAGGTTGAAGCTCTGGAACACCATGCCGACCTCGCGGCGCACCGCGTCGATGTGCTTGAGGTTCGGTCCGAGCTCGATGCCGTCGACGACGATCTCGCCCTCCTGGAATTCCTCCAGTGCATTGATGCAGCGGATCAGTGTCGACTTGCCCGAGCCCGACGGGCCGCAGATCACGATGCGCTCGCCCTTTTTGACGTCGAGATCGATGTCGCGCAGCACGTGAAATTCGCCGTACCATTTGTTCAGGCCGGAAATCTTGACGATGGGGCTATCGGACATGGTGAGCTCGATCAGTTGCGGCGGTGGGCGTTGAGGCGGTGCTCGACGAACAGCGAGTAGCGTGACATTCCGAAGCAGAACAGAAAATAGATGATCCCGGCGAAGGCAAATCCGGTGAACGCGGTCGACGGCGTCGACCATTTCGGATCCGAGAACGAGGCACGAAGCGAGCCCAGGAGGTCGAACAGCGCCACGATCGAGACCAGCGAGGTGTCCTTGAACAGCGAGATGAAGCTGTTGACGAGGTTCGGAATGACGTGGCGCAGCGCCTGCGGCAGCACGATCAGCGAGGTCGTCTTCCACCAGGACAGCCCCAGGGCGGCCGCCGCCTCGCCCTGCCCGCGCGGGATGGCAGCGAGCCCGCCGCGGACGTTCTCGGCCTGATAGGCGCCCGTGAACAGCGCAATCCCGATCAGCGCGCGCACGAGGCCGTCGACCGTGAAATTACCCGGCAGGAACAGGGGCAGCATGTAGGTGGCGAAGAACAGCACGGTGATCAGCGGCACGCCGCGCCAGAACTCGATGAAGGCGATCGAGAAGATCCGGATCAGCGGGATGGTGGAGCGACGGCCGAGCGCCAGTGCGATGCCGATCGGCAACGAGGTGACGATGCCGGTGACGGAGACCACCAGCGTCACCAGCAGGCCGCCCCACAAATTCGTCAATACGATGGGCAGTCCGCCGTGGTCGAGCCCCATCAGCTTGATGACGATCGCAATGGCAATGAAGGTCGCAAGGCACGAGGCGAGCGCGCGCCAGCCGGCGCGCAGGCCGCCGCCGAGAAAGAAGACGATCAGGGAAACGACGACCGTCGTGATCGCGAAATCGGTCCAGACCGCCTGACCCGAGACCTGGATCTGGTCGCGCAGCCAGGTCAGCGGGAAGATCAGCCAATGGAGCGCCGTGCCGACCAGCACGACCAGGCTGCCGACGACCCACAACAGCGGCGCGATCGCCGAGGTCTTGCTGAGACTGAGCAGGACCTGTCCAGCGCCGATGATGCTCTCGTCGAACAGCTGCAGCAGGCTGGCAGCCCAGCTCAGGCCAAAGCCGGAGATGCCGCCGCCGCGCAGCAGGAAGAAGGCGACAACGGGCAAGGCGAAGAAGAACAGCCCCGCGCTGAGCCCCTTCGCCGGCAGGCGCGGAACCAGCAACGGCACCAGCAGGACCGCCGCCAGGACGAACGTGAGGTTGACCCGCCAGCGCTCGGCCTCCGGATAGAAGCCATAGATCAGCTGCGGCAGCTTGGCCTGGATGTAGGGCCAGCAGGCGCCGACCACAAATCCCGCATTCTCGGGCAGGCAGGCCGCGCGATCCTGGCCGGTCCAGACCGCATCGACCAACAGAAACTTGGCCGAGGGAATGATGGTGAACCAGAGCAGCAAGGCGCCGAGGATCGTGAGCAGGATGTTGGTCGGCGAATTGAACAGGCGCGTGCGCACCCAGCCAACGAATCCTGTGGTCTTCACCGGCGCAGGACGCTCGCTGACGAGGTCGTCACGCACGAAGGAGGACGAGGTGATATCGGTCATGCGCCCAGACTCCGGCTGACGCGCCAGCCGTAGACGCTCATGACGGCGCTGGTGACGAGCGAGATCAGGAGATAGACGCCCATCGTCATGGCGATGATCTCGATCGCCTGCCCGGTCTGGCTCAGCGAGGTGCCGGCGAACACCGAGACGAGGTCAGGATAGCCGATGGCGACTGCCAGCGAAGAATTCTTGGTGAGGTTGAGATACTGGTTGGTCAGCGGCGGAACGATGACGCGCATCGCCTGCGGCACGACGATCAGCCGAAGCGTGCTGCCGCGGCTGAGGCCCAGCGAGGATCCCGCCTCCATCTGTCCCTTGTGCACGGACAGGATGCCGGCGCGCACGATCTCGGCGATGAAGGCGGCGGTATAGGTCGCCAAGGCGACCGTCAGCGCCACGAACTCCGGAATGATGCGCGAGCCGCCGGCGAAATTGAAGCCCTTGAGCTGCGGCAGCTCGAAGCTGAAGGGCAGACCGAACACCAGCATCGTGACCAGCGGCAGGCCGATCAGCAGGCCCAGCACATAAGGCCAGATGCGGATCACCTGCCCCCGCTGGAACAGCGCGCGCCGCGCATGGAAGCGCAATGCCAGCGAGGCCACGATGCCGAACGCCAGCACCGCCAGGAACGGCTCGAAGCCGCCCTCGCCGATCGGGCGGGGAATGACGAGGCCGCGATTGCTGACGAAGGCGAGGCCGAACAGCGAAATGCTCTGCCGCGGATTTGGCAGGGCCGCGAGCACTGCCAGGTACCAGAACAGGATCTGGAACAGCAGCGGCAGGTTGCGGATGATCTCGACATAGAGCTCGCCGATCCGCGACAGCAGCCAGTTGGGCGACAGCCGGCACAGCGCGATGACGAAGCCGATCACGGTGGCGAAGAATATGCCGACCACCGAGACCACGAGCGTGTTCAGGAGCCCGACCACGAACACGCGCAGGAACGTGTCCGAGCCGGTGTAGGAGATCAGGGTCTGGTTGACGTCGAAGCCGGCATTGTTCCTGAGGAAGCCGAAGCCGGCGGCAATATGCTGGTTTTCGAGGTTGGCGCGGGCGTTCGAGACGATCTCGTAGCCGATCCAGCCCAGGATCGCCGCGAAGGCAAACTGGACGGCGACGCCGTTCCAGCCTGCCTTGCCGCCCAGAATGCGCCGGATCTTCAGCGCGATCTGGGCCGGCGGTTTTCGAGCCTCGGTGCTCATGGCCGCGCGCCGCCGATCTAGCGGGGTCAGCGGATCGGCGGCGCGTACTGCAGACCACCCTTGTTCCAGAGATTGTTGAGACCGCGGGCGATGCCGAGCGGCGAGCCGGCGCCGACGTTGCGATCGAACACCTCGCCGTAATTGCCGGTGGCCTTCACGATCCGCACCACCCAGTCCTTGGTGAGGCCGAGCTGTTCGCCGAAATTGCCATCAGAGCCAAGCACGCGCTTCAGCTCCGGGTTTTCCAGTTTCGCCTTCTCGTCGACGTTCTTCGAGGTCACCCCGAGCTCTTCGGTGGTGACGAGGGCGTACAGCGTCCATTTCACGATGTCGAACCACTGGTCGTCGCCATGGCGCACCATCGGGCCGAGCGGCTCCTTCGAGATGATTTCCGGGAGCACCATGTGGTCATTGGGATTGGCGAGCTTGAGGCGGTTGGCGTAGAGGCCCGATTGGTCGGTGGTGAAGACGTCGCAGCGGCCGGCCTCATAGGCCTTGACCGTCTCGTCGTTGGTGCCGAACGCGATCACCTCGTACTTCATGTTGTTGGCCTTGAAATAGTCGGCGAGATTTTGCTCCGTGGTGGTGCCGGTCTGCACGCAGACCGAGGCGCTGTTGAGCTCGAGCGCCGAATTCACCTTGAGCGACTTCTTCACCATGAAGCCCTGCCCGTCATAATAGGTCACGCCGGTGAAGTTGGCACCGAGCGAGGTATCGCGCGAGATCGTCCAGGTGGTGTTGCGCGAGAGCACGTCGATTTCGCCGGATTGCAGCGCCGTGAAACGATCCTTGGCCGACGTCGGCACGAACTTGACCTTGGTCGGATCGTTGAAGATGGCGGCCGCGATCGCACGGCAGACGTCGACGTCGAGCCCGGTCCAGTTGCCCTTGTCGTCGGGCGAGGAGAAGCCCGGCAGGCCCTGGCTGACGCCGCAGGACAGCGTGCCCCGTTCCTTGACGGTCTTGAGCGTTTGCGCATCGGCGGCTTGGGCAGAGAGGCCGGCGGCGAGAGCAAGAGTGAGTGCCAGGGTTACGCGTTTCATGGGGTGAAGGCCTTTCAAGGTCGTCTCAAGGTCAGGAATATTGTCTCAGGATCGTCTCTGCCAGGCTGAGCCTTGCAAGAGTCATGCTGGAAAACCTTGCTGAACACCCGCCGATCTCGGGAGGCCATACCTTAATCCCCGCCGCAGGCGCCCGCCATGATGGCTGTGGCGCAAGGTCCGGTCAGACGATGGATCGAAGGTCGCGGCAGGCCCCTCAACATGCGGCGACTGAATAGCACCTGCGCATCACAGAACGACTGGCGTGCCGGGTCAAGGGGTTGACGGGACTCTTCTGTGTTCTGTTATTAACGACAGCGGCCTTTCGGCCGGCCCGCATGGCGCGAAACGCCCTTGCGGAAACGCGGTTTTGAAAGCAGACGCATGGATTCCTCGCACCCCTCCCAACAGCAGGCCGAGACCCGGCTGGTCACCTCCGGCCGCGACACCAAGGCGCAGAAGGGGTTCGTCAATCCGCCGGTGTTCCACGGCTCGACCGTGCTCTATCCGACCGCCGAAGACCTGCATGCCCATCGCGGCGAGTTCACCTATGGCCGCCACGGCTCCCCCACCACCAAGGCGTTCCAGGAGACGCTGATGACGCTGGAGGGGCCGCAATGCGCCGGCGTCGGCATCGTGCCATCAGGACTGTCGGCGATCTCGACCGCCCTGCTCTCGGTGCTGAAGACCGGTGACCATCTGCTGGTCTGCGACAACGTCTACCGGCCCACGCGCAATTTCTGCAACGGCATGCTCGCCCGCCTTGGTATCGAGACCACCTACTTCGATCCGCTGATCGGCGCCGGCATCGACAGGCTGTTCAAGCCGAACACCCGCGCGGTGCTGGTGGAGGCGCCGGGCTCGCAATCGTTCGAGATGCCCGACATTCGCGCCATCGCCGAGGTCGCACATGCCCGCGACGCGCTCGTCATCGACGACAACACCTGGGCGACCCCGCTCTATCACCGCTCGCTCGATCAGGGCGTCGACATCAGCATGCAGGCCGCCACCAAATATATCGGGGGCCATTCCGACATCATGTTCGGCACCATCTCGGCCAACGCCAAGGCCTGGCCGCAGATCGCCGAGGGCATCCGCCTGCTCGGCGTCTGCGCCGGCCCCGATGATGTCTTCCTGGCATTGCGCGGCCTGCGGACGCTGTCGGTGCGGCTGGCGCAGCATCATCGCTCGGGACTAGACATGGCGCGCTGGCTCGCCGGCCGTCCCGAGGTCGCGCGTGTGCTGCATCCGGGGCTGGAGACTGATCCCGGCCACGCGATCTGGAAGCGCGACTTCACCGGCGCCTCGGGCCTGTTCAGCATCGTGCTGAAGCCGGCCCCGCAGAAGGCGGTCGACACCATGCTCAACACGCTCAAGCTGTTCGGCATGGGGTTCTCCTGGGGCGGCTTCGAGAGCCTGGCGATTCCCTTCGACTGCAACGACTATCGCACCGCGACCAAATGGGCGCCGGGCGGTCCGACCCTGCGTCTGCATATCGGGCTCGAGAGCACCGACGACCTCAAGGCCGATCTCGATCGCGGCTTCGCTGCCCTCAAGGCGGCAATGTGAGCCTGCTCACAAGGCATCGCGCCTGCGGACGCGTCAACGCGCGCCGCGGGAACGAGCAACCATCGCAAAGGTTAACGTCGCTGCGTCAAGAAATGGTTTGATCCTCAAGCATTTGGCGCTAGCCTCACCAATCGACTCTCATCCGGACACGGAGCATGGGAACGTTGGTACTGCTCGATCTGATGGGCGGCGTGGCGCTGTTGTTGTGGGGCCTCCATATGGTCCAGAGCGGCATCCTGCGCGCCTTTGGCCCCGACCTGCGCCGCCTGCTCGGCAAGGCGCTCGGCAACCGCGTCAGCGCATTCGCCGCCGGCCTCGGGCTCACGGCGCTGCTCCAGAGCAGCACGGCGACGGCGCTGCTCACCAGCTCGTTCGCGGCCGAAGGCCTGCTCAGCCTCGTTGCGGCGCTCGCCATCATGTTGGGCGCCAATGTCGGCACCACGCTGATCGTGCAGGCGCTGTCATTCAACATCGCAGCAGTCGCACCCGTGCTGTTCGTGCTCGGGCTCGTTGCCTTCCGCTCCGGTCCACGCTCACGCATCAAGGATATCGGCCGGATTTCGATCGGTCTCGGCTTGATGCTGCTGTCGCTGCACATCCTGCTCGACACGCTGGCGCCGGCGGAGAACGCGCCCGGCGTGCGCGTCGTGATGTCGGCGATCACGGGCGATCCCATCCTGTGCATCGTCATCGCCGCACTCGTCACCTGGGCGGTGCATTCGAGCGTCGCCAGCGTGCTGCTGATCATGTCGCTGGCCTATTCCCAGTTCATCACGCCCTACGCAGCGATGGCGCTGGTGCTCGGCGCCAATCTCGGCAGCGCCATCAACCCCGTGTTCGAAGGGGCCAGGCGCGACGATCCCGCGAGCTACCGCCTGCCCGTCGGCAATCTCGTCAATCGCGCGATCGGGATTGCGCTGGTGTTGCCGTTCCTGAGCGTCATCGCCGAGCACATGCATGCCTGGCAGCCGGATCTCGCGAAGATGACGGCAGCCTTCCACATCGCCTTCAACGTCGGCACCGCCATCATCTTCATCGGCCTGCTCGACACCATGTCACGCCTGTTGACCCGCCTCTTGCCCGATCGCGTGCAGGAGACCGATCCGGCCCGCCCGCGCTATCTCGACGAGACCGCGCTGGAGACGCCATCGCTGGCGCTCGCCGACGCCGCCCGCGAGACGCTGCGCATGGGCGACTTCGTCGAAGTCATGCTGCGCAAGGTCATGACCGCGATGATGACGGGCGACCGTGCCCTGGTCGACCAGGTCTCGAAGATGGACAATGTCGTCGACGGCCTGGATGAAGCCATCAAGCTCTATGTGACCAAGCTCATGCGGGGCAGCCTCGACGAGAGCGAGGGGCGACGCGCGATGGAGATCATCTCCTTCGCCATCAACCTCGAGCATATCGGCGACATCATCGACAAGAGCCTGAGCGAGCTTGCCACCAAGAAGATCAAGCGCCGCTTCCAGTTCTCGGCCGAGGGCTCCGAGGAGCTCGCCGCCTTCCACAAGCGAACGATGGAATCGCTGCGGATCGCCTTCGGCGTGTTCATGTCGGGCGATGCGAATGAGGCGCGCAAGCTGCTGGTGGAGAAGACCACGCTGAAGAACACCGAGCTTGCCGCCGTCGAGCGCCATCTCGACCGCCTGCGCGAGGGCCGCCCCGAGACCATCGAGACCACCTCGCTGCACCTCGACGTGCTGCGCGATCTGCGCCGCATCCACTCGCATATCTGCTCGGTCGCCTATCCCGTGCTGGATGCCGCGGGCGAGCCGCATCGCAGGACCGAGACGGCGACGGCCGCCCTGCCCGCGTCAGGCGCGGCCTCGGCGTTGCCGCGCTAGGGCGGCGCGAACAATGACCGCGCCGCCCGCCAGAAGCAGGCCGGCGCCGCAAAGCAGGCTAGGCGTGATCCACAGCGTCAGGAACGACAGCAGCCGCGCATCCTCGGGACGGCGGGGATCGTAGGCGATCCTGACGCGCTCGCCCTCCGCATAGGGTTGGCTGGTCGACCCCGATGAGGACGTGATCATGATCGAGCGACCCTCCGTCGTCTGAAACTGAAAGGTCGGATAGAGAAACGTCCCGCCATGATTTCCGCCGCTGCGCGCGACGGCGCCGGCGAACCGCGCGTCCGTCTGCTCGGCCCTTGTGAGAAATGCGACGGTGCCGCCGACGTCGACGAGGCCAAGCGCAAGCAGGAGCATGCCGACCAGCAGGACCGACGCGAAGATCACGATCGAGAGCTTGTTCATGTCATTCCGTTACCAATTTGTCGTTTCCCTCGCAAAGTGCCAGTATTCGGGTCCAGTTTTGCTCAGGAGCAGGCGAATTGTCCCGCAACGACGCACGAATCCAGCACTTGAACTGGAATCTATTGCGGACCTTTCTCGTGATCGTGGAGGAACGCAGCATCACGAAGGCAGCCGACCGGCTGTTCGTGCGCCAGCCGTCGGTGACGGCAGCGCTCCAGAAGCTGGAGGAGACGTTGGGCTGTCAGCTGATCCAGCGCGACAGCCGCAGATTCGTCCTTACCGTCCAGGGCGAAGCACTCCGCCAGGAATGTGCCGAGATCTTTCTGAGAGTGGAACGGATCGGCGAGCGACTGTCCACCAAAGAGGATGATCTCACCGGACAGGTGCGGATTCTGACCGTGACCAATCTCGCCGTACCGCAGCTCGATCAGGCTTTGCGTCAGATGCGGCGACGGCATCCCTCCATCACCATGCGCATCGATGTGGCCAACAGTCAGGACATCGTAAGGGCGGTCGCACAGAAGCAGGCGCCTTTTGGCTTTTGTCTCCTATCCAAACCCCTCGCCGGGTTGGATTGCAAATTCGTGCTGCGCGAGAAGTTCGGCATCTATTGCGGCGCCTCACACCCGCTCTATGGCCGTACCGATGTGAGCCTGGAGGAACTGCGCCAGGAAGCCTTCGTCGCGTTCACCTGCAGCCAGCACGGCGGTGCGCTCGAGCCGATGATCGCACTGCGCGACGGCGCCGGTCTGGGAACCTGGACCGTCGGTGAGAGCCCTCATCTGGAGGAGGTCCGACGGCTGATCGCCGCCGGAATCGGCATCGGCATATTGCCGGTGGATTCCACCCGACCGCTCAATTCGGACGAACTCTGGCTCATTCCCGCGCTGCAGGACAGGCTCGGTGCCGACGCCTATTTCCTGACAAACCCGGACACCGAACTCGGCGCCGCCGAAAGCGCGTTCCTGAGCATCTACGAAAACGAGCTGTTCGATGTGCAACCGGTCGCCGGTCATCCTGCCCGCTGAGAGCGCTCAGCCGAACGATTGGCGCGCTCGAGCACGGCCTGCACCAGCACGTTTACGCCCGGCTCGATGTCCGCAATCGTGACGTTCTCCGCCTCATTGTGCGAGAGGCCGCCTTCACAAGGGGTGAAGATCATGGCCGTCGGCAGATATTCTGCGACATGCATGGCGTCATGGCCTGCTTCCGTGAGCATCTCCATGGTCGAATATCGGAGCGCCTCGGCCGACTGACGTACCTGGTCGACGCAACCGGCATCGAAGCGCATCCCGCCATAGGACCAGCTTTCCTTGATCGAAATCTCGCACCGCGAGCGTTCCTGGAGTGCGGGAAGTCTCGCCTTGAATTCCTCCAGCATCGCGATCACGACGCTTTCGTCGGGGTGTCGCATATCGCAGGTCATTTCCACATGATCCGGAATGGCGCCCAGCAGATTGGGTTCGGTACGGATGCGCATGGTCGTGGACTTGCCGCCAGTCTCGTGACGGGACCAACCGATCTCGTTGACCGCGAGCGTCACTTCGGCTGCGCCGACCAGCGCATTTCTGCGCGCCGGCATCGGCGTCGGACCGACATGGCCGGTCTCGCCACGAACCTCGACAACGAACCCGCGGACGCCGAACGCTCCGGTCACGATGCCGAGCTGCTTGCCCTCGGCTTCAAGTCGCGGCCCCTGCTCGATGTGAAGTTCGAAGAGACTGTCGAACCGCTCCGCGGAAACGGTGTCGGTCCCCTTGAAGCCGATGCGCGCCAGCTCATCGCCAAGGGAAAGGCCGTCGCGATCCAGACGGGAATATGCGAATTCGACCGCCTTCTGCCCTGTAAAGACCGCCGAGCCGATCATCGGAGGTTCGAAGCGTGCACCTTCCTCGTTCGTCCAGTTGACCAGCGTGATCGGGCGCTTGGTGACAATGCCGTGGTCGTTGAGCGTGCGCACCAGCTCCAGTCCTGCAAGAACGCCGAGAATGCCGTCGAACCGGCCACCGTGAACCTGCGTGTCAAGGTGGCTGCCCACGAGAACGGATTTGGCATCCGGCTCGGCGCCCTTTCGCGTGGCGAAGATATTGCCTATCGCGTCGACGCGGACGTCGCACCCGGCCTCTTCGCACCACCGGATGAATTCGTGCCGCATCACTGCATCGTCTTCGGACAGGGCGAGCCGTCGCAGGCCGCCTTTGGCTGTCTTTCCGATCTCGGCAGACCGCATGAGCGCTGCCCAAAGCCTCGACATATTGGGGCGAATGTTGCTCAGACGATTCATGACGGTCCCTTCATTGCGCGCCCGGCGGCGACGAGCCCGCGGACGATCTGCCAGGAGGTATGGATGGTCAGCCAGCTACCCTCAAAGCCGCGCCTGATAAAATAGATAGTTTCGATACGAAACATACGAACTGATTTTTGCGTGCCGTCAAATTATGGGCATCGCGACCAAAATGCGCGCAATACGGTGCCTGGATCATTGCACGACAGCAGCGTCAGACATTGAAGGCATTCGATCCCTTCAGCTTTTTGCCAGCTTGACGTCAGGCACGCTCGCGCTCGGCTGCACAAAAATCATCGCATAGCCCGCCTCTATGACAGGAATCCGCATTTTCTATTTGTCGCAGCAGTGTTTCCTTCTCATCCTTCCGGAAGGCTAGCAGAACGATGGGGCGTTTCAGCGCTCCGGCGCACGCGGTGGCCGCGTGCTCTGGTGCCGTATTCAACAGGGCGGATGACTCTCGGTCGAGCCAGGTCGATCGGGTGTGTCTGCACCTGGCGGCGTCTCCTTGTTCGTTCACGGCGACATCGAGGGGAAGGTGCATGGACATGGAGCTCACAATCAAGGGAACGCTGGCCAAGGAGACAGTCGGCGTCCGCAAGATCGCCGTCGCGAGTGTCATCGGCACCACCGTCGAATGGTACGACCTCTTCGTGTTCGCTACGGCTTCGGCGCTCGTGTTCAACAAGGTCTTCTTTCCAAGCTTCGATGCGACCGTCGGTACCTTGCTGGCGTTTGGTACATTCGCTTCGGCCTATCTCGCCCGCATCGTCGGCGCGGCCCTGTTCGGACATTTCGGCGACCGGCTTGGACGCAAGTCCATGCTGCTGTTCTCGCTGGTCATGATGGGTCTGGCGACCTTCGCCATCGGCTTGCTGCCGAATTACGAGAAGATTGGCGTCTGGGCGCCGATCCTTCTTCTGGCACTGCGCGTGATGCAGGGGCTTGCGCTCGGCGGCGAATGGGGCGGCGCGGTCCTGATGGCCGTCGAGCACGCACCGCAGAACAGGCGCGGGCTCTACGGATCCTGGGTTCAGATCGGCGTTCCCGCCGGCACGCTGATCGCCAACCTGGTGTTTCTGCTGATCGCGTCGGCCATGACGAACGAGGATCTGCTCTCCTGGGGCTGGCGCATTCCCTTCCTCGCAAGCATCCTGCTGGTCGCCGTGGGCGCCTATGTCCGCCTCAATACCGCCGAAACGCCCTCCTTCGCCAAAGTCAAGATGCAGGAGGCAACCGTCAAGGTGCCGTTCCTGGAGCTTCTGCGTAAATCCTGGAAGACCGTCATCCTTGGCGGCGTCGCCACCATGTCCACGGGCTCGTCCTTCAACCTGATCGTCGCTTTCGGCTTGAGCTATGGCACCCAGGCCCTGAAGATCTCCCGCAACGAAATGCTGGTGATCGTGCTGCTGTCCTGCGCAGCCTGCATCTTTCTGCTGCCGCTCTTCGGTCTTCTCTCCGATCGCGTCGGCCGCCGGCCCGTCGTTCTCGGTGGCATCCTCGCCGAAGCCATCGTCGCCTTCCCGATGTTCTGGCTGATGGATACGGCGACGTTCGGCGGCGCGCTCCTCGGTTATCTGCTCATGATGACCGCCTTCGCCGCCAACTACGGTCCGATCGCGACCTTCCTTGCCGAGCTGTTCGGAACCAAGGTGCGCTATTCCGGACTTTCGATCGCCTACATGCTGTCGGGCGTTCTCGGCAGTGCGCTCACGCCTGTCGTCACGACCTGGCTGATTTCGACGACCGGCAAGGGCTCTTCAGTCGCCTGGTACATGATCGGCTCCGCCCTCCTCTCCGCCGTCGCGCTGCTGGCGCTTGCTGAAACGGTCAAGCGGGACCTGGCCAAGACGAGCTGAGCGAGGGACGACGCCCATGAACGTGCGCCGCGGAACAGATGAGGCCATCGAGCTTCTCGCCGGCGTCGAGACCGCGACGATCGGCCACTTCCGGACCGAGGGTTTCATGAGGCCGGACATCCAGTGTGTGATCGACGGCGCGAGGATCGCCGGTCGCGCCCTGACGGTTAACCTGCCGGCTGACGACGGCACAGCGCTGCCCCACGCCCTGGCGATTGCCGAAGCGGGGGACATCCTGGTCATCGAACGGGGTGACGACGACCGGCATGCCTGCTGGGGCGCGGTGATGACGGCTGCTGCATTGGCGCGTGGAGTCATCGGCGTCGTGCTCGACGGTTACGTCACGGATGTCGGCGCCATTCGTAGCGCGGGCATGCCGGTTTGGTGTCGCGGGCGCTCGCCGCTGACGACGAAGTTGCGCGGCCGCGGAAGCGTCGCTCAACCGGTGACCTGCGGTGGCGTGCTCGTTCATGCGGGCGACCTCGTCCTGGCGGACGAGAACGGCGTATGCATCCTTCCCTCCGCCGGCGCGGTCGAGATCGCCCGGGAGGCGCATGCGATCCAGGCGAGAGAGCCGGGGATCGTCGCCCGGCTCGAACGGGGGGAAAGCATCATCGACGTTTACCAGCTGGCAGCCCTTCCGGGTGCCTGAGGTGGCCGGTAAAATCAGACGACGGCGAGACATTCGATCTCGATGTCGAACGGAAGCAACCAGGGCTTGATCGTTGCCGAGGTTCGTGCCGGAAAGCCGTCCTGGAAATAGTGCCGGTAAACCTCGTTGACCTCGGCCATCATCGCCGCATCCGTGACGTAGACGGTCGTCTTGATGACATGCTCCAGCGATGCGCCGGCATATTCCAGCACGAAGCGCAGCGCCTCGAGCGCCGCGCGCGTCTGAGCGCGGATATCGCCTTCGACGACCTTCCCGGTCTGCAGGTCGAGCGGGGGCATACCGCAGGTCGCAAGGATGTTGCCCGCGCGGACCAGCGCGGAGGTCGGCGCGCCAAGACCGCGGATCGCCTCGGATATGACCGGGACTTCGATGATTTCGCGCGTCATGTTTCCCTCCCCGCCCCGTGGCAATGAAACGGATGTGGCGCTGCTGCCGGCCGCCTTTGGTCAGCGCTCCAGTGTCTTCGAGCTGCGGCCGCGGTTCTTGATGATCAGCATGATGTTGCGGATGTAGATCACCGTGGCCAGCGCCTGTCCGAGGATGATCACGGGTTCGCGCTTCACGACGCCGTAGACCAGCGTCATCAACCCGCCGCCCATCGAGCAGAACCAGAACGCCATCGGCACCACGCTGTTGCCGGCGCGCTCGCTCGCGATCCACTGCACCAGGAATCGCGCGGTGAAGAACAGCTGCGCGACCAGGCCGAATGCGAGCCAGAAGTCGAACTTGGCGACGAAGACGTCGTAGAGATAGTTGCTCAGCGCCTGGCCGTACTGGATGATCATGCCTTCACCTCGGTCACCTCTGGTGTGGGCTTCTTGCGGCGGATCAGCCACCACACGCCGGCGAGATCCATGATCCCGATCCAGAGCCGGTCGAAGAAGCCGTAGTTGGACACGCCGGAACGGCGCGGCCGGTCGATCACGTCGACATAGGCGATCTCGTAGCCTTCGCGCCGCACCAGCGCCGGCAGGAAACGATGCAGCCCGTCGAAATAGGGCATCGCGAGGAACACCTCGCGCCGGAACGCTTTCAGGCCGCAGCCGGTGTCGCGCGTGCCGTCCTTCAGGATGGCGTTGCGGACCTTGTTGGCCACGCGCGACTGGAATTTCTTGAACCCCGTGTCCTTGCGTCCGACGCGCTGGCCCGCGGCGAGCCCGACATGGGCGCCCTTCTCGACCGCCGAGATCAGGTCCGGCAGGAAGGCCGGATTGTTCTGGCCGTCGCCGTCGAGGGTGGCCACGATCGCGCCGCGCGCCGCGCGCACGCCGCTGCGCACGGCGGCGGACTGACCGCCGGATTTCGCGTGACGGAGCTGACGCAGATTGCTCCGCTGCGCCATGATGGCATGGAGCCGCTCGCCGGTCGTATCGGTCGAACCGTCATTGACGTAGATGATCTCGTAGTCCCAGCGGCCGCCGAGCGCCGCTGTGATCTCCTCGATCAGGGGCGCAATGTTGTCGGCTTCGTTACGCACGGGAACGACGATGGAAACCGAAGGCTGGGACGACGACAAATGAGGCTCGTGGTTGGAATTGGCCTGCCCTTGGGGAACCGGAGGCCCCGGCAGGCAGCCGCTTTTATGGGGCGGAGGCGCCGCGGGCAACCCTTTTGAGGCGCCCTCCATCCGGTCCCGGAAGGGCCAGAATGCTGCCGTCAGCCCGGATCGCGAAGCCCAGCCGTCGGGCCGCGAACCAGTAGCGGACCGCCATGGCGCCGACCATGCCGACCAGGGCGCCGGCCGCGACATCGCTCGGATGATGCGCGAGCAGCACCAGGCGCGTCAGCAGGATCACAATCGCGTAAGTGAACATGAACACGCGCAGGCGCGGCCACAGCGCCGAGACCGCAAACGCCAGCGCGAACGCCGTCACCGCATGGCCGGACGGCAGGCTGGCATAGGCCGGCGTGCCCTGAAACGGAACGAAGTTGAACGGGTTGGCATCGCCGCCCACGAATGGCCGGCCGCGGCCGATGATGAATTTCAGGATCTCGGCAATGAACACCGAGAACGCAACGGATAGAAACATGAACTGGAGCCGCGTGCCGAGGCCGAGCAACAGCGCGCGCCGGGTGCCGTACACGCCGGCCGCAACGAGCGCGACGGCCACCAGCACGACCCCCAGCGCCGTGAGCACATACTCGTCCTTGCCGAAATCGGTGAGGATGCGGATCGGCCACAGGCCGGGCGTGCCGCGCGCCGGCATCAGCTGGATCTCGGTCCGGTCGAACGCCAGCATGAGCGCGATGACCGCGGCCGCGCCCGCCGCGCTGAGCCACAGCGAGTGCCGCGCCAGCTTTCGCGCGGCCTCGGCGCGGCGCGAATGCGAGGGCGCGCGCACGAGCTGCGCCAGCGCACGCCCCGTCACGGTGAGCAGTTGCGCGGGATAGCTCGGCCGCGGTGCGATGTGGGTCGTAACGGGCATCCTATTCGGTGCCTTCCGAGCGGAAGATCGAGATCGAAATCGAGCGTCCCTGCGAGAAATTATAGCCGTCGATGCGCGCGCCGACCTTGTAGCGCAGCCCGGTCGCCTCGGCGCGCTGCACGAAGCTGCGCTCCGAACGCTGCTCGATCAGCGCGAAGCGGCAGCTGCCCTGCCGCAGGAAATCCGCCGCGCCCGAGCCGTCGGTGAGCAGCGTGGACGTGCCCGTCAGGAAGACCAGGCTCGGCTCGTGATAGCCGGCGGCGGCCGCCTTCGGCCCGACACAGGTGACGTTGCGAAGCGCGCGCGCGATCTCGATGCTCGGAAACAGCGGCGTCAGCGACGGCAGCACGATGCCGTAGACCACGACCGCCAGCATGAGGGCTGCGACCAGCGCATTGAGCACCGAGCGCTCGGCACGGTTGGTGTCGAACAGCCACCAGGCGAACAGGCCGAAGATCAGCGAGGCCGCGATGAACGGCCAGGCCGCGAAAGCCGGCTGCCGCGTCAACATCACCGCACCGACCACAGCGATGATCGAGGCCGCAGCGGGGATCGCGAACCACCAGGCCGAGCCGCGCATCAGCCACGAGCGCGACAGCACGCGTCGCTCCAGCGCTCCGACGGTCAGGATCGCGATCGCCGGATACAGCGGCAGCACGTAATGCGGCAGCTTGGTCAGCACCGCCTCGAACACGATCCAGGACGGGATCAGCCAGGCCAGCAGGAACTGCGCGCCGGGCTCGCGCCGCGCCCGCCACACCGCAGGTGCCGCCATCGCCGCCAGCGGCGCGCCCGGCCAGAAGGTGATCCAGAACAGCGCCAGGTACAGTCCGGGCGGCGCGCCATGGGATTCCTGGGCCCCTAACTTGCTCAGCATGTCGCCGCCGACGGAATCGGCGAAGAAGGCATCGCCCGCGCGCCAGAAGATCGCGACGAACCAGGGCAGCACCAGCACCAGCATCCACATCAGGCCCCAGAGCGGGCGCAGCTTCCATAGCCAGGAGGCATCGCGGTCCTGGATCGCGAGCGCGACGATGGTCAGGCCTGCGAACATCAGGATGAGCGGGCCCTTGATCAGGATGCCCACGGCGAGAGCCGTCCAGAAGATCGCGGGCCAGGTCCAGGGCGGATGCGTCTCGTCCTCGGCGCGCTGCCACGACAGATAGGCCCGCGCCATCGCGCCCATCGCGGCGGTCACGCAGAACAGCAGCATCGCGTCGGTCTTGGCGAGCCGCGCCTCGACGCCGAGCAGCACGGAGGCGCACATCAAGAGCGCCGCGAGCACGGCACCGCGCCGCGTGACGAAGCCGAGCGCCGCCCAATAGGTCATGAGAACGGCGCCGATCGCCCCGATCAGCGACGGCAGCCGGTAGACCCAGATTCGCAATTCGGCCTTCGGCAGCTTGAGCGCCGTGGCGATTTCGACCGCCGCGGATTGCAGCCAGTAGATGCCGACCGGCTTCTTGTAGCGGACGTCCTCCTGGAAGCGGATGTCGACATATTCGCCGCTCTCCACCATCTGCTTGGTGGCCTGGGCAAAGCGCGCCTCGTCGCGGTCGACAGGCGGGATCGTGAAGAAGCCCGGCAGGAACAGCAGCAGCGCGCACAGCACCAGGAAGGCGACCGCGCGGGCGTGGCTGGCCGTAGCGACGTCGAGCATCGACACCAGCCGGCTGCCCGGATTCACGGGCGATTTCGGCTCGCGGGGTGCTCCAAAACGGGGGCTGGGGTAGGTCTCGACCATCGGTTCCGCTTACGCTGAAACCGTCATTCCGACAACCGCTTAAGGCCGGCTCATTGAATTCGAATGACAACTGTGTCCGCGGCGCCCGTGGCATCGATCACGGTGAGCCGCGCAAAGCCTGGACCGGGCGGATCAATCAGGCGCTGGCGGCGCCCGTCGATCTCGCCGAGCGCCGTGCCGTTAACCATGACGGTCATCGGCAGAACGCCGCCGGCGACCTTGACCGGCATGGCTGCGGCCTCGGAGCCTGCCGACCGATCGACGTCGATCCGCGAGCCGTTCAGCGGAAACTGGATGTGCAGCGCCTGCTCGCCGCCGGTCCGCACCAGTTCCCCGACCGGACGGAACCGCCTCAGGGGCAGCGGCAGCTTTGCGTTGCTGGCCATCAGGGTTCCCTTGGGTGGCTTCGGCAACGGGGCCAGCGTCTTGCCGGACCTGGCAAAGGCGTCGAACAGGATGGGTGCGGCGGCGACACGGCCGATCAGGCCGGGAACCGGCGCGCCGTCGGGCCGGCCGACCCAGACGCCGATGGTCATGCGGCCGTCGAAGCCGACTGACCAGGCATCGCGATAGCCGTAGGAAGTGCCGGTCTTGAAGGCGATGCGGTTGTGGGCGGCATTTTCCGGCGGCGGCGTGCCCAGCAGCACGTTGCCAACCTGCCAGGCCGCGACCTGATCGAGCAGCCGCAGCGGCTCGCGGTCGTCCTTGGCAGCCATCACCTCGCGCAGCGGCTTGGTGGTGCCGAGCCGGGCGAAGCCCGCATAGAGCTGAGCGAGGTCCTGGAGCGTCACGCCGACGCCGCCGAGCCCCATGGCGAGGCCGGGCGCTTCGTCCTTGGGCAGGATGAGATTGCCGCCGGCCTGCCGCAGCCGCGACGCCAGCCGGCTCGCGCCGACGCGGTCGAGCAGCACGATCGCCGGCACGTTCAGCGACAATTGCAGCGCCTTCTTCACGGGCACCGTGCCCTGGAAGGTCATGTCGAAATTTTCCGGCGCGTAGGAGCCGAAGCGGACCGGCCGGTCGTCGATCAGGCTGTCGGGATGGACGAAGCCGTCCTCGAAGGCGAGCCCGTAGATGAAGGGCTTGAGCGTCGATCCCGGCGAGCGGACGGCACGCGTCATGTCGACCTGCCCGGCCCGGCTCTCGTCGAAATAGTCCGCCGAGCCGACGCGGGCGAGCACGTCGCCGCTGTCATTGTCGACCACGATGATGCCGACGGAAATGTTGGGCCCGAGCGCAATGGCGCGGTCGCGCGCCAGCGGCTCCAGCACTTTCTGCAAGTTCGCGTCCAGCGTCAGCTTGATGACCGGGGTATCCTTGACTGTCGAAAGCGCGGTGTCCGAGGCGTGCGGCGCCAGGATCGGCATCGGCTTGCGCAGCGTCGGCACCGGCACGGCCTTGGCCTGTGTTGCGTCCTCAGCGCTGATCACGTGCTCCTCGACCATGCGGTCGAGCACGCGGTCGCGGGCCTTGCGTGCGGCGTCGGGATAGCGGTCGAGCCGGCGCGTCTCCGGCGATTGCGGCAGCGCGACCAGCAATGCGGCTTCAGCGAGCGAGAGCCGCTTCGGCTCCTTACCGAGATAGGCGATCGAGGCGGCGCGGATACCTTCGAGATTGCCACCATACGGCGCCAGCGCGAGATAGAGGTCGAGGATCTCGCTCTTGCTCATGCTGCGCTCGATCTCGATCGCGCGCACCATCTGACGCAGCTTTGCGTAGAGCGAGCGCTGCCGCCGCGGCTCCATCAGCCGCGCCAGCTGCATGGTGATGGTCGAACCGCCCGAGACGATGCGGCCGCGTGTCGTGAGCTGCAACGCCGCGCGCCCCAGCGCCAGCGGATCGATGCCGTCATGGGCATGGAAGCGCTGGTCCTCATAGGCGAGCAGCAGCTTGAGATAGATCGGATCGACGTTCGTCTTGGCATCGACCGGCAGCCGCCAGCGCCCGTCCGCCATGGCGTAGGCGCGTAGCAGCTTGCCGTTGCGGTCGACGATGGTGGTGGAGACCTGGCGCGCCTCATCGAGTGGCAGCGGGCCGAGCGAATAGACCCAGCCGACGAAGCCGATGATGGCGAGGATGAGCATCAGCGCGACGGCAGAAAGAGCGCGAAGGCCCCTGCCCCGCACTCCGTCATGGCCGGGCTTGTCCCGGTCATCGACGTTCTTTGCTACGGCACCACAGTCCGTGGATGCCCGGGACATCTGCGCGAAGACGCGCTTCGCGCTTTTGCCCGGGCATGACGACGGAGTTTGTGGCCCGTACGGAGAGTCAGTCATTCCAAACACTCACTTCGCCGCCCGCACCTCGACATTGCCCGTGCCGGTGCGGCCATAGCGCGAGGGATTGTACATGTCCTCGACATAGGCCTGCGGCAGCACGTATTTGCCGGGCGAGACCGCGCGCACGACATAGGCGACGGTGAACACCGCTTTGGAGTCCGAGGCCCGGTCGACGGCCGCGGTGAAGCGGTCATCGCGGAACTCGGTATCCTCGGGCTCCTCGCCATCCTCGATCCAGTCCAGCGTTCCGCTATCGCCGGACGAGACCAGTTTTGGATTGTCGATCTCGAGGCCGGCCGGGAGATAGTCGGACACCATGATGTGGCCGTATTCGGGCTTGGCCTCGGTGATCTTCAGCACCACCGCGAAGCGCTGGTTCTGCTTGACCTTGCTGATATCGGCGGGCTTGCCGTCGAGCGTGAAGTAGCTGCGCTCGATCTTGAAGCCGTTCGATGCCGCCGGCTCCGGCGTCACCGGCGAGCCCGACACCGAGACCACCGCCTGCACCGGGGCATCGCCGGTGTTGGTGATCTTCAGCGGCTTGCCCTCCAGCGTCGCGGCCTTGTAGCTGCGATAGAGCGCGGTCTTCACGGACTGCCCGTCGACCTCGATCGAGAGGTTCTCCTTGGCGAGCGCCCGCGCCGCCAGCACCAGCCACGCATTCTCCTGCGTGGAGGTGTAGGGCGTCAGCCCGCGCGCGACTTCCACCCGCGACACCGCCTGCGTCAGCGTCGCCTTCGGCGCATTGCCTTCGCTGGCAAGCGAGACCAGCGCCGCGGCATCGCGGAGCTGCGAGCCGTAATCGGTGCGGCCGAACTCCAGCACGGGCTTTGGCGCAAGGCTGTCGAGCGCAGCGCCATAGACCCGTTCCGCGCGGTTACGGTCGCCGACCAGCGCCAGCGCCGCCGCGAGCTGTGACTTCGCGATCGGCGTCGCGAGGTTGCTGAGCTTGGTGTCCGCGAGGTAGCGGAGGTCGCCGATCGGCGCTGCGCCATTGCGTGCAAGCACGTAGAGGCCATAGGCGAGATCGCGGCCGCCGTCCTTCTCGGGCTCGTTGCCGTTGACGACCGAGTTGCGGATACGGTCGAGCGCGTTCTTGAACAGCACGTCCGGCACCACAAAGCCCTTTTCGCGGGCACGGGTGAGGAAGTCCGTCACATAGGCATCGAGCCACGCATCGTCGCCGCCCGCCGACCACAGGCCGAACGAGCCGTTCGAGCCCTGACGGGCCAAGAGCCGTTCGATCGCATCGCGGATACGCTGGTCAACCTCGGTGTCCATGGCCAGATGCGCGCCGGCCGCGAGGTCGTTGACATAGAGCAGCGGCATCGCACGGCTCGTGATCTGCTCCGAGCAGCCATAGGGATAGCGGTCGAGCGCCTTGAGGATCGTCGCCGCATCGAGCGCGGTGGACAGGCTCGCCGAGACCGAGACGCTGCCGGTACCCGGCACAAGGTCAGTGAACATGTCCGAGGTCAGCGTCAGGCTCTCGCCCTTCGCCAGCGTGCGGATCGAACGCCGCGCCAGCACCTGCGTCGCCGCCTTGACGTCGAGCGCGTAGTGGCGTGCCAGCGTCAGGCCGTTCGGCCCCTTGATGTCGACGTCGAGCGTCGCCTGCCCCGCCGCGGTCGCATCGATCGCGAGCGTGAAGGAGTTGCGCTGCTTGGCGGCGAGCTTGACCGTGGTCGCGGGATTGCCTGACATCTTCACCGGGCCACCCGTCTTCACGTTGATGACGTAGTCGCCGGCCTGGCCCTCGACATTGTCGATCTCGAGATTGACCGTGCCGTGGTCGCCGTTGAGCAGGAAGCGCGGCAGGGTCGTGGTCAGCACCACGGGATCGCGGATCACGACGTCGGTGTTGGCGCGGCCGAGTTTTGTGGCGGTCCACGCCACCGCCATCACGCGCGCGGTGCCGGCGAACTCCGGAATGTCGAAGCTCACCTCGGCGGTGCCGTCAGCGGCGACCGTGACGATGCCTGAATAGAGCGCGAGCGGCTTTTGCGCGGGCGGCGAGCCCTGCAATTCGCCGGCTCCCGCGTCACCACCGGACTTGATCTGGCCGCGCGTGCCCGACATGCCGTCGATCAGCTGGCCGTAGAGATCGCGGATCTCTGCGGAAAGGCGGCGCTGGCCGAGATAGTAATCATCCGGCGCCGGCGGCTTGTAGTTGGTGAGATTGAGGATGCCGACATCGACCGCGGCGATGACGATCTTGGCGTCCTCGCCCGGATTGAGCCCGTCGAGCTTGACCGGGATCTTCAGCGTCGCGTTCGGCCGGATCAGCGCCGGCGGCGTCAGCTTGACCTGGAGCGTGCGGGTCTGCTTGTCGATGCCGAACCATTTCAGCCCGATGGCGCGGCCGGGCATACGCTGAGCCGCTGCATCGAGCGGACGGCGCAGCGTCGCGACCACATAGGCGCCGGTGCCCCAGTCCTTGCCGACCGGGAGTTTCACCTGCGCGGTGCCTTCCCTGACGTCGATGGTCTGGGTCGTCAGCAGGCGGTCGCCGAGTACGTTGACGGTGAGCTTGCCGGCCGTGCGCACGTTGACCGACACCGTCATGGTGTCGCCCGAGGCGTATTGCGGCTTGTCGATCGAGGTCTCCAGCAGATCAGGCGTGTCGGCGCTGCCGTCGGAATACCAGCCGACGTCGAACTGCACCGAGGTCACCGGACCGTCGGCGTCGTTCGACCTCACATCGAGCCGGTAGCGGCCGGGCTGCGGGCTGAGCGAGACCCGCGACGGCTTGTCGGCGGCGATGGTGAGCTCGCCGTCGGCGACGCGCGAGGTCGACTTGACCGGCTCGTACTCCCAGTAATTGTTCTGGCGATACCACTGGTAGCGCGACTCCATCTTCAGGAGCTCGTAGCGCAGGCCGTCGCGCGGCAACGTCTTGCCCTCGGGCGAGACGAACACGACGTCGAACTCGGCCTTGTCGCCTTCGGCCACGTTCTTGTCGCCGAACAGCGGCTTGACGCCGATCAGGGCGGTCGCAGGCGCGACCGGCAGCACGAGCTTGCGTTCGACGGCGCGGCCGCCGGTCTCCACCATGCGGACGAATATCTGCGCCTCCTGCGGGCGCGTCGAAGCCGGCTGCTTGTCCAGCGTCACCGGGAAGGTCGCAACGCCATTGGCGTCGGCCTCCGGCAGGTTCTCCAGCGGCGTGCGTTCGTTCGAGGTGGTCTCCTCGTCGGCGACGCCGAACTGATATCCGGCAAAACCCGGGCGCTCGGACGCGGGTGCGATCAGCATATCGCCTTCGAGCTGGAGGCCAGAAGCGGGCGCGCCATAGAGGAAATGACCGTCTGCCTTAAGCTCCACTGGAGCGTTAGCTTTGATCAGCTTGTCCTTGGCAGACAAGTCGAATTCGATCCGATTGGGGACGTAATCCTCGACCATGAAGGTGGTCTCGCCGACCGAGGAGCCCTTCGGATCGGTGAAGGCGCGCACCCGCCAGGTGCCGGTCGGCACGGCCGAGTTGAGCGGCACGGACAGCATGCGGCCGCCGGCGCCCTGGTCGGGCAGCACGGCGCGGCGGTATTCGACGCCGTCCGGGCGCTCGACCACCAGCGTCATCGGCCCGCCGGTGACGGCGTTGCCCTGCCCGTCGCGCAGCAGCGCGGTGAGGTAGACGGTCTCGCTGGAGCGGTAGACGCCGCGCTCGGCATAGACGAAGGCGTCAGCGCCCACCGGCGCCACGCGGCCCGCCACGCCGCGGTCGCTGAGGTCGAAGGCCGAGGTCTTCAGGCTGAGGAAGGCATAGTCAGCCTTCTCGCCCGTGACCGTGAGCATCGCCGGCGACAGGCCGCCCTCGCCGCGCGCAAGGCCGGCCTCGAACAGCACGTGTCCGCTCTCGTCGGTCTTGCGGGTGGCCAGGATCTCGTTGTTGCGCGCGACCAGCCGCACCTCGGCTTTGCCGACCGGATCGGTCGAAGCCAGCGAATTGACGAAGACGTGGATGCCGTCGTTGCCGGAATAGGCTGTTACACCGAGATCGGAGACGATGAACCATTGCGTCGCCAGCTGATAGTCGTCGTCCGAGCCCGGCCCCTTGGCCGCGGCGGTCATGACATAGACGCCCGGCTGAAGCTCGCCGAGCGCCTGGTCCACCGGGAACGCGGTGGTGACGTCCTGGTTCAGCGTCATCGCGGTGGCGAGTTCGCCGGTCCAGACCTTGACGCCGCGCTCGTCGCCGAGATCGCTGAGCTGGTACCTGGACAGCGTCTTCTGGAAATCGCTGTCGACCACCGTGTTGATCAGATTGCGGTCGCCGATCCGGAAGACGTTGATGTTGACCGCGGGTGTGTTGACGCTGACCACGGGAATGCCGCGCTGGCCGGTCTTCGGCAGCACGTAGGCGCGGCTGGTGAAGCGCACGAAGGGCTTGCGGTCGCGGACATAGACGTTGAACTCGGCTGATTTCGGCAAGCCTTCCTTCACCGTGGACGGCAGGCCGGCGCGCAGATTGATGTTGTAGCGTTCGCCGTGCTTCAGCCCGTCGACACAGAGCTGCTTGCCTTCGGCCGACAGCGCCGGCTTGTCCTGACCCGCCAGCGCGAGGAACGGAGCAAAATCGGTGCGCTTGGCGAGCTCTTCCGAGAACTGGAAGCAGGCGCGCGGACTGGCCGAGTCCGAATCCACGGTATAGTCGAGCAGCCGGAAACCGTGCTCGTCGCGCATCTTCTCATATTGGCCGCGGACATCGGCGACCTCGCGCATGTCGAGCGACAGCCGCAGCGCGTCCAGCGCCGGCCGCCACAGCTTGCGTTCAGCCAGCGACTTGCCGAGCACCGCGAGCGCATCCGCTTCCTCGCCCGGATTGCCGGCGCGCATGTAAGCGATGTAGGCGGCGGTCGAGGCCCGCTCCAGCAGGAACGTCTGCTCGCTCGAGCTCTTCGGCGTGATCTGGAAGATGACCTTGGCGAGCCGCAGCCAGTTGCCGGTATCCTCGGGCGTGGTGGCGGCGATCTGGCCGAGGACCGAGAGACCGGAGCGGTAATCATTGCGTCGGAAGGCGGCATCGGCGTCCGTCTTCAGCGTCGCACTGGTCTTGGCGACCGGCCCCGCCTCGCCCTTGATCTGGGCCTCCAGCTTGATCGCGGAATCCGCGAGATCGTCGCGCTTGAAGGCCTTGTCGGCGGCCAGCGCGGACGAAAGGCCGAGCGCCAGTGTGGCGCAGAGTGTGACGGCGCGAACCAGACCGATCATGGATGGACTCCCGGAAATCGCGGACAAACGCCGCGTGCAGCATGAAATGCGCGGAAAGGTGACGGACTCAAGGCGATGGAACCAAAGGTGCAAATCGTCGCATTCGCCATGACAAGGCAGGCCCAGAGGAGACCGATCGAGATACCGCCGCGCACGCCGTCCAGATGGCGCAGCCATACCTGACCAGTCGACCGGCGGCCGTGTCCCGGAAGCTGGCCAGCGTTCCCGGCGATGTGAACCATCGTCCAGTCCGCTGCCGCTCAACCCGGCACCCAGACACCCCACCGTTCCGCTTTGTCGCGGCATTGAGGAAAACGGTTCGGTTCAGGCTTGGCGAAAGACGATATTTTTCATATTGGCATGATAGATGAAAGGCCAGCCCCGAAATGGGGCGGCCCAAGACGGTCCCGTAGCTCAACTGGATAGAGCATCAGATTTCTACTCTGAGGGTTGCAGGTTCGATTCCTGCCGGGATCGCCAAGCCGCAGTCCGTGGCGCCAACGGAGCCGTCGGCGCGCACACAGTCACCCAATCTATCATCCTTCACGAACGCGTGGGTCCCCTCTCCCGGGCTTTGATCCTGGCAGACGCCCCCTATCTAAGCGCCGGGCGACGTGCGCCCCGATAAGGACTGTCGATGCTGCCAACCGAGTGGACGAGAATGGCTATCGCGTCTGCGGTTGCCGTGATCGCTATGGCGTTTCTGGCAATCGATGCGGGTGTGGTTAACACCAGTGTGGTCACAAAGCGTATCGAGGTGGCGCAGGCATCCATCGTGAACGTGGCGGCGAGTCAGAATCAACTCGCCTTTGCCGTTCAAGCGTGGGCGCGCCGCGGCCACCAGAAGCCACATTTGGAAGAATGCCTGGCGATCGATTGATTCTGGCGCAGCGCGAAATCAGCGCAACACTTTGCCGGCATTTCGTTTGTTCACGATCCTGTTCCGCTTCGTTCGCAAAGCACGAATCGTAACCGCGAAAATCGGCGCCGCGGATGTCTTAATGCTGCGTTTCACTTCTCCAAACAGTTCAGGCGTCCAGCACCACCAGCACAGGCCGAAAACGGTACGCATCGATCGCGGCATTCGACAGCAGCAATCTGCGCCGCTCTCCACGCAGCATCAGGCGATCGATCCTGTTCAGGATGAAACGGGCCGCCTCCTTGTGCTCGCCTGTGAGCAGGCCGGACTGGTCGAGAAATCTCCAGGCGATCTCGAAGGACTGTGCGCGTAGCTCGGTGTCGGTCATCACCGGCCAACGTCGACGGGGAACGGATGTTCCAGCTCTGACGCCGTCGCAACGCGATACCACAAAATGCCTCGGCGGGCTGGAACGACATCACGGTCGGCACGTTGGATGCAGCGAAACAGAGTGGTGCCGACTTGCCAGCCCCGGTCGGCTTTGAAGGGCCCCGTGCTTGTCCCCCGAGCACGGGGCTTTTCTCATGGGCGCGATGGCCCGTAGCCTCGTCAGACGCAGTCGGACCCGTTAGGACATTTGGATGAATAAGCCCCAGCCGCAAATTCCAGGTGGCCGTGATGTCCCATCCCGACGACGACATGACGCTGACCTTCCGATGTCCGGCAGAGCTGGAGGGCCTGATTCCGCCGCCGGTACCGGCGGCCCAGGGATTGCCCGACTGGCTGCGGACAATGCCGGCAGAGGCTTTCAACGCGATCGGGCAGCAGCCGACGCCGACGGTGAAGCGCTGTCCGCCCTTCGTCGATGCCATGACGTCGGGCTTCCTGATCCCTCTGGTGTGCGACGTCAGGGTGCAGAACGGGGAATTCAGCTGGGACTTCGACCTGCCGCCGGGCGGCGAGGTCTCGTTCACACGCTCGCCGATCGGATTCCACGATTCCAGCCAGGTGACGGGCACGCCCTTGTTCGAGCCCGGGCAATTCCTGATCAAGTTCAACAATCTCTGGACCATCGAGGCGCCGGACGGCTACGCGCTCTATTTCACCCATCCGGTCAACCGCTTCGACCTACCCTTCACCACGCTGACGGGCCTATTGCGACCGCTATCACGACAACTGGATCCAGTTTCCGGCGCACTGGCACGACATGAGCTTCAACGGCGTGCTGCCGCGCGGCACACCGGTGGCGCAGTGCATTCCGGTGAAGCGCGAGACATGGACGCTGCGCACGACGACGCTCGACAAGGAAGCAACGCAGCGGGCGCACGATCTGACGACGGCGATCGGCCGTGAGCAGGGAGTCTATCGCAGGCAGTACCGCGCGTGACGGCGCTCAGCTCTTCTCGCCACGAAGGAAGGCTTGGGCCGTGTCCATCCTCAGGAAGAAGCGGCCGTGGGAGGCGGCTGCGAGCGAGATCATGGCAAGGCCCGCAAGCTGCGGGGCCGCACGGACTGCGGCCCGGATTGTCATCTCGCCCCCGGCGCGTTCGTTCATTTCAAGCAGGCATGTGCCAAGGTTGTTTCGCGTCATCGCATCGTCCGGCCGCAACGCGAGCGCACGGCGGTACAAATCCGCCGCGGCGGTGTAATCGCCGTCGAGCTGCGTCACCTGCGCCATCGCAGCCCAGACCTCGGGACGCGGCGGGGCAGCCTCGGTGGCCTGCGACAGCAACGCACGCGCAATTGAGCGCTCGTTTCGCTTGACGTGCAGGAATGCGAGCTCCACCTGCATCTGGACGGCGCCGGGCAGCAGCGCCACGCCCTCCTCCAGCAGACCGATAGCGTCTCCGTACTGGCCGCGATGTCCCAGTTGACTCGCCAGTTCGAGAAAGGCCGGCATGAAAGGCGGCCGCCGCGCGACGGTTCGGCGCAACTGCCCCAGCGCTTCCTCGTGTCGCCCCGCGGCCGCAAGCGACGCGGCGAGCAGGGTTTCGATCGCGGCATCGTCGCCGCGCCGCGCCACCCGCTCCAGGATCGGGATCGCCTCGGCCGGGCGTCCCTGCGTCATCAGCGCGCGAGCCAGAACCGTTGCTGCAGCCGAATTGGCGCGGTTGGCCTTCAACACGCCCGCGGCAAGTCGCTCGGCCTCGTCGGGACGTCCGATCTGCAAGGCGTGGATGGCGCTTTTGAGCGACTGATCGACGGTGCCGCTTGGGGCCGCGGCTGGTGGCCGGTGTTTGGGCATCAGACGCTGCAAAGGCTACGCATCATGACGGTGTTTTGCCCCGCGGCCGCCCGACCTCGCGCATTGCGTATCTTGAACGACACCCGCCGGCCCATTGAGCCGGCGAGCTGATCGTGTCTTACCAGGTGTAACGAATGCGGCCCGTGCCCGAATAAGTCTGCGACCGGTCGCCGAATTCGCCGTCGAACTTCACCAGGAACGAGACGCCGCTTGCAGTCCGCCACTCGGCGCCGCCCGTGGTCAGCGCCAAATCGCGCGCCGGCGCCGTGCCGAACACCGTGAACGGCGCGCCGCCGAGGCCGCCCAGCCCGACGAAGCCCAACGTGCCCGCGGGATTGCTGATCTCGTCATGAGCATACGCGATCTTGCCGAACAGATTGAGCTGGCCGCCATTGTCGACCGGCATGATCTTGTCGGTGCGCAGACCGACTTCGCCGCGATACGCCGTTGCGGTGCGGCCCGCGACCGCGAGCGCCAGAGCGCCCGCGCCAGCGCCCAAGGTCTGGGTTTCGGCGATGTCCCCGGTTCGGTAGGCCTGTCCCTGGATCGCGCCATAGGGCGTCCAGTTCACGTTCCAGTACTGCCCGACCCTGTAGCCGCCTTCGATGCGGCCACCCCAGCCTTGCGCATTGTAGTCGGCCTTGAACTGGTCGACGCCCACGACCGTAGAACGGGTCGTCCCCACCCAGTAATTGGTGTAGGTCGCGGCCGCCGAGATGTAACCCGGTCCGATGCCGTACTTGCCGTAGACACCGGCCATGAACGTGTCACTGGTGCCGCCGCCTGCGCCACCAGCGCCGCCAACCGCCGGCGAAACCGACCAGTTGATGTTGCCGCCGGCAAGCGAGAAGCCGATCAGCGAGTCCGCGGTGAAGCGGTAGTCCGCACCGGCAGCGACGCCGCCGACACGCGTATAGATGTCGGACGTGCCGGCAGCCGCGACGCCACCCGTGTTGTTCGCGCCGCCAAACGCCGCGCCCCAGACATCCCAATGCGGGACATAAACGACCTGCGGCGGCGGCGCCTTCATGTAGGCGCCGAAGGCCGAGCGTACCGCGGGCGGCACCGGCTTCTCGCCGGCGTAGTTCATCGCGCCCGTCGTCGTGACCTTGTTGGTCGCGAACGGATCGGTCAGCAGCGAGAGATAGGAGTTGCCGAGCTGGAACGCGCCGGTCTGCGCCTGGACGATGTTCTCACCGGTATTGCCGCCCGACAGGAAGGCCTGCATGGCAAGATCCTGACCGATGGTGCTCCAGCCGGAGCTGCTCAACTGCGCGAAGTTCGTGCTGTTGTTCTGAAACACGAACTGGCCGTTGGGAATCGCCGTGTTGGCCACCGAACCCCACCGGTAGCTGCTGTTTGGCTGCCCCGTTATGGTCGACGTGGTCAGGAACAGCACGTATTGCTGACCGGGAGAGAGCACCACGCTGCCCGTGTTGATCGACACCGTCTGGAACGACGCACCGCTCGGAGCGGTGAAGATGCCGGAGCTGAACAGCGCCGAGCCCGTGATGCGCTGGGTGCCTGGATCAAAGGCGTAGACGAAAGCCTGATATTGCGGTGCAGTGCCGCTGCTCTGGAACAGCTGGAAGGTGAAGCCTGACAACCGCGACTGGCTGCTCGTCGGCGTGAAAGTCTGGCCGTAGGTCGCGGTGTTCGGCACGCCCCAGCTCGAGATGAACTGGCTGCCGTCCCATTGCGGTATCGTGTTGATGTCTTCCGCCTGTGCAGACGTTCCCAAGGCAAGAAGGGCTGCGCTACCGAGCCATAGGGCTCTGCGAGTCACCAAGGACTTCATTTCCACCCCCAATTATAATTTCGAGAAAACAAATGAACGGCTGTCAATATCGAGTCGCCAAGCAATACGTCGAACGGAGGAGGACGGGCAACAACGGACGGGGTTCCCGTTCACGATTGCAATCAACCGTGGCCAAAAGACAACATTGGAAATGCTTTGGACACGCTTTGTAACGTGCTGGGCTCTATGCTTTTTTTCCTAACAATCGACTTGACCACCATGATCGGGCGCACCACGACAAGGCTTGTCGCGTGAAGCCGGCCGCGCGTGGCCCGCCCTGGGGCTCCCGTGCTGGTTGTACGTTGAAATGGAGAATCTGGCGAACGACGATCTGGTCGTCCGGCTTGAACGCGCCTCCGGGGGCGAAGGCTAAAGGCTTCGGCTGGCAGCCGTCGGCCGAACGCGGCTAGTCCGTCCGTTCATCGTCGCGCCGGTCGCGGGCAAGCTGATGCCAGGCCAAGGCGAGTTCGATGAGTCGTTGCCGGTCGGCGCCTTCGGATGCCGCGGCGCGCTTCATTGCGGCCTCGGCCTCGTGCTGTGGATCGTACGTGGTGCACATGAGTCCAATTTTAGCCAGCCGATCTGGACAAGCGGATGGCAATTTCGTCCGTATGATTGCGGTGTAATTTCCTCGCCACACGGACAAGGCGATCGCGTCCGGCCGAACGGGCCATGGGCTGACAGGCCGCGATGCCACGCATCGCACGGATGTTTCCCGATATGTCACGCACGAAACCGTGAGACCCCGCTGCATTCGAATGGCTCTGTGAATTGCGTCACAGCCTGCGTCCGGCGTCTCGGCTAGACAACATCTCAGCGCTCCCAAAGACGGGAGAAGGCACGGGTGGTCTTTCCGGTCATGACACGAGAAGCAGCAGCCGAGGCTCACGTCCCGACACAGCGAAAACGATCCGACGTGGTCGGCGGTGCCTTTCTTGCGACCATTGGCATCGTGATGCTGGCCTGGCTCGCAGGCCTCGTCTGGGGCGTCATGGCGTTCATGAACTGGCTGGTATCGTGAGGCGCGGGACGATCGGTCATTCTGCGGCGGCGGCACGATGAAAAATCAGGACAAAAAAGAAGCGGGCCATTCGCCCGCCTCTTCGTTTCAGAACTGCCTGGAAGCTCAGTAACACGCGCGGGGATCAGCCTGCACATACTGGCCGCTCGGATAGCGGTAGTAGCAATTGCCCTGGGCCAGATAGTAGCCGGGGCGCGAGGCAGCGGTCGCGCCCGCGATGGCACCGGTGGCGCCGCCGATCACGGCGCCTGCGGCCGCGCCCGATGCGTTACCCGAGATCAGACCGCCGAGCACGCCGCCAACGATGGCGCCGCCAAGCGCGCTTGCACCTGGATCAGCCGGCGGCGGCGGAGGCGGCGGTTCGTAGGCAACTGGCGGCGGGGCATAGGCCACCGGCACGTCGTCGTAATACTCCTCCGAGATATAGCCGGGCGGCCCCGCCATCCGCTGCGGATAATAGTACCAGACGCCGCCGACGTCCCACCACCAGCCGGAGCGGCCGTTGTGGACCGCGCGGCGCCAGTGCCCGCCGTCCCAGGCGACATTGCCGCGATAGGCGTGTCCGCCCCAATCGCGCGCCGGCGCCGGTCCCCTGGCATAGTTACGACCGGGCGGCGGACCGCCGGCATTGTGCGGACCGGGACCGGGGCCAGGGCCGGCATGGGGCTGGCCGCCGGGTTGCGGCGCAGGCCGGGCCGCCTGTTGTGGTGGCGGGCCCTTGCGCATGTTCGGATTGTTCTGGGGCGGCGCACCCGCAGCCGGCCCTGCCGGCGGCTGGCCGGCGTCCCGCGATGGCCGGGCGTCCTGCGCTTGCGCCGAGAGCGCGAGCAATGACATGGCCGAAACCAAGGGAATGATGATCTTCATGCGGCTGGACGCACTCATGCGTGCTTGACCCCCTGCTCGTTCGATTGCCGTAGCCGATTGCCGTGGTCCCAGCGCGATAGACGATTCGCCGTGCGCTGGGCTGATGCCGGCTGACATAACTGACCTGCTCTGGTCGGCTAAGTCCCGTTACAAATGATTAAGATCACGGCATTTTTTCGTCCGCACCGGCCGCGGCTGGCGCGCTTCTAGCGGGCCGGCTCGATCACGTTGCAGTTGCTCCGCCCCGACATCAGGCAGTCCTGCATCTTGCTCGCGGCGGTGAGATCGCGGGCGAGCCACCAGCCGACGCCGAGGATCACGATGGCGATGACCAGGCCGGCGATCGCACCGCGGCGGTTGTCATCGGATCGAGCTCTTGGCGGGGATTTGGGCTTATCACCTGATGCGGGCTTGGACTCAGGCTTGGACTCAGGCTTGGGCTCAGGCGTGGACATGGCTGACCAATCACGGGGGCGAGCCGGCTGTACCACCTCTGCGGCGTCGCGTCACATCCCGGTTCAGCCCCGGGTAGCCCGGATCGCATCCTTGCGCGAGGTTTCGACCGCCGGGATCGCCTCGCGGGCCCGCGGTGCACAGGTCGTCAGCACGAACGCGGTCTGGCTGCACTCCCAGCCGGCGCCCAGGACGGCATTCTCGATCGGCTGCGGACGCGCGAGCAGCAATACGGCGCCAGCCAGCGCTGCCACCACGAAGGTGACTGCAAGCGCCTTCAAGCTCAGCCGGAAGATAGTCATGCCCGTGCTCCGTCTCGTACCGGGCGAACGCTAGGCGTCGCCTTGGTTGCCCTTTATGAGGGACATCACAATTCGGCAGTTTTTCCGGGATACGAGAGATCGTCGGGGGGCGCGATTTTTCGTCTACCTGATAGACTGCGATTATGTGTGGCGTCGCGACGCGCGCCGATGTACACGCTGTCCGTCACGCGGCGCCGCACCATGCCCAGCCGACGTACCCACGATCAGTGATGTAGGATCGAAAGCGAGGAAGACAAGGCTCGTCGATGAGTGGATTCAGGGAACCAGGCTTCTCCGACCGGCAAAAGGCGGCGCAGGAAGCACGCAAAAATCTTTTGAACAAGTTCAAGTCGCAACCCGGGCCCGACGATCCTGCGGTGCTGGCGAAGCGCGCCGAACGCGAGGCGCTCGCGGCCAAGCGCGCCGAGGCAAAGGCTGCGCGCGAGGCGGAAAAGGTCGAGCAGAAGCGCATCGAGGAAGAAGCCAAGGCGGCGGAATCTGCGCGCCTTGCGCGTGAGGCCGAGGAAGCAGCTGCCAAGGCGGCTGCGCTCGAGGCCGAACAGAAGGCCAAGCGCGACGCCCGCTACGCCGCCCGCAAGGCCAAGCGCAAGTAGCGTTCACACCTCACGTTCAATTGAACTTGAACTGAGCATCGCTCCGGGGCGGCCCGAATGACCGCCCCCGGACTTTCGCGAGCCCGCGTCTGCTTGCGCAGATCGCCTCCCGCGACGACGGAAGATCAGTTCTTCTTCATCATCCCGTCGTCCTTCTTCATCCCGTCCTTCGACATGTGATCCTTCTTCATGCCGTCGTCCTTGGACATGGCATCCTTCTTCATGCCGTCCTTGGACATCGTGTCCTTCTTCATCATGCCGTCATCCTTGCCCATCTTGTCCTGGGCGAAAGCGGCCGGTGACAGCGCGAGGCCAAGCGACAGAGCGGCAGCCGAGACGCCGAGCGCGATGCGGTTACGAATGGTCATGGATCATCTTCCCTTCGAGATCGTGTTTGTCAGCGACGGACGCCGCTATTTGATCTCGACGGATCGACCGCCAGCGTTGTTACGCCGCCGCCGATAAATTTCTGCGGGATGCTGCCGTCCACCTATTCGCCGCAATCACCTTCGGGTATGGCGCCGCCGATACGGCGCGGAATGAACGACGAGTGTGCAGCGCAGCAATGCCGGCTCTTGCCGCGGCATTCCGTCTCGAACTATCAGACTAGAGATCATCGGATGGAAGACCGGCTAGGATGGGCCTAAGCGCTGGTCTCAACGACCCACCCAATCACAGCAGACAAGAACCGTTCAAAGAAACGTTCAAGGGGATTACACCATGCTCACCCGCCGCCACATGCTCGCGACCGCCGTCGCGGCACCCGCCATTCTCCGCTTCGGCATCGGCACCGCGCATGCCGCGACAACGCTGAAGATCTCGCACCAGTTTCCGGGCGGCACCATCGACAAGGGCGACTTCCGCGACCGGCTCTGCCGCATGTTCGCCGCCGAGGTCAGCAAGCGCAGCAACGGCGACATCGCCGCCGAGATCTATCCGAACTCCTCGCTGATCAAGACCAACGCGCAGTTCTCCGCGATGCGCAAGGGCGCGCTCGACATCTCGCTCTATCCGATGCCTTACGCCGGCGGCGAACTGCCGGAGACCAATATCGGCCTGATGCCGGGCCTCGTCACCACCTACGACCAGGGCATGCGCTGGAAGAAGGAGCCGGTCGGCAAGGCCCTCTCCGACTTCCTCGCCGACAAGGGCATCATCCTGCTCACCTGGGTCTGGCAGGCCGGCGGCGTCGCCAGCCGCTCCAAGCCGATCGTGGCGCCGGAAGATGCCAAGGGCATGAAGGTGCGCGGCGGCTCGCGCGAGATGGACATGGTGCTCCAGACCGCCGGCGCCTCGGTGCTGTCGGTGCCCTCCAACGAAATCTACGCGGCGATGCAGACCGGCGCCTGCGATGCCGGCATCACCTCCTCGACCAGCCTGATCTCGTTCCGCCTCGAAGAGGTCGCGAAGTCGCTGACCTCGGGCGCAGGCGCCTCCTATTGGTTCATGCTCGAGCCGCTGATGATGTCGAAGGCGATCTTCGACAAGCTGCCGAAGAACCAGCAGGACGTCCTGCTCGCGGTCGGCGCCGAGCTCGAAGCATTCGGCCGCAAGGGCGCGCAGGATGACGACGTCGAGGTCGCCAAGGTCTACGAGAAGGCCGGCGCCAAGGTCTCGGCGCTCGATGCCGCCATAGTCGGCAAATGGCGCGACATCGCCCGCGACACCGCGTGGAAGGATTACGGCGCCAAGACCGCGACCTCGGCGAACCTGCTCAAGCTTGCGACCGACGTCGCCGCATGAGCCACGGTCCGCTTCCGGATCGTGACGATCAGGCAAACGCTGCCGCAAGGACCGGCCTTGCGGCAGCGATCGATCGCGGTCTCGCCATCCTCAACAACATCATCGTCGTGTTCGCCGCGATCGCGCTGGTCGCAGCCTGCGCCATCCTGAGCTACAGCGTGCTCAGCCGCGCCTTGTTCAAGGCCGCCAATTACTGGCAGGACGAGGCTGCGGTGTTCCTGCTGGTCGGCGCGACCTTCATGACGGCCGCCTATGTCCAGCAGAACCGCGGCCATATCGGCATCGAGGCCTTTGTCGGCCTGCTGTCGCCGCTGGCGAACAAGATCCGGCTCTGGCTGGTCGACGCCGCGACGTTGCTGTTCTGCGCCTTCTTCACCTGGAAGTCCTGGACGCTGGCCCACGAGGCCTATGTCGATGGCCAGGTCTCGAACTCGATGTGGTCGCCGCCGCTCGCCATTCCCTACTCGCTGATGGCGTTCGGCATGAGCCTGCTCTGCGTCCAGATCCTCGTGCAGCTTGCGCTGCCTTTCGCAGGAGCCAGGCGTCCATGAGCGTTTTCGGTATCGGCGTCGCCTACGCGGTCGCGACGCTGCTTGTGATGTTTTCGGGCATGCCGATTGCGTTCGCGCTCGGCGCGGTCGCGGTCGTGTTCATGGGCATCTACATGCCCTCCGCGTCCCTCGATACGGTGACGCAGAACGTCTACGAGGAGATGGCCTCGATCACGCTGCTGTCGATCCCGCTCTTCATCCTGAAGGGCGCGGCGATCGGCAAGTCGCGCGCCGGCCAGGATCTCTATCTGGCCCTGCATGCCTGGCTGCATCGCGTCCCCGGCGGCCTCGGCGTCGCCAACGTGTTCGCCTGCGCGCTGTTCGCGGCGATGGCGGGCTCAAGCCCGGCGACCTGCTCGGCGATCGGCTCGGCCGGCATCCCCGAGATGCGCAAGCGCGGCTATTCCGGCGGCTTTGCCGCAGGGATCATCGCGGCCGGCGGCACGCTCGGCATTCTGCTGCCACCCTCGATCACCATGATCCTGTTCGCGGTCGCAGCGGAAAAATCGCTCGGCCGCCTGTTCCTCGCCGGTATCGGTCCGGGCCTGCTGCTGGTCAGCCTGTTCGGTGCCTATGCCGTGATCCGCTTCCGCAAGGAATATGCCGCGGCCGAAGCGATCTACAAGAAAGGCGGCCCCGAGGCTGCGATCCTCGCCCGCGACGAGTACACGCTGGCCGAGCGCTTCAGCGTGCTGCCGCGGGTGATCCCGTTCGTGCTGCTGCTCACCGGCGTCATGATCGCGCTCTATGGCGGCTACGCCACCCCGTCGGAGACCGCCGGCCTCGGCGGCCTCCTCGCGCTGGCGCTGATCGCAGCGATCTACAGCGTGTGGCGGCCGAGCGACCTCGCCCCCATCATGAAGTCGACGATCCGGGAATCGACCATGCTGATGATGATCATCGGCATGTCGCTGCTCTATTCCTACGTCATGAGCTATCTGCACATCTCGCAGTCGGTCGCCGAATCCATCGTCGCGATGCACCTGCCCCGTTGGGAGCTGCTGTTCGCGATTCTCGTCATGGTGGTCGTGCTCGGCTTCTTCCTGCCGCCGGTCTCGATCATCCTGATGACCGCGCCGATCATCCTGCCGCCGCTCCGCGCCGCCAATTTCGACATCATCTGGTTCGGCGTCGTCATGACCATCGTGATGGAGATGGGCCTGATCCATCCACCTGTGGGGTTGAACATCTTCGTCATCCGCAACGTCGCGCCCGACATCCCCTTGAGCGAGGTGATCTGGGGCACCCTGCCCTTCGTGCTGCTGATGATGCTCGCAGTGCTGCTGCTGTGCTTCGTGCCGGGGATATCGACCGCGCTGCCGGATCTGGTGATGGGGCCGGACGGGAGCCGGTAGCACCAAACACAACTGCCGTAGGGTGGGTTAGTACTACTGAGTCAGTTGGTCGCGGCGGCTTAGGTGTGAAAATCAAGTATCTGTAGGGAT
>NZ_JBXAQU010000030.1:0-66202 GCF_058807535.1 Bradyrhizobium sp. GW821-FHT12B03
AACCTGTCGCGCCGATGTGACTTGCGTCCACCGCAGCTCACCCCACGTTCGTGACGATCGCGATACGCCCCTCTGACCGGAATGAGGTGGCGCATGACTACGCCAAAGCCGAATTTCGGTAAAGTGGAATATTTTCGTGTGCGCGGATTGACCCCGCGATTGGGTGTTTTGCCCGTCGGGCAACGCGATATCTTGTAGCCCGGATGGAGCGCAGCGTAATCCGGGAATCCATCCAAGCGGAAAGTGCAGTCCCGGATTGCGCTACGCTCCATCCGGGCTACGAAACGCCCCCTTACAGCTTCGCCTCGGTAAAAATGCCCGATATCCAGTCCAGGAACACGCGCAGGCGCAGCGCGAGCTGGCGGTTCTGCGGGTAGAGCGCGGAGAGCGGCGTCGGCGACGGCGGATGGTCGGCCAGCACCTCGACCAGCGCGCCGCTGGCGAGATCCTCCGCGAAGCGATAGCGGGGCGCCTGCGCGAGGCCGAAGCCGAGCCGTGCCAAATCGGCCATCGTGTCGGAGTTGTTGACGCGAACCCGGCCCGGCAGCACGACGTGACGCAGCGCGCCGGCGACGGAAAATTCCAGCGGCAGCACGTCGCCGGTGCGCGACGAGACGAAGGCCACCATCTGATGGCCGCCGAGTGCATCCGGCGTCGTCGGCATGCCGTGGCTGGCAATATAGGCCGGGCTCGCCACCGTGATCTCCGCGATGGTGCCGAGGCGGCGCAGGATCATCCCGCTGTCCTCGGGCTCGCCCGACCGGATCACGCAATCGACACCCTCGCGCACGAGATCGACCAGGCGGTCGCCCTGCCCGATCTGCAAGTCGAGCTGCGGATAGCGCGCCAGGAAAGCCGGCAGATGCGGCAGGATGAAAGTGCGGGTCAGCAACGGATGCGCGTCGATGCGCAGGAGGCCGCGCGGCCGCGTATCGCGCATCGCGGTTTCGGCTTCCTCGACTTCCGCCAGGATGGCGACACAGCGGCGGTAATAGTCCTCGCCGTCGAGCGTCGGCGTGACATGGCGCGTCGTTCGTTCGAGCAGGCGCGCGCCCAGCCGCGCCTCGAGGGTCCGCAGGACCTCGCTCGCCGTCGAGCGGGGAATGCCGAGGTCGGCCGCCGCGGCTGTGAAACTCTGCCGTTCCACGAGGCGGACGAACAGCCGCATGGCGTCAAATCGATCCATGGCTCATTGTTCAGCACAGCCGACAAGTGATGGCAAGTTTCCTGCGATTATCCGGCTACAGCGATCAAGTATCTCCCAGTCAGACGACAAATTTGAGGAGATCCCGCCATGACCAACCAAGCTCAGCGCGCCGCCATCGTGACCGGCGGCTCCCGCGGAATCGGTGCTGCGATCGCCCGACGGCTGGCGCAGGACGGAGTCGCGGTCGCGATCAACTATGCGAGCGGCAAGGCGGCCGCCGACGAACTCGTTGCCGAGATCGAAGCGGCCGGCGGACGCGCCATCGCCGTGCAGGCCGATCTCGCCGACCCGGCAACCCCGGCCCGGCTGTTCGATGCGGCCGAGCGCGCCTTCGGCGGCGTCGACATCCTCGTCAACAATGCTGGCATCATGGAGCTCGGGCCGCTTGCCACGGTCACCGACGAAGCCTTTGCACGGCAAACATCGGTCAACCTCGACAGCGTGTTCCGGTCGTTGCGCGAAGCAGCGCGGCGGCTGCGCGATGGCGGCCGCATCGTCAATTTCTCCTCGAGCGTCATCGGCCTCTATCAACCGGGTTACGGCATCTACGCCGCAACCAAGGCCGCGGTCGAAGCCATGACGCACATCCTCGCCAAGGAGCTCGGCGGCCGTCGCATCACCGTCAACGCGGTGGCGCCCGGGCCTGTCGAGACCCGGCTGTTCCTTGAAGGCAAGAGCGAGCAGCAAGTGCGCGCCATTGCCGCCATGAACCCGTTCGGCCGCCTCGGCCAGCCCGACGACATCGCAGGCGTGGTCGGCTTCCTCGCAGGCAACGACAGCGGCTGGGTCAACGGCCAAATCATCCGCGCCAATGGCGGCGTGGTCTGACGCACTGCACGACACCTCACACGGAGACATCCATCATGCCGTTCGCCAATATCAAGATCCCGCAGGCCGCACTGTCGCAGGCTCAGAAGGCGGAGATCGTGCATAATCTCACCGCGCTGTTCGTCCACTATTTCGGCGAAACGGCGCGGCCGCACACGATGGTGCTGATCGAGGAAGTCCCCGACGGCGGTTATGGCCGCGCCGACGAGGTGTTCGTTGTTCCCGACGCCTATCGCGCCCGCGACACCGTCACGCCAGCTTCAGGCTGAGCTCGGTGCCGCCCTTGAGCGGCAGCGTCATCGAGACGAAGCCGTTTTTGGGATCGCGGATGAAATCGAGATAGTCGGGCTCGGCGTTGTCGTTCATGACGTAGCCGCCGACCAGAAGCTGCGGCGCGACGATCTCGATCACCTCGCGCGCCAGCGACGGACCTCCCTCGCCCGGCCAGCCGTCGATCAGCACGAAATCGACCGGGCCGCCGAGATCGCGCAAGGTTTTGCGCGCGTCGCCCTCGCGGATCTCGGCATAATCGGCAAGGCCCGCTTCAGCGAGATTGCGCCTTGCGGTTTCGACCTTGGTCGGCACGATCTCCGAGCCGATCACGGTGCAGCCGCCATTGTCGCGCAAGGCCGCCGCGAAATACAGCGTGGACATGCCGACGGAGGTGGCGAACTCCGCCACGCGCGTGGCGCGCAGGCCGCGACACAGCAAGTAGATCAATTCGCCCTGCTCGGGGTGGATCGAAAAGCCCTGCTCGGCATAGGCGTGCGGATCGCGGCTGTTGAAGGAACCGCGCGGGCCGCCGCCTGATGGACGCTGCCGCGCGCCTTGCAGGCGCGCGAGCACGGCGTTGACCCGCGGATCCTGAATCGGACTGTGAGGCCGATCGTTCATATGCTGGCTCCGTTCGGTCACTTCCCGAGGATTTCCGCTGCGGCGCGATCCAGGATCGCGGCGATACGGCGTGCTTCCGTGGCATCGCTGCCGTGCTTGGTACGCAGCGCGCGCTTGAGATTGTGACGGGCCCGGTGCAGCTCGTCCGAGGCGCCACCATCGAGATCGCTGACGCCGGCGAAGGCCTCGCGCACCTCGTCCATGCGGCGGCCGATCCGCGACAGCGCCTGCAGGATCGCATCGGCGGTCGCGCGGTTCTCGACCAGATGCGCCACGCCCTGTGGCGTGATGCTGTACAGCTTGCGGCCACCATCCTGTTCGACGCCGGCGTGGCCGACCTCTTCGAGATAGGTCAGCGCCGGATAGATCACGCCGGGACTCGGCGTGTAGAACCCCTCGGAGCGCTCCTCGATGATCTTGATCAGCTCATAGCCATGCGCCGGTTTTTCGGCGAGCAACGCCAGGATCACCAGTTGAAGATCCTGCGAGGACAGCCGCCGCGCGCCGGGAAAATCGTCACCGCCGCGCCCGAAGAAGCCGTGCCCGCCGCGACCGAAGCGATGCCGCCCGCCGCCATGCCGGCCCACGGCAAAGGCGAAGCGGAACTCATGGTCCTCCCGGCCGTGCCGGCCGTGGTGTTTGTCACGAAACATATCTTACGTCTCCATTGTTAGATATATCGTAAGATATGTTTTGAGATCCAATTGGCAAGGCACGAGTCCGTGATTTCGTCGCAAGGCTCGTTTCACCGGCAAAATCAGCTGGCAAGCTTGACATTCCTCTGCCATCCCGCTGGTATGTCAGTTATGCCCACTGCCTCCCTCGACCGCGACCGCGCCTATTCGCTGCTCCGCGATCTCGTCATCTCCGGCGAGTTCGCGCCGGACGAGCCCCTCTCCGAACGCAGCCTGTCGAGCCGGCTGGCGCTGGGCCGCACCCCGATCCGCGAGGCGCTGAAGGCGCTCGCCAGGGACGGCCTTCTCACCATCCATCCGATGCGCGGCACCTTCCTGCGCCAATTGTCGTTCGACGATCTGCGCGAGATCCATGAATTGCGGCTCGCACTCGAAGGCATGGCGGCCTATCTCGCCGCAACGCGCGGGCCAACCGAGCCGCTGCGCACATGCGCCGGGGAGCTGCGCAGCATCCAGTCGCGCGACAACCTCGATGTCGAGGAAGCGCAGCAGGTCGGCTGGGCCTTCCACGACGAACTGTTTCGCGCGACCGGCAATGGCCGGCTGGCGCAATCCTACGACAATCTGCGCGCGCAGAGCGGCCTCGCCCTCCAGAAGATGCGGCAATACAGCGTCGCGCGCACGCGCCAGGCCGTCAGCGAGCATCTCGATATCTACGCGGCGATCGAAGCGCACGACCCTGACGCCGCACAGCAGCGCATGTGGCGGCATCTGTCGTCCGCATTCGAGGCCCGCCTCACCGCGCTCGGCGCGATCCGCACGCAATATCCGGGACAAGGAGACCACCACGCATGATCCGGCCGCTGCTCAGACTGCCGCTCGTGTTCCAGATGCTGCTCGGCCTGGTGCTGGGCCTCTCCGTCGGCCTGCTCTGGCCGGATTTCGGCGCCAGCCTGCGCCCGATCGGCACCGCCTTCGTCGAAGCGGTGAAGATGATCGTCATTCCCGTGGTGTTCGCGGCTGTCACGCTCGGCCTCTACCGCATGGGGAGCGAGCTGAAGGTCCTCGGGCGCGTCGCCGCGATCAGCCTCGGCTATTTCTACCTCGCCACCGTGATCTCGATCCTGATCGGCCTGCTCCTCAACGCCGCCTTCCATCCGGGCGCCGGCGCCCCGCTGGCCGCGACCGGCAAGGTGCCGCAGAATCTCGCGGTGTCGGTGGACTGGATCAAGTTCTTCATGGACATGATCCCCTCCAACATCGTCGCGGCGATGGCCGAGCAGAAGATCCTGCCGACGCTCGTCTTCGCCATCCTGTTCGGCCTGGCCCTCGCTTCGGTCGGCAAGGTCGGCGAGCCCATGGTCGCGGTGCTCGAAGCGGTGATGGCGGCGATGTTCAAGATCACCAAATGGATCACCTCGCTCGCTCCGATCGCCATCTTCGCGGTGATGGCGTGGCTGTTCGCAACGCAAGGGCTCGCCACCGTGCTCGCGCTCGCCAAGCTCGTCGGCGTGATGTATCTCGGCCTCGCGATCATGGTTGCGATCTTCTGGCTGATGCTGCTCGCGATCGGCGAGAAGCCGATTGCCGTCACCAGGGCGGTGATGGAGCCGATGATCCTGGCCTTCTCCACCCGCTCCTCGGAAGTGACGCTGCCGCTGCACATGGAGAAGCTGCGGGCGATGGGCGCCTCAGAGCGCATCGTCTCGGTGGTGCTGCCGCTCGGCTATGCCTTCAACCGCGACGGCGCCATCATGTATTTCGCGCTGGCCGTCACCTTCCTCGCCGAGGCCTATGGCGTGACGCTGACCTGGTCGACGCTGTTCACCATCGTCATGGTCACGACCATCGCGAGCAAGGGCAGCGCCAACGTTCCCTCCGGCGGACTCGTTGCGATTGCCATGGTGCTGTCGGCGATCGGGCTGCCGATCGAGGCGCTGGCGATCATCGCCGGTGTCGACGCCTTCCTCGACATGGGCCGCACCGCGATCAACGTGTTCGGTAACACGGTCGCGGTGAAGCTGGTCGAAAAATTTGCCGGCGACGTGGTCGCCGATGAGGTACAGCCTGTTGCGGTCGGCCTGCAAACGCAGGACGCGTGATGGCCGCGGCGCAATCTCATGTCGATCTGCGCAGCGACACCGTCACGCTGCCAACCGGCGCGATGCTGGAGCGCATGCAGCGCGCACCTCTCGGCGACGACGGCCGCGAGGGCGACCCGACCGTCCGCGCGCTCGAGGTGCGCGGCGCGGCGCTGATCGGCAAGGAAGCTGCACTGTTCGTGCCGAGCGGCACGATGGGCAATCTGCTGGCGATGCTCGCCCATGCCGAGCGTGGCGCGGATGTCTTCGCCGATGCCGGCGCGCATCTGCTGAACTCGGAGCTCGGCAGCGTCGTGACGATCGCGGGGCTGGCGCCAAAGCCCATGCCGGGCCGTCGCGGCGCGATGGACGAAGCGGCACTCGCGGATGCGATCCGCGCATCAAGCCGCCCCGGCCTGATCGCGATGGAAACGACGCACAATGGCGCTGGGGGCGCCGTGCTGCCCCTGCCGCACATGATGCGAATTCATGCGCTCGCGCAAAGCCACGGGATACCCGTGCATCTGGACGGCGCCCGCCTCTTCAATGCGTCGGTCGCGCTCGGCGTGCCGGCGGCACGCATCGCCGAGCACGCCGACAGTGTGATGGTCTGCCTGTCCAAGGGACTGAGTGCGCCGGTCGGCAGCCTGCTGTACGGCTCCGCCGAACTCATCGCGAAGGCACGCGGCTTTCGCAAGCTCGTCGGCGGCACCATGCGTCAGTCCGGCGTTGTCGCCGCCGCGGGTCTCGTGGCGTTGGAGCGCATGATCGAGCGTCTCTCTGAGGATCACGCGGCAGCAAGGCGGCTCGCCGCGGCTCTGAGCTGGCTCGACCCGGCGCTTGCCGATCCCGACCAAGTGCAGACCAACATCCTGCGCATCGACGTCTCCGCAAGCGGGCGCGAGGCCGCCGCATGGGCCGAGGGCGTGAAGCAGCGCGGCATCCTGGTGCAGGCCAGCGGCCCCTCGCAGCTCCGGCTCGTCACCCATCGCCATATCGACGAAGCGGCGGTGGACCGCACCATCGCCGCCTTCGCGGCACTCGGCCGCTAGCGCGTTGCAAGCCGCACGCAACCTGCTATCGCTCGGGCGATGACGCCGAAAAACTTCGAAGCCCGCTGCCTGCGCCTGCCCGCCGCCACCAAGGTGGTGCAGTGGGAGGGCACCTCCGTGTTCAAGGTCGGCGGCAAGATGTTCGCGCTCGGCGGCGGCTTTGCGGCAGGCTCCGGCGGCTACATGTTCAAGGTCTCGGACATGGCCTATGCGATGCTGATCGAGCATGGTGTGGCACGGCCGGCGCCCTATCTGGCGCGCGCCAAATGGGTGCAGCTCGTCAGCAACAACGCCCTGCCGGATGCCGAGCTCACGGCCTATCTGGCGCAAGCCCATGCGCTGATCGTGGCAAAGCTGCCCCGCAAGCTCCGCAGGGAACTTGGCCTCGCCCCGCCGGCATGACCATCCCCGCGTGCACCGCACGAGTTGCTCGCGGCGACATTGAGCTTTCATTCTTCCCCGATATACTGCCGGTTCTGGATTCGATTTAGGGCATCGGCGTGGCGATTGATCTGAAGGCGGTCGAGCAACTCGCTACCGATCAATCCTCGCTCAAGGCCGCCGCCGGCCTTGCCAAGCCCGCCAAATGGTCCGGCGTCGGCGGCAGCCCGGATGGCGCGCTGATCTGGGGCGAATGCGCGGGGTCCGGTGCCAATCCCTACCGCGTGATGGCGGACCTCCGCGACCTCGGCAACAAGTGCACCTGCCCGTCACGCAAATTCCCCTGCAAGCATGTGCTCGGCCTGTTGTGGCTGAACGCCGAGGCAATCGTGCCGTTCACGCCCGCGGACACGCCCGCCTGGGTCAGCGATTGGCTGGGCCGCCGACGCGGCACCGCCGCGGCCAAGCCTGCAAACAGCGCACCGCCCGACGGCGAGAAGGATTTGCACGCCGCGCGCGCTGCCGAACCCGAAGTCGCCGAGGACCCGAAGGATACGGCGCGGCGCGAGGCCCAGGCGGCCAGGCGCAACGAGGACACCGACCGCGCCATTCTCGATGCGCTGGACGCACTCGAGCAATGGATTGGCGATCAGCTTCGCATGGGATTGTCGGGCTTCATCGACGATGCCACGGCACGATGCCGGCGGATCGCGGCGCGGCTGGTCGATGGCAAAGCCGCGGTGCTCGCCGGCCGGATCGACGAGCTGCCGTCCCGTCTGCTCGCGCTTGCCGCAGGCGACCGGCCACGCGGCGCCGTCGTCGAGCTCGGCAAGCTGGTTTTGCTCGCGCGCGCATTCCGCGCCACGCCGCGCGATACCGAGATCCGTCGCGCCGTCGCGGCATCGGAGACGCGCGAGACGGTGCTTGCCGACCCCCGCGCGCTCCGGGTTGACGCGCACTGGGAGGTTCTTGCCGAGCAGGTGCAGACGCGCCGCGACGGTCTGGTATCTCAGACGACCTGGCTGCTCAATCTCGCCGCAGCGGGTCCGCGCTTTGCGATGCTGCTCGATTTCTTTCCGGCAAGCGCCGGACGACGCGGTTCGGTCTTCACACCGGGCGAGCGCTTTCGCGGCGAGCTCGTCTTCTATCCATCGGCGCAGCCGCTCCGCGCCTTGCTCGTTCGACGCGACGCAGGGGAGGAGATGCCAGCACTGGAATGGCCCGCGCCGGACGAAACGCTCCCCGACGCGATGACGCGACCGCTGCTGACAGAACCCTGGGCGATCGACATTCCGTTGCTGCTGCCGCAGGGCCGGATCGCGCACGACGACATCGGACACACATGGTGGCGATCAGCCGATGGCATGGCGACGCTGCCGCTGGCGACGGAGGTCGACGGCCTGCTTTGCGGCACCGATCTCACGCGTACCGCTGCGGTCTGGTCGGGTAGCCGGCTCGCGATCCTCGCCGCGCAGACCCCTTGGGGACGGATCGGCGGCCATGACTGAAGCGATCAAGGCCGAGACGATCTACGACGCGATGGGCGCGGTGCTCGCGCGCTGGACGATGGGATCAGCGGCCGCGCCCGCGGCCTCGTTCTGGCGCGCCGAGCTTGGCGAGGATCCCGCCGAAGCCGAGTTGCGGCTGCTTGCCCTTTCGGGCCAGTTTCTCGGCATCGCGGTGACGATGGAGCCAGCCTCCACGCTCCGCATCCGGCCCGATATTCCAGCGCTCGCACTGCCGACGATACCGGAGCCCCTGCGTCCGCTCGTGCGCCGGATTCTGTCGGCAAAGAAGCAGGCACAGGGCGGGCCCGAACTCGCCCGCTTCCTCGCGGCGCGCGGCTGGACCACGCATCCCCGCGACTGGATGCCCGCGGCCGACGACGATGATGCCCCCGACGTCTACGCACCATGGCGCGACTGGGCGGCCGTTGCAGGGTCCGACAGCGAGACGCGGCAGCAGACGAACGACCGGCTCAGCGCCGGGAATTGGGACGACTTCTGGCCGGCCGCACGCAAGGTGGCATTGATCGAACTGAGGCGGCGCGATCCTTCCGCAGCGCGCACCGTGCTCGAGGCGAAGCTCGGTGGCGAGAATGCCGACATGCGGTTGCGCCTGCTCTCGCTGATGTCGGAGCGGTTATCGGATGACGACGTCAGCTTCCTCGAAGGTATCGCTGCGGACGACCGCGCCCCCAAGGTCAAGGCGCTTGCGACCTCGCTGCTCGCGCGTCTTGGCCGGGGCACTGCGACCGGCGAAGACGTCGCCGAGCTCGCCGGCTTCTTCGCGGTCAAGACCAAGGGTCTGTTGCGCCGCTCGCGCGTGGTCGAGGCCCAACTACTCAAGACGCCGGCGCAGGCACAACGCCGCAAGGCACTGTTCGACGGTGCCGATCTCGCATCGTTTTCCGGCGCGCTCGGCTTGACGCCGCAGGAGCTGATTGCCGCCTGGGACTGGAACGTGGATCCGGCTGCGGACATGGCGCTGATCAACCTGATCGTGGCGGCCGGGACCGATGCGCACGTCGCGCTGGCGGCGGAGACGATCGGCGAACGCGATGCGACCGGTCTCGTCGTGACGCTGGCTCCGCGGCTTGCCCCCGCCCAGCGCGCGAGACACGCCGAAGCGGCCCTGAACGCGCACAATATCCGCTTCGAGCTGGCGCAACTGATCGCGGGCCCGGCGGCACGACTGGACAATCCGCTGTCCGCCCCCGCCGGCAAGGCGCTGCTCGTCGCGCTCCAGCGCGACGATGCCAAATCTTCCGACCATGTTGCAGAACTCCATGCGCTGGGCCTCATCGCCTCGCGCGAAGGAGCACGACAATCGCTGGAACGGCTGACGGGCGCGGGCCTGCTGCAGGGCGACCCGCGCCTCGACATGCTGCGGCTCAACGCCGCGTTGGACGACAAGGGAGCGAAGCCATGAGCGAGAAACTGCGTCTGCCCGCCGAGGACAGCTATGCCGCTGAGCTGAAGGCGCTTGCCGCAGGCGATCAGCATCGACCGCCGGGCTGGGCGCTCGCGCCGCGGCAAGTCGTGACCTATCTGATGGGCGGAAAGGCAGCCGACGGGAGCGTGATCACGCCGAAATATGTCGGAGACCGGCGGCTGATCGAGACCGCCGTTGCGACACTCGCGACCGATCGTGCGCTGCTGCTGCTGGGCGTGCCCGGCACGGCCAAGTCGTGGGTTTCCGAGCATCTCGCCGCCGGCATCACCGGCGATTCAACGCTCGTGATCCAGTGCACGGCGGGGACCGACGAAAACCAGATCCGCTACGGCTGGAACTATGCCCAACTGCTCGCGCACGGCCCGAGCCGCGAGGCGCTGGTCCCGACCCCGCTGATGCGTGCGATGGAGGGCGGCAAGCTCTGCCGCTTCGAAGAGCTGACGCGAATGGGCAGCGACGTGCAGGACACGCTGATCACCGTGCTGTCCGAAAAGATGATGCCGGTCCCGGAGCTCAACACCGCCATCTATGCCCAGCGCGGCTTCAACATCATCGCCACCGCCAACAACCGCGACAAGGGCGTCAACGAATTGTCCTCCGCGCTCAAGCGACGCTTCAATGTCGTCGTACTGCCCCTGCCCGACAGCGCCGAGGAGGAAGTGGCGATCATCGTCAAGCGTGTCGGCGAGATGGCGCAGAATCTCGACCTGCCCGCACCGAAGAACGTCGCCGACGAGGTGGCGCGGGTGGTCGCGATCTTCCGTGAATTGCGTTCGGGCTCGACCGAGGACGGCAAGATCGCGCTGAAATCGCCTTCGGGCGGACTGTCGACGGCCGAAGCGATCGCGGTGATGATCGGCGGGATCAGCCAGGCGACCTTCTTCAACGACGGCAAGCTGACGCCGGAAACGCTCGCGAGCAACATGATCGGCGCCGTCGTGAAGGATCCGGTGCAGGATACCGCCGTACTTGGCGAATATCTCGAGACCGTCCTGAAAAAGCGACGCGGTTTCGAAGGCTATTATGCTTCGCTGACCGATTTGATCTGACAGCAAGACGCGCCCGATGGCAGGCCAGGTCTCTCTCTTCGGCATCCGGCATCACGGCCCGGGATCGGCGCGCCGGCTGGTGGAAGCGCTCGACGCGCTGAAGCCACTCGCGGTGTTGATCGAAGGCCCGGCGGACGCATCCGAACTGCTGCCGATGCTCGCCGATCCCGACATGGTGACGCCGGTGGCCCTGCTCACCTACGCCGAGGACAATCCGGCGAACGCGAGCTTCTTTCCCTTTGCCGACTATTCGCCGGAATACCAGGCCGCGCGCTGGGCGGTGCGCCACGGCGCAACCCTGCGCTTCATCGACTTGCCGGCATCGGACAGGCTGGGTGCCGCCGGCGACATCGCGGAGCAAACCGCACCGAGGGCCGACGTCGATCCGGTCAGCCACGACCCGATCGGCACGCTCGCGGCCGCCGCCGGCTATGATGACGGCGAATCCTGGTGGTCCGACGTCATCGAGGAGAATCCTGCGACAGGCCCGGTCTTCGCGGCCGTCGCCGATGCGATGACGGCGCTGCGCGCCGAAGAAAAATCGCTGACGACCCGCGAGGCCGCGCGCGAGGCCCATATGCGGATCGAGATCGCGAAAGCGGCAAAGGAATGCGATGGCACCGTCGCGGTCGTCTGCGGCGCCTGGCACGTGCCGGCGCTCGCCGAGCGTCGCAGCGTTGCCGCGGATCGCGAGTTGCTGAAGGGTCGGCCGAAGACGAAAATCAAGGCAACCTGGGCGCCATGGACTGCGCCGCGCCTGGCGCGCGCGAGCGGCTATGGCGCGGGCGTGGTGGCACCGGGATGGTGCGCACATGTCTGGGAGACGCGCGACCGCGATCGCGCTGCGGAGTGGCTTGCCAAGATGACGCGTGTGCTGCGCGATCGTGGCCACTTCGTATCGACCGCTTCGGTGATCGAGGCACAGCGTCTGGGCACGACGCTCGCGGCGCTCCGCGGCCGCCCTGCGCCGGGTTTCGCAGAACTGCGCGAGGCGGCGATCGCCTGCCTCTGCAATGGCGAGCGCGCCATGTGGGACGATATCTCGGCCGAGCTCCTGATCGGTGCAGGTGTCGGCGCGATCCCGTCGGCGACACCGCTCGCGCCGCTGCTCGAAGATCTCCAGCGGCAGCAGAGAACGACGCGGCTCAAGCCGGAGGCGCTCGAACGGCCGCTGACGCTCGATTTGCGCAGCGAAAGCGGGCTGATGCGCTCCACGCTGCTGCACCGGCTGAACGCGCTCGATGTGCCCTGGGGACGGCTTGTGGATGCGGGGCGCAGCCGCGGTACGTTTCGTGAGAACTGGCAATTGCGCTGGGAGCCGGAATTCGCGGTCAGACTCGTCGAAAATCTGCTCTACGGTTCGACCATCGCGGAAGCCGCGGGCGGACGCCTGATCGAGGTGATGGGCAAGGAAGCCGAGCTTGCTCCGCTCGCGACGCTCGTGCGCAACGCCATGATCGCGGACCTGTCCCGCGCCACTGAATTCGGCATTGCGGCGCTGGAGAACAAAGCGGCGCTGACGAGCGACGGCCAATCGCTCCTTGGCGCGCTGCCACCGATGGCCGACATCCTGCGCTATGGCGAGGCGCGCGCCGGCACGGTCGAGCATCTGGCGACCCTGATGCCGCGCATCGTGGTGCAGGCGGCACTCGCCCTGCCCTATGCTGCGCGCAATCTGGATGCGGCCGCGGCAGCCAAGCTACGCGGTGCGCTCCTCGCGGCCGACGCCGCGATCCAGCTCGCCCAGATCGAGACCGACGTCGTGGCCAGCTGGCGCGATGCGCTGAACGCGCTGTTGAACGACGGTCAGGCGACGCGGCTGATCGCCGGCACCGCCGCACGATTGCTCTACGAGGCCGAGCTGCTGACCGCCGGTCACGCGGCGGACCTGCTGACGCGAATGCTCTCGCCCGGCACACCCGTCGCAGATGCGGCCGGCTTCTTCGAAGGCTTTTTCGAGGGCGCCGGCCAGCGGCTGATCCATGATGCAACGCTCCGCAGCGCCGTCGACGCCTGGCTGATGACGCTGGACGAGGAGGCCTTCACCGCCAGCCTGCCGCTGTTCCGCCGCGTATTCTCGGCGCTGGACCGTACCGAGCGCAGGCGATTGATGGATGCTCTGTTTGCGCGGAGCACCGATGGAGCCAAGGGATATCGGCTGCTCGCCGGCACCAGCCAGATCTGGCCCGAGCATCAGGCGCGCGTGCTCGAACTCCTCATATCAGGAGCTGCGCGATGAGCGAGGCCGACGAACGCAACCGACGCTGGACGCTCGCCCTCGGCATTGACGCCGAAGGCGCCGAGAACGGCCCTGCCCTGTCCGCCAGCGACCGCCGCATGTCCGAGGCGCTGACGGCGCTCTATGGCGACGGCGAGGATGCGCCGAAGAAGGGCCGCGGCGGTCTCGGAGGCTCGGCACCGCGCGTCGCAAAATGGCTTGGGGATATCAGGGAATTCTTCCCCGCGCCGGTGGTGCAGGTGATCCAGAAGGACGCCTTCGAGCGCAAGGGTTTGCGCCAGATGCTGGTCGAGCCTGAATTCCTCGCAACGGTCGAGGCCGATGTGAGCCTGATCGCCGATCTGGTCGCGCTGCGCGGCGTGATGCCGGAGAAGACCAAGGACACCGCGCGCATCGTGATTGCCAAGGTGGTGGCGGAGCTGATGGAGCGGCTCGAGCGGCGCACGGCGGACGCGATCCGCGGCGCCCTGAACCGCTCGCTGCGGACCAGCCGCCCGCGCTTTGCCGACATCGACTGGCCACGCACCATCAAGGCCAATCTTCGCCATTACCAGCCCGAGCACCGCACCGTGGTGCCCGAACGGCTGATCGGCTTCCTGCGCCAGCAGCGTCGCATCGTCGATCTCGAAGAGGTCATCCTGTGCGTCGACCAGTCCGGGTCGATGGCGACCTCCGTCGTCTATGCCTCGATCTTCGCGGCGGTGATGGCCTCGCTGCCGGTGGTCGCGACCAAGCTCGTCTGTTTCGACACCGCAATCGTCGACCTGACCGAAGAGCTCGCCGATCCCGTCGAGGTGCTGTTCGGCGTCCAGCTCGGCGGCGGTACCGACATCAACCGCGCCGTCGCCTATTGCGAGGAGCGCATCGAACGGCCGGCGAAAGCGCATCTGATCCTGATCACCGACCTCTACGAGGGCGGCAACGCGGATGTGCTGGTCGACCGGCTGGCGCGGCTCGCAGTGCGCGGGATCAACGTGATCGTCCTATTGGCACTGACCGATACCGGCCACCCCTCGTACAACCCCGTGCTGGCGGCAAAGGTCGCAAGCCTCGGCATTCCCGTCTTTGCCTGCACGCCGGACCAGTTTCCGGATCTGATGGCAACCGCACTGAAGCGCGAGGACGTTGCCGGTTGGGCCGCCGATCAGGACATCAAGCTGATCCGGCCCGAAAGCTGAGGCATGATGCGGAAAAAAGCCCGCCATGGCTGTTAGCTACCTCAGAAATCGACGGCAACCTCGCCGAACCCCGCCAGGCGTGCGCGGACGCTGGCGCCCTCTCGTGCGAAGATCATGCCGGTGCACGAACCGGTCGTGACGATGTGGCCCGGCAAGAGAGGCGCGCCACGCTCGGCACAATGGCGAACGAGCCAGCGCAGCAGACGCCAGATGTCGCCTGCCGGATTGCCTCCGGTGGTTCGCCGGCTGATATCATCGCCGACGGAGATGTGCGCCTCGACGCTCCGCAGATCGATGGAATCAAGGCTGACTGTCGAGGCTGGTCCGATCAATAACGCGCCGTGGCTCTGCAAATCCGCGAGCTGGGCCAAAGCAGCGCTGTTGGTCCAATCCTCGAGCCGCGTCTCGACCACCTCGATGGCGGGATACGCAGCATCGAAGGCTCGTGCCAATTCGCGATCGGGCAATGCGGCATCGTGAGCCGTGAGCGCGCGCCCGACCCGGAGCGCGACTTCCGCTTCCACACCGCGCAGCAATCCGATCCCCAGTCGCGCGCCGGAGGCAAGCAGACACGACGCGGGCAGCGGCGCGCAGATCGGCTCGGCCTCCGGGCCTGACGCCCCGACCTTCCAGCCGCCGATCGGGCCGATCCGGGCAAGCGTGGCATCCTGGATCGCGTAGGCGGCGGCACGATCCGAAGGCAGAATATCGCGCCAAGAAACCGGCCCGCTGCTGCGGGCTGCGACCAGCCGGTCCGCAACTTCACTCGCATTGCTCACGATGCTCTCCCGTCATGCGTTCCGGCCTCGGCGGCAGGCGCTTCAAGCGGAAAGTTCTGCTCGAATTCCCGCCCCAACGCCAGCACGGCGGCGTCAGCTCCCTTCGGGCCGAGCAACTGGAAGCCGGTCGGCAGCTTCGACACCCATCCGCAAGGGATCGCGAGCGCCGGCAAGCCGGCGGCGTTGGCGATGGCGGTGAAGACAGCGTGCCCGCGCGGCCCGACCGCCTGCCCTGCGATCGTTTCGGGATAGGGTTGATCGGCAGGCCAGGGCAAAGACGCGGTGCCGGGCGTGAGGATCGCGTCGTAGGACGCGAACAGCACATCCAATTGCCGTTCGAGCCGCGAAATTGCATTGACGAGATTGAACAGGCCGGTCGCCCGGGCCGCGCGGCCCTCTTGCAGAGCAGCGCGAGCCGCCTCGCCACACATCAACTCGTCAGGTTGCGCCCCGTGGCGAAGGCCAAGTTCAGGCCAGCGTGCGTCATCTTCAAACAGCCAGGCCAGACCGATCGCGGAAAGCAGTGGCCACAAGCCGTTGATCTCCTCGGCGAGGTCGAACGATGCTCCGGTCTCGACGACATGTCCCATCGACTCAAAGCGCTGCGCCGCCCTTTTTACAGCATCGTCGATGCCCGGATCGACGGGCGCGCCCGAAAAGCTCGGCACGTACAGGATTTTGATCTTCTTCGAAGCGGCGAAGAGCTGCTGCCCGGCCAGCGTCTCCGTGAAGCTCGCAACGTCCGCAATTTTTCGCCCAATTCCGCCGACCACCTCGTGCCCCCAAAATATCTCGGGCAGACCACCGCGCCGCTTCACGAGCCCGGCGGACGGTTTGAATCCGACGAGGCCGCAATGCGAGGCCGGTCGCCGTATTGAACCGCCGCCGTCGGTCGCCAGCGCCAGCGGTCCGCAGAAGGCGGCAACAGCGGCCGCCGCGCCGCCCGAGGAACCACCGGGTGTCAGCGACAAAGCGAGCGGGTTGAACGTGGTGCCTTTCAGGGCATTGGCGGTATAGCCCTGCATTGCGAACTCCGGCAGGCTGGTCTTTGCGAACAGCACCGCGCCCGCCGCTCGTAACCTGGCCACCGGCTCCTCGTCTTCAGTCGCGACGAAGCCGCGCATCAGCTCGCTGCCCCACGTGGTCGGCATGCCCGCGACATGCAAATTGTCCTTTACCGACACCGGGATGCCATCGAGCACGCCGAGCGGCCTTGCTTCGTCCCAGCGCCTGCGGCTTGCCTCAGCCGCGCGCAGCGCGTCGGCCTCGCTGAAATGCAGGAAGGCATTGAGCGAGCGATCGCAATCGCGTGCGCGATCCAGGCAATCCCTGATGACGTCGACCGGGGTGAACGCGCGCGTTCTGTAGCCCTGTGTCAGTTGCGCGACGTCGAGATGCCAGAAATGGGTCATGCGGAATTATCGTTTGAGGGGCCACCCGGGCGATAGCATGTCGGCCAAATCTTGTATACAAGTATGACTGTAACACGCCCTCATTGGGGACTTGCGATGACCACTGCCCTGCAGATCAGCGATCGCCTGCTGGACGCCATCCTGGCGAAGAAGCTGGAGCCGGGAAGCCGCCTCGGCGAGCAGCAACTGGCCGAATTGTTCGGCTGCAGCCGCACCATCGTCCGCGAGGCGCTGGTGCGGCTCGAAACGCGCGGCCTCGTGTCGGTCAGCGCCCGCCGCGGATGGTACCTGCTGGAGCCCAGTGAAAAACAGGCCGCCGAAGCGTTCGCGGCGCGCCTCGTGATCGAGACCGGGCTGTTGCGTGGCGCCGGCCCGCTGGACACTGCGCAGCTGCGCCTGCTGCGGGATCATTTGCGGCGCCAATCGCAGGCTATTAAAGGCTCCGACGTCGGCTTACGAAGCTTCATCCTCGGCGATTTCCATGTCTGCCTTGCCCGCTGCCTCGGCAATGAGCTTCTTGCCCAGACTTTGCGCGATCTCACCGTTCGCACGGCGCTGATCGCCGCGCACCATCAGACGCAAGGCGAAGCCAGGCGCTCCTACGACGAGCATGTCGGGATCGTCGCCGCGCTGGAAGCCAAGGACATCCCGCTCGCGGAACGGCGCATGGGCGCGCATCTGCGGACCTGGAAGCAGAAGCTTCGCCTCGCCTCCGGCAGCGATCCGCTGGCGATGCTGCGCCAGGCCCTGTCGCCGATCGATCTTGTGGAACAACACTTGCATACAAGATCGAACAGCGGAACGCGATCCAATCGCCGTACCGCCAGGTCGCGTTCAGTCAGCAAGGAGAAATCGTGATGCGGGTTTCAAGGCGTGGTTTTTCGATCGGTTTCGCCGCCATACTCTCGGTCTTTGCCGCCGTGGAGGCCTCGGGGCAGACGGCGCTCGACGGCATCGTCCGCAGCAAGGCGGTCCGGATTGCCATTCCCACGGACTTCCCTCCTTACGGCTTCGTCGGTTCCGACATGCAGCCGCAGGGTCTCGATATCGACATGGCGCGACTGATCGCCGGAAAGCTCGGCGCAACTGTGGAGCTGATCCCGGTCACGACCGCCAACCGCATTCCCTATCTTCAGACCAAAAAGGCCGATCTCGTCATCTCGACGCTTGGCAAGAATCCGGATCGCGAGAAGGTCATCGACTTCACCGTCGCCTATTCGCCGTTCTTCATCGGCGTGTTCGCGCCCAAGACGATGGAGCTGAAGACGCCGGACGCGCTGGCCGGAAAATCGATCGCCGTGACACGCGGCTCGGTGGACGATACAGAACTGACCAAGGTCGCGCCACCGACGGCCGAGATCCGAAGGTTCGAGGACAACAACGCCACCATCTCCGCCTTCGTCGCCGGCCAGACCCAGACGGTCGCGACCAGCGCGCAAGTCGCAGCGGCGATGATCACCAAGAACCCGCAACTCGGCGCCGAATACAAATTCCTGCTCAAGGACAGCCCGAACTTCATCGGCGTCGGCAAGGGCGAGGACGCGTTGCGCGCCAAGCTCAACGAGATCATTCTCGCGGCCAAGGCCGAAGGCGCCCTCGAGGCGCTCTCGCGGAAATGGCTCGGCAGGTCCACCGGCGACCTGCCGGAGTGAACGGCGCCGTGGTCGATCTCGATTTCGGGTCCATTCTTGTCGACTGGCGCATGCTGGCCAAGGGCGTCGCATGGACGCTTGGATTGACCGCGGCTTCCGCGACCGGAGGGCTTGCGCTGGGCGTCGGATGCGCCTGGGCGCGCATTCATGGACCGGCCTGGTTGAAGGCCGTGACGGGTGCTTATGTCGAACTATTCCGCAACACGCCGTTCATCGTGCAGCTCTTCTTCATCTTCTTCGGCCTGCCGGCGGCAGGCTTCCGACTGTCGCCGGAGGCCGCGTCCATCCTCGCGATGGTGGTCAATCTCGGCGCTTATGCCACCGAGATCATCCGCGCCGGCATCGAGGCGACACCGCGCGGCCAGGTCGAGGCGGCACTAAGCCTGGCGCTGTCGCCGATGCAGACCTTCTTTCACGTCGTGCTGCCGCCGGCACTGCGCAAGATCTGGCCGGCACTCGTCAGCCAGATCATCATCGTGATGCTTGGCTCGTCGGTGTGCGGGCAGATCTCCACCGAGGAGCTGAGCTTTGCCGCCAATTTGATCCAGAGCCGCAACTTCCGGGCCTTCGAAGCCTTCATCGTCGCCGCCCTGATCTATCTCGCTCTGTCGATCGTTCTGCGGCGACTGCTCAATTGGCTCGGCCCACGCTTCCTGTTTGGAGACTGAGGGCATGGTTGAATTCACGCTGTGGGATATTGTGCGCAACCTGCTGCTCGCCGCGCGCTGGACCGTGGGCCTGTCGCTGATCGCCTTCATCGGCGGAGGCCTGGTCGGTTTCGCCCTCTTGATTGCCCGCCTGACGCCTTCGAACGGTGCCCGCCGTGTCGTCGGCTTCTACATTCAGCTGTTCCAGGGCACGCCGCTCCTGATCCAGCTCTTCCTCGCCTATTTCGGCCTGGCGCTGTTTGGCGTCCAGACCTCGGCATGGACCGCCGCGGCGCTGGCGCTGACCGCCTATACGAGTGCCTTTCTGAGCGAGATCTGGTTCGGCTGCGTCGCCTCCGTTCCGCGTGGCCAATGGGAGGCGGCGCGGAGCCTGGCTCTCACTTTTGGAGAGCAACTGCGTCACGTCATTCTCCCCCAGGCGCTGAACATTGCGATTCCCCCAACCGTTGGATTCCTGGTCCAGGTCATCAAGGGCACGGCGCTCGCCTCCGTCATCGGCTTCGTCGAACTGACCAAGGCCGGAGGCATGATCACCAACGCAACCTTCCGGCCCTTCACGGTCTATGCCGTGGTCGCACTGATCTATTTTGCCTTGTGCTATCCGATCAGCCTTACCGCTCGCGCGCTCGAAAGGACGCTCCATGCCGCCCATCGTTGAGATCGCCGCGCTCTACAAGTCATTTGGGGAAACGCAGGTCCTCAAAGGCGTTGACCTGAACGTGGAGCCTGGAGAGGTCATCGCGATCATCGGCAGGAGCGGCTCGGGCAAATCGACCCTCCTGCGCTGCATCAACGGGCTGGAGCGCTTCGACAGCGGCGCGATCCTGATCAAGAACAAGCAGATCGATCATGACAGCGCCGCTGCGATGCGTGAGCTGCGCCAACAGGTGGGCATGATTTTTCAGAGCTTCAACCTGTTTCCCCATTTAAACGTCGGGCGCAACATCATGTTGGCCCCGAAGCTCGTCAAGAAGCGAGCAGCGCGACACGGCGAAGAGCAGGCCCGCGCCCTGCTCGCACGCGTCGGTCTGGAGGAGAAATTCGACGCGATGCCCGACCGCCTTTCGGGCGGCCAGCAACAGCGCGTCGCCATCGCGCGCGCGCTCGCCATGGAACCGGCCGTGCTCCTGTGCGACGAGATCACCAGCGCGCTCGATCCGGAGCTGGTTGGCGAGGTCCTGCGTGTCGTCGAAAGCCTCGCCAAGGAGGGCATGACTCTGATGATGGTGACCCACGAGATCGGCTTTGCGCGCAAGATCGCCGATCGCCTCATCTTCATGCATCAGGGCAAGGTCCATGAGATGGGACCGCCCGAGGAGCTCTTTGCCAATCCCAGGACTCCCGAGCTTCGGCAATTCCTGTCATCGCTCCACAATTGAAACGCAACCAAACCGGCCGCCGATTTGCAGATAGGCTAGTCGTCGGCCTTCGTCGCGCGCAGCAGATTGTCGCGCAAACGGCTCACCGTCTGCTGCACCACCGGAAAATCGTCGCCGAGGCCGGTCGCCTCGATCAGCGATCCCCCGAGATCCTGCTCGATCAGCTTGCGCCCCGCAGGCGTCAGGCTCAGGCGCACCTGCCGCTCGTCGGCGGGATCCCGGTGGCGCTTGATGTAACCCATCTGCTCGAGCTTCTTCAGGATCGGCGTCAGCGTGTTCGATTCCAGGAACAGCTTCTCGCCGAGCGCGCCGACGGTGAGCTCGTCCTCGTCCGAGAGCGCAACCATCGCGATGTACTGGGTGTAGGTCAGACCGACCTTGTCCAAGAGAGGCTTGTAGGCGCGGCCAAAGGCGAGATTGGCCGAATAGATCGCAAAGCACAGGAAATTCGACAGTTTTCGGCCTTTGCCGGCGGCTTTGGGGGGACGGGCCACGGGAACCTCCGCAATTCGTGATCTGGCCACGGATATAAATCGCATCCGATTAAATCGGAAGAGCTTGACTAGGTCGGGCACGGGGTTTATTTCAGCGCGTATCCGATTAGATCGGATACGATATAAATCGATCCCGAAGGAACTCCGCCATGTCATCCGCTGCAAAACTTCTCTTCACCGGCAAGACCCACGTCACGTCAGGCGCCGACGGTGCTGCGCGCTCCAGCGACGGCTCGCTGGACATCAAGCTGGCGCAGCCGCATCCGGCCGCCGAAAACCTGTTCGCCGCCGCCTGGTCGGCCTGTTACCTCGGCGCGCTCGGGCTCGCCGCCGCGCAGCGCAAGGTCAAGCTGCCGAGCGAGCCGTCGGTCGACACCACGATCGACCTGAACAACGCCGGCGGCGCCTTCTTCCTGCGTGCCCGTCTCGACGTCAGCGTCCCCGGCGTCGACCGCGTGGTTGCGCAAGAGCTGATCGAGGCCGCGCACGGCATCTGCCCCTACTCCAAGGCGGTGCACGGCAACATCGACGTGACCACCACTCTCGTCTGAAGCGCCACGACGCGGGAACCGGCCGGCGTCGGCCGGGCCCGCGCGGTGCGATCAATCCAGCGACCACACGGAGCCGACCATGAGCCATCATCTCTTGCGAACCCTGCGCGTGCTGTCGAGCGCCGCCCTGCTCGCCGCAAACCTGTTCACCCTGCCGGCCGCGGCGGCGCAGCCGGCCAGTGTCACACGCACCGACCTCCAGCGCCACGATCTCAGCACACCCGGCCACGAAGCCGTGCAGGTGCGCGTCGACCTCGCGCCCGGCGTGGCGTTCGGCCGGCACACCCATCCGGGCGAAGAGGTCATCTACGTGCTGACGGGCGCCATCGAATACGCCGTCGAAGGCAAGCCGCCCGTGACATTGAAGGCGGGCGACGTGCTGTTCATTCCGGCCGGCACGGTGCATGCGGCCAAGAACGTCGGCAACGAGACCGCGAGCGAGCTTGCGACCTATATCGTCGCCAAGGACAAGCCGCTGCTGACGCTGGCGAAGTGAAACCGACACTCCGATTGACCTTGAACTAATATCTGACTAAAGTCAGATATATGCTCGACCCCGTCTCCCGCGTTCGCCGCTTCAACCGCGCCGTCACCTCAGCCGTTGGCGCGCTCGACACCTCGTTTCTCGGACGCGGCCGGCCGCTCGGCGCGGCGCGCGTGCTCAACGCGATCGGGCACGGACGTTCGGACGTCGCCGAGATCCGCGACTATCTCGGGCTCGATTCCGGGCTGATGAGCCGGCTGCTCCGCAGCCTCGAGGACGATGGGCTGGTCAAGACCACCACCCATGGGGACGATGCGCGCCGCCGCGTGGCAAGACTCACGCGCACGGGCCGGCGCGAGTTCGCGGCCTATGAGGCGCTGTCGAACGCCCAGGCCGAGGGTTTCATCGCCCAGCATTCGCAAGCCGAGGCGCTGCTGGCTGCGATGGACCTGATCGCCTCTGCATTGACGCGCGAGCGCGTTGCGCTGGAGGAGATGGACCCGCGATCCGAAGAGGCGCGCTACTGCCTCGGCGAGTACTATGCCGAGCTCGGCCGCCGCTTCAAGCAGGGCTTTGACGTCTCGCTGTCGCGCGACCCTGACGCCAAGGACATGCGCCGTCCGCGCGGCAGCTTTCTCGTCGCGATGTCGGACACGCTGCCGATCGGCTGCGTGGGACTGAAGGGAACGGATCACGGCTATGCCGAGATCAAGCGGCTGTGGGTCGCCCCCGCCGCGCGCGGATTGCGGCTCGGCCGTCGCCTGATGGACGCGGCCGAGGACGCGGCGCGCGGGCTCGGCATCGAGCTGCTGCGGCTCGACACCAACAGCGCACTGCCGGAAGCCGGCCAGCTCTACCGCACCACGGGCTGGAGCGAGATCCCGCGCTTCAGCAACGATCCCTATCCGGATCTGTTCTTCGAGAAACGCATCCGGTCATAGACCCCTCACGCCACGGCGATTGCCGCCTCGCCTTGCGGCTTGGCGAACGGCCTAAAATTCATCGCCATCAGGAAGGCCCCCAAGCCCATCGCCCAGGAGGCGATGTAGAGCCAGGCGTAGCTCGAGAACGCGTCGTAGATCAGTCCGCCGGCAAGCGGGCCGGTCGCCATACCGAGGCTGCCGGCCATCGCAGTGCCACCGATCACGGTGCCCATCATGCGCAGTGGAAAGTTTTCGCGGATCAGCACGGCATAGAGCGGCATGGTGCCGGCATAGATGAAGCCGAACACCGCGCCGACCGCGTAGAACGTCGCAAGCTGATGCGCGAAGACGTAGGCGAGCGCGCCGAACGCCTGGAGCAGGAGGCCCGAGACCAGCACGCGCTTGGCGCCGAAGCGGTCGCCCATCAGGCCGAAGGCGATGCGCCCGCCGAGGCCGGCAAACCCCTCGATGCTGTAGATCGTCACCGCCGCGACCAGCGGAATGCCACAGCTCACGGCATAGCTGACGGTGTGGATGATCGGGCCGGAATGGGTGGCGCAGCAGAAGAAATTGGTCGCGAGCAGGATGAGGAATTGCGGCGAGCGCAGCGCCTCCCCCATCGACATCTCGCTCTGCGCGGCCCCCTCGCCCGTTGGTGCAGCCACCGCGTTTGCGAGCGCGGGCGGACGACGCACGAGGAACGAGACCGGAATCATGATGGCGCCGACCACCAGCGCGATGATCTGCATCGAGGTGCGCCAGTCATGGCCGGAGACGAGCCAGGCCGCGAGCGGCGACATCGTCATCGGCGCCACGCCCATGCCGGCCGACACCAGCGACACGGCAAGGCTGCGATGAGTGTCGAACCAGCCGGTGACGGTCGCCATCATCGGCGCGAAGATTGCGGCGCAGGAGGCGCCAGTCAGCAGGCCGAACACGAACTGGAACACGATCAGCGAGGTCGCATGGCTCGCCGCGAACAGGCTGAGCGCCAGCACTGTCGAGCCCGTCAGGACGACCGGCCGCGGCCCGAACCGGTCCGTCGCCGTGCCCCAGGCCATGCTGGTGAAGGCCATCGCCAGGAAGCCGATGGTCATGGCGCTGGAGATGCCGGTCACCGACCAGCCGGTGTCCTTGGTAATCGGCTGCAGGAACACCGGCAGCGAAAACATGCCGCCGATCGCGACGCAGCCAAGCAGGCCGCCGGCGGCGACAATCACCCAGCGATAGGGGGATTGGGTCATTTTGGTCTCCCGTCAGATCTGTCTCGTGTGGAAGACGAACGGGAACGATGCCAGCCGACACCGCTCCCGCAATTTTCTGGTCCGGCGGGAACCCCTGGTCTGCCGCAGGCCGCCCCCTAATTCGCCAGTCCCTGCTTCCCGATCCAGTCGTTGACCAGCTTGGCGATGTCGTCGGAGTTGCGGTCCATCATCATCATGTGGGTGTTGCCCTTGATCCCCATCTTGGGCAGCTCAAACGTATCGACCTTGCCGCCGGCGGCCGCAACCGCCTGCCCCCATCTGGTCGGATTGACCACCAGCTTGGACCACACCGGGACCTTGTCGAGGAAATCGCCCCACACAATCAGATGCGGTACGCCCTTGAGCTTTGCGGCATCGACCTTGGCGGGATCAGGCGCGCCCGACGGTTCGATGGCGATCAGCGCCTTCACCTTGTCGGGCGCATTCAGCGCCGCGGTGAAGCCGAAATTGCCGCCCTGGCTGTGCACCAGGATGATGCACGGGCAAACCTTCTGCACCAGGGCGTCATAGGCTTTTTGCGTGGCGGCGTCGTTCGTCGCCCAGCGCGGAATGCCCTGCTTGGCGAACTGGTCGAACGCCTCGATCGGAAATTGCTCGCCCTCGAACGCCTCGCGCTTGCCGCCGACCTCGTAAGCAGGTCCGATCCGGAACAGCTCCCAGGCCTCCTTCTTCGGCCGGAAGAACGGCTCGCTCTTGAAGATTTCAGGGTAGCGCGCCCACGAGGCGCGGCCGCGCTCGACCGCATCGGAGACGTAGACGTCATAGCCGGCATTGAGGAAGAACTGCTGCCAGCCCGGCTTGCCGTCGGGCTTGGTCTCCCAGGTGACGCCGGACAGGCCGCCGCCATGCCAGAGCAGCAGCGGCAGTTTCGACGTTGGCTGAGCCTGCTTGACGAACTGGACATACATCTGCTCGACCTCGAACTCGCCGTTCGGGTCGACCCTGATCGGCGGCGCGCCCGGCGAGAACACGATCTCCTTCGAGGGCAGCCCGTTCAGCGTCTCGGTGCGCCCGCCGATGTGGAAGCTGCCGACCTCCTTGACCAGATAGTCGGCCGCGGCCGGCGTTGCCGCTGCAAGGGTTGCCGCCACTGCGATCGCGATTCCGCGCATGAAGTTGGTCCTCCCGGATGCTTCTTGTTGGGAGCATTGTTAGGCCATGCGCCGATGCGGGGCAATTCCCGCCTCGCGCTGACGCCGAGGCACGCCGATCGACCGGATCATCGTCCTTGAAGAGACGTCCGCGCGGCGCCATCGGCGAGGCCTGGTCGCGCAGCGGTGGCGCAGGCCTGCTCGACGCACCGGCTCGCGCGCAGAATAGTCTCCTCGGCGAACATCGGCCCCACGATCTGCAAGCCGATCGGCAGCCCCTCGACAAATCCGCAGGGCACCGAGGCGGCGGGCTGGCGCGTCAGGTTGAACGGCCATGTCAGCGGCGTCCAGTCGAACCATTGCGGGAAGCGCGCAGCATCGGGCGTATCGATGCCGGCCGCGAAAGCGGTGATGGGAACGGTCGGCGTCAGCAGCAGATCGTAATCCCCGTGAAACGCCTGCATCTGCTGGCTCAGCGCGCGCATCTCGACATAAGCGACTTGCAGTTCGCTCGCGGACAGATCCTGGGCCGCGATGATCAACCGCAGCAGGCCGGGATCGAGCGCCGCCAGTTGCGCACCGCTGAAATCGCGCACCAGCGCGGCGTGCGAGGCGCCCCAGATCGCTTCCAGCGCTGGCTTCGCGCCGGACAGATCGAGCGCAACATTTCGCACATCGGCGCCGGCCTTCTCCAGCGCGTCGAGCGCCGGCCGCATGCCGGCCACCACGGCGGGGTCGGCGACCGGAAAGCCGAGATCGGGCGACCATGCGATCCGCAGGCCAGCGACGCCGCGGTCGAGTCCATCGAGATAATCGATGCCGCGATGGGGAATGGCAAAGGAGTCGCGCGGGTCCGGGCGCGTGAGCACGTTCAGGAGCAGCGCGCTGTCGGCGACATCGCGCGACAGGCCGCCATAGACCGCGAGGGTTCCCATGACGCCGGGGAGGTTCGGCACCACGCCGTAGCTCGGCTTCAATCCGAACACGCCGCTGAACGCCGCCGGGATGCGGATGGAGCCGCCGCCGTCGCCTCCGGTGGCGAGAGGCACCACTCCGGCCGCCACCAGCGCGGCCGAGCCGCCGCTGGAGCCGCCGGGCGTGCGGGAAACATCCCAGGGATTGCGGGTGATGCCGGTCAGCGGGCCATGGGTGATGCCCTTCCAGCCGAATTCGGGGGTCGTCGTCTTGCAGAAGAACACGGCCCCGGCCTCGCGCAGCCGGGCCACGCCGGGCGTATCCTGCGTGCTCGGCGCGGCCGCAGTGGCGTGGGAGCCGATCCGCATCGGCCATCCCGTGACCTGCGCGGTATCCTTGATCGCAACGGGCACGCCGTCGAGCGGCCCGAGCGGCGTTCCGCGACGCCAGCGATCCCTGGACTCCGCCGCCAGACGCCGCCCCTGCGGCTCGTCCAGCAGACACACCGCATTCAGGACGGGATCGACCGCGTGCAGCCGCGCCAGGGTCGCGTCGAGCACATCGACCGGCGACAGCTCGCCGCCGGCGAAGCGCCGGGCCAACTCACGGGCAGAAAGCCAGTTCAGATCATCAGACATGAGGCATGCTTCGGCGCATGTTCTGGCGCGAGGGGAAGCCTGCGCGCGCTTTGGATCATCGCCTGCAGGTCATAGACCAACTATCGATCAAACGCGACCTGCCAACAAGAAGCGCGAAAACAACCCCATGCACAGTAGACGGCCCAAGCGGGATCAATGACTTACGATGCGAGCGGCTGGCCGTGCCGGTGGCTTGCGATTCCGAGCCGCGATTTGACACGTCGGGCAAAACACCGGCATGATGTCATCCTCCCATTGTCACCATCGCATCAGCCCAATTGAGCTCGCCCGGCGCGCTGGCGCCATTCGCTGACGGCGAGCCAGATCGCCGAGACCAGGAAGTAGACCGCGCCGACCGCCGCATAGCCTGTGACGGTCGCGATCGACGGCACCGTGGGCGTCGACGCCTGAAAGATGAAGAAGCCGCCGGCCAGGGCCGACTGGCCACCGCTCAGCACCATGGCCCATTGCGCACCAAAGCTCCTCCAGCGCCGGATTGCCGTTCCCAGCTGAAGCAATCCTGACAGGATCGCCCAGGCTCCGAACACGGCGAGCACGAGGTTCATGCTCATCTGCAGCGCGATGAGGACCGCGACGGTGGTCGCCAGGCTGACCACGACGTTGAACGACTGGGTCGGATTTCGTTTCACCCCGCCGCTGCGAAGCGCGTCCACGACATTCGCCGCGGCATCCCACGCGGGATAGAGCACGAGCAAGGCGCCGGCGATCGCGGATGATTGGCCGACAGCCAACGCGGCAACGACCCAGGCAACGGAGAACGCCGCCCGGGTGAAATAGTATTGCTTCAGCCATCGCTCGCGATCGGCTCGAACGAAATTCAATTGATCATGTGCCACTGCATCTTCTCCTTACCTACTAGTTGGTAGTTTTCGACGTAACAAATCACCCTCGCCCGCCTCCGGGCGTGTCGTTGTCGTCTCGCCGATATCTCTCAGTGCTTGGCGGACAGCCGATCCAGCATCGGGGCGGTGATCACACCGAACATTTTTGGATCGCCATAGGCGCGCGCCGACAGCATCGCACCGTGAACAGTCGCCATGAATCCTTCAGCCTCGACCCGGGCCGTGCCGGAGAGTTTCAGCCGCCCTTTCCGCTTGCCGCGCTCCATCACCGAATTCAGCCACGACGCCAGCGCGCGAAAATGCGCGCGGACCTCGAGCGCCACCTCCTCCGGCAGGATCGGAAGCTCGCTGGCCAGCAACGCGCAGACACAGAACGGAGCCGTCGCATCGGAGATGCACGCCTCCCAGTATCCGACATAGCTTTTGAGCTGGTCGCGCGGATCAGGGACATTGCGCTCGAGCGCCGCCAGCCCCGCCTCCGCTTCCTCGCGATACCGCGACACGAGAGTTCGGACCAGATCGACCTTGCTGGCGAAATGGTGGTGAATGCTCGGCTTGCGGATGCCGACGATTTCGGCGACGTCGGCGTAGCTGAAGCCGTTGTAGCCGCCCGCAATGATCAAGCTGCGGGCGCAGGCCAGGATGTCGTCGGCGGTCGAGGAAACGTTGGGCATGCCGCTTAGCTACCTTCCAGTTGGTAGGGCGTCAAGAACGGGATGCTTCAACCATCCGTGAGTGGTAGGAGGCTGCATGGCCATCCGTCCGATCATCCGTTACCCCGACCGCCGCCTCGCGATGCCGGCCCGTCCCGTGACCGCATTCGACGACGCCCTCCGCGAGCTTGCAACGGACCTGCTGGACACGATGCGTGCCGCCCCCGGCATCGGCATCACGGCGCCACATATCGGCGTGCCCCTGCGCGTCGTCGTGCTCGAGCTCGACCCGAAGGACGGCGCGCGGACCTACGTCAATCCGGAGATCACATGGGCCTCGCCCGAGATGATCATGCACCGCGAGGGCAGCGTCTCGATGCCCGGCGTCAACGACGAGGTTCAGCGCCACGCCCGCGTGCGGATCAGCTATCGGGATCTCGACGGCACCGTGCAGACCGAGGAGTCGGAAGCCTTGCGCGCAGTCTGCCACCAGCACGAGATCGATCAGCTCGACGGGATGTTCTGGATCCAGCGGCTGTCCCGGCTGAAGCGGGATCGACTGGCGAAGAAGTATGAGAAGATGTCGCGAGATTAGTAGGGTGGATTGGCGACCCGTAATCCGCCATCCCCCGGCGCGACGGGAGAGATGACAAACGACGCCAACGGCCTGCTTTCGCGCAGCCGCGGGCAAATCCACCCTACGCACCCGTTCAGATCATCCGGCGTTGCCTGGGACAGGCGTGTTGAGCAGCTGCTGCTCCCACAGATACGCGATGCCGCTGCCGCCGGCGTGCTGCGTGATCACCTCCGTCAGCGCGACAGCTTGATCGGTCCTGGCCCAGTCGCGCTGCCATTCGGCCGCCAGCGCCAGCCAGGTCATCATGTTCGCGCCCGCAGCGATCATGCGCTGGATTGCGATCTCGTGGGCCTCGACCGAAACGGCGCCCGAGGCATCGGTGATGACGGTGACATCCCAGCCTTCGCCGAGGGCCTGAATCGTCGGCATCGCAACGCAGACCTCGGTCCACAGGCCCGCGATGATCAGCTGCTTGCGGCCTGTCGCCTTGACTGCATTCACCACCTTCTGATCCTGCCAGGTGTTGATGAGCGTCCGGTCGATCACTTTCTGGCCAGGGAATACATCCGTGATCTGAGGGAAGAGGAGACCACCCCGCTCAGCGATCACGGTGGTCAGGATCGTGGGGACCCCGAAGGCCTTGGCGGCCTTCGCGAGGCCCGTCGCATTGTTGATCACCATCTGCGGTTCGTGGCTGTTCACGTTCGCGAGCTGGTACGGCTGGTGGTCGATCAGAACGAGGACAGAGTCTTCGGGGCGAAGCAGCGAAGCAAGGCCGTTACGGAAAGTCATTGTTGCATCCTTTGCTGCCGTTGTGAGCGGCACTGGTTTTCGGAGACATACGCCTGCGACGACGTTGCCTCGGACGGACATTGGCGTTCCCAAATGCGATGCGGTAGCGTCGCTTCGTGGCACGCTGTGTCGCAAAATGAGGAACGTTGAATTGGATATTGAAGAGATCCGGACATTCGTCGAAGTTGCCGACGCCGGCGGGATTTCGTCCGCGGCGCTCCGGCTCGGCGTCTCCAAGTCGATCGTCAGTCGTCGGCTGTTCCGGCTTGAAGCGGAACTCGGCGTCCAGCTCCTTGCACGAACGACCCGCGGGGCTGCTCTCACGGAAGCCGGCGTCACGTTCCGAGACCATGCAGCCAGAGTCCGCGCCGAGATCGACATGGCCAGGGAAGCGATCCTACCTGCCGGTGACCTTCGCGGCCGCCTGCGGGTTGCAGTGCCGCTTTCGATCGGCCCGACTCACTTCGCTCCCATCTTCGCGGAAATGGCCCGACGCCACCCCCAGCTCCAGATCCACACCTGCTACAGCGATCGCTTCGTCGATCTCATCACGGAGGGTTATGATTGTGCGATACGGGTTGGCTATCTCCAGGACTCCAACTTGATCGCAAGACGCATCGGACCGATCCACGGGAAGCTTGTCGCGAGCCCGGACTACATCAAGGCGCGTGGGTCGCCCGGGACGCCGGAGGAACTCGTCGCCCATGAGGCCCTCATGCAGAGCACCGAAGCTTGGCAGCTCATGGATGGCGACAAGATCATCACGGTTCGTCCGCAGGGGCGGTTCAAGGCCGACAACGGCGCGGCTCTGCTCGCCGCCGCAACAGCAGGCCTCGGGATCGCCTATCTTCCCGACAGCCTCACCCACGAATATGTAACCTCCGGAGCGCTCGTGCCGGTCATGACAAATTATCCCCCGCCTCCGGCGGGTGCATATGTGATCCGCCCGCCGGGTCAGCATCCCGCACGGAAGATACGTGTCCTCACCGAATTGCTGATCGAGTATTGCGAACCGGCTCCGCACCCTGCGTGAGCTTCCCCCGCTGGCGTGGTCCACCATGATGGTTTGGATCACGAGAACGACGACGGACGGTCGTTTCTGGATCCAGCGGCTGTCCCGGCTGGAGCGGGAGCGGCTGGTCAAGGAGTTCGAGCAGATGGCGCGCATATCGGGCGGATGAGCCAAGCGCAACCGCCCTACGCGCGACAGCTCCGGGCCAGGGGCACTCATAACACACTACCCGAAGAGCGCCTTTCGGATTGCCGTATCGCGTGTATCCATATCCCCGCAGTAACAGCGCAAATGTTCCGGGACGGCCTCATACGCCGAGCGCAAGGCATCCTTCATCTGAGGCGTCGGCTCGGACTTATACTGCTCATAAAGTCGAGCGCAGTGCTGAACCACGCCGGAGCCACCGTTCAATTTATCGAGCATGTCGTGGATTTCGCCGATACGATCATGGACAGAGATGCGTCCGAATACTTCTGTCGGCCGGAATTCGCCTAATCCAGGCAGATGGACCAGACTTCCGGCTGGAGCTTGATTGCTGATCTCTCCTTCTGCGTATCGCGAAGACAATTTCTCAAGCGGGAAAGGATCGCCGTCAGGGCCGATCCGCAACAAACCGTCGGCAAACACGAATAGCCGCGTCAGTTCCGTTCCTACGCCCGTTGCCTTGAGAATCGGCACGTCGTCGGCTAGAATTTCCTCGTCCGCTGCGCCTGCGACGCGGTAGGCCCTTTTGTCGGAAATCCCCATCTTTGCGGTCCGCACTTTGCCGCGAATCTCGACGTCCGAACCCTGCATGTCGATCAAACCCTGCATGCCGGGATTCAATGACCGGATGGTCGCGTCGACCTCCTCCGCTATGCTCGATCGCGTCTGAAACCACTTGCCGACACTCATGCAGGCCGTGTCCAGGTGAAAGACTGACAAGGACTGATCTCCTGCTGGATCAGGGACAACCCACCGAGAGTTCAATTTGGCCTTGAACAGTGCCCTATCGACAAAGCCCCAACAATCTATCGAGCCGTCCCCGTACACATCCACAGTCGTGAGATGGCACTGCACATTGTTGACGAACAACGAGATCGAGCGGCCGTAGGTCTTCCCACCGGGTTTGGAACGCACGATTGGCCAGCTCTCGAAGCGCTGACTCTTGTCTTTCGTGAAGGGCCACACGTCATTGCCTCTCTCCGGCTTTCATCGAGCCTGGATTCAGAACGCGCAGGATGGGTGGAGCGCAGTTGAACTCATCGATTAGATGATGGGTTTCGCTTCGCTCTACCCATCCTACATACCGGATGAAGGGTTATCGCGCGATGCACGCCGCGCATGGTTGTCAGGGAACGGCGAAAAGCCTATACGTACTGTTGAAGTGCAGCAAATCCGTCACTCAGGCGACCAGCCTGACCTTCGGCGTTATGACGCGGATTGCATCGGACGAGACTGATCCGCCCGGCACTGTTCCAGCCAAACATCGATGAAATTGGAGGATGAGATGATCTCTGCCGGATATTGCCGACTCATGTCCCGTTATAACACTTGGCAGAATGCCTCGTTGGTAACGGCCGCCGATGGGCTCACCAACGAGGATCGCTGGAAAGATCGAGGTGCCTTCTTCCAATCGATCGCAGCGACATTGAACCATCTCTATTGGGCTGATGCGCTGATACTGGAACGATTAAAAGGGAACGAGCGTCCGGAGGAAACCATCAAGCACTCGCTTACAAGCCCGTCGGATTGGGCTGACTTCAAGGCGCTTCGTTTACAAAGAAACGAGGAAATCGAAGAGTGGGCCGCGAGATTGCGCGACGCGGATTTGGACGGGATGCTTGTCTGGTATCCCGGGGATGGTACCACCCGGATCGAGAAGCCAAAAGCGCTCTGTGTCATGCAGCTTTTCAACCACCAGACACACCATCGGGGCCAGGTTCACGCGATGCTGACCGCAGCAGGCGCGAAACCGGAGCCGACTGATCTTCAGATGCTCGAATACTAAGCCAAGTGCGTTCTTGAAGGAGCGACGTGGACTGGCTCGCAAAACTCGGGGTCCCTTAGCGTAGGATGTCGTCCCCTCCCGCAAACGACCCTTCCTGCCGGGAAGACCGGATTGCTCGGCGGCCCGCATCACCGCCTCGAAGCGGACCCTGCCCGGTGAGCGGCAAAGCTCCGGCCAAACCGCCCACTAGGGGCGCCGCATTTCGAAGTAGGTCTTGCCGCCGCGAACAAAGCCGGCCCCCTCGTAGAAGCGCAAGGTGGTCTCCCGCTTCGACCCCGTCGCGAGCAGGACCTTGTAGCAGTCGGCCTGCCAGGCCAGATCGACCGCATGCGCAAGAACCCGCCGGCCGAGCCCCAGCCGGCGGTGGTCGGCGTGCGTGACGACATTCTCGATCACCCCATAGGATCGACCGCCTCGCGACAGGTTCGGCACGATTGCGAGGGTGCACGAGGACACAAGCCGTTCCGCTGCCTGCGCCACGATCACGGTCGTGAAGCCCGATGCCAGCAATCTGGACCAGACGCGCTCGGCAGCTGCCGGTTCCAGCTCGGGATCATCGGGGTGAAGGTGCCGATAAAGGTCAAGCACCTCGGGCAGATCATGCTCCGCCGCAGCGCGGATGATGGCTTCGGTCATGTTGTGGCACCAGAGATCGCGGCTTCGCAGGGGACACTATCAGATCGCAGGGTGCGTTCGCGACTTGTCCGCCGAAGCTGAGACCGCAGGATGGGCTTCGCTTCGCTCGACCCACCCTACAGAGCGCGCTACTTCAGCGGCAGGAAAACGTCCGCGACCGCCTCATGCTCCGGCACCTCCGGAAACAGGCTCAGCCGCTGGCAATAGATCGGGAAGTCGCGGGCTTCCTCGCCGCTGGCCGGAAGCCAGTCGCGATAGAGATAGAGCGCGGCGGGCTCCAGATTGTCGGTGTAGCCGACGACGCGCAGCACGGCACAGCGTCCGCCGGGGATCTCACCGGCCCTGATCTTTTCGCCATTCGCCTCGATCGGTTGGTCGGTCCCCACGCAAAGGTCGATGCTGTATTCATCCAGCTGCACGGGACGCCCCTCGGAATGCCAGACATTGAAGGTCGGACTCGTCCGGGGGTGCAGGCCGGCGGCCCTGCGCCACGCGATAAACCGCCGGATCGTGTCACCAAGTGTCTCCGGGCTTCCCCGATGCTCCATGATCGCCACCCTCGTCGCCGGCACGTCGCGGATCGTCACGTCGTCACTGGTAAAACTCGTCTGCATGAGCTTGCTCCTCGCATTGTCCAGAGGCCCGAAGGCCGCAAGCCACGGCTCCCAATCCGGTGATTTCCGGAACGACGACGGCGATTGCCCGAACCGTTGCCGAAAGGCGCGGGCGAAGGCATCGGGTGCGTCGTAGCCGGCATCCATCGCGATGTCAGTGACGCTCTGCGCGCTATTGTAGGCCAGCTGATGCGACGCGCGCTTCAGACGGGCCAGCTGGACATAGCGATGCACGGACAACCCGAAGGTCGCCGCGAACTGCCGGTGAAAATGAAATTTCGAGAAGGCCGCAACAGCGCTTAAGCTGTCCAGGTCGAGATCAGCGTCGAGATGCCGGTCGATATGGTCCAGCACCCGTCGCATCCGATCCTGATAGTTTTGCAGTGCCGCCGTCATCGTCCCTCCTCCGTGGCGGCTCCAGTTAGCCGTTGACGGCCGTAACGCGCTCGACCGATCTTGCGGTTTGGCGGAAACCGTAGGACCTGTAGGATGGGTAACCCATCCTACAAAGCGCACTTGCAGTTTGCCCCCTACCCGCCCGCCATCAGCTGCCTGGCCAGCGCCATGTAGGCCGGCAGCGTCACGGGATCGTTGGCGGCGTTGCCCGCGACGGGGTGCGATGCGTAGCGCGCGATCACCATCTCTGCTTCGGGATCGATGTAGAGGCCCTGGCCGTACACGCCGCGCGCCATATAGGCGCCGTGGGCATTGTGCGTGACCCACCATTGATTGCGGTAGGAGGCGCCCGGCAGCGTGGTGTAGCCGGCCGGCTTGAACTTTTCGGGGTCGCCACCGCGGGCGATGTCCTCGACGACAATCGAAGGCACGATCTGGCGGCCATTGAAGCGGCCGTGATTGCGCATGGTCTCGCCGAAGCGGGCGAGATCGCGCAAGCTGGTGGACAGGCCGCCGCCACCGCTTTCGGTGCCGATGCGGTCGACGTGGTAGTGCGCGTCCTCCTCCGCGCCCATGGGCTGCCAGATCCGCTCGGAGAGGAGATCGGCCAGCGTCATGCCGCTGGCGCGCCGGATGATCCAGGCGAGCACGTCGGTGTTGACGGTCTTGTAGGCGAACGCCTTGCCGTGCTCGCCCCGCTTTGTCTGCGCGACGAGGAAATCGAAGATGTTGGTCGCACCGTCATAGTCGGGCGGGATCGGCGCCATGCCGTTGGCGCGCCGCAGGCCCCATACGTGCGAATTCGTGTCGGTGTAGACTTCGGTGTATTCGAGGCCGGTGGTCATATCCATGACCTCGTGCACGCGCGCATCGCCGAACGCGCCGGCCTTCAGCTCCGGCACGTAGTCCGTCACAGGCGCCTGCGGATCGATTCTGCCTTCGCCGACCAGCATGCCCGCGAGCACGCCGGTGAAGGATTTCGTCACCGACATCGCGATATGCGGCTTGTGCGGCTTCAAGGCGCCGAAGTAGCGCTCATAGATCAGCTTGCCCCGGTGCAGCACCGCGATGCCATCGGCATAGGTCTCCTCCAGCATTTTCGCGAAGGTCATGGGACGGCCGTCCATCGTGATCGAGGCCGACGCGCCGATATCGTGGTCCTCGCGCGGCAACACCGACGCGGGCCCTGCCCCGCGCCAGACGTTCACGGTCGGCACCAGCTGTCGCACATTGCTCCAGGCCCAGCGCAGCTCGGGGAAGCTGCGGAACGAGCCGTTCTGGAAAGTGATGGTGCGGTCCGGCGCCGGCGGAAAGCCTCTCATCCAGCCGAGCGTTTCGGGATCGGTCTCGGCGGCGGTTGCGGGCGATTGGCTCGAGGCAGTGGCAACGGACATGAACGGCGGCTCCGGAGAGAATGATGCGAACGACGTATCATGGGGCGGCGCAACCCGCATCCCGCGTTTGTGCCGGGGTGCCGTGCGGCGAAGCCTGAGGATGGCCGGTCCCGGCGACCGCCCGCGCGGTCCGATCGCCGTCTCGTGAACGGCGTTGAGGCGCGCCGATTGACCTGCCTCAACGTGACGAACTCCATTGTGATCCATCGTTTCGTCAGCACTGGCGAAAGGAACGACGTCGCATGGCCTACGCAACCACCTATCCCTACACGGGCGAAACCCTCAAGACATTCCCCACCGCAAGCGATGCCGAGGTCGCCCGCGCGATCGACGCGGCGCACGCGGCTTTCCTGGCCTGGCGGGAGACATCCTTTGCCGCGCGCGGCGCGATCCTGCAAAAGGCGGCCGACCTGCTGCGCAAGGATGCCGACGCCTACGCAAGGCTCCTGACGCTCGAAATGGGCAAGCTGTTCGCCGAAGCGAAAGCCGAGGTCGAGCTGTCGGCGAAGATCTTCGAATATTACGTCGAGAATGCCGAACGCCTGCTCCGTCCGGAAAAATTGAAGGTCGCCGATCCCGCCGAGGGCGAGGCCGTCATCGTCTGCGAGCCGCTCGGCGTGCTGCTCGCCATCGAACCCTGGAACTTCCCCTACTACCAGATCGCCCGTATCATCGCCCCGCAGCTTTCGGCCGGCAACACCATGCTGCTGAAGCACGCCTCCAACGTGCCGCAGAGCGCCGCGGCGTTCGAACGGCTGATGCGTGAGGCGGGGCTGCCCGAGGGCGCCTTCATCAATCTCTATGCGACGCGCTCGCAGGTCGAGACGATCATCAACGATCCGCGCGTTCATGGCGTGGCGCTGACGGGCTCGGAAGATGCCGGCGCGGTCGTTGCCGCGCAGGCCGGCAAGGCGCTGAAGAAGTCGACCATGGAGCTCGGCGGCGCCGACGCCTTCATCGTGCTGGCCGACGCCGACATGGCCAAGACGATCAAATGGGCGGTGTTCGGCCGTCACTGGAACGGCGGTCAGGTCTGCGTCTCGTCCAAGCGCATGATCATCGTCGACGCGGTCTATGACGAGTTTCTCGCACGCTACCGCGACGGCGTGGCCGGCCTCAAGGCGGGCGATCCCTTCGCGCCCGAAACCACGCTCGCCCCGCTGTCCTCGCAGGCGGCGGCCGACGAGATCAAGGAGAAGATCCGCCAGGCCGTCGCCCATGGCGCCAAGGCCGAGCAGGTCGGCCCGCCCGTCCCCAACCAGGGCGCCTTCGTGCAGCCGACGATCCTGACCGATGTCGGCGACGACAATCCGGCGCGCTATTGGGAATTCTTCGGCCCGGTCTCGATGCTGTTTCGCGCCAGGGACGAGAACGATGCCGTGCGCATCGCCAACGATTCCCCGTTCGGCCTCGGCGGCTCGGTGTTCACCTCCGACACCAAGCATGGCGCTGATGTCGCCAGGAAGATCTCCACCGGCATGGTGTTCGTCAACCATCCGACCAAGGTCGAGGCGGACCTGCCGTTCGGCGGCATCCGCCGCTCCGGCTACGGACGCGAATTGCTGGGGCTCGGCCTCAAGGAATTCGTCAATCACAAGCTGATCGACGTCGTCGACATCGACGCCCGGTTCTGAACGGCATCATGCGTCACCCGCGCCGGCATGGCGCGGGTGACGTGACGTCGGATGAGATGGGTAACGATCCCCATCACTCCGGCTTCGGCTTACCCCTTTCGTCCCGTGCGCTTCTTTGCCTTCGCCGCGCGCTTGCGCCCCGGCGCCACAGCGCGCGCCGGTCCGCGTGCCGCGCGGCCGCCCGTGTCGGCGGTCAATTCGGGACGCAACCTGGCGAGCTTGGCGCGGTCGGGCAGCATGTCGGCGAAGCCGTCGAGCACGCGCGGCGCGGGCGCACCGTCGCCGGCAACGGCCTGCGCGCCGGCCGGCACCGCGGTCTGGCTGAGAGCCTGCAACCGCCGGCACGCCTCGCCGAGGTGATAGGCATCGCCGCCGAGCGCCACCCATTTGCCGACCTCGGGATGCAGCACGAGATTGGCCGAATGGTTGTCGCTGGCGCTGGACGGATAATCGACGAACACGTCGATCCCCGACTGCACGCCCACCATCACGCCCTGCGCCGACCACGACACGGCGACGTCGACGCGGTAGCGGCCCGGCCGCTCGAAGGCGAAGCCCGCCGTGCTCCAAAACACCTTCGCCGTGGCCGTGACGCTTTGGCCTGCCTCGAGCTCGCTCAATTTCGCGTGCTCGCACAGGATCACGAAGGGCCTGACCGGACGCTCGCGCCCTTCCGCATCGGTGACGGTGATCGAAGCGAACAATGCCTCGGTGCCGACGTCGTTCGGCGCGCGCAGCGACACGCCGCTCGTGTTCGTCATCGTCCACGACAGATCCAGCGGCTGGCCGAGCGCGACGCGGTCGGTCGTGGCCGTCACCGTCAGCGCCAGCTCGGAAGGTTCGAAATCGTGCCGGTCGGCGGCCTGCGGCGCGCCGGTCGGGAACCAGCTTGCGAACGGCCATCCGCCCGGACGAATGACGGGGTCCGGCATGTGGTTGAGGTGGTGACGGACGTTGGTGTTGTGCGCGAGCTTGATCTGATCCGGGAATACGCCGGGCTCGCCGGTCGCCGGACCGCCGAGCACGTCCGCCACGCTCGGCGTCGTGGTCATGATCGAGTTGTCGGCCGCGGTTTCCTGCTCCTGGTGGATCTGGTTCAGGGTGTGCGTCAGCTCGTGGGTCGCGCTGCGCAGGAACGCCCGCGGCACGTCACGCTGCTTCCGGTTGGCGGCCAGACCGAAGTTCGACGAATCCGAGGTGGGATAGCCGTCATCGGAGAAGCTGGCGCAGCCTTCGCGGGGAACGCCGATCTGGTCGTACATGATGCCGCGCGAGCAACCGAGCTTGGCGGGCACCACGATCATGTGGACGCGCCATTCGGCGTCGAGATTCGTCGCAGGATTCCGCACGCTGGTCATCAGCGCGTGCAGATCCGCCGAGCTCCAGCAATTGGTCGCAACGACGCCTGCGGGCACCGGGACGTTGAGCTGGTCCTGCACGACCGTCAGCTGCCAGCCGGTCCTGGCAAAGACCGTGTCGAAGAACTCCGTGCCGCCGGCGCCGTCGGGCACCGGCGCGGGCCGCACGGCTCCGACCAGCGTGTCGATCTCCAGCGTCGCTCGGCGGAAGAATTTCGACACCCAGGCGAGCGTGATGCTGCCCTTGTCCACACCGCCCTCGAACAGCCGGCCCTCGTAGAACGGCCCGCCGGTCAGGGAGAACGGAAACGGCGCCGCCACCTTTGACAGCTTCATCGTTACGGTGCGCGAGGGCGTGGCCGGGAACGAACCCCTGAACTGGCCGGCCGGGGGCTGCGTGTAGTTGAACTGCTCGGCAACGATCGTGAGCTCGCACTTCCTCGGGAACGGGACCGCGACGGGCGCCGACACGCTGGTCACCCTGAGATAGGAGTGATAGCGCGCGCGGGGGAAGATGGGGATTTTCGGCCTGCGGATCGGGAATGGAATAGCCGGCTCATCGACCGCGCTGAGCGAACCGGCGAGGCTCGTCAGCCCCGAGTCGGCCGCGGCCTCATCTTCGTCCTTGTTGCCCACAGGCGGCAATGGATGGGGGAAAGGATCGATCACCGGCCGCTTCGAGTAGAGATCGCCGCTGACGATCAGATGGTCTGCGCCGCCGTCGGGCGCAGAGCGATCGACGCGCAGCGTGCCTTCGAAGGACACCAGGCTCGCCGTCGGCCTGAAGTTGATCTGGTAGCAGCCTTCGCGGAAGTCGAGCTTGCAGAGCCTGAACGGCGGAAAGGGCTTCAGGTCGGTTGCGGCCGGCTGGTCGCCGGACTCGTCATCGCCGATGCTGATCTGGCGCGACAGCGGCACGAGCGGCTTCATGGCCGGCTCGACCGACGCCGCGGTCATCTTCGAAAGGCTGCCACTGGATTCATGCTCTGAGCAATTGCACATGTCGTAATCTCCTCGTTGAAATGACGAGGCGATCGACGTGAGCGTCGGGCTCGTTCGCGGGTACGCCCGCGTTATCTCAAGTCAGCTGTGGCGTGCGCAGTCCTACGCGCGCCGATAGGTCACGACACAGCCCTCGGAATCCGTAAACTCAAACCGGTCGGCCTCGAGTGAAATGCGATAGGTCACGAGTTCATCGTTCGCCGTCCCGACGACGAGCGTGTTGGAGTCTTCGAGACGGTAGATTCCCGCATCCCACCACACCATGCCCTGCCCTTCACCGCGCAGGCCGCGGTAGGTGCCGGTCGAGAATGTGAGGGTGGCGGGATATTTGTCCGCACACGCAGCCGCCGTGGTTTTGGTCCACGTACCAACCATGCTCTGTTCGTGTTTGTCAGCCATAGTGTCTCCATAGCTCTCATCAACCGGCGCGATCGGCCGGTTGGAGGCTATCTCAACATGTCGTTCTGGCGTGTGCAGCTCATTTCAAGCTGATGTGGTGGCATTCTGCCATGCACAATCACAGCAGGTACTTTATGGCCGTATTTATGCAAGCGTGCGTGTGAGATGCTTCACACCGAAGGTGCGACAATTGAGCACCGGCGCGAAGCACGGCGCGCCGCGGAGCACGATCGATATCCAGCGTTCGCGCAAGACGATCTGCACGACGATCGCAAGCGCGGCGTGAGGCCTCTTGCGGGCCGACGAAGCGGCTGGCAGTAAGAGCACGCGGCGAGCACGCGCCGCTGCGATTGCGGCGGCCTGCGCCAAAAAGCCGAACTGTCGCGCCACCGTTTCTCGCCAGAGTGAGCATTCCCCTCCAAGATGACGATGCGGATGAACTACCTTCCCTCGCTCAAAGTGGCCCATCCGGCGGTTTCGGCGCAGGACGGCACCGCGACGTCAGGTCTCCTCCGGCAGTACGAGAGGCTCGCGCCGGACTTCGAGCGCGTCATCCTCGACCTCGAGGACTTCGATCGCAGCTGATGCGGCCGCCGGCCCTTCAGGCCGCCCCCTCATGGACATCCCATTCTCAATTAGAATCCAAGCATGAATACAGCTCTCTCGATCGTCGTCCTGGCTGCCGAGCTTCTCGTCAGCGCGTTGAGTGCCTTCGTTTCGATTGCCGCTCTCGGCTTCGCGGGTGAAGCGACCCGATCGAAAGATTTGACCGCGTTCGGCTGGATGCTGGGGGCTCTTTACGTCCTTGTCGCCTTCACGCCACTCATCGCAACCGGATGGGTGGCTCAAAGAAGGTTCTTTTCGGACAAGGCATTTCCCGTGCTCGAAATCATTTCCTCGCCGTATCTGGTCCCGGTGGTGCTGCTGGTCGGCGCCGCGATCTTCTGCATCGGGCTGCTGGCATTTCAAAACGGCGCAGGGCTGGCGCCGCGGTAGATGCGGCGCGCGGCGGTCTTGCCCTGGCATTTCACGCCGAACTGGACGAGTCCACGCTCACGGCTTCAATTGCCGCTGCTTCAGCTCCAGCTCGCGTTGCGCCTGCTGGAGCATCCTGATGCGCGGCGGATCGTCGGGGTTGAGCAGGGCGAACTTCATGGCCTTGTCGATCGCGGCTTGAAGCGCGGTGTCGGCGCTTGCGGGGAGGCTCCGAACCGCCTGCGCGATTGATGTCGCCGCCTGGAAGCCAACGAAGGGTTTCTCGCGCTCGGGGTGCAGCCGGTCGGCCAGCCAATCAAGCTGATCTTCGCGCGGAAACGCACGCAGGATCGCGATGGCCGCCAGACGTTCGCCGGCCGAGACGCTCCCCTTGAGCAGATCGAACGCCTTGATGGCGGTCGGCGCCTCGGCGACCATGCTGCCGACGATATCAGTCATCCGGTCAGTTCGCTCCTGGCCGCCCGTCATCGTGACGCGGACCTGGTCATAGGCTTTTGCCAGCTCCGCAATCTTGCTGGGCGACTCGGTGACGGGCCCTTCCTTCGCCAAATTTGCCGTCTGTGCCATCGGTACACGGTTCAGCAGATCGGATACGGCACGCAACAACCCGCCCCTCGCTCTCTCCCTGAAGGTTTCGCGATCGGGATAGACCATCGTCAAGCCGATCTGCTCGAGCTCCTTCCGGAACAGCAGCACCTGCTTCATCTGCTCCAATTCCTCGACCGTTTGAGCAGCCGCCGGGGGCGGCTGGCCGGAGAAATAGAACATGATGATCGGCTGGCCCGTGGCTTCACGCCGCTTCATCGCCTGCCGGAACTCATGAACCGTGCCGCTGGGCGCGTCCGCCGTCGGCGTCCCGCATCGCATCCACATGATGCCCAGGAAGATGTCGAAATCCTGCGGGATCTGCCTGTCGACCACGTCCTGCGGCTTGCCGAGATCGGGGAACACGTTGTCCTGATAGCGCAGCACCTCGAGCTTGACGTCGAGCGATGGTGCCAGGAAGGTGATCACAGCATTGATCTCCGCGGCCAGCGCCAGGACCAGTTTCTGTTCGGCCGCAACGTCGGACGGGGATGACAGGAAGATTTTGACGATGCGCGTCATTGCTCTGCAATCCTCTCGCTATGGAGGCGCGTGTCCGGTCCTCAATCCTCGAGGCCGGTCTATCGATCAACCAATTCGTCGCAAAATTATCGAAATCGCAGAAAACCACAGACTACACGCAACCTCAGCGTTTGCAACCTTGCCCCTGCTCCCACTTCATCGTGCCAGCGGATAGCGAGGCCGAGGGCGCGGGGGCTCGCCAAAGCCCCGGCGATCAAAGGCGATGGCCTTGTTGCTCGCGACGACGGCATCCAATTGCGCGCGCCACATGCGGCGATCGCAGATATTGGCGTGCAGCAAGACGACGGGGTCGCCGCGACAGGCGACGTCCACAGCCAGCGCCGACCTGCCGCGCGTCAGTCGCGCGATAGGGACAGCCCCGCGAGAAGCGGCGCGTAGGCGGCAAGCCTGCGGGATACGAACTCGGTGAAGAGCCGCACGCGCTTGGTCTTGCGTGTCTCCCCCTGCGTGAGAAGCCAGAGCGTTCCGTACATGTGCAGGTCGGTGCCCGGCACCCTCACCAGCTGGGGGTCAGCATCGCCGACGAAGCACGGCAGTGTCGCGATCCCGATCCCTTGCCTGACGGCAACGATCTGCGCTCCGGCATCAGTGACTCTGAACGGAACCTCGGCGGCGCGAACCTCACCCGCGCCGGCCCAGTCCGGGACGCCATGCATGCTGATGACGATCCACCTGACAGGATCAGGCGCGCCCGCACGCCACGCGGCCAGTCGATCCCTGGACATGTAGACGCCGCCGAACACCTTCGGTCCCTTCAGGCCGTGAAGATTCAGCGGCAGGGTTTTGCGGTCGTAGACGACGCGGATCGCGACGTCGGCCTCCCGGTTGGTCAGATTTGCCAGCTCGCCTGATGACAGGATGTCCATCTCGATATCAGGATGCAGCCGCGCGAAATCGGCAAAATCAGGCATGAGCAGGTGTGTCGCAAGCGGCGGTGCCAGCGTCACCCGCAGACGCCCGCGCACGCTCTGGTCGCGGCCGAAGACGCGCGTCTCCAGCTGGTGCGACGACGCTTCCATCTGCTCCGCGAACGCGAGGACCTCCTCGCCCGCAGCCGTCAGGCGGTAGCCCGACGGCAGCTTTTCGAACATGTGGACTCCGAGGCGTTCCTCGAGCTGGGCGATGCGTCGCAGCACGGTCGCGTGGTTCACACCGAGGCGCTCGGCGGCAGCCCGCACCGAGCCCCCGCGCGCGACGGCCAGAAAATAGCGAACGTCGTCCCAGTCAATCATGGTGCAATCCCGCACCGCGCGGTGCGCCTTCCAGAGCCTGTGTCCAACCCATCGAACAGCATCTCGTATGTGGGTGGCGCGGGGCGATTGTTGTAGCCCATGCCGAAAAGCGCCTGACTCTGAGCGGCGGCCCCCGATCGTCGCGGCTGGCGTCAATCGCCCAGCCGGATCGATTTTGCACCACCGTTGTGCGCGCTTCCGCACTCAACGCCTGACTCCGGCGGACCTATGTCGAGGCTCTCGGGGGTGTCCCCGAACGACCAGAGACGGCGTCTGAAAGGAAGTCATGGGAAAGCTTGAGGGTAAGATCGCAGTCGTCACGGGTGGATCGAGCGGCATGGCGCTGGCGAGCGCCAGGCGGTTCGTTGAAGAAGGCGCCTATGTCTTCATCACGGGCCGAAGGCAGGAAGCGCTCGACGAGGCCGTTAAGCTGATCGGCCGGAACGTGACCGGCGTGCGCGGCGACGCGGCCAATCTCGCCGACCTCGACCGCCTGTTCGATACGGTCAAGCGGGAAAAAGGCAGCATCGACGTCCTGTACGCGAGCGCCGGCACGGGCGAAGCCGTCCCGCTGGACGAGATCACCGAGCAGCATTTCGATGCGGCCTTCGGCCTGAATACGCGCGGCACGCTGTTCACGGTTCAGAAGGCGTTGCCGCTGTTTCGCGACGGCGGATCGATCTTCATGACCGGGTCCGTTGCGTCGGTGAAAGGTTTTCCCGGCTACGGCGTGTATGCGGCGAGCAAGGCGGCGTTGCGTTCATTCGCACGCACCTGGCTCAACGAACTGAAGGGCAGGAATATCCGCGTGAACGTGCTGAGCCCGGGGCCGATCGCCACACCGATGCAGGACCAGGTCCTCACCGAGGAGGCGAAGCGGATGTTCGAATCCCTGATCCCCCGGGGAACGATGGGTCGTCCTGAGGAAATCGCGGCGGTCGCGCTGTTTCTGGCTTCGGACGATTCCAGCTTCGTGAACGGGGTGGAGCTGTCCGTCGACGGCGGCTTCTCGGCCATCTGAAAAACGGAGACGCATGATGAGCTACGCAATCATAGGATTCGGCAAGATCGGCCAGGCCCTCGCCCACGCCTTCGCCCGCAAGAACGTCGACGTCACAGTCGCGAGCCGCCGGCCGCCCGAGGCGTTGGCGCCGCAGGCCCGGGCGATCGGAGCCACGGTCGTCGCGAGGTCGCTGCGGGACGCGCTGGAGGCCGACACGATCATCCTGGCGGTCCCGTTCGGCGAGCATCGCGAAGTTGCGAAGGCGCTGCCGAACTGGATAGGCAAGACGATCATCGACGCGACGAACGGGTTTGGAGAAGAGGTGGACGATCTTCTGTCCTCCGCCGTCGTCGCGAAGGCGTTCACCGGCGCCAGGCTCGTGAAAGGCTTCAATCATTTGGGTGCGACCAAACTGGCGGCCGATCCGGTCGTCGAGGGCGGCCACCGGGTCGTCTTTCTGTCTGGCGACGACGAGGACGCAATCGCTCCCGTGGCAGCCCTGGCCAAACAACTCGGCTTCGCACCCGTGAAGCTCGGAAAGCTCAACGAGGGCGGCGCCCTGGTGCATGCACGCGGCCGCGTGTGGGGCCAGCTGATCTTCCAGGATTTGTTCAGGAAGGAGCAGTAGTCGATTTGCGGCCGTGTGATTGACGACGAGAACAGGTCGCGCGCGATAACTTCTTCGAGCAGCGCGCGACCGGATATTTGAAGCGAACTAGGACGCGGACTCATAAAGACGCAGCCATAGCCTGATTGACGCGAGCTGAACGAAGGCAAGGTAGTTGGCGGCCAGCTTGTCGTAGCGCGTCGCTACCCGACGACATTGTTTGATCCTGTTGAAGAACCGCTCGACCTGGTTGCGAGCACGGTAGAGATAGGGGCTGAAGCAAATCGGATCGCTGCGGTTGCTTTTCGGCGGGATGTTGGCCCACGCGCCCTTCTTCATGGCAAGCTCCCTGATCCAGTCGGCGTCATAGCCACGGTCGGCAAGCAGCATTGACCCGGATTTAGGACGAGAGAGCAGTTTTCCGGCAAGTCGAACATCATGGGCCTCGCCAGGGCTCAGCGCCAGCCGTAGCGGCAGACCATTGCCATCGACCACCGCATGAATTTTGCTCGTCAAGCCGCCGCGTGACCTTCCCATCGATTGGCGCTGGTTTCTTGTGATGCAAGCTCCATGCTGATGCACGCGGACAATGGAGGTGTCGATCATCTGGACAGCGGCATCATGGGCAGTGGCAAGCGCTTCTATGATGCGGCCCCAAACACCGGCCCGCCGCCACCTAACGAAGCGGTTGTAGCAAGTGGTGTATGGACCAAACGCCGTCGGCAGATCACGCCAGGGTGCTCCTGATCGGAGGACCCAGAAGATGCCATTCAGGACCCGTCTGTCGTTCACCCGAGGAACGCCACGCGGCTGTTCGGCAGCATCGGCTTGATGGCGGTCCATTCGTGGTCGGCGAGTTCGTAGCGCATGATTCGAGTCCCCAGTTCGGGAGTTTGAATCACGGCAGTCCGGCCAAACGCAACGCTCCTGGCCCGCTCTTGGTACGGCGCTTACGGACAGGAGCGGACATCAACCAGTCCTCAATCTTTGACAAATGCGTCGAAAATGACCCGAAGCGGACTTGTGCGATTTGGTATTCTTGCCGACAGTGTTCGAGAATTGTGAGACACAGCGTGCCAAAGCTAGTTTTAACTATTCGAGCGATATCGGCGATATTGTTGACCGGCATAGTCTCGGGCTTCGTTGTCATAGCTTTATCGTCGGCATATTATCTGTTGTGGAATTACTTGTTGTCTTACGGCAGCGGGAGCGCGAGCGGCCTTTTGGAGATGACGTCATTTCTCTGGTTTGTGGCCAGCCTTGTCGGAATTGGGGCCGCAACCATCCTGGGAGCTACGACAGAGTGGCCCAAAGCGCTGTGGCTTGCGAAGCAGAGCTGTCCTTCCCGGACATCGAACATCCTCGTAAGCATCCTCGCAGCTGAAACACTCATGCTTGTTCCTACAATCGTCGGCCTCTGGCGCAATCCTGCTCCGATTCGCGACATGTGCGAGACGCTACTATTCAGCGGTTTTGCGGGTGCCGTAGGAGGGATATGCTCGGCCGTGTTGTGGTGGAAATTGGTATTAGTGCCGTTACGACGCGGTCGATAACTGCTCATCGCGAATCATGCTTATCTTCGCCTCCAATGTCCGCTTCTAGCCCGTCGCGACATATTGCGCTGCCGCCCGAAGTCGGTCGCTATGGGGGCAAAGCAGACATTGCTTTAGTCGCATCACGCCGCCTGTTTATGGATACACGGCCTAGGATGACGGCGCATTTAACTCGCAAGCGATCCTTGACGAGCGGGAGTTAAATGCACTGTCACCGAAACGGCGGCCATTCGTCGAAGCCGCTACGAATCGGGGACCAGAACAGCGAGAAATTCCGGGAAGCTCATCGCGACCAACTCCACGCGATCCTCGCCAAGCTCCTGTTCGTGATCCCACCAATAGACGGCTCCGGTGCTCGGACCCGCGCGGCAATCCAAAAGGTAGAGGTTACCACCTTGGTCTTCGCCAACCGGCAACATCCTATCCGGAAGGACATCGCCAACCAGTTCATAACAATGATCGAGCTGGAGGTAACTTTCAGCGTCGCCGATTTCGAAGATGCAGCTCACATCCCAATAGTCTGGATTGGTCGAGACGACCTGAACCGGACGAGAGGGCTCTTCCCTATGTGACCGCAGGAAGGCGCGATATGTCACGGGCAAGCTGGCCCCAAGCGCCGTTTCCAAGTTCTCAATTCGTTGTTCGGCGTTCATGACGCGATGCTAGGGCTCGATTCAATTTGGATCAATCGTCATTCCGCTCCAGTTCCTGAGCTTTCGGTGCTGCCGGATCACTTTTTAGTCGTGCCCTCAGATGGCTGCTCTGCCGACCCGCCGATTTTCTTCGAGACCACGTAGACGTCGACGCCGCTCATCGAGCATTCCTCGCTTGATGCCTGGCTTTTCGTGATGACCTCGATCGTCTTGCCATCCCTGGTGTGAAACGTGATGTCGTAAACCTGCTGGTAGAGGTCCTTGCCGATCTTTTCGGATGCGAGACGAACGGCCTTGGTCTGCGCCTCGATCACTGATGGGATATCAATCAGGCCGGCGTTCTTGAGGTGCACGAGGGCCATGTTCGTGGGCCAACTCGCGCAGTCCGGAGACTTCGCCAGAGCCACCGCAGCCGGCATGGCAAATATTGCGGCCACCACCACTTTCAACGCGACGCGCATCAATGCACCACCTTGATGGTGTGGTCGCCACTTTCCCGGATCTGCCTGCGCCTATTGATGGGCAGGACGGCAACGCACATGCCGTCGCGGTCGCCCCGCTTGTAAAGCTTCTCGCCAGGCCTGAGCTTCTGAAGTCCCGTATCGGTCAACAAGGTAGTCTCCGTTCGGTTCGCCGCCAGATACCATCATGGTACAGAACCGACCGAAACGGAGCCCCTAAAAACGTGCCCTCGGCGGCACCAGCATGCCGGCGAGCACGCCGGTGAACGACTTCGTCACCGACATCGCGATATGCGACTTTTGCGGCTTCAGCGCACCGAAATAGCGAAGAGCCGAAAAGCCAACCTGCTTCCTTATTTCCAAATGCGTTATTATCTTTTGTCGGAAGACAGTCGGCCGAGGCCCCTTGTATGAACAGCTTGAACAATCTGGAGTGCGTGACCCTCTTCGTTGACGACCTTGCGCGCACGAGGGCATTCTACGAGGCCGTGTTCGACGCCAGGCCGATCTATTCCGATGCCGTGTGCAGCGTGATCGCGCTCGGTGGCGTCATGATCAATCTGCTACAGGACGCGCAGGCACCGCAACTCGTGGAGCCGGTGGTGCCTGCCTCATCAAGCGCCGGACCTCGCATGCTTATGACCATTCGCGTCGCCGATGTCGATGAAGCCTGCGCGAAGCTCCGGCAAAGCGGCGTCGATCTGGTAAACGGCCCCATCAATCGTCCCTGGGGGCGTCGCACCGCTGCCTTTTCCGACCCATCCGGTCATATGTGGGAGATCGCGCAGGAGATACGCTCCTAGAATCCCAACTATGCTCTGTCCGCGTTTGCCGGCCAGAGTGTTTCCATAGCCCTCATACGATTTCATTGCTTGAAGCAATGCTCGCGGTGCCACTTCAAAAAGTTCGGATGAGGCCGATCCGACGGTCTTCTTGGCTCGAGAGCGTGCCCGGTCTTGTTGATGACCGATCGGACTCCTTCCAGATCGTTTGTCTGACGGGAGATCAGTATTTCCAGATTATCAGCCAAGCTGATCAAACCACGGTCGAACATCCAATGAGCAGTACCCGAGAGAGCAATCCCATTGCTCACGATGTCCGGCCCACTTGCTTCCACAGGTCGAATGTGCGCCGCCGCGACTTCTGCGCGCCCCATTCCATTGATGAGCTTCAGGCCCGTAATGGCACAGCGCTCGTCGTAGGCACGTAGCACGATCCGACGAAAAACTCGGTCGCGCAGAACTCTGGATACGGTAAGGCTGACGCGATCTCTTTGCTGCTCAAATAGGAACGCCGTCTGTTCTTTCTCGTCAAGTTGGGACAATCGAACATCGGCATCGACGCGGGGCAGCAGCGGCTGCCCCTCAGCAAAGCCGAGTTCGACTATTCTATTGAAATCGTCGGAAGAGATAGGGCGGACCGCGGACTGGGCACGTCCCGAAATTCGCCCCAGCTCGTTCAGGACACCGCGTTCAACGGGACCGGCTGGCCCGTTGAAAGAAACCGGATAGGCAAAATCCAGATAACTTCCGGGTTCGATCAAAGCGAGATACATCCCCGAAGTACCGGAGTCGGGAATAACTCGCTGAACCCGAGCAATCGCAAAGTAGCCACGCGTCTCGGCGACCTTGCTCGGTTCGTAATAGATGATCCAGTCGCCGACACAGGCTTGAACACGGCGCAAATACTGACTGGGGAACTGATACCGCTCAGCCGGGCTATCATCGTAGATCGAGTCCGATCGATGGATGAATACCCCAAACCCCATGCTCAGTTCTGCCTGCCGGAAGAGATGCCCATCAACCTACTTAAAATGGCGATGGGTTTCGATGCGCTCTACCCACCTTACCTACTGATCACCACGGGAGACCACAACATCCAAGCACGGTTGAGACCGTCTGTCAGTCCGTAGGACCTCGTTTCAATCCCACCAGAAGAACCACCAGTCGTTCGCCATCAAATAGGCGGCGAGCGCACTCAAGGTTCCGATGCCTTGATCCACGATATCGGGGCAGTAGATGTAGTGTTCGCGCGCAAGCGCGAGTGCTTCTTCACGTGTCTTCGGTTTGACCGAGACGCGCAAATTGAGCGTATCGGAGTTTATTCCGATCAGCTCCGCGCCGTAGCGGTCGCGCCAGCCCCTCATCGCAGCAACGTGATATTCTGGCGCCGGACAGCCGTTCCAGCCACCCCAGCGGAGATACGCAGGAATGGTGGTCCAATGGTCAGTCGGCGCGACGCCGACATAGACCTTGGATAGCGGCTGCCCTTTCAGGTCTCGCGCAACCGAAAGCCCGATGGCTGCTTCCGTCGAATCGGGCCATTCCCCAATTAGGGGATCGGGCTGCGTGCGCCCCATCGCTGCAATCGTCTCTTCGCGCGATAGGGTCCGCGTCGTTCCGTCGTTCGTTTGGTTGATCTGCGGAAGTGGCCTGTTCGGATCGGCCGCGAGGAGCTCTCGAAGCTGATTCATCGCCGCTTCCTGGTCGGCCTGCTTGCGCTTTACGAGATCCTCAGGGAAGTGGATGTCAGCTGCTCGTCGAAGTATTTCCTCGACGGAGGGAGGCGACGGGACGTGCGGCCCGTTCGGGCCGAACGGCGTCAGCAGATTGGCGAAAGAGCCCCCGTTGTCATCGGCTCCAAGAACGACCGGACAACCTGCGCCGGCCGATTTCAGCTCTTCCCATTTCGCCAGCGCCTGGTCGCCAGTCGTCTCGATCAGTTTGAGCGGGAAGTTCACCAGAGCCTTCTTTTTGTACTCATCCGGCGTCATCGCGCTCGTCCCTCGTGTCCCCGCGACGCACGCTCCGGCAAGCAGCCATCTCAACAGTGCTCGTCGCTGCATCTCGACGGCTCTTCATTTTGACAGTCGTGTTTCGAATGGCCGCCCCGCCCCTACTCCCACTCAATCGTCCCAGGCGGCTTGCTCGTCACGTCATACACCACCCGGTTCACGCCCTTCACCTCGTTGATGATGCGCGTGGCGGTCTCGCCCAGGAACTTCATGTCGAACTGGTAGAAGTCCGCGGTCATGCCGTCGGTCGAAGTCACGGCGCGCAGGCCGACGACGAAATCATACGTGCGGCCGTCGCCCATGACGCCGACGGTCTTCACCGGAAGCAGCACGGCAAAAGCCTGCCAGATCTCGTCGTAGAGGCCGTGCTTGCGGATCTGGTCGATGTAGACGGCGTCGGCCTTGCGCAGGATGTCGAGTTTTTCGCGCGTGATGTCGCCGGGGCAGCGGATGGCAAGGCCCGGGCCCGGGAACGGGTGGCGGCCGACGAAGATTTCGGGCAGGCCAAGCTCGCGCCCGAGCTTGCGCACCTCGTCCTTGAACAGCTCGCGCAGGGGCTCGACGAGCTTCATGTTCATGCGCTCGGGCAGACCGCCGACATTGTGGTGCGACTTGATCGTCACCGAGGGGCCGCCGGTGAAGGAGACGCTCTCGATCACGTCAGGATAGAGCGTGCCTTGCGCGAGGAAGTCGGCGCCGCCGATCTTCTTGGCCTCCGCCTCGAACACCTCGATGAAGAGGCGGCCGATGGTCTTGCGCTTCTTCTCGGGGTCGGTGACGCCTTCGAGCTCGCCCAAGAACTGCTTCGACGCGTCCACGTGCACGAGCGGGATGTTGTAGTGGTGGCGGAACAGGTCGACCACGGTCTTGGCTTCGTCGAGGCGGAGCATGCCGTGGTCGACGAACACGCAGGTGAGCTGGTCGCCGATGGCTTCGTGGATCAGCACGGCAGCGACGGCTGAATCAACGCCGCCGGAGAGGCCGCAGAGCACCTTGCCCTTGCCGACCTGGGCGCGGATTTTTGCGATCTCCTCCTCGCGGAAGGCGCGCATGGTCCAGTCGCCGGTGAGGCCGGCGATCTTGCGCACGAAATTGCGGATCAATTTTGCGCCGTCGGGCGTGTGCACCACTTCGGGGTGGAACATCAGGCCGTAATATTTGCGCGTCTCGTCCTGGATGATCGCGAACGGCGCGTTCGGCGAGGTGCCGGCCACCGAGAAGCCCGGCGGCATTTTTGTAATGCGGTCGCCATGGCTCATCCAGACCTGGTTCTTGCTGCCTGATGACCAGACGTCCTCGAACAGCTTGCTCTCGGCCTTGACCTCGACGTCGGCGCGGCCGAATTCGCGGTGATGGCCGCCCTCGACGGTGCCGCCAAGCTGCTCCGCCATGGTCATCTGGCCGTAGCAGATGCCCATCACGGGCACGCCGGAGGCGAAGATCAATTGCGGGGCGCGGGGCGAGCCGGCCTCATGCACCGACTCCGGGCCGCCGGAGAGGATCACCGCCTTCGGCTTCATCTCCTTGAAGGCTTCTTCGGCCTTGTTGAACGGGACGATCTCGCAATAGACGCCGTCCTCGCGCACGCGACGCGCGATGAGCTGCGTCACCTGGCTGCCGAAGTCGACGATGAGAATCTTGTCATGCGCCGAGGCCACGGATGGCGTCGACGCGGAGCGGTCGGTCTGTGCTGCTGTCATGGCAAGCAAATACGCGACGGCGCCCCGGCCCGCAACCGCGCGCGGCACGCACCCACATTCTTCTTTGGGCATGGACAAATGGATATAGGTAAGTATTATTGACCTAATTGCCCCACTGACCAAACAGGGGCCGATCAGGGAGAACGCTTGTGTCACAGCATCATCAGTCGTCAACGCTCGCCGCGCTCGGCCGCACCTGGGTCGAGGCCTGGAACGCGCGCGACCTGGAACGCGTGCTCACACTCTATACCGAGGACGCCGTGATGACCTCGGACCGGATTCCGGTGCTGGGCTTCGATGCCAGCGGCACCGTGCGCGGCAAGGAAAGCTTGCGGGCCTATTGGGGCAAGGCGCTCGGGCTTTTGCCGGAGCTGCACTTTTCGCTGATCGATGTGTTCGTCAGCCCTGACAGCGTCGTGGTGTTTTACGCGAACGAGCGGGGCAAGAAGATCTGCGAATATCTGCGGGTGAATGATGCGGGGCTGATCGTGCAGGGGTCGGCGAACCATTTGGTGGGGTGATGTTTGCGTGGGTTGCTGTCGCCGCCGCGCGCTTGTCGTGTGCAGCCGGTGCCACCTCACCCACCGCTGGCATTCCCCGCGAAAGCGGGGAATCCAGTACGCCGCAGCTTCTCCGTAGCACGGCACGGCGTCTGGAATACTGGATCGCCCGCTTTCGCGGGCGATGACACCGAGTCTGAGGCGCGAGCGTGCCACACGCGTCATTGCGAAGGCGGACGCAATCCGGACTGCCGCCGCGGATGCATTTCTGGATTGCTTTGCTGCGCGCGCAATGGCGGAGACTGGGGCGGACGCGTGCGCTAACACTGCGCCCGCCGGCTCTGACAGCTCTGACACAGGATTCCCCATGAAACTCCCCACCTCCCCCTTCACCGTCACCGACTGGAGCAAGGTCGAGCCGACCAGGCATGCCGGCGAGACCGGGCAGGCGCTGTGGCGCACGCTCAACATCGGCGATCTCCGGGTGCGGATGGTGGAATATTCGCCGGGCTACCTCGCCGACCATTGGTGCGACCGCGGCCACGTCATCTACGTGGTCAAGGGCGAGCTCGATTCGGAGTTGCGCGACGGGCGCAAGTTCAAGCTGACGGCGGGGATGAGCTACCAGGTCTCGGACTTCGGCGACGCCGCGCACCGGTCCTCGACGGCGTCAGGGGCGACGCTCTTCATCGTGGATTGAGAGGCGCCGGAGCGGTTAATTTGCACCGCAAAATAGAAAATCCACACCAGGTGCCGGGTGGCGGGTGGTGCCTTGAAGTGGCCCAAAATTCTCGCTATATTGTGATCATCGATACTTGGCCGAACGACTGGGCCGCTTCGCTTCGTTGCAGACGGGCGCGCACGTTTCCAGATGAATTCTCCAAACATCGACTCATCAGGGCTATGGGCGCAGCGATGCGTACCGGTCCGCGTGCGTATCCTCATCTAACTAACTAAAGGAAATTCCCATGGCTATGGGCACCGTGAAGTGGTTCAACACCCAAAAGGGTTATGGTTTCATCCAGCCGGACGACGGCCAGAAGGACGTGTTCGTGCACATCAGCGCCGTCGAGCGCGCTGGCCTCTCCTCCCTCAACGAGGGTCAGAAGGTCTCGTTCGACATCGTCGCCGACCGCCGCAGCGGCAAGTCGTCGGCTGACAATCTCCGCGTCGGCTAACACCCGCGCACCGTTCTGACCACGGACGTACCGGCAGAACGCAAGAGTTAGAAGGCCCCGCGACCGGGATCCGGTCCGCGGGGCTTTTGTTTTTGGGGGAACCGCCGCGTCGGCGGCGGTGCCGCAGGGGGCCGGAGGGTGGGCAAAGGCGCGCTCTTCGCGCGCCGTGCCCACCATCTTTCACGTTGCGAATGGCAGCACGCTTCCGCCTTCGTTCTTCGAGCTCCGGCAGATAAGTCGCTTTGCCCACCTACAAGAGCTACGCTTTTCGCAGCAGCGAGACGAAGAACCCGTCCGTGCCCGTCCGGCGCGGCGTCATCAGCCAGCCCTCGGGCGATTGCAGCGCGGCTTGCGCAAAATCCTCCGCCTTGTCCCAGAGCACGCTCGCGGTCTGCTCCGGCGGCACCACCGCGAACGCCGGATGGCGGGCGACGAACGCCCTCACCTGCTCGCCGTTCTCCTCTGAAAGCACCGAGCAGGTGATGTAGGCGATGCGGCCGCCCGCCTTCACCAAGGGCACGGCGCGGTCCAGCACCTCGGCCTGGTCGCGCAGGCGGATCTCCAGCGCGCCCGGCCGCATCCGCCATTTGGCGTCGGGGTTGCGGCGCCAGGTGCCGGTTCCCGTGCAGGGCGCGTCGATCACGACGAGATCGGCGGTGGCGCTGATGTCGGCCAGCGGATCGGCCTCGCCCTTGGGCGTGCGGACATCGGCATTGTGGACGCCCGCGCGCGACAGCCGTTCGTGAATGGGCGCCAGCTGCCGCTTGTCGCGGTCGGTGGCGATCAGCCGGCCCTTGCCCTGCATCATGGCGGCGAGCGCCAGCGTCTTGCCGCCGGCGCCGGCACACAGATCGATCACCTGCTCGCCAGGCTTTGCCGCGGTGAGCTGGGCCGCAAGCTGCGATCCCTCGTCCTGCACTTCAACGGCGCCCTTGATGAAATCCTCCTCGGCCTGGATGCCGGGATTGCGCGCATCGGCGGAAAGCGCGATGCGCAGGCCCGTTGCGGACCAGGGCGTCGGTTCTGCATGAAGATGAGCAAGCGCCTTCAGCACCTTGTCGCGACTGGATTTTAGCGTGTTGACCCGCAGATCCAGCGGCGCCCGGCTCGCCATCGCGGCGGCTTCCGCGGCGCGGTCCTCGCCGAACACTTTTGCAAGATGGGAATCGAGCCATTCGGGGTAGTCGCCGGCGATTGCGGCCGGTGCGCCGTCGAGGGAGCGATGGCTGAGCGCGGCCTGCTCGGCGTCCGTCAGCGGCGCCGGCGCGAAGCGGCTGCCGTCGAACAGGGCGGCCATGGTCGCCGCGTCCATGTTGCGCTCGAGACGGAGCATGCCGATCAGCCGGGCGCGTGCAGTATCGGCGTCCATCAGGAAGGCACTCGAGGCGTAGCGGCGCAGCACGTCCCAGACGAGGCCCGCGATCGCGGCGCGGTCGCCGGAGCCGGCGAAGCGGTGCGCGGTGCCCCACTCCTTCAGCGCCTTGGCCGCGGGCACGCGGTCTTTCTCGATGGTGTCGATCAGTTCGATGGCTGCGGACAGCCGGGCAGCGGGAGTCATTTGAATCTTTCGGATGAAATCGGACTCCTAAGAGTCAGATCAGCAAGAGCATTTTGAGCGCGAAGTAGATCCACATCGCCAGCAGCACGAGCACGCCGGCGAGCCAGATCGTGGAGCGGCGGCCGAGATCGTTCGAGGAGACGAACACGCCGGCATGGGCAAACCGCGTCACCACGAACACCCAGGACATCAGCACGATGAAGAGATCGGCATGGCGCAGGGGGAGCGCCAGCGCGATCAGGGCGTAGAACAGTACCGGCAGCTCGAACTGGTTGCGGTAGCAATTGGCGATTTGTGTGGCGCCCTTGGGCCAGTTCGGCTCGCCCAGCGCAATGTCGCGGATCTTGGTCTCGCCCGAGACCAGTGCCTTGCGGCGCCCGAAGACCATGCCGATCAGGAGCGCGAAGGTGAGACCGACCTGCACGAAGACAGGCAGCAGGACCATTTGGACGGACATCGGAACTTTCCCGTAAGGCGGAACGCCGCGGACCGTCATTAGCCGCGACCGTTGGCGCTGACAATCAACGAGTTGAACCGGTGTTCCCGATCCGGCGACCAAATGTCGATCGTTAAAGCGATTTTGGCCGTCGGGCCGCAAGGCGAGCCAGCGCCATGAATACCCTGTCCAGCCTCTTGACCGCATCCGCTGACGGCCGGCTCGGCATCCTGATGTCGGCGCTGTCGGGGATCGCGACCGCGCTCGCGGTTGCGCTGGCGATGACGGTGTATGTCCGCACGGGATACCGGATGAGCTATTCGCCTTGGCGCGACGTCGTCAGGCATGGCATCGCTGCGCTCGCCGCCGTCGCCCTGTTCGCCTTTGCCGCGTACGACATGCGCCACGCCGCGCTGGCCTATCTCGGCCTCAACCCGTCCAAGCCCGCGGTCGAGTTCGAGATCCGCATGCCCAGGGAAACGCTGACGGCTGTCAACGATACCCAGATCGAGCTGCATACCGACCGCAACCAGACGCTGGCGCTGGTCGACAGTGTGCGCGACCTCGCCGATGGCCGCGCGCTGCTACGCGGTGCAGTCGCGCTCAACCACCGCACCGCCGACCGCGTGCTGGTGGTGAACCTGCCCGGCAAGGGCACCTTCGAATTCCGCCTGCGCCTGCCCGCCGAGCCGCATCGCAACGAGCAGTTCGGCCCTTGGCATCTCGCCGACCGCATCGCCTCGCCGGTGGCGGGCGCGGTCGCGCCGCAGGACGCCTACACGATCCGCTATCGCGTGCTTTAAACTTTGTTTCATGGCGATGCGTGCGTGCGCCGTCATCGTTTCGACGTGCGACGACGCGTATGCTGATGCCATGTCCGAGTTTCGCCTCACGCAGATTTCCGACACCCACCTCGGCCGGCGCTTTCCCGGCCTGATCGCCAACTTCGATCGCGTCTGCGAGCACATCGATGCGAACAGACCCGACCTCGTGATCAACACCGGCGACGTCTCCTTCGACGGGCCGACCGGCCGCGACGATGTCGCGTTCGCCAAAGGCCTGCACGACGCCCTCCCCGTTGCCTGCCGCTATTTGCCGGGCAATCACGACATCGGCGACAATCCGACCGCGATCGGGCCGGCACCCAAGCCGCCGGTTGAGGAAAAGCACCGCAAGCAATTTTGCGACATCATCGGCGAGGATCATTGGTCGTTCGAAGCGGCCGGCTGGTGCTTCATCGGCCTGAACACGCTGGTGATGAATTCCGGCCTCGCCTTCGAGGCCGAGCAGTTCGACTGGCTGGCACAGGAAATCTCGCGCGTGAACGGCAGGCCGGTCGCGCTGTTCCTGCACAAGCCGCTGTTCCTCAACCTGCCCGACGATCCGGAGACTCCCGAGACCTCGATCCGCTACGTGCCGCAGCCGGCGCGGGCGCGATTGATCGAGATGTGTGCGCGTGTCGATCTGCGGCTCATCGCCAGCGGTCACGTGCACCAGCGCCGCGATTTCACCTGGCGCCACACCCGCCACGTCTGGGCGCCATCGGCCGGCTTCAAGATCAACGATGCGCGGCAGGACCGGATCGCCATCAAGGAAGTCGGGCTGGTCGAGTACCGCTTCCAGCCGAACAGCTTTGAAGTTCGTCACGTCAGGGCGGCCGGCCAGGTCGATGTCGATATCGAGGAGCTGCTCGCCCAGATGGGCGGCGAGCACTAGCTCAACACGCAAGCACTTCCTCTACCTTATTACCTCTATGCACCGAATTTGACCTTGGATTGCTCATTTTTGCCTAATGACAACGTTGTCATTCGAACATATCGTTCCGCCAGCGGTCGAGGGCCGCCGAGGGAGCGACGATGCAGTTTTTGTCCCGGTGGGATAGCCAGCGCCTGTCGACGACGATTCGGGGCATTCCCGTCGTCGATGGCCTGGCCATCGAGGACATCGGCAGCCAGCGCTGGTCACCTTCGCAGGGCGATCTCGCCCTGCCCGCCCTTACCCTCGATGAAGTCGCCTTCGCGGCCAACCGCGACCTCTTCCTAAAGTGGTGCGCAAGCGCCGGCGTCAGCGTCGCGCCCCACGCCAAGACCCCGATGTCGCCAGAGCTCGCCCGCTCGCTGCGCGCGGCCGGCGCCTGGGGCACGACAGTCGCCAACATCCAGCAGGCCGCCGTGCTGCTCGCGAGCGGCGAGCGACGCCTGCTGCTGGCCAACGAGATCGGCGGGCTGGCAGCCGGCCGGCGGCTCGGCGCGCTGCTCGGCGCCCATCCCGACGTCGAATTTCACGCCTTCGCAGATTCACCCGCCGCGGTCGCGGCGCTCGCTGAAGCGGCTCGGATCGCGGGCCGCCATGAATTGTCCGTGCTGGTCGAGCTCGGCGCAGGCCGTGCCGGCGCGCGCAACCGCGCCGCGATCGAGACGACCATCGCAGCGGTGCTCACCGCGGACCGGCTCGTGCTCGGCGGCGTCGCGACCTATGAGGGCGCCGCCGCGACACCCGATGCCGACGAGAGCATGTGCGCGATCGCGGCGCTGCTGGCGCGCACCCTCGAGACCTTTGCGCTGATACGGGCCGCCGCCCCGCAGCGGCCGTTGATCATGAGTGCCGGCGGCTCGGCCTATTTCGACATCGTCGCGCGCGTGCTCGCACCAGTCGCGCAGGCCGACGGCAACGCCAGCGTGCTCCTGCGCTCCGGAGCGCTGTTCTTCGCCGATCACGGCATCTACGCCCGCGCCTTCGCGGAACTCGACCGGCGCGGCGGCCTGCTCATCGACGGTCTGCACCACTCCGCCGCGAAAAGCTTCCGGCCCGCGCTGACGCTCTGGGCCGAGGTGCTGTCGCGTCCCGAAGACGGGCTTGCGATTGCCGGCTTCGGCATGCGCGACGCCTCCTTCGATCAGGGACTGCCCGTTCCGTTGCGCGTGTTCCGCGACGGCGTCGAGCAGCAAGGGCTCGCCGCGAGCTTGTCGGTCACGCGCCTCAACGACCAGCATGCGTTCCTGTCCGTCGCGCACCATTGCGCCCTTGCCGTTGGCGACATCATCGCCTTCGGGATCTCGCATCCCTGCACCTGCCTCGACCGCTGGCGCGTCATCCTCGGCCTCGACGCCGACGGCGTGGTGACGCGCGCCCTCCCCACGCAATTCGGCTGAGGCGGCTCGCGCGATGAACTTCCTACCGCTGTGGCGCTACCAGAACCAGCTCATCGACGGGGCCATCGTCACGCTCGAGCTGACGGTGATCGCGGCGCTGGCCGGGCTCGTGATCGGAATTGCCGGTGCGGTCGCGCTGAACGGCCGCATCACGCCGCTGCGCTGGCTGGTGCGCGGCTACATCGAGCTGTTCCGCAACACACCCTCGCTGATCCAGATCTTCATCGTCTTCTTCGTGCTGCCGAACTTCGGATTGAAGCTGCCGGCCTTCGAGGCCGCCGCCGTCGCGCTCTCGCTGTATTTCGGCGTCTATTCGGTCGAGATCATCCGCGCCGGGCTCGACTCCGTGCCGAAGAACCAGATCGAGGCCGGCCAGTGCCTCGGGCTGTCCAGCTGGCAGGTGTTCCGTCACATCCTGCTGCCGCCGGCACTGCGCAACGCCTATCCGGCCGTGACCAGCCAGTTCGTCCTCCTGCTGCTCGGCACCTCGCTCGCCTCGCAGGTCGCCGCCGACGAGCTGTTTCACGTCGCCGGCTTCATCGAGAGCCGCACCTATCGCAGCTTCGAGGTCTATGCGGTGATCTGCGCGGTCTATTTCGCGATGGCGATGTCGTTCAAGGCGCTGTTCGCCCTCATCGGTCTGGCGGCCTTCCGCTGGCCGCGGCGGCGCTGAGGGAGAAGCGATGCGATCCTTCACCCTCATCGATTTCGTCTCGCTGTTCGCGGCGCTGCGCTGGACCGTCGCGCTGGTCGTGCTCGCGCTCATCTTTGGTGCGCCACTGGCGCTCGGGCTCGCCATGGGACGCATCAGCCGCCTCGCCGGCCTGCGCTGGACCATGGCGGCGTGCATCCAGATGATCCAGAGCGTGCCGCTGCTCGGGCTGCTGTTCTTCTTCTATTTCGGCATGCCGGTGTTCTTGGGAATCCAGGTGCCGGCACTCCTCGCCGTGACCGTCGCCTACACCCTCTACACCGCCGCCTTCCTCGGCGAGATCTGGCGCGGTGGCCTGGAAGCGGTGAAGCAGGCGCAATGGGAGGCCGGTGCCTGCCTTGGTCTCTCCGCCTGGCAGCAATTCCGCCACATCATCGCGCCGCAGGCGCTGCGGCTGTCGCTGCCGCCGACCGTCGGCTTCCTGGTGCAGCTCATCAAGGGCACCTCGCTCGCCTCGATCCTCGGCTTCGTCGAGCTCGCCCGCGCCGGCCAGGTGGTGAGCGCCGCGACGTTCCAGCCGCTGCTCACTTACGCGCTGGTCGCCGCGATCTATTTCGCGCTGTGCCTGCCGCTCACGCTCTGGTCCCGCTCTCTGGAGGCCCGCCTCGATGGCTCTCGTTGAAATCCGCGACGTGCACAAGACATTCGGCAAGGTCGAGGTGCTCAAGGGCGTCTCGCTCGACGTCGAGGAAGGCGAGATCGTCACGATCATCGGCCGCTCCGGCTCGGGCAAGTCGACGCTGCTCCGCTGCATCAATGCGCTGGAGAGCGTCGATGCCGGCGAGATCCGTGTCGAGGGGCAGAAGGTCCACGCCAGGATGCCTGACCTGAAGAAATTCCGTCAGCGCGTCGGCATCGTGTTCCAGGCCTTCAACCTGTTTCCGCATCTGAAGGTCGAGCGCAACATCACGCTCGCTCCGCTGCTCACCGGCCGCATCGACAAAGCAAAAGCACGTGCGCTGGCCGAGGATGTGCTGACCCGCGTCGGCCTTGCCGACAAGATCGACGCATGGCCGGAGCAGCTCTCCGGCGGCCAGCAGCAGCGCGTCGCCATCGCGCGCTGCCTCGCCATGTCCCCTCATCTGATGCTGTTCGACGAGGTGACCTCCGCGCTCGACCCCGAGCTCGTCGGCGAAGTCCTGAAGGTGATGGAGGCGATGGCGAAGCAAGGCATGACCATGATCCTGGTCACCCACGAGATGGGCTTTGCCCGCAACGTCGCCAACCGCATCGTCTTCATGCACCAGGGCCGCGTCTGGGAACAGGGGCCGCCGGCAAAGCTGTTCGCCAATCCTGAGACCCCCGAGCTCGCAAGCTTCATCGCTTCTTCGAAATGATCATCCACCCATCCGCCACCAGGAGAGAGTCATGAGACAGTTGAAATCCCTCTTTGCGATCGCAGCCACGGCACTTGCCGTCCTCGCTGCGCCGAACCTCGCGCACGCCGACAAGCTCCAGGACGTGCTCGGCTCCGGCAAGCTGCGCGTCGGCCTGCTGACCGATGCAGCGCCCTGGGGATTCAAGGACGACAAGGGCGAGATCGCCGGTCTCGATGCCGATCTCGCCAGGCTGATCGCCGCCGACATGGGCGTGAAGCTCGAGCTCGTCCCCGTGACGGGCGCAGCGCGCATCCCGAGCCTGCTCTCCGACAAGATCGACATCCTGATCGCGGGCCTCGGCGCCACGCCCGAGCGCGCCCAGCAGGTGATGTTCTCGCAGCCCTATGCGGTGGTGAATCTCGGCGTCTATGGCGCCAAGTCGCTGCCCGCCGCCACCGGCAAGAAGCCCGACAATCTCGATGGCCGCAGCGTTGCCGTCGCCAAGGGCTCGACGCTCGACGTCTGGCTGACCGACAACGCACCGAAGGTGAAGCTGGTGCGCTTCGAGGACACGCCGGCCGCGCTCGCCGCGTTCCTCGCGGGACAGGCCGACACCTTCGCCGAGAACAGCGCCATCGCGCTGAAGGTGCAGGACCAGAACCCGACCAAGGAGGTCGAGCTGAAATTCCTGATCCGCCAGTCGCCGGCCCATGTCGGCGTCCGCCAGGGCGAGCAGAACCTGCTCAACTGGATCAACACCGACATCTTCTTCAACAAGCTCAACGGCAAGCTCGGCGCACTTCAGCTGAAATGGTTCAAGGAAGAGCAGACGCTTCCGACGTTGTGAGCTCGCATCCGGCTCCCGCATCACGCGGGGGCCGACCTTCACGAGGAGAATTGAGATGATCAAACGTTACGTCGTGGGATCGCGCATGAGCCAGGCCGTCGCCGCCGGCGGCATGGTGCACATCGCCGGTCAAGTGGCCGACGACCGCAAGGCCGGCATCGTGTCGCAGACCCAGCAGGTGCTCACCAAGATCGATGCGCTCTTGAAGGAGGCTGGCTCCGACCGCTCCAGGCTGGTCGCGGTCAACGTCTTCCTGCCGCACATCACCGACTTCGACACCATGAACTCGGTCTACGATGCCTGGATCGATCCGGCCAATCCGCCGGCGCGCGCCTGCGTCGAAGCCCGCCTCGCCGATCCCGATCTGCGCGTCGAGATGACCGCGGTCGCCCTGCTGTAACGGCGCCGTCCTTCTTTCAACCTTCGGCCGGCGTCGGCGACGACGCGGCCTTGAGGCCTCCCATGCATACCGGACTGTTTCACGACATCGACTTCGAGAAGGACCAGAGATGGTCCGGCCATCTCGGCATTCCCTTCTCGATCGATCGCTCCCCCTACTACCAGCTCAAGATCCCGATCTTCCGGATCAAGAACGGCGCCGGCCCGAAGCTGCTGTTGATGGCCGGCAATCATGGCGACGAATATGAGGGCGAGATCACGCTGACGCGGCTGTATCGCCGGCTCGACGCGAACGCCGTCAAGGGCGAGATCACCATCCTGCCCTTCGCCAATTGGCCCGCCGTGATGGCGGCGCGCCGCCGCTCGCCGCTGGACGAGGGCAATCTCAACCGCGCCTTCCCGGGCGATGCCGCGGGCACGCCAACCTTCCGCCTCGCGCATTTCCTCGAGCACGAGCTGTTCCCGCGGCACGATGTCGTCTTCGACATCCATTCCGGCGGCACCTCGATGGCGCATGTGCCCTGCGCGCTGATCGAGCGGCAGGGATCGCCCGAGATGTTCAGCCAGGCGCTGCGCCTGATGGAGGGACTAGGGATGCCCTTCGCCTTCGTCGCCGAGAATGGCGCGACCGCGCCGACCTCGATGGCGGCGGCCGCGCGCGCCGGTGCTGTCGGCCTGTCCGGCGAGTTCGGCGGCGGCGGCACCGTCACGCCGCAGACGATGGCGCTCACCGCACGCGCGGTCGATCGGCTGCTGCTCGCGCTCGGCCTCGTCCAGGCGCCGGTGCTGGGGCCGCATGCGCCGGTCGAGCGCGCCACCGAGCTGCTGGCGCTGCAAAGCCACGCCCAGGCGGTGTTCGCGACCCGGCGCGGCTGGTTCGAGCCCGCGGTCATGGTTGGCGCGCGCGTGGCGGCCGGCGACATCGCCGGCTGGTATCACGATTTCGAGCGCCCTGAGCTGGCCGAGGAGGTGCTGCGCTTCCCCGCCGACGGCATCGTGATCTCGCAGCGCCTGCACACCGACAGCCAGAGCGGCGACTGCCTGGTCCAGGTCGGCCGAGCGCTGTCGCGCGACGAGCTGCCGACACGCTGAGCTTTGGAGACGATACCGACTTCGATTACCCTCGGGATTCGATGACCGATCCGGTAAAGCCAGGCTATGACGACGTGGTGCGCATTCCGGCGCCGCCCGGCCGCGCCAGCGCGACTGGGCGACCGCCGCGCATCGCGGAGGTGGCGGAGCGCGCCGGGGTATCGCCGATCACGGTGTCGCGGGTGCTGCGCCACCCCGAAAAGGTCAACCGCGAGACCCGCGAGCGCATCCTCGAAGTGATCGAGGCGACCGGCTACGCCTCCAACCCGCATGCGCGCGCGCTGCGCTCGGGCCGCTCGAACGTGGTCGTGGCCTTCGTCTCCAACATCCTCAGCCAGCAGTTCGGCCTTGCGGTGCGCAGCTTCGCCGCGACGCTGGAGCCTGAGGGTTTCGAGGTGCTGGTCGGCCAGACCTCCTACTCCTATGCCAAGGAGGTCGCGATGATCCAGTCGCTGCGCGGCATCCGCCCCGCCGCGGTGATGTTCACCGGCGTGATCGAGCTCGAGGAGAATCGCGCAGCGCTTGCCGAGCTCGGCATACCCGTGATCGAGACCTGGGCGTTTCCGCGCGATCCCATCGACATGCTGGTTGGCCTGCCCAATGCGGATGCCGGTGCGATGGCGGCGCGCAGACTGGCACAGGCCGGACACCGCCGCGTCGCCTTCATCGGCCGCAGCAGCGGCCGCGGCGCGCTGCGCCGCGACGGCTTTCGTGCCGCAGCGACAGAGCTTGGCCTCACGATCGTTCACGAGATCCTCGTTGGAGAGGTGACGGGGCTGGTCGACGGCCGCGCCGCCTTCACCGCCCTGCTCGCGCGCGGCGGCGACATCGATGCCGTGTTCTGCGCCAACGATTTGCTCGCGACCGGCGCGCTGATCGAGGCCCGCGCCCGCGGCCTGTCGGTGCCGCGCGATCTCGCCGTGCTCGGCTTCGGCGACAACGACGTCGCCGATCAGATCACGCCCGGCCTCACCACCATCTCGTTCGATGCGGCGGCCATGGGGCGTATCGCGGCCGAGCTGCTGCTGGCGCGGCTATCAGGCACACAGCGCGCGGAACAGCGGCTCGCCGTCGACCTGTTCCTGGTCGAGCGCGGCAGCGTCTGAACGCTGCGGCCTAAGCGACGCTCTTGAGGTCCTGCTGGATCGCAGCCAGCAACGATTCCAAAGCTGCGCTATTCACCGGCCTCGCCTCAGCCATCTCGGGACGAACGTTAGCGGGCTGCACAGCCTTGACCGGACGCTTGGGGAATGGCGGTGGCGCCGGCATCGAGGGTTGGGTGACATCGCCCTCTTCCTCGGTGTGAACGAACTTGCCATGGATGACGTCGTCACGACGGCCCATGACGAACATCGCCGTCCAATAGCCCGCGGCCACAAGGATTACGCAGAAAACACTGATCTCTAACATCGCAACACCTGAAATATGCGCGATGATTCAATGCCTTCGTCGCCCGGTCAATGAACCGGCGGTCACACCGGCGGCTTTTGCGGGCCGGGTGTGACCTTTTGGTGACTCTTTCTTAACCATACACCGCCCGAAACGGGCCCGGCGGTGCAACCAGGCCTTGCACCCAGGCCTTGCACCCAGGCCTTGCACCTAGGCCTTGCACCCAGGCCTTGCACCTAGGCCTTATCCGGCCCGACCCGCACCAGCTGCTTGCCGAAATTGGCGCCCTTCAGGAGCCCCATGAAGGCGCCGGGCGCACTCTCCAGGCCCTCGGTGACGAACTCCTTGTATTTCACCTTGCCGCCTTGGACCCAGCCGGACATGTCGCGCAGGAAGTCGCCATGGCGCGAGGCGAAGTCGGAGACGATGAAGCCACGGAAGGTCAGCCGCTTGGTCAGCGTGGCGCGCATCATCGATGCGGCCCATTTCGGCGGCTTGGCTTCGGTGTCGTTGTAGTGTGCGATCAGGCCGCAGACCGGCACGCGCGCGAACGGATTGAGCAGCGGGAACACCGCCTCGAACACGGCGCCGCCGACATTCTCGAAATAGACGTCGATGCCCTTCGGACAGGCGTCCTTCAGCTTCGCTGCGAGATCGGGATCGCGGTGATCGATGCAGGCATCGAAGCCAAGCTCCTTCACCACGTAGTCGCACTTGTCCTTGCCGCCGGCGATGCCGACCGCGCGGGCGCCCTTGATCTTGGCGATCTGGCCAACGGCCGAGCCGACCGCTCCGGATGCACCCGCAACGACGACGGTCTCGCCTTCCTGCGGCTTGCCGATGTCGAGCAGGCCCGTATAGGCGGTCATACCGGGCATGCCGAGCACGCCGATGGAGGTCGAGATCGGGCCGAGCCTGGGATCGACCTTGATCAGGCCCTTGCCGTTCGAGATTGCGTGCGTCTGCCAACCGGTCCGTGCGCGGACGATGTCGCCCTTGGCGAAGTCGGGATTACTGGAGGCTACGACCTCGCTGACCGCCTCGCCTTCCATCACGCCGCCGACCGGCACGGGCGCGGCATAGGACGGGCCATCGCTCATGCGCCCACGCATATAAGGATCGAGCGAGAGCCAGACGGTGCGCAGCAGGACTTCGCCTGCGCCTGGCGCCGGAACCGCGAATTCCTCGATGCGGAAATCGGACGGCTTGGGCTCGCCGACGGGACGCGCGGCGAGAACGATGCGTTTTGCTTGGGACATGATGGCTTCCTCCTGATTTTCTTCGGCGCGAGCGAAGCGGAGGGAGGTAGCCGCGTCAATACAAAAGCGGCGGAGCCATTCACTCGCTGTCATCGCCCGACTTGATCGGGCGATCCAGGGCGGATTCAATCACTCGTCGCAACACCCTGTGTATCGCTCACTCG
>NZ_JBXAQU010000031.1:0-54611 GCF_058807535.1 Bradyrhizobium sp. GW821-FHT12B03
CGCGGTGAATCCTACGGCCTCTTGATCGACCAGATCGGCGAAGTGCTGCGCCTGCCCGAGGCCGGCATGGAGGAAAATCCCGTCAACCTCGACCCCCGCATGGCCAAGCTCGCCGGCGGCGTCCACCGTCTCGACGGCCAGCTCATGGTCGTCCTCGACGTCGATCGCGTCCTCGAGCTGGAAACCAAAGTGCAAATGGCTGCGTGAGCCAACGAAAACATCGAAGCCGGAGAACCGAAAATGAAGACGTGTTTGGTGGTCGATGATTCCAGCGTGGTGCGCAAGATCGCGCGCCGGATCCTGGAGGGCCTCGAATTCCAGGTGACCGAGGCCGAGGACGGCTCGAAGGCGCTCGAGATCTGCCAGCGGCAACTGCCCGATGCGGTGCTGCTCGACTGGAACATGCCGGTCATGGATGGCTTCGAATTCATGGGCCACATGCGCCGCCTGCCCGGCGGCGACCAGCCCAAGGTGGTGTTCTGCACCACCGAGAACAACGTGGCGCATATCGCCCAGGCGCTCAGCGGCGGCGCCAACGAGTACATCATGAAGCCCTTCGACAAAGACATTATCGCCGACAAGTTCGCTGAAGTCGGCTTGATCCCGGTCGGACAAGCCATGGTCTGAGTGTGTCTGGCCGAAGTGCTTTGGCCAGAGTGTTCCAGTACAGCTTCGAAGAGGCCATCCGTGACCCCGACCGAGTATGAGTATCTGCGCAAGTTCCTGAAGGACAATTCAGGTCTCGACCTGTCCGCAGACAAGCAATATCTGATCGAAAGCCGCCTCCTGCCGCTCGCCCGCAAGGCCGGGCTCTCCGGTATCCCCGAGCTCGTGCAGAAGCTGCAAGGCGGCTCGCGCGCTCTGATCACCGACGTGGTCGAAGCCATGACCACCAACGAGACCTTCTTCTTCCGTGACAAGGTCCCGTTCGACCATTTCCGCGAAACCATCATGCCCGAGATCATCAAGGCGCGGGCCGGCCGCCGCAGCGTGCGGATCTGGTGCGCCGCCGGCTCGACCGGACAGGAGCCCTATTCGCTGGCGATGTGCCTGAAGGAGATGGGTGCGGCCCTCACCGGCTGGCGCGTCGAGATCATTGCGACCGACCTGTCGCAGGAGGTGCTGGAAAAGGCCAAGGCCGGCGTCTACAGCCAGTTCGAGGTGCAGCGCGGCCTGCCGATCCAGATGCTGATGAAATATTTCAAGCAGACCGGCGAGACCTGGCAGATCAATCCCGAATTGCGGGCGATGATCCAGCACCGCCAGCTCAACCTGCTGCACGATTTCGCCCAGCTCGGCACGTTCGACATCATCTTCTGCCGCAACGTGCTGATCTATTTCGACCAGGAAACCAAGATCAACATCTTCAACCGCCTGGCGCGCCAGATCGAGCCCGACGGCTTCCTGGTGCTGGGCGCGGCCGAAACCGTGGTCGGACTGACCGACACGTTCAGGCCGATTCCGGAACGGCGCGGCCTCTACAAGCCGAATGACCCGCGTGCAGCTGCGGCCAAGCCGGGCGTCGCCGGCGCCGTCCCGCCGCGCATGGCGGTGATGGCGGGACGATAGGCATGGCCGAGGATGGAAAAGGTGTGGAGCGCGTGACGTTCAGTCGCGGCTATGATGTCTGCATCATGGCCATCGACGGGACCTGGCGCCGCGACTGCAAGCTCAACGCCATTTCCGACACCGACGCCGTCCTCACGGTCGAAGGCTCGATCCAGGGACTGAACCTCAAGGAATTCTTCCTGCTGCTGTCGTCCACCGGCCTTGCCTATCGCCGCTGCGAGCTGGTGCGCGTCAACGGCGCCGAAATGGACATCCAGTTCTTGCGCGGCAAGAACAGGAAGAAGCGCGGCGCATCCGGCGGCCACGACGCGGCAGCCTGACCGGCGCGCGGCTGCCGTCGCTTTCCGCCACGTTGCTTTATATTTGCTGAAACATCCGAATGAATTTGCCGCAGCGGCTTTACGTCACCTAAGCGCGCTCCGTGTATCGATCGCCTGTCTCAATCTCAGGATACGGCAATGCCCAGAAGTTCCCTCTCCCCCGTCCCGTCAAACCTGCCCGACGTCGCCGAGCGGCGTGCGCTTCAGCTCCTGGTGGTCGATGACGACGCCACCCAGCGCAGCCTGATCACCGTCGCCGCCAAGCAGGCCGGCCACGAAGTCACCGTGGCGCCGTCGGTGGCGGAAGCGATCGAGAAGCTCCGCGCCGCGCGGTTCGACTGCGTGACGCTCGATCTCGTGCTGGAGGATGGCGACGGCATCGACGTGTTGCGCGAAATGGCAGAGGCGAAATTCGCCGGTGCCGTGATCGTCATCAGCGGCATGGACGGCAAGCGCCGCAGCGCCGCCCGCAGCTTCGCCCGCTCGGTCGGGATCGGGCTCCAGAGCCTGCCGAAGCCGCTCGATCTGGCGGCCCTGCGCATCAGCCTCGCCAACCTCGGCAAGACCGCGATGGGGCTGCCGGCAATCCATACCTGGGGTGGCGTCGCCACCGACGCGATCGTGGAGCGGCACCGCACCTGACGCGCGGAGCTGCCATGCGATCGGACGCAGCCGCCGCGGCGCCGATCGCGACCTACTCCGCCTTGCCGGAATCCGACAGATATTGCAGGGCGTGGCCAAGGCCTGCCCGGCAGGCGTTGAGGGCGGCGCTCGCCGTGGCATAACGCGGCGTGACGTCGTCGAGCACGAAAATGTCGGCGGAACCCGCCTGATTGCCGTCATCGTCCCGCGCCCGGCCTGCGTCGATCATGGCTGCGTCGATCAGGCGCATGCTGCTCTCGATCTGCGCGATCAGGCAGCGAAGGTCGGCCGCGATCAACTGACGGCTGTCGGCTTCGGGCGTCGTGACGAGAGGTGGCGTGCCGGCCAAATTTAGCATGGATATTCTCCGTCTCCCGCAATTAGGCGCCATGCCGCTACTTGTGCGTTAAGTCTATGTCCCGTACAAATACGGGTGGGCCGAATCCGCGCCGAACGCCATAACGGTTGGCGCGGACGCGAGTCCTCAATGCCGAATGGACTCTAATGCCAATTGGACATGGCACATGGCCGAACAAACCTCTCGCGGTGAAATCTTCGTAGTCGACGACGACCCTGCCGTTCGCGACACCTTGTCGATGGTGTTGAAGGCGGCAGGCTATGAGGTGATCTGTTTCGCGGACGGCGCAGCGCTGCTCTCCGTCGCGCGGAACCGCACACCGGCTGCGATCCTGCTCGACGTGAACATTCCCGGAAAGTCGGGTCTGGACATTCTGAAGGAGCTGCACGGCGAGGATTATCCGGCGCCGATCTTCATGATCTCCGGGCAGGGCGACATCGCGATGGCGGTGGGCGCCATCAAGAGCGGCGCGCTCGACTTCATCGAGAAGCCGTTCCGCGGCAGCGAGATCGTCGGCCGGCTCGACGAGGCCATCGGCGCCTATGCCCGCAGGCAGGCGGAGAACGCAGCGCCGAAATTCGGCTCGCTGCACTTCCCCGGACGCGAGCCGTTGACGCGGCGTGAGCGCGAGGTGCTGGAGCAGTTCGCCGCCGGTGCGTCCAACAAGGAAGCCGGCCGCACCCTCGGCATCAGCCCGCGCACCATCGAGGATCACCGCGCCAACATCATGAAGAAGCTCGGTGCGCGCAATGCCGCCGACCTGATCCGGATCGTGATGACCGCGGCCCAGCGCGCGTCGTAGGCGACCGGTTCTCCTCGCTCGTGCCCCGGACGCAGCGCATCATGCAATGATGCGCTGCCGAGCCGGGGTCCATCTCTCGTCAGTGACAGCAAGAAGCTCTGGGTCCCGGCTCTGCGTCGCAGCGCTGCACGCTGCGCCTTGTCCGGGACACGAGTGCGGCGCGCTATCCGCTCAGCGCCTTGCGGATGATCCGCGCCAGATCCGACTTGCGATAGGGCTTTGCGAGCAGCAGGACGCCCGAATCCAGCCGGCCGTGATGGATGATCGCGTTCTCGGTATAGCCTGACGTATAGACCACCCTGAGATCGGCGCGCGTCTTCATCAGCTCGTCGGCGAGCTGCCGTCCGTTCATCTTGCCGGGCATGATGACGTCGGTGAACAGCAGGTCGAACGGTTTTCCGGCGGCGACGATCGCGAGCGCCTCCGCGGCGTTTGCGGCCTGCAAGGTGACGTAGCCCAGCGAATGCAGCTGCGCCAGCACGTAGTCGCGCACCAGGCGGTCGTCCTCGACCACCAGGATCGTCTCGTGTCCGCCCTCGATCGTCGCGGGGCTGACGCCGTCGCCGACCGCCGTCGCCGTCTTGCCGGGCGGCAGGTACATCTTGATCGTGGTGCCGTGGCCTTGCTCGCTGTAGATCTTGATGTGGCCTGCGGACTGCTTGATGAAGCCGTAGACCATCGACAGTCCGAGTCCGGTGCCCTTGCCCGGCCCCTTCGAGGTGAAGAAGGGATCGAACACCCTGGCCAGCATGTTGGCGGGAATGCCGGTTCCGGTGTCGCTCACGGCGATCAGCACGTAATGGCCGGGGCGGACGTCGTTGACGCTGGCATAGACCTCGTCGAGATAGGCGGCGCCCGTCTCCACGATCAGCTTGCCGCCGCCCGGCATGGCGTCGCGGGCGTTGAGCGCGAGGTTGAGGATCGCCGTGGTAAGCTGGTTGGGATCGACGATCGCCACGCAGCTCTCCTCCTCGAACACGGATTCGATCTGGATCTGCTCGCCCAGCGTCGGCCGCAGCAGTTTTGCGGTGTCGACGATCAGCGAGTTGATGTCGATCTCGCGCGGCTGCAGCGGCTGCTTGCGCGCGAACGCGAGCAGGTGCTGGGTCAGCTCGGCGCCGCGTCCGGCGGCCTCGTCGATCATCTTGGTGATCGCCGCAAGCTCGGGCTCCTTGGCCACCGCGTCGCTGAGGATCTCGATCGTCCCGGTGATCACGGTGAGGATGTTGTTGAAGTCGTGCGCCACGCCGCCGGTGAGCTGGCCGACCGCCTCCATCTTCTCGGCATGGCGGATGCGCTCCTCGGACGCGATCTTGTCGGTGAGGTCGCGGTAGAAGACGTTGAACAGAATGCCCTCGCGGCGCTTCAGCGCCGTGACGCTCAGCTCGGCCTTGAAGTCCTTGCCGTCGCGGCGGCAGCAGACCAGCTCGCGGCGGCGATTGAGCGTCTGACCGTCTCCGGCCTCGAGGAAGCGCGCGAGACCTGCCTTGACCCTCTCGCGCTCGCTCTCGGCGACGATGAGGTCGATCGCATTCTTGCCCAGCGCCTCGTCACGCCGCCAGCCGAACAGCTCTTCGGCCCGCGAGCTCCAGTTCAGGATGGTGCTGCGGTCGTCGGTCTGGACGAAGGCGTCGAGCGCGGTCTCGACGATGTTGCGCGCGAGCTGCTCGCTTTCGCGCAAGGACTCCTCCGCGAGCCTTGCCTCGGTCATGTCGCGCCCGACCAGGAAGAAGCGCTTGGCCTGATCCGACCAGTTGCCGAGCCAGGACAGCCACACCTCGCGTCCGTCCTTGTGGAAGCAGCGGGTGTCGGCGAGCTTCGGGTGCCCGGCGCGCCGGAGCGCGCGCATCTCCTCGCGCGATTGCTCGAGATGGGCCGGGTGGATGAAATCGACGCCGCTGCGGCCGATCATCTCGTCCGGCCGGAAGCCGAGAATGGCCTCGCAGCTCGGGCTGATCTGTACGATATGGCCCCGCGAATCCATGATCATGATCAGGTCCTGCGAGGCGTCGAAAAGCTGCCGCCGCTCCTCGAGCTGCTGCTGCAGGGCCCGCTCGGTCCGTCGCGCCTCGGTGAGGCTGCGCCCCGAGCCCGAGGCGCCGATGATCTCGCCGGAGGGGCCCCTGATCGGCGAGAGGCTGACCGAGATTTCGACCGGCCTGCCATCCTTGTGCAGGCGCATGGTTTCGAAATGTTCGATCCGCTCGCCCCTTGCGATCCGCCGAAGATAGTCCTTGCCCTCTTCGCGGCGATCGGGCGGAAGGAGGATCGACGTCGGCCGTCCGATCGCTTCCTCGGCCGGGTAGCCGTAGAGGCGTTCGGCTGCCGCGTTCCAGCCGATGATGATGCCGTCGAGCGTTTGCAGGACGATCGAATCGTCGGAGGACTGGACCGCCGCGCTGAACAGGCTTTCGCGGACGGCGAGCTGATCGCGGGCGGTCTCGGTGCGACGCCGCTCCTCGACCTCGTGCTCCAGTGCCGACGTCTTTGCCTTCGTCTCCTCGACCATGCGGGCAAAGGCCCGCGCCAGCATGCCGGTCTCGCCGCTTGCATCGACGGGAATGTCCGCGGGCCGTCCGCTGCCGATGGCCTCCACGGCCGCGGTCAGGCGCCCGATCGGTCGCGTCAGCGAGCGCGCCAGCAGCACCGCGAGCAAGGCCGCGGCGAGGACGGAGAACAGGCCGACGAGCAGGGACGTCTTTTGAATGGCGGCCGGCACGCGGCCGAAGACGGACGGGGGAACGGTCACGATGATTGCGACCCATTCCTTGCCCGCAAGCAGCACGGACGCGATCGCCGCGCCGCTCGGCCGGCCCGATCCATCGGTCGTCAGCTGCGTGGAGACTCCCGGCGTGCCTGCCAGGGCCGAGAAAAATGGAAAATCATTGCGCCAGTCGGTGGGGTGGCCGCGCAATGAGCCGAATTCCCGCGTCTGATCGGGATGAACCAGATAGTCGCCGCGCGAATTGACGACGTAGATCTCTCCTCCCGAGCCCGCGGTCGCGCGAACGCGGTCGAGTGCCGGACGCATGTCGATATTGGCGATGATGATGCCGAATGGCTTGCCGTCCGGCGTGAACAGCGGCGTCGCGACTCGCAGAGTCGGAACGTGCAAGGCCGTGGTCCCGCCCTGGCGGGTCGCCAGATCGATGGGCGAAACATAAATCTCGCCCGGCGCCAGGCGGATCGTGTCCTGAAAGTAGGGTCGTTCGCTCTTGCGCTCCAGTTCGCTGTCGGGAACGATCCGTACCGCTCCGTTCGGGCCGGAGCGATCGACGCGGACCAGCTCGCGCTGGTCGTCGTCGAGACCGATGATTCGAAACTGCCCGTAGCTGGGTTTGGCCTCGATCTCGGCCGCGAGCCGCGCCGCGATGCGCTCGCGCCAGGTTTGCTCCGAAACGCCGTCGGATGCGTCAACTCCTCCGCCGAGATGAGCGCGGATCAGGCCATTGATGGCCGCGGCTGAGCGATAGCCGACCAAATCGCCACGAACGCCGGCAACGTAGAATTCGAGATTGGTGGCCAGCAGGCGTGACTGGGCTTCGACCCGTTCCAGGACCCGCGGAATGACGGCCTGCGTGATGTTGCGATAGCCCAGCCAACCGACCGCGGTCACGGTCACCGCCACCAGCAGGATCATCGCGATGGCCAGCCGCGTTGCGAGCGTCATGGGAATAGTCGCAAGGGTTCCCGGAGGACCGCGCCTGGTCTGGCCTGAAGCAGAGGGGGCCCCCTCGTCATCGACGGCCGGTGCTGACATCAGGACCCCCCGGCTTGCCCGCGTCGAGGCAGCCATCGACCGCGGCGAGCAGCGCATCTGCCCGGAACGGCTTCTGAAGGCTCGCCACTGCGCCGAGCTTGGTCGCCATCTTCAGGAAATCCGGTTCCGCATACGCATCCGGCGTGATCGATCGGCCGGAAATGACGATGATCGGAATCGCCGGCTGCTGTGCCCGGATGTGGCGCATCGTCTCCAGCCCGTCCATGCCGGGCATGAATATGTCGAGAAACAGGAGATCAAACTGGCTGGCCTCGAACAGCGCAAGCCCCTTGCGGCCATCGCCGGCGACGGTGACGTGATGACCGGCCCTCTCCAGAAGCAGCCGGATCGTGATCTGCACGGCCGGGTCGTCATCCACGATCAGGATGTTGGCCACGTCTGAAATCCTCCGGGTCGGCTGGGACTTTCCAGTGACCGCAAATCAAAGCAGTAAATGCGAAATTGTTGCGCGGATTCTATCTGCGCCGCAAGCGCCTCGCGCTTGGCGCGGTTGACTCCCCCTGAGCACAAGGGCCTCGCCGTTCGTACGCACGCTTGCGTGCATATGGAGCCGGGATGTTGCCCCCCGAATTCCGTAACCCGTTTTGACAACGGGAGATATTTTTCTCGCCGTAGTTGTACGGAACCCGGATTTCACCATGGGTTAAAGGCGAGTGACCACAATCCACGTCAGTTTCGGTACCCGCATTTTGCGCATTTCATTGCTCACATTCCGGCATCCGACCACGCCGCGACCGTCTGACCATCAGCACGAGACCCTTCATGTTCAAATCGATTGCGAACACGGGAATTCGGACCCGTCTGCTCGGCGGCTTTGCGCTGATCTGCATTCTGCTCGCCGCGACCGTGATCTACACCGTCGCCGCTATCTCGGACATCTCGTCGCGGATCAAGACGGTCGTGAATCTGCGAGCGCCGGTCGCGGTCGCAAGCACGGAGCTCGTCGGCAATCTCTACTCCACGCTCTCGACGCTGCGCGGCTACCTGCTGACCGGCGATGCGCAGGGCAAGCGCGACCGGGCGGCGGTCTGGGCCGATCTCGATCGCACCGCCGCCGCCGTCGACCGCATGGCGGAGGGCTTTTCCAGCCCGCAGAACAAGACCAATTGGAGTGAAGCCAGGGCGCTGATCGCGGAATTCCGCCAGGCCCAGGACAAGGCCGAGCTCGCCGCCTTCACCCCGTCGGCCTATCCGGCGAGCGATCTCCTGGCCAAGGAGGCCGCGCCGCTGATCGCGACCATGTTCGCCGAGATCACCGCGATGATCGACGAGGAGGAGGCGCTGGAGGCGACGCCGCAGCGCAAGCGCCTGCTCAAGACCTTCGCCGATGTGCGCGGCAATCTCGCCGCTTCGGGATCGCAATTGCGGCTCTACGTCGCCTCGGGCCAGGCGGCCGACCGCGACAAGTTCGAAAAGCCGCTTGCGACCTTCAGGGCCGCGCTCGCATCCGTCGGGACCCAGGCGGATCTGCTCACCGAAAGGCAGGCGACCGCTTACCGGGCCATCGCCAAGGCGAACGAGGCCTTTACGCCGCTGCCGCAGAAGATCTTCGCGATCCGCCAGACGCCGCAATGGAACGCGCCGGTCTTCATCCTGTCCACCGAGGCTGCTCCGCGCGCGGGCCGAATCCTCGATCTTCTCGACGGCAGGAAGGATTCCGAGGGCAAGCGTTCGGGCGGCCTCAAGAGTGACCAGCAGTCCAAGCTCGCCGAGGACGCCCGCAGTGTGGCCGCCGAGGTCGAGCGACTGCTCCTGCTGCAATGGATCCTGCTTGCCGCGGGGCTGGCGCTCGGGACCGCGATTGCGATCCTGGTTGCGCGCTCCATCACCCGGCCGATCGTCGAGCTGGTGGGCGATTCCGCGCGCCTGTCCGGCGGCGACACCAGTGTCGAATTCAGGACGGCCGAGCGCGGTGACGAGATCGGGATCGTCTCGCAGGCAGTGGCCAAATTCCGCGACAATGTGATCGCCCAGCAGCAGGCGGCGGCCGGGCTCGCGCGCGAGGCGGAGGCGCGCGAGGCGACCAACCGCAACATGGAGAACGCGGTCGAGGAGTTTCGCGTGACCTCGCGCGACCTGCTCGCGCTGGTCGGCGAGAATGCGGGCACCATGCGGCAGACCGCGGAGAGCCTCGGCGGCATCGCGCAGCATGCGACGAGCCAGGCCGCTTCCGCGGCGACCGCCTCCGAACAGACGGCGGTCAACGTCCAGACCGTCGCCGCGGCGGCCGAGCAGCTCACCAGCTCCATCGTCGAGATCGGCCGGCAGATCGAGCTGTCGAACAAGACCGTGCAGTCGGCAGGCGAGGTGACCGCGCGTTCGGAGTCCGAGATCGAGGGCCTTGCCCACGCCGCCCAGAGCATCAGCTCGGTGGTCGACCTGATCCAGGCGATTGCGGCCCAGACCAACCTCCTGGCGCTCAACGCCACCATCGAGGCCGCGCGCGCCGGCGAGGCCGGCCGCGGCTTCGCGGTGGTGGCCTCCGAGGTCAAGGCGCTGGCCGACCAGACCCGCAATGCGACGCAGGACATCGCCCAGCACATTGCCGCGATCCAGAACTCGACCGGCAGCGCGGTCGCCTCCGTCAAGGAGGTCGCAACCGCCATGCGCCGGATCGACGAGGTGACCGCCGCGATTGCCAGCGCCGTGGAGCAGCAGGGCGCGGCGACGCGGGAGATCTCGCAGAATGTCCAGATGGCGGCGTCCGGGACGCAGACGCTCGCTGTCAGCATCGGGACCGTTTCCGGCGCCATCGCGGAAACCAACCGCTCGGCCGACGACGTGATGGGGGCCGCGAACCACGTTTCGGGCGCGGCCGAACGGCTCGCCGCCGAGGTCCAGGCCTTCTTCGTCAAGCTGCGCAACGGCCCGATGGACCGCCGCAGGAGGGACAATTCCGAATATCGCGGGCTGGAGCGGCGCAACCGCCGCAACGCCGCGTGATCCTTTAATCCGTCAGATACTCCGGATGGTGGCTCCGGATCTTGTCGAGCTCGCTGAGCGTGCCCGACAGATGCTTGCGCAGATGCTGTTGCGCGGCACCGGCGTCCCCGGCCTCGATCGCGCGCGTGATCAGCCTGTGGTGGCGCACGATGTTCTGGGCCTTGCCGGGCGAGGGCAAATGCAGCCGGCGCAGCCGGTCGATATGCCCGCTGCGGCTGCGCACCAGCGCCCACAAATCCTGCTTGCCGGCGGCGGCGTAGAGCTGGGCGTGGAAGTCGTTGTCGGCGGCCATGAAGGCCTCGAACTCACCGGCTTTCGCAAACTGCTGCTGGAGCGTGATCGCGTGGTCGAGGCGGATGATCAGGGCTTGGTCATGCTGTTCCGCGAGCAGCCGCACGATCTCCAGCTCCAGCGCCTGGCGCAGGAAATGCGCCTGCTGGGCGCGGCCGATGTCGATCCGGCTGACCACGGTCGCGTGCTGCGGAAAGACGTCGACCAGGCCCTCTTCCTCCAGCCGCATCAGGGCATCGCGTACCGGCGTCGAGCTGACGCCGAACTGGCCGGCAAGCTCGGCGCGTGACAGCGGCGCGCCCGGCGGCAATTCCAGGGCGATGATCGCATTGCGCAGCCGCTCGAACACCTGCGGCGCGGCCTGTCGGGCGCGATCGAGCCTTGTGGCGGGTCGTGGCGCGGAGTGGGCTGCTTCCATGTCGGGTCCCGCTTGCCTTTGGTGCACTAATATATTAGTGCATCAGCAGGGTCAACGCAGCGCGACGCTTACCCGGAGGAAACACACAACAATGATCAAGCATCTTCGTAGCAAGCTTGCGGCTGCCGCCCTGTTCGCCGCAGCCGCCCTGTCGGCATCCGCGGCGCACGCCCAGCAGAAATCCGAGATCTCGCTGTCGCGCCAGCCCGGCATTTTCTACATGCCGAGCCACATCATGGAGAAGCAGAAGCTGATCGAGAAGCACGCGGCCGCTCTCGGCGTATCAGGCGTCACCACCAAATGGGTCACCTTCTCCGGCGGCGGCGCGCAGACCGACGCGCTGCTCGCGGGCGGCGTCGACATTCTCAACACCGGCACCGGCAACCTTCTCTTGCTGTGGGATCGCACCCGTGGCGGCGTGAAGGGCATCGTCGCGACCTCGGCGCAGCCAATGACGCTGATCAGCCGCGACGCCAACATCAAGTCGATCAGGGATTTCGGCCCGAACGACAAGATCGCGGTGCCGACGGTGAAGGTCTCGACCCAGGCGATCGTGCTTCAGATCGCGGCCGCCGAGGCCTTCGGCGCCGATCAATGGTCGAAGCTGGATGTCAACACCGTGCAACTCGGTCATCCCGACGCCTATGCGGCGCTCGCCAATCCCAAGCACGAGGTGCACACCCACTTCTCGATCCCGCCGTTCACCTTCCTGGAGCTGAAGAACGTGCCGGGCGCGCATGTCGTGCTGTCGTCGCCCGACGTGATGGGCGGCCCGCTCAGCCAGGCGCAATTCTTCACCACGACCAAATTCGCCGACGCCAATCCCAAAATCATCCAGGCGGTGCGTGACGCGACCAAGGAAGCGCAGGACCTGATCCGCAGCGACACCAAACAGGCGGTCGAGATCTACAAGGAGATCACCGGCGACAAGACCTCGGTGGAGGAACTGCTCGATCTCCTCAAGGAGCCCGGCATGATGGAGTGGAATCTCGAGCCGCAGGGCACGATGAAGTTCGCGGCGCATCTGTTCAAGACCGGCACGCTGAAGAACCAGCCGAAAGCCTGGACGGATTACTATCTCCCCGTCGCCCACGATCTGAAGGGCAATTGATGGCGCTGCTCGATGTCAGCTCCGTGACGCTGCGCTACAAGACCTCCAGCGCCGTCGTCACCGCCACCGAGAGGGTGAGCTTCACCGTCGACAGGTCCGACCGCTTCGTGCTGCTCGGGCCGTCCGGCTGCGGCAAGTCCACCCTGCTCAAGGCCGTCGGCGGTTACATGAGCCCGAGCGAAGGCCGCATGAGCATCAACGGTCGCGAAATCCACGGCCCGGGCGCCGACCGCATGATGATCTTCCAGGAATTCGACCAGCTGCTGCCGTGGAAGTCCGTGCTCGCCAACGTGATGTTTCCGCTGCTCACCGCGCGAAAGCTGCCCCGCAAGCAGGCTGAAGAGCGGGCGCGGGCCTATATCGAGAAGGTCGGCCTGACCCGGGTCGTCGACGCCTATCCGCACACGCTCTCCGGCGGCATGAAGCAGCGCGTCGCGATCGCGCGCGGCATGGCGATGGAGCCGGACATCCTGCTGATGGATGAGCCGTTCGCGGCGCTCGACGCGCTGACGCGCCGGACCTGCCAGGACGAACTGCTCCAGCTCTGGAGCGAGACTAGGTTCACCGTGCTGTTCGTGACCCATTCGATCGCGGAGGCGATCCGCATCGGCAACCGCATCCTGCTGCTGTCGCCGCATCCCGGCCGGGTCAAGGCCGAGGTGGTCGATGTCGACAAGGTCTCGAACGAGGACGGCAGCGCCGGCCGGCTGGAGAAGGAGATCCACGATCTCCTGTTTGCGGCCGAAGCCACGTCGCATTGAGGGAGCCTCGACATGGGCGAAGCGAGAATTCTGCTGCGTGACGCGCCGGTCGCCGGCTCCACCGGCGCAGGCGAGGTCGAGCGCAAGTTGAGCGTACCTGAAATGTTGTGGAACGACGGCTTCGTCCGCAAGACCGTCATCATCCTGTTCCTGGCGGCGGTCTGGGAGGCTTACGGTGTTGCCCTCGACAATCCCCTGCTGTTCCCGACGCTGCACGACACCGTCCTGACGATGGTCGATCGCGTGAAGGACGGCACCATCCCGCTGCGCGCCTGGGCCTCGCTGAAGGTGTTGTTCATGGGCTATTCGGCGGGAATCGCGCTCGCCGCGATCTTCACGATCCTCGCCATCTCCACCCGCATCGGCACCGATTTCCTCGAGACGGTCACGGCGATGTTCAATCCGCTGCCGGCGATCGCGCTGTTGCCGCTGGCGCTGATCTGGTTTGGCCTCGGCAATGGCAGCCTCGTGTTCGTGCTGATCCATTCGGTGTTGTGGCCGGTAGCGCTCAACACCCATTCCGGCTTCAAGAGCGTCTCCAACACGCTGCGCATGGTCGGCCGCAATTACGGCCTGCGCGGGCTGCCTTATGTCGCGAAGATCCTGATCCCGGCCGCCTTCGGCTCGATCCTCACCGGCCTGAAGATCGGCTGGGCCTTTGCATGGCGCACCCTGATCGCGGCCGAGCTGGTGTTCGGCGTGTCCTCAGGGCAGGGCGGCCTTGGCTGGTTCATCTTCGAGAACCGCAACCTTCTCGACATACCCGCCGTCTTCGCAGGCCTCTTGACGGTGATTATCATCGGGCTTTTTGTCGAGAACCTGATCTTCCGCGCCATCGAGCGGAACACGGTCCAGAAATGGGGCACCCAATCATGACCAAGAAGAAAACACCCGACCAGCTCCGCAGCGCGCGCTGGTTCGCGCCCGACGATCTTCGCTCGTTCGGCCACCGCTCCCGCACCATGCAGATGGGCTACGCGCCGGAGGAGTGGAAGGACCGCCCGATCATCGCGATCCTCAACACCTGGTCGGACGCGCAGCCCTGCCACATGCACTTCAAGTCGCGCGTCGACGACGTCAAGCGCGGCATCCTGATGGCCGGCGGCCTGCCGCTGGAATTGCCGGCACTGTCGCTGTCGGAATCGCTGCTGAAGCCGACCACGATGCTCTACCGCAATCTGCTGGCGATGGACGCCGAGGAGCTCTTGCGCAGCCATCCCGTCGACGGCGTGGTGCTGATGGGCGGCTGCGACAAGACCACGCCGGCGCTGCTGCTGGGTGCGACCTCGATGAACATCCCGGCGATCTATCTGCCGGCCGGCCCGATGCTGCGCGGCAATTGGAAGGGCAAGACGCTGGGCTCGGGCTCGGACGGCTGGAAATACTGGGACGAGCGGCGCGCCGGGAAAATTTCCGAGAAGGACTGGCTCGACATCGAAGCCGGCATCGCCCGCAGCTACGGCACCTGCATGACCATGGGCACGGCCTCGACCATGACCGCGATCGCCGAGGCGATCGGCATGACGCTGCCGGGCGCCTCCTCGATTCCGGCGGCCGATGCCAACCACATCCGCATGGCCAGCGAATGTGGCCGCCGCATCGTCGAGATGGTGTGGGAGGATCTGACGCCGAAGGCGATCCAGACCCGCAAAGCGTTCGAGAACGCGATCGCGGTTGCGATGGCGATGGGCTGCTCGACCAATGCGATCATCCATCTGATCGCGCAGGCGCGTCGCGCCGGCCAGGACATCGGGCTCGACGATTTCGAGATCGCCAGCCGCAAGGTGCCCGTGATCGCCAACGTCCGGCCGAGTGGCGATGCCTATCTGATGGAGGACTTCTTCTATGCCGGCGGCCTGCCGGCGCTGATGGGCGAGATCAAGCAGCATCTGCATCTCGATTGCGTTACGGTCACGGGCAAGACCGTGGGTGAGAACATCGAGGGCGTCGAGGTTCACAATGACGACGTGATCCGTTCGGTCGACAATCCCATCTACAAGGAGGGCGCGCTTGCCGTGCTCAAGGGCAATCTCGCGCCCGACGGCTGTGTCATCAAGCCGAGCGCCTGCGCCCCGCGCTTCCTCAAGCACACCGGACCTGCGCTGGTGTTCGACGATTATCCTTCGATGAAGAAGGCGGTCGACGATCCCGATCTCGACGTTACGGAGGACCACATCCTGATCCTGCGCAATGCCGGGCCACAGGGCGGGCCGGGCATGCCGGAATGGGGCATGCTGCCGATCCCGACCAAGCTCGTGAAGCAGGGCGTGCGCGACATGGTGCGCATCTCGGACGCGCGCATGAGCGGCACCAGCTACGGCGCCTGCATCCTGCACGTTTCGCCCGAATCCTACATCGGCGGCCCGCTCGCCCTGGTGCAGAATGGCGATCGCATCACGCTCGACGTCGCCGCCCGCACCATCAATCTCGACGTTCCGGAAGCCGAGCTCGACAAGCGCCGCGCCGCCTGGAAACAACCCGAGCGCCGCTTCGAGCGCGGCTATGGCTGGATGTTCACCAAGCACATCAAGCAGGCCAATGACGGCTGCGACTTCGATTTCCTCGAGACCGATTTCGGCGCGCCGATCGGCGAGCCGTCGATCTACTAAAGGACGCACATGTCAAAACTCAGCGAAGCCACCCGCAACAAGCTCAAATCCGTCTCCACCGCCACGGTCGCCACCGCTTTGTTCAAGCGCGGCCTGCGCATCCAGATGATCCAGGACGTGCATCCGCTCGGCGCCGACAAGCCGACCATGGTCGGCGAGGCCTTCACGCTGCGCTACATGCCGGCGCGCGAGGATCTCAACACCATCGACGTGTTCAAGGACCGCTCGCATCCGCAGCGCAAGGCGGTCGAGGATTGCCCGGCAGGCAGCGTGCTGGTGATGGACAGCCGCAAGGACGCGCGCGCAGCATCGGCCGGTGCAATCCTGGTGACGCGATTGATGAAGCGTGGTGTTGCCGGCGTCGTCACCGATGGCGGCTTTCGCGACTCCGCGGAGATCGCCAAGCTCGGCATCCCCGCCTACCATCACCGCCCCTCGGCGCCGACCAACCTCACGCTGCACCAGGCGATCGAGATCAACGTCCCGATCGGCTGCGGCGATGCGCCGGTGTTTCCCGGCGACGTCGTCCTCGGCGATGCCGACGGCGTCATCGTGATCCCCGCGCATCTCGCCGACGAGATTGCCAACGAAACCTTCGAGATGACCGCGTTCGAGGACTTCGTCACCGAGGAAGTCGGCAAGGGCCGCGGCATCTTCGGCCTCTATCCTGCCACCGATCCGCAGACGCTCACCGATTTCGCGGGATGGCGGAAGAAGAACGGAAGATAGCGCAGCAACGCGCTCCCGTAGCCCGGATGGAGCGAAGCGTAATCCGGGACGGTCTTCGCCTGCACGAACCCCGGATTTCGCTTCGCTCCATCCGGGCTACAAGGTCAGGCCTCCGCCATTCCCGCCGCCCACAGCGCGAACGCATAGACGATCGCGACTTCATCCAGCCGATCGAAGCGCCCGGAGGCGCCGCCATGGCCGGCGCCCATGTTGGTACGCAGCAAGACCGGACCGCCGCCGCTCATGGTGGCGCGCAGGCGCGCGATCCATTTGGCGGGCTCCCAGTAAGTGACCCGCGGATCGGTCAGCCCGCCCATTGCCAGGATTGCGGGATAGTCCTTCGCCGCGACATTGTCGTAGGGCGAGTAGGACAGGATGGTGCGGAAATCCTTCTCGCTCTCGATCGGATTGCCCCATTCCGGCCATTCCGGCGGCGTCAGCGGCAGCGTGTCGTCGAGCATGGTGTTGAGCACGTCGACGAACGGCACTTCGGCGACGATGCCGGCGAACAATTCGCCGGCGCGGTTCGCCACCGCGCCCATCAGCATGCCGCCGGCCGAGCCGCCATGGCCGACGATGCGCTTTGCGCTGGTGTATCTTGCCGCGATCAGCGCGCGGGCGCTGGCGGCGAAATCGTCGAACGAGTTCGTCTTCTTCTCGCGCTTGCCGTCGAGATACCAGCCCCAGCCCTTGTCGGCGCCGCCGCGGATATGGGCGATGGCGTAGACGAAGCCGCGATCGACCAGCGACAGGCGGTTGGCGTTGAACGAGGCCGGCATCGCCATGCCGTAGGAGCCGTAGCCGTAGAGCAGCAGCGGCGCCGAGCCGTCGAGCTTGAGCCCGCGCCGATACAGGATCGAGACCGGCACCTCGGCGCCGTCATGGGACTTGGCCATGATGCGCGTGGTGACGTAGTCGGCCGCATTGTGGCCGGACGGGATCTCCTGCCGCTTGCGCAGGGTCCGCGTCCGCTTCGCCATGTCGTAGTCGTAGACTTCCGACGGCGTCGTCATCGACGAATAGGCCAAGCGCAAATTCGTCGTCTCGAACTCGTAGGAGCCCATCGTATCGAGCGAATAGGCCGCCTCGTCGAAGGCGATGGCGTGCTCGTCCTTCGTTGCGAGATCGCGGATCACGATCGACGGCAGCGCGTTGGCGCGCTCCAGCCGCACCAGATGGCCGGCATAGAGATCGAGGTCGATGATGTAGATGCCCGGCCGGTACGGAATCAAATCGCGCCAGTTCTTGCGCTCGGGCGAGAGAAGCGGCGCGGTGACGATCTTGAAGTCGATGGCGTCGTCGGCATTGGTGAGGATGAAGAGCTCGTCGCCGCGGTCGGCCAGCGAATATTGCACGCCTTCCTCGCGCGCCGCGACCAGGCGTGGCGGTGCCTCAGGGTTGGCGAGATCGATCAGCCGCTGCTCGGAGGTTTCGTGATCGCCGCCTGCGATCACGCAGAAGCGGCCGCTGGTGCTCTCGTGCAGATGGGTGAACCAGCCGGAATCCTGCTCCTCATAGACCAGCGTGTCGTCGGCCTGTTTCGTCCCGAGCCGGTGCCGCCACACCTGCATCGGCCGGTGATTGTCGTCGAGCTTCACATAGAAGAAGGAGTTTGCATCCGCAGCCCAGACCACGCCGCCGTCGGTCTCCTCGACGAGGTCGTCGAGATCCTGCCCCGTCGCCCAGTCGCGGACGCGGATCGAGAAATATTCGGAGCCCTTGGTGTCGGCGCTCCAGGCTTGCAGCTTGTGATCGTTCGAGTGCCGGCTGCCGCCGAACTTGAAGTATTTGTGGTCCTTGGCGAGCGCGTCGCCGTCGAGCACGATCTGGCCCTCGCCGCCATCGCGCGGCATGCGGCCGAACAGCTCGTGCTGCCCGCCCTCGCGAAACCTGCGGAAGTATGCGAACGGCCCGTCCGGCGACGGCACGCTGGAATCGTCCTCCTTGATCCGCCCGCGCATCTCGCGCACCAGCGTCTTCTGGAGCGCCGCGGTGTGGCCGAGCAGGCTCTCGGTGTAGCCGTTCTCCTCATCGAGATATTTGCGGATGTCGGGATCGAGCACCCCGGGGTCGCGCAGCACCTCCTGCCATTTCTCGTCCTTCAGCCAGGCATAATCGTCGGTGACGGTGATGCCGTGATGCGTGAAGGAATGCGGCCGGCGCGGGGCGACGGGGGGCTGGGAAGGTGTCTTGGCTTGTGTCACTCGGTCCTCGTTCGTCAGCGCATCGTCTTGTCTTAACCTCGCCCCGCTTGCGGGGAGAGGTCGCCGCGAAGCGGCTGGTGACGGGGTACAGGTCCCTCGACCATCTCGCGTGTGGAGAGAGGCCCTCACCCCAGCCCTCTCACCGTAAGAACGGGGAGGGGGAGAGCCGCCGCCTTGTCCGCCGCGTTGCCTCTTATATCGTCCCGATTCCTCGAATTGCCAGCGGGACTGCGCCAAGTCGCCGGGTTGTTGCTCGGCCGCTTGTGTGCTTTAGGCTCCGTACCCCGCCGCCGGTCCAGCCTGATGCTGTTCAATTCCTACCCGTTCATCCTGCTGTTCCTGCCGGTCGTGCTGGCCGGCTATTTCTGGCTGGGGCGGCGCAGCAATCTGGCCCCGGTGGTCTGGCTGGCGCTGGCCTCGCTCGCCTTCTACGCGATCGGCAGCTGGCAGTTCGTGGCCTTGCTGCTGGTCTCGATCGCGTTCAATTACGGCATCGGTCATCTCCTGATCGTGGCGAAGCTCGCTCCAATGCAACGAAAAGCGGCGCTCGCTCTCGGCGTCGCCGGCGATCTCCTGGTGCTCGGCATCTTCAAATATGCGGGCTTCGTTACCGAGAACATCAACGCGCTGGCCGGCACGCATGTCGCGGTCCACATCCTGCTGCCGGTCGGCATCTCCTTCTACACCTTCACCCAGATCGCGTTCCTGGTCGATGCCTGGCGCGGCCGGGTCGCGGCCTACGCGCTGCCGCATTACGCGTTGTTCGTGACGTATTTTCCGCATCTGATCGCGGGGCCGATCCTCCATCACAAGGACATGATCCCGCAATTCGAGCGGAAGGAGTCCAAGCATCCGCAGGCGCATCTGATCCTGTGCGGCGTGATCATCTTTGCGATCGGCCTGTTCAAGAAAACCTGCCTTGCCGACGGCATCCAGCCGCTGGTCGCGCTCGCCTTCGACGCGCGCGCGCCGAGCTTCGACCAGGCCTGGCTCGGCGCACTCGCCTACACGTTCCAGCTCTATTTCGACTTCTCCGGCTATTCCGACATGGCGATCGGCATATCGCTGATGTTCGGCATCTTTCTGCCCGTCAACTTCAACTCGCCCTACAAGGCCACCAGCATCGTCGAGTTCTGGCGCCGCTGGCACATGACGCTGTCGCAATTCCTGCGCGACTATCTCTACATTCCGCTCGGCGGCAATCGTCACGGCCGCGCGCTGCGCTACGTCAATCTGATGATCACGATGCTGCTCGGCGGGCTCTGGCACGGCGCGGCCTGGACGTTCGTGGTGTGGGGCGCGCTGCACGGCGCCTATCTCTGCGTCAATCATGCATTCAATACGCTGGTGCCGAACATTCCGTCGACGCTTGCGCGCCCGGTCCGCATCCTCGGCGCCGTGCTGACTTTCCTCGCCGTCGTCGTGGCCTGGGTGTTCTTCCGTGCCGAGCGGGTCGATTGGGCCTTGCTGATCGTCCGCGCCATGGCGGATCCAGCGACCATCGTCTTCGGCCGCGAGGAGATCGCGGCGCTGGTACAGGTCACGATCTATGCGGCGCTGGTGTGGCTGGCGCCGAACACGCAAGCGATCATGGGCTACGATCACGGCAATCGCAGGGTCGGCGAGAGCCTGCGGGCGGGGCGCATGCGGCCGCTGTTTCTCTACGGTGCATCGCTGGTGCTCGCGTTCGGCTTTCTGGGTATCCAGAGCCACAGCGAATTCATCTATTTCCGGTTCTGATGCAGGGAACGTTCACCAGTCTGAAGCATCTTCTGCTCGCGAGCGTCGCGTGCGTGCTGGGCGCAGCGGCGCTCACCTTCGCCGTCGATCCGCTGCAGCTGTTCCGCCCCTCGCGCCTCGTCGCGGCGTTCTATTCCGACGACACGCGCATGCAGAATGCCGGGCTGATCCGCAGCCAGTCGTTCGACACCGCCTTCATCGGTTCATCGCTCGCGATCCATTTCCGTCAGAGCGACATCGATCGCGCGCTCGGGGTCCATTCGCTCAAGCTGGCGATGACCGGGTCCAATTCGCGCCAGCAGGGGTTTGTGCTGGAGCAGGCGATCGGGCGCGGCGCCCGGCGCGTGATCTGGGAGATGGACGACTGGCTTTTCGTCGATGCGCCCGGCATCGACGCCGATCCCTATTTTTCGGCGGATCTCTATCGAAGGACCGCAAAGGGCGCCGCGACCTATCTGTTCAGCGCGGCGATGGCGAAGGAATCCCTGTTCGCGCTGCTGCGGTCGATCCCGCCGCTGCGGGAGCCGCTGACCCGCGCGGCACCTTTTCTTCCCGTCAAATTCGCCCTGTCCGACGTCGACGACATCTACGCGCTGCCACGGGATTTCGACCTTGCGCGCGTCTACAACGCGGAGCGGACCCGCGCGGCCTTCGCCTACATCACCGACCCCGTGCGCAGCGGCTTCCTCGGCGAGGGTTACGGCTACGACGCCATGATCAGGCATTTCGAGCGCGACGCCGTCGGCCTGATCGCGCGCCATCCGGACGTGACCTTCGACATCTACTTCCCGCCCTATTCGATCCTGCAATTCGTCGCGATGCGCGATGCCTCGCCGGCAACGCTGAAGATCGTCACCGATCTCACGGCGGTCGTCGCCGAGCGCCTGACGCAGCTTCCCAACGTGCGCCTGCACGATTTTCGCGCGGTCAGGGACGTGACCCACGACCTCGGCAATTACAGCGACGTCATCCACCATTCGCCGGTGGTGGATGCGATGGTGCTGAAATGGCTGGCGAGCGGAGAGTATCGCGTCGATCGCAGTAAGCCGACCGCATCACTGGATGAGTTGAAAGCTCAAGTAGAGGCCTATCGCGTCGCGCGCTGATCTTCCCCTCTCCCCCTGTGGGAGAGGGTGGCTCGCCGCATGGCGGCGAGGCGGGTGAGGGGTTCTCTCCGCGAGTCTGGCAGTTGCGATTGAGGAAACAACCCCTCATCCGGCGCTTCCCGCCACCTTCTCCCACAAGGGGAGAAGGAAGAAAGAGGCCCGGCCTTCGCCGGGACGACGGCGGCGATTACGCCGCCACCTCTTCGCCGAGATACGACACCGCGGCTTCAAGCCCGCCCTTGCCGTGCGGGATCTTCAGCGCGTTGAGGCCGATCTCGATCACGCCCAGCGTGCCGAGCAGCATCGGCGCGTTGACATGGCCCATATGGGCGATGCGGAAGGCTTGGCCCGAGAGGTCGCCGATTCCGGTGCCGAGCACCACGCCGCACTTCTCCTTGCAATAGCGTTGCAGCACCGCGGGATCATGGCCGTTGCTCATGGTCACCGTGGTCACGGTGTTGGAGCGCTCGCTGGCCTCGGCGACGTTGAAGCCGAGCACCTGGCCTTCCGACCATGCGCCGACCGCACGGCGCGCGGCTTCGCCCAGCAGGCTGTGGCGGCGGAAGGCGTTTTCGAGCCCTTCCTCGTGCAGCATGTCGATCGCCTTGCGCAAGGCGAACAACAGATGCACCGGCGCGGTGCCGGCATATTTGCGATAGTTCTCGGTGCCTTCGCGCTCGCTCCAGCTCCAATAGGGCGTCGACATATTGGCCTTCTTCTGCACCTCCAGCGCGCGCGCATTCGCCGCGACGAAGCCGAGGCCGGGCGGCGTCATCAGGCCCTTCTGCGAGCCGGACATCGCGACGTCGATGCCCCATTTGTCCATCTCGAACGGCATGCAGCCGAGCGAGGCGACAGTGTCGACCATGTACAGTGCCGGATGCCCGCTTGCCTTGATCGCCTTGCCGATCGCCTCGATGTCGTTCTGCACGCCCGAGGCGGTGTCGACCTGGACCACGACGACGGCCTTGATGGTGTGCTCCTTGTCGCGGCGCAGGCGCTCCTCGACCTCGCTCGGCCGCACCGCGCGGCGCCAGTCGCCCTTGAGCACCTCGACCTCGGCGCCCATCAGCGCCGCCGCATTGCCCCAGCCGATCGCGAAGCGTCCGCTCTCCAGCACCAGCACCTTGTCGCCACGCGACAGCACGTTGCTCAAGGCGGCTTCCCAGGCGCCGTGACCGTTGGCGATGTAGATGTAGGATTTGCCCTTGGTCGCAAACAGCTTCGAGATGTCTGCGAGCAGTGTATCGGTCAGCTCGTGCATCTCCTTGGAGTAGATGTCGATCGCCGGACGATGCATCGCCCGCAGCACCTCGTCAGGCATCGTGGTGGGCCCGGGGATGGCCAGAAATTCCCGGCCCGCGCGAACGGTCATTGCTGTCGGTCCTTGTTGCTTGAGAACAGGATGGTGGGTCGCTGATTCCTACTTTTACGTGGCGCTGGGAGCCAAGAAAAGCGCCTAAAACGCAGGCCTGACGGCCATTTTGCTCTAAGCATGGTCTTGTCGGAAAACCGCTTCACACTTTTCCGGACCATGCTTCTATCGTTTGGTCTCCCGGCAACCGGCCGCTTCGGCCTCTTCCACCGAGCAGAACCAGCGGGTGCCCTTGCTGATCCTCATCTTGATCTGGGTGTACCAGCGGCTGGTCGGCTGGTGATAGATGCACTCGCCGGCACTGTTGACGTTGCCCTTGATGGTGCAGTCCGGCGAGGGCGCGACCGGGCCCGAGGCCGAGGCGAGCAGCACCGAATGCGCGCCATCCGGCGGCTTGGCGGCCCCCAATATCGTCGTCTTCTTGTTGCGCACGCGCCAGTCCCAGGGCGCGATGAAGGCGCCCTGCCACATGCCGGCCTTGGCTTCGCGCGCGGCGGCTTCGTCGGGTTCGTAATCTTTGGAGACGCGGGTGTAGGCCAGCGCCCAGCCGCTGCGCACCAGCCATTTCTGGATGTCCTCGCCGCCGACGTCGCAGCGCGCCACGGTGCGGCCGCGCCGGTCGATCGCACGGGTATGGCAGACCCAGCTCTTGCCCTCGCTGTATTTGGCAAGCTCGTCGCGGGCGGCGACGCCGCAGGTCCAGCGCTCGCCCTTGGTGTTGAGGCAAAGCTGGTCGGACGACGGCGCGTCGATGCCGCCGAGCCGGATCCGCGTGTTGCCGATCACGACGGAATCGCCGTCGCGCACCTTCGCCGTGCCGGTGATGTCGGCGGCCTGCGCCAGCGCCGGGAGAGCGAGCAAGGACAGCGCAATCAGGAACTTTCGCAACATGCCGGTCCGCGTGTTCAGGACAATCTCGATAAGCCGCGCAATTGTGGTCGGCTTTTGTCCGCCCGGCCAGCATATGCCCAACGGACAGGCTTTCAACTTCCCGTCATCGAAGCGGGCGAATAGCGAGTGGGGAATGGCGAATAGGGACGCCGCGAGCCCCCATTCGCTACTCGCCATTCACCATTCGCCTCCGTGCCACCGCCAGCCCCATCAGCACGAACGCCGACGTCACTTCGGGTCCGCCGACCAGGATCCGCGTCGGCGTCTTCATCTTGTTCCATTCATAGGCGCGAAACGGGCCGCGGCGGCCGCCTTCGCCGAGGCACGCGACGATGACATTCAGCGCCGGCGCGAAGGCGCGCGGATCGGCGCCGAGATGGCCGAGCGCGATCAGCGCCAGCGCCGCGTCGAACACGTTCATCTCGGCGGCCATCAACTCGCCCTTGACGTAGGACAGCACGCGGTGGCGGATGAAATCGAAGTCGCCGGCCGGATCAATCGCCGCCTGCGCCGCCAGCGGCAGCGCCAGGAAGGCGGCATAGCAGCGGCCGAAATAAGCGCTGTAGAGCTCCGGCAGGTAGTAGATGTGCGAGCGCGGATTGGCGAAGGCGCCGCTGGCCGCCAGCCGTTTCTGGAAGCCGATGATGCGATGCACGGTCGCCAGCCGTGCCGGCGTCTCCAGGATTTTCCAGCGCGAAAGGTTGCGGAAGCTGACCTCGAGAATGTCGAGATTGAGCGTCGGATCGAGATCGTTGCCATAGGGCCGTTCGCCCTTGAGATTGTCGATCCAGGTCGCGACCCCGCCCTCGTAGTCGATGTTGTCGTTGAGCGGCACGGTGACGCGCGGCTCGTTGACGCCGGCGCGCACCTGGTAGCCGCTGTAGAAATCCAGCAGCGGCTGGTCGATGATCGGATCGGTGCAGCCGGCCTGCGTCGCCGCCGAGATCGAGCAGGCCGTGGTGTCGCAATCCGGCACGTAGACGCCGAAGCCGAGATCCTGCTTGATCTGGGCGAAGAAGCGCGAAAAGCGCGGATGCGGCGCCGGCGCGAGCGCGGTGATGACGTCAAAGCGTGCGCCGTCGGTGCCCTCGACCTCTTCACGACTGATGTTGACGCAGAAATCCACCATGTCGGCGATCGCGCGCTCCGCCGCGATCTTGTCCGTCGGCGAAGCGAGCCCGGTCTCGACGAAGCTCAGCAGCGCCTCGATGAAGAACGCGTCGTAATAGGCCGAGCGGTGGCGGATCTGCACCGGCTCCCACATCGGCTCGGCGATGCCGGTCCAGGGCGGGTTGACGACCGCGCGCGCCGGCGAGCGCGCGATGAAGACGCGGGCGAGGTTGAACAGCAGCGAGGAGTTCTTGTAGCCGCGCGCGTTCAGCCCCGTGAGCGCCATGGTCAGCTCGCGTCCGCGGAAATCAGGATCGCCGATCAGGTTGAAGGCGGCATAGGTCGGCAGAAAACCGTTCTTGCGATACGCGACGAGCAGATGCTGCGCACAGTCGCGGATCACGCCGTCGATCTGTGAGGCGTGCGGCATGGTGCCGGTGAACAGCGCCGGCGGTGGCTTGGGGTGGTCGAGCGCGATGCTGTCGACGAGATCGGCGACGGGCTGGCCGACCGCGGCCCAATCCGGCTCGGCCTCGTCGCGGGCGCGCACCAGCGCCTCGCGCAGCCGGTTCAGCCTGTCTTCGTCACGCAGATCCGGCAGGCCGGCGCGGCGCAGCAGCACCCGCAGCGCGGGATTGCCGAGTGCGGTCTTGTAGAATTTGGCCAGATGCGGATCGCCGCTGGTTGGCCCCGCCAGCACGGGATCGCAGACGTCGTAAAGCGAGGGGCCGTCCTTCCGCGCCGTCAGCGCGCGGCACGCGGCGCCGGCAAAATAGTGAAAGCTCATGAAATACCTGGTCGCGGGGCCTTGCCCGAGTTCCGGCGCGCGGTCCCATCCGCGTGTCGGTCCCTGCAAGTCTTTGAAAAGCTACCCGGATTCGCAGGAAATACAAATGTGATGAAGGTCACGGAAAAATCTGGCACGGCGGCTGCTTGATCGGGGTCTGAAAAAGGGGGTGGCAACGAAAAAAAAGCGCCTGGCGGCGTTGGATGATTATCGCGTGCTCTCAATCACTTAGCTCAAATTTTGGGCAATCTATTGCAGGGCACACTATATCCCGTTAAAGGTTTGTTTGGTGCGGCGCCGCAAATTGCGCGCAATTCGGGGGCACTCCCCCGGCCAATCCCTCAAACCTAAAGACGCCATCGCGCTACTCAAACAGTGTGCGCGCGCTTGGCTGGTCTTTGGCACTGACAGGAATGAAGCGAGATGAATGTAAGGCAGCTCGACATTTCCCGACGCACGATTGCGGTGGCCGCAGCCCTCATCGGCACGGTCTCGCTCGTGATCGGCGCCCATGCTGCCCTTAACATGCGCGCGCTCGATGCCGCCAAGGCGGTTACGACCGACCAGGTGACCGGCTCGATCGGCCATGCCTCGCGCCTCGCCCTCGTCATCGGCAATGGACATTATCCCGACGCCAGCGCGCCGCTGACGCAGTCGATCAACGACGCCCGCGCGCTGTCCTCGACCCTGCGCAAGAACGGCTTTGACGTCGACATGGTGGAAGACGCGACCAAGGACGACATGGTCCGCGCCGTCAACCGCCTGAAGTCCCGGATCAAGCGCGACACCGTCGTCATGCTGTTCTTCGGCGGCTACGGTGTGCAGGCCGGCCGCGAGAGCTACATGCTGCCGATCGATGCCGTGATCTGGAAGGAAAGCGACGTCCGCCGCCACGGCATCTCGATCGAAGGCGTGCTCGACATGATGAAGGAGCAGGGCGCCAAGGCCAAGCTCGTCGTCGTCGATGCCTCCCGCCGTAACCCTTACGAGCGCCGTTTCCGTTCCTACAGCCACGGACTCGCGCCGATCAGCGCGCCCGACAATGCGCTGATCCTCTCCTCCGCTTCGCCCGGCAAGGTCGTCGACGACGGCAAGGGCGAGCACAGCGTGCTGGTCAGCGAGCTGCTCGGCAACCTCAATGCGCAGGGCAGCGCCGAAAGCGCCTTCAACAAGACCCGCGTCGCCATCTCCCGCGCCTCCGAAGGCGACCAGGTCCCGACCGTGTCGTCGTCGCTGCTCGAGGACGTGAATTTCGATCAGGCCGGCGGCTAGTTTTCCCTAAGTCTACGGTCTCTCTCGTGCCCCGGACGCGGCGCATCATGCAATGATGCGACGCTGAGCCGGGGCCCAGTTTTTTTGACTGTCGCTGTGTGACGAGATGGGTCCCGGCTCTGCGCAGCAGCGGTTACACGCTGCAGCGCGTCCGGGACACGAGGAAGCCTACTTCGCCGCTTCCGCGGTCATCACCGGGCGGACGGGATCGCCTTCGCGCAACAATGCGCCGGCGCGGGCGACGACGACATCGCCTTCGTTGAGGCCGTCGCGGATCTCGATATTGCCGCCCGACATCAATCCGACCTCGACGCGCTTGGTCTCGACGCGGTTGCGGCGGATCACCTGCACCACGGTGCCGGCGGACGAGTATTGCACCGCGGTGAGCGGCACCGCGACGTTGCAGCTCTGGCCGGTCTTGATCAGCGCGCGCCCGCTCGCGTTGATCAGCAGCCGCTTCTGCGAGGAGATGCCGATATAGACCATGCCCTGCTGGATGTTCGGCTCGACGGTCGGCCCGATGCGGCGCACCTTGCCGTCGATGTCGCCGGTGCCGGCGAAGCGCACGGTTGCCGGCTGGTTGACTGCGAGCTTGCGCATGTCGGTCGTCGCCACGAGGCCGACGAGATCGTATTCGCTGCGCGCCACGATCGTGAACAAGGCCTCGCCCTTGGCCGAGGCGAGGTTGCCGATCTGCGCGGTCGAGGTGGCGATCACACCCGCCACCGGTGCGGTGACCTGCAGCGTGCCGCCTTCCGGCAGCGCGAGGCGCGCCAGCACCTGGCCGGCGGTGGTGGTCTCGCCGGCCTCCGCCAGCACTTCCGTCACCTTCAGGCCCGGACGCTCGGGCCGCACCGAGGTCTCCTCGCGTGCGACGATCGTGCCGGTGGCCTCGACGATGTTGGAGAAGCAGGATTTTGCGACTTTCAGCACCGTGACCGCCGGCCCCTTGGGCGCGTCGTCATCGGCGGCGCCGGCCGGATATTGGCCGAAGACGAGCACTGCGGCGATCGCTGCGGGAAACAGGCTTCGAACACGGGGCAAATGACGCATCGGAAATTCCACGGGGGCTATGCCTCCAATCGATAGCAGATGGCAGCGGTCCGGACTACGGCAGCGTTGTCCCAAAGCGGGATGCCGCGCCGCCGCGGCAAGTCTTTGATTAGTCGCGGGATTGGTGATCAGGTTCGCCGCTGCCGGCCGGGCACGGGTGGTCGCAGCTTGTGATTTGCGAAGGGAACGGTTCGCTCGCGAGCTGCGCCGGTCAGCCGCGGCGGTCGCCGAGCAGCTTGCCGGAGGAACGGTCGATCAGATGCAGCCGCGTGCAGGCCGGGCAGGGCACGGACACGTGCGTGCGATCGGCCGGCTCGTCGCCAAGCCGATGCTGCACATTCATGCCGGTCTGCGGGCACTTGAAGACAATATGACGGTCCATCGTCGTCATATGGCGACAAGGCCCGGACTTTGAAATTACGGATGTTTACTTAGGTCGGCCGCCGCCCCCTAGGGCAGGCTCAAGAACTCCACCCAGTTCGGTTTCTTGCCGGTGGGGTAGGATTTCAGCTTGGCCAGTGCGCCGCTGCCCTGGTCGATGGCATAGACCGTCATGCCGTCGGACAGCTCGCCCACCGCGGCGAGATAGCGGCTGGACGGGTCGATGTTGAAGCCGCGCGGCTGCTTCTCGGTCGGCACGCTGCCGATCGTGGTCAGCTTGCCGCTTGTAGCGTCGACCTTGTAGGCGGTGAGCGTGTTGGTGGTGCGCTCGGAGGCGTAGAGGAAGCGGCCGTCCGGGGTGATGTGGATGTCGGCGGCCCATGGTTTTCCCGAAAACCCTTCCGGGAGTGCGGTGGTGCGCTGGATCTCGTCCCATGCGCCGCCCTTGGCCTCATAGGTGAACGCCGCGACGTCGCCGTTCAGCTCGTGGATGAGATAGACGAACTTGCCGTTCGGGTGGAACACGAAGTGCCGCGGCCCCGATTTCTCCGGCACCTTGTAGACCGGCGGATCGCTCGGCGTGAGCGTGCCGGCCGCGGCGTCGAACGCGAAGCTCAGCACCTGGTCGGAGCCGAGATTGGTCGCGAACACGAAGCGGTTGTCGGGCGAGGGCAGGAAGGCGTGCGCGTTCAGCCCGGTCGGGATCACCTGCTTCGGCTCGGCCACGACGCCGTTCGGGCCTAGCGGATTCAGCGCGACCTTGTTGCCGCCATAGGAGGCGCTGAACAGGAATTTGCCGCCACGATCGGTTGCGATGTTCGCCATGCTGTCGGCGAGCGGCCCGTTGCCGATGGGGCTGAGCTGGCCCGTCTTGGGGTCGATCGCAAAGCTCACCGCCTGGAACGGCTGCGAGCGGATTCCGGCGATCAGCACGCGGTGGTCGGGCGTGATCGCGAGCGGCGTCGAGGATCCCGGCTTTTCGATGCCCGCGAAGGCGGCGGTCTGCACCGGCGTCATCTCGCCGCTCTCGGACAGCTTGAACACGCTGATGTCGTTGCTGTCGGCGTTGCCGACATAGGCGAAGGTCTCGGCCATGCCGGCGCGAACTCCCGAAATGAGGGTGAGAAAGGCGAGGGTGGTGGCGATTGCAGCGCGTGGCGCGATGCGGTTGGTCGGTCTCATGGGCTCCTCCTTGGGCCGTGCGGTATTGTTATTTTGTCGCAGAGGATAGCGGCAGGCGCGTCACCGCACCAAATTCCAATTGAGATCGATCGATGCTGAAATCGTATCGGTAGCAAAGCGTTTCGAGTGAAGTGGATACCCGGTTCGCGTCAAGAAACCGCGTCAAAACACGAATCTACCGCACCGCGGCCGTCAGGTCGCGGGAGGGCAGATGCAGGCCGGCCGGCCGTTCCGGCGGCCCGAGCACGGTCCAAACGGCGACGGCGAGCAGCGCCGAGGTCAGGATGGTCCAGGCGACTAACCGTTTCCGCATCAGGCCAAATCCGTCCGTCAATTGAATGCGCCGGGGCGCGACAACGATCGTGCACTGCAACCGGCGGCGATCCTATGAAGTCGTTCACAGCTGAAGGCCGGCGGGGCCTGGGACGTCGTGGCAAAGCGCCACAGCGGTTAAACCGATCGCAAGGTCTCGCTGACAAACTTGATTAGCGTTGCGCTTCGCCTGCTCAAGCCGCAGGCCCCGGCCAGAAGATCACTCGGGAACGGCAAGCCTTCTCCCGCCGTTACCCCCGGTCTCGCGGGCGGAGGACACCGAAACGGAGGCTGGCACGTGTTTTGGATTTGTTGGAACACCGCTTGGTCGCTGATCATCAGCGGCATCATGTTCACCACCATCGTCACGCATCCCGACGCCGAGTTCGCCGAGATCCGGGCGGCGAGGCAGGCGAAATGAGCGTTCCCGTCGCCTGAGATCTCCGTAGTTCAACTGACCCTGGCTCGCCCGCCGCGGGCCGCGACGCATGTGGTGAACGAAATCTTAGGGGGTGGACCGGTATATTTCTGCATCTTTTCCCGCAGGATCCGGCGCTCTCATGGCATTGTTCGGCAATCCCTCCATTCGCTCCGTTCTCGGCGCCATTATCGGCGTGCTTGGCCTGTTCCTGGTCGGGCAGCTGGCGACGGGTCTCTTCGGGGCCATTGAGCGCAACGGCGCCGCGCAAAAGGTCGATCGCTTCGCCAGCACCGACCAGCAGCTGTTTGCGACCCTGCTCGGCTTCCGGCTCGAACGCGGCACCTTCCTGTCGGCGCTGGTCGCGGACGCGCCGGCCAATGCCAATGCCGACAATCGCATCGCCACCAACCGGCAGTTGTCCGAGGCCGCCTACAAGAGCGTGCTCGAGCGTCTCGATGGCGTGTCCGATTCTCGCCTGGCCGGCGCCCTCGGCAAGCTCGTCGCGATCCATGATGCGCTCGTGCCGCTGCGACCCAAGGCGGAAACCGCCATCCACCAGGCCAAGGCGGAGCGCGATGCGAAGGTCGGCGACGAGTTCCGCAAAGCCGCGCAGGATTATCTCGATGCCATTCTGGCGCTGACGTTCGAGCTCGAGAACGCGCTCAAGCTCACCGATCCCGTGGTCGATCATCTTCTCGGCGTCAAACAGTCGGCCTGGGCCGCACGCAATTTCGGCGGCCTCGTCGCCATCCGCCTCGAAGCTGCGGCCGCGAGCGGCAAGCCCTGGAGCACCGCCGACATGGTCGGCGCCGCCGAGGATACCGGCCGCGCCAGGCAGGCCTGGAGCCAGGTGCTGGATATCGGTGGCCGTGCCGACGCCCCGGCGAGCCTCGTCGACGTGATCGCCCGCTCGAAGCAGGGCGAGGCCGCCGCCATGACCGAGCGCCAGCAGGGTTTCATCAAGGCGTTGAGCAATAACCAGACCATCGACATCAAGATCGAGGATCTGTCGAAGCTCAACACCGCCATTCTCGGCTACAGCGTCGAGGCCGGCCAGGTCGCGCTTGCCGAAATGGTCGCCCGCGCCGGGCAGCAGATGATTTCGGCGAAATGGAGCCTGGCGCTCAATGGCGGCATGATGCTGGTCGCGCTCGCCATCACATTGTTCGGCTTCATCCTGGTGAATCGTCGCGTCAGCGCACCGATACGCAAGCTGACGCAGGCGATGCGCTCCCTCGCCGAGCGTGACTATGCGATCGAGCTCGCCGGCATCGAGCGCGGCGACGAGATCGGCGAAATGTCGCGCGCGGTGTCCGTGTTCAGGGAGAACATGATCACCGGTGATCGCCTCGCCGAGGAGAAGGCTGCGGAGCAGGGCCGGAAAGAGCGGCGCCAGCTCGCTGTCGAGCGGCTGATCGAGCAGTTCGAGAAGACCGTCACGGAATCGCTGCACACGCTGGCCTCGGCCTCGGGCGAGCTGAACGCGACCGCGCAGTCGATGTCGTCGACCGCCGAGCAGGGTTCTTCCAAGGCGGCCTCGGTCGCAAGCCTCTCGGGCGACGCCTCCTCCAATGTGCAGACGGTTGCCGCCGCCACGGAAGAGCTCTCGGCCTCGATCACCGAGATCAGCCGCCAGGTCGCTGAATCCTCCAGCATTGCCGGCGCCGCCTCAGCTGAGGCCGATCGCACCAATGCCGAGGTGCAGGCGCTGGCCGATGCCGCGCAGCGCATCGGCGACGTCGTCGCGCTGATCACCGGCATTGCCGAGCAGACCAATTTGCTCGCGCTCAACGCCACCATCGAGGCGGCGCGCGCCGGCGAGGCCGGTCGCGGCTTCGCGGTGGTCGCATCCGAGGTGAAGAACCTGGCCACGCAGACCGCGAAGGCGACCGAGGAGATCACCGGCCAGGTCGCCGCGATCCAGGGCGCGACCCAGTCGTCGGTGACCGCGATCCAGTCGATCGGCACCACCATCCAGCGCGTCAACGAGATCGCGGCCGCGATCGCCGCGGCCGTCGAGCAGCAGGGCGCCGCGACGCGCGAGATCGCGCGCAACGTGCAGCAGGCCTCGCAAGGCACCAACGAGGTCTCGCGGCACATCTCCGGCGTCTCGCAAGCGGCCGGGCAGACCGGTGCGGCCGCCGGCGAGGTGCTGGATTCAGCCAAGATGCTGGCGCGGCTGTCGGACGATCTCAAGCGCGACGTCGACCGCTTCGTCGGCGACCTCCGGGCGGCGTAGACAAGTCCGTAGGGTGAGTTAGCGAAGCGTAACCCACCCCTTCTCTCTCCGGAGTGACAGAAGTGGTGGGTTACGCCTTCGGCTAACCCACCCTACGACACCGTCGTCGACATCACTGCATGATCGCCGCCGCGATCTTCTCCGCCGACATCAGCACCGGAAAATTGGTGTTGGCGCATGGCACGACCGGGAAGATCGAGGCGTCGACGACGCGCAGGCCCTGGATGCCCTTGACCCGTCCCTGGTTGTCCACCACCGCCATCGGATCGCTGACCAAGCCCATGCGGCATGAGCAGGAGGCGTGCCATACGCCGATGGTCGCCTTGCGCACGAAGGCTTCCAGCGCCTCGTCGTCGTTCATCACCTGGTCGAAGGTGAAACCTTCGACGACGAAATTGTCGATCATGTAGTGGCGCAGCGCTGCCGGTCCGTCCATCATCGCCGCGGCGATCCTGGTCAGAATCCTGTTCTTGGTGTTGACCACGCCGATCTTGCGGACCTTGTCGGTATAGGCGGCCGGGAACGGCTTGTCCGTCACCGCCTTGACCACGTCGCTCATCTGCACCGCCGCCATCTTGCGGAAACCGCTCATCAGGCGATCGAGATCGCGCCGGTCGGACAGCAGATTGAACTCGACGATCGGCTCGGCCGCGGGATCGCGCGAGGCGAGCTTGACCTGTCCGGTCTCGGAATAGGTCTTGTTGACGAAGGTCAGCAGCGAGCCAATCTGCTCGCCGACCGCATGCCAGGCCGACTTGCTGAGCAGCACGACGAACATGTCGCCCTTCGGCACGCCCGCGAGGCCCGACGAATAGCGCAGGCCCAGCTGCATGTGGCGCCGTGTGTGCTCGTTCATGCGCGCGCCGCGGCGGACAAAGGACGACAGCGAGATCGAGGGATGATCCATCAGGCGCTGGCCGACGCCCGGCAGCCCCATCAGCACGGGAATGCCCAAGTCCTTGAGGTGACCGACCGGGCCGATGCCGGCGCGCAAGAGATGCGCCGGCGAATGGATGGCGCCGCTGGAGAGAATGATCTCGCGTCCGCGGAATTCCTGCTCCCGGCCGTCGACAACAGCCTTCACGCCGACGCATTGCGTGCCGTCGAACAGCAGCTCTCGCACTTGCGTGTTGGTGGAGATCGTCAGATTGGCGCGCTGGCGCGTGTCGCGATCAAGATAGCCCATCGCGGCCGAGACGCGCTGCTCTGATTGATTGGAGTGCGTCACCGGGAAATAGCCGTCGACGAATTCGCCGTTCTGGTCCGGCACGAAGGGATGGCCGGCCTGCTGGAAGGCCTCGGCGAAGGCCTGCGAATGCCGCGTCCAGTGCTCCCGCGGAATGCGGCGCACCGGAATCCGGCCGTCCTTGCCGTGATACGGGCCGTCGAAATCGAGGTCGCGCTCGACCTTCTTGAAAAACGGCAGCACGTCGTTCCAGGTCCAGCCCTCGGCGCCCCGCGCGTCCCATTCGTCGTAGTCGGTCGGCGCGCCGCGATTGGCCATCTGGCCGTTGATCGACGAGCCGCCGCCCAGCACGCGCGCCTGCTCGTATTTGCGCAAAGGTGGCCGCGCTTCGTTCGGATTGTTGTGGCTGACGACCTGCGTCGTGACCTTGAGCTCGGTCCAGTGGAAGCGCGGATCGAAATAGGCCGTGCCCGGATAGCTGTCCCTGATCTCGGCCGGCTCGTTGCCGGGTGGTGTGTCCTGTCCGGCTTCGCAGAGCAGGACCTTGTTGGCACTCCTGGCGGAGAGCCGGTGGGCCAGCACGGACCCCGCCGAGCCGCCGCCCACGATAATGTAGTCGTACACGATTGGCGTTTCCTCTTGTTCTTGTGCCAAGAGGGTAGCGTGGATTTATCGTGAGGTCACGTCGGCGGGGTGTCGCGAAGGTCAGACCGGCTTCGCTGCGATCCGGGTCGCGAAGTCGCGGTAGGAATGCAGCGGTCGTCCCAGCATTTTGGTCAGACGCGCGACGTCACCGTTCCCGGGGATCATGCCGTCGCTGACAAAGCGCTCGGCCATCAGGCGCATCTCGTAGGCCATCCATTTCGGCATGAAGCTCGCCAGATTCTGCTCGAAGCCGCTGGGATCATCGCCGCCATAGGCGACCGGGCGGCCCAGCACATCCGACCAGATCGCGGCCACATCAGGACCGGTCAGTGCGTCGGGGCCGACCAGATTGATGGTTTCGCTCGGCAGCTTGCCAGGCGCCTGATCGCGGCGGATCAACTCGATCGCTGCGACCTCGCCGATGTCGCGGGCATCGACCATGGCGAGACCCTTAGCTCCGATCGGCATCGGGTAGACGCCGTGGCTGACGATGACGTCCTTGATCGTGAGATCATTGTCGATGAAGTAGGACGGACGCAGGATCGTGGCGCCAAAGCCCATCTGCTCGAGCATCCGCTCGGCGCCGAACTTCACCGCGAAGTGCGGCACGTTGACGAAGCGATCGGCGTGGATCACCGAGAGATAGACGACCCGATCGACGCCCGCCTCGCGCGCGATGTTCAGCGTGATGATCGCCTGGGTGAATTCGTCGCCCGTCACCGCATTGAGCAGGAACAGCGTCTTGATGCCGCTGAATGCCGCGCGCAGCGAGCCGATGTCGAGCAGATCGCCTTTCACGACCGTCACGCCATCAGGGAATTCGGCCTTGGCGGGATCGCGGGACAGCACGCGCACATCGGCGCCGCGCTTGACGAGTTGCTGGACGACGTGGCGGCCGACACGGCCGGTGGCGCCGGTCACGAGGATAGTCATGGGGTCACTCCTGTTGGGGTCAAAGGGCACCCCCGCAAATTAGCGATCCACACACGGTCCAATAGACGCTATATTTAGACGCTTAGTCTCACTGGTGGAACAGATGGACCTGCTTGCCCTCGCTGACTTCAACCTGGTCGCCCGGCACGGAGGGTTTGGCCGGGCCGCCCGTGCCACCGGCCGCCCGAAGGCGACGTTGTCCCGCCGGGTCTCGGAACTGGAGGGCAGCCTCGATCTGCGCCTGTTCGAGCGCGGATCACGTGCCCTGAAACTCACCCAGGAAGGGCGCGCGCTCTACGAGCGGACGGGGGCGTTGCTTGCCGAGCTTGACGAGACCGCAGCCGCAATCGCCTCCGGCGGCGACAGGCCGCGCGGCAGGCTGCGGATCAGCGCGCCGCTGCTGTTCTCGCAGACCGCGATGGGAAAACTGGCCGCCATATTCGCGCTCAGACATCCGGAGGTCCGGCTCGAGGTCACGACCGAAGATCGCGCCGTCGACATGATCGAGGAAGGCTACGACCTGGTGATCCGCGTCAATCCGGATCCGGACGAAAGTCTGGTTGGACGAATCTTTCTGCGCGATCGGCTGGTGGTCGTGGCGAGCCCCGGCCTGCGTCGTCCCACGGGCGATCGCGCCGTACCGGTCGTGGTGCGCGGAGCGAGCGATCTGACCCCGACCTGGGATGTGATGGCGCCGGGCGGAAATTCGCGTATCGCGGTTGATCCGGTGCTTCGCCTGGCGTCGCTGATGATGGTTCGTGATGCGGTCCGGGCGGGCGTCGGCGCCGCGCGGCTTCCCGTGTCGCTTGTGAGTCATGACCTGGCGGCCGGCAAGCTCGTCCACTGGGGCGATGTCGACGGACCCGAGATCACGCTCTGGGCGCTCTATCCGTCGCGCCGGCTGCTAAGCGCGCGCGTATCCGCGTTCCTCGACGGTCTCAAGGACGCGTTCCCTTCGGGCGCGCCCGAGGAGCTCGCAGCCTTCCTCGACTGAGCGGAAGAGCATGGTTTGCGCAGGCAGCCGCTGTTGCGCGGGCAAACCGCTTATTGCAGCACTTTCGGCATCACGATGACGACGTCAACTTGCTCGTCCAGCACCTGCGATGCGACCGCGGCGATGTAGGGCGAGTAGCTGTCCTCGATGTCGGACGCGACCTCCGCGTTCCCGGCGAAGGCGTAGAGCATGGTCCCCTCGATCTTGTCGAAGCGGATGCCCGCGAAGACGCGATCGAACGTCTCGGCGCCGACGATGCCCGCCATGAGCGCCTGGATAGCCTGGTCCTGGACGAGTGTGAGCTTCATCATGCCGATGAGATATGGACCGTCTTCCCGGATGCAAGATGCGCAGGAACGATGTCGGCTTGCTTCCGCTGCCCGGCCTGATGCTTTGCCCGGTCTTGCCGGTGCTTCAGCTCGCCGGCCTGGAGAGCTGCGGCAGGGCCGGCTTGCGCTCGGGAAGCTTCTTCTTCGGGGGCGCCGGCAGCAGCCCTTCCCTGATCGCCTGCTTCCGCGCGAGCTTGCGGGCGCGGCGAATGGCTTCGGACTTTTCGCGCGTCTTTTTCTCTGAAGGCTTCTCGTAGGAGCGGCGCTGTTTCATTTCGCGAAACACGCCCTCGCGCTGCATCTTCTTCTTCAGGACACGAAGCGCCTGGTCGACATTGTTGTCGCGAACAAGTACCTGCAATTGTGTCTCCTCGTCGGGCTGCGAAATGCGGCAGTCCTGCACGCAGCCTGTTGCGCAGGAACTTCAATGCGATCGTGAGGATGACAGTGACGGCGGTCTTCCGCGCCGGCCTCGAACACGCGAGCTGCTTGTCGCCGCGATACAGTTCGGGGGCGACGTGAACACTCCCGGGCCGCCGTGTCAATCGATTAAGGCTTCCGCGCGCGTCAATTCGCCGTCTGAGGCCGATTCGAGTCGGCGCGAGAGGTGTTTTCGCGGTCCTAGGCCGCGGCCGCCTGCGCCGACAGCAATTGCTTCAGCTTGGCGGCCGGCACGGCCGGGCTGAACAGCCAGCCCTGCATCTGGCTGCATCCGAGCTGCCGCAGCACCTCGCGCTGCGCCTCGGTCTCGACGCCTTCCGCCGTCGTCGCCATCCGGCGCGCAGCGGCCATGTGCACCACGGCCTGCACGATCGGTGAGGAATCCTCGGGCTCGCCGATGTCGCTGATGAAGCTGCGGTCGATCTTGATCTTGTCGAACGGGAAGCGGTGCAGATAGCTCAGCGAGGAATAGCCGGTGCCGAAATCGTCGAGCGCGATGCGCACGCCGAGCTCGCGCAATTGCTGGAGAACCGTCAGGGCCTCCTCGTCGTCGCGAATGAGGACGGTTTCGGTGACCTCGAGCTCGAGCCGCCCGGGTGCGAGGCCCGACTCGGCCAGCGCGGCGGCGACCTTGAGCGCCAGCGTCTTGGACCGGAACTGCACCGGCGAGACGTTGACGGCGATGTGGATCCGGCCGGGCCAGGAGGCCGCCTCCGTGCAGGCCTGCTTCAGCACCCATTCGCCGATCTCGCCGATCAGTCCGGTGTCTTCCGCGACCGGAATGAAGTCGGCCGGCGAGATCATGCCGCGCTCGGGATGGCGCCAGCGCAGCAGAGCCTCGCAGCCGGTGACGACGTTGGCCGCGAGGTCGACCAGCGGCTGATAGTGCACCTCGAACTCGCCGCGCGTCAGCGCCTGTCGCAGATCGAACTCGAGCTGCCGGCGCAGCCGCGCCTTGGCGTCGTATTCGGGCGTGAAGACGCGGAAGGTGCGGCGGCCCTCGGATTTGGCCGCATACATCGCCAGATCGGCGCGCTTGAGCAGATCGTCCAGATTGTCGCCGTGGTCGGGTGCGATCGCGATGCCGATGCTGGCATCGGTCGGCACCTCCTGGCCCTTGCAGTTCACCGGCGTGCGCAACGCCTTGAGGATCGTTTCCGCCAGCGCGGTCAGCTCGGCCTGGTCGCGCGTGCCGGCCTTGACGATGGCGAATTCGTCGCCCCCGAGCCGTGCGACGAGGTCGTTGCCGCTGACGCAGGCGCGCAGCCGGTTCGCGACCTGGCGCAGCAGCTCGTCGCCGACCTCGTGGCCGAGCGAATCGTTCACGCCCTTGAATTCGTCGACGTCGATATAGAGGATCGCGAACGGCTTGCCCTGGCTGAGCTCCGCCACGCGGCGTTCCAGATGGCCGCGCATCAGCACGCGGTTGGGCAGGTCGGTCAGCGCGTCGTAATGCGCCATATGCGCGATGCGCTCGTCGGCGCGAATGCGCTCGGTGACGTCGTCATGGGTGGCGAGCCAGCCGCCGGCGGCGCCGGGCTGGTTCTTGATCTCGATCAGGCGGCCGTCGGCGGTCTCCACGATCGCGCTGTGCGTCTGGCCGACACTGCTCAAAATGCCGTCGCAATAGCTGTCGACGTCGCCGTCGAAGGACCCGGTGTCGTAGCGGTGCTGGATCACGTCGCGGAAATAGGCCCCGGGCTTCACCAATTCGGCCGACAGCCCGTACATCTCGATGTACCGCCGGTTACAGACGATCAGCCGCTCGTCCTGGTCGAACATCAGCAGGCCCTGCGTCATCGTGTTCATCGCGGTGTCGAGCCGCTGCTTCTCCAGCGAGAGCCGACGTGTCATCTGGCGGAAGATCAGGAACAGCGTCAGGACGAGCAAGCCGATCGACAGCACGGCCACGGCGACGAAGAATTTCGTCTGCGTGCGCCAGGTGGCGAGCGCCGCATCCAGCGACTTGGTCGCGACCACGACCAGCGGCTCGCCGGTCAGCAGGCGCGAGGCGACGATGCGGTCCTTGCCGTCGATCGGGCTCGTGAGCTTGGTCGTGACGAAGGTGCGTTCGAACACCGCCGTCTGCTCCGGCGTACCCTTGCGAAAATTCTGCCCGATCATGGCATCGAGATGCGGGATGCGTGCGAGCAACTGGCCGTTCTGGTGGTACATCGCGATCGAGGATTCCTCGCCGAGTCCCGTCGAGGCGAAGAATGATTCGATCTGGGCCGGCGTGATCGCGCGCGACACCATGCCCAGGAACTCGCCATGCGGACTGGAGATGCGCCGTGCGAAGACGATGGCCGGGCCGTTGTCGAACCGCCCGGGCACGACCTCGATCTCTTCCTGCGCGATCGGATCGTTCTTGAGCCGGTTGAAATAGCCGCGGTCGGCGACGGAGATGTCGGCGACCGGCCAGCGTCGCGACGAGTTGATCAGCTGGCCGTCGGAATCGAAGATATTGGCGCCGGCGACGTCGGACCAGCCACTGGCCTTCGCGCGCAGCATCTCGTGCACGGCGCGGGTGCTCATCTCGGTGCGGAACAGCTCGGCGGATTCGATGCCGTGGCTCTCGAGCTCGGCGACGACGCCTTTCTGGAACACCGCGAAATCCGCGAACTCGCGGTCGTAGTGCCGGGCGAGCAGCCGTACCGCGCTCTCCACGCTGTCGCGGCCGCTCTCGATCGCATTCTGCCGGAAGCGGTCGACGGAAAGTGTGGTGCCGATGGCGGTTGCGGCCATCAGCACGAAGCCGCCGACGATCAGCCATGTCAGCGGCGCCCCGCGCCAACGGCGGAGCAACGCGCGCATTCGCGCGGTCCATCGGATCGACGTGCCCATCCAGCCCTCCCGTGGGATGCAAGATGCAGCAAAACCGACAAAACCCCGTTACCAGCAAGGGTTAGGAAAGTGTGAATTGGAGCGGAATCAGCGGGTTGGTTTGCTCGCACCGAGTCGGTAGAGGCACCAAAAGCCTCCACAGCGTCATGGCCGGGCTTGTCCCGGCCATCCACGCATATCCCCGCAGCACAAAGAACGTGGATGCCCGGGACAAGCCCGGGCATGACGATCGCGGCGGGATCTCACCGCTTGATCTCCCATCGCAGCGCTTCCGCATTGCCCTTGGCGAACATTGCCGGCACGTCGAAGGTCCCGGTCTTGAGGTCATAGCGGCAGCGCCAGTTGGCCAGTCCCTTCACGGCGACGTTCTTCGGGTGCTTGTCCATCTCGCCCGACAGCGAGATCAGGAGGTAGCGGTTGTTGGGCCAGTCGACGCCGAGCCAGCGATAGGCATCTTCGGTGCCCTTCATCAGATTGGCCGAGATGTGGTAGTCGAGCTTCATGGTCTTCGTGTCGGGCCGGCTGTGGAAATAGGCCCAGGCAAGATCGCTGAGCGATGTCTTCGTCGCGCTCACGAAGGCGCCGTTCTCGACATGGTAGAGAAAGAGGTCCTGCTCGCCGGAGCCGGTCTTCTGCATGCGCACCAGCCATTGCGAGTCTTTGGTGAAGCGGAAGCCGGCCCCATAGCCCTGTTCGGGCTTCAGTTCCGTCATCTGCGCGCCGCGCCGCGCCCAGGCCTGCCATTTGACGTCGAAATCCCCGCTGTCCTTCATGTATTGCTCGATCCCGGTGGCGCCGTCGGGGGAGGTGAAGGCAAGGTCGGCATTGTCGGTGAGGACGTAGTCCGGCGGTGGGCCCGATGCGGCGAGTGCGGGGGAGGCGGCGAGCAATATGGCAAGCGCCAGCCATGGCGCGCGGCGGCAAAACACGGTCACGGGAAAAATCCTCAAAAAATATGCCGCGATGCGGCCTCGATGATTTGACGCCGACCGGGCCGTGCCGGTTCACCCGCGGCGGGCGGGAACGGAGGGGGCTCATCCCTTCGACCGTCTTGCTGCCGCAGCCAAATCGGCGCAACTTGCCGCCATCGGCTGATTTACCAGCAAGGGTTCGCTTTCTGATGATGACCGCTTCCAAGGCCTTCATTGCATTCTGCCTGCTCGCATTGGTCGGCACCGTGCTGGTGATCGGTCCCACCGAGCTGCGCCGCCTGTTGCCGGGTGGGGCGAACACCGAGACCGCCGTCGCGGCCAGGCCTGAGGTCAAGGTTGAAGCCAAGGCCGATGCCAAAGCCGGGGCCAAAGTTGAAACCAAGGCCGAGGCCAAAGCCGAGACCAGGGCAGAGCCGAAGCCCGACGAACCGAAGCTCGCCGCCAGCGCGCCGCCCGCGTCCCCGGCGCCGGCCGCCGCGCCGAAGCCTGTCAGTCCATTGGCCGAGACGCAGAAGCAGGTCACGGCGCTGGCCGATCTCGTGCCGGCCAAGCCGCCGGTGGCTGCGGCCGACGCCGGTCCCCGGTTCGACGTCGCGCGCGTCGACGACCATGGCGAAGCGGCGGTGATCGCGGGCCAGGCGGTGCCGGGCGCGAAGGTCGAGCTGCTGCGCGACGGCCAGCCGCTGTATTCGGTGGTGGCCGATGCGTCGGGCCAGTTCGTGATGACGCCGCCGCAGCTGCCCGCCGGCAGCTATGAGCTGACGCTGCGCGCCAAGGCGCCGGACGGGACCGTCACGCAGTCCGGCCGCACCATGCCGGTGACGATCGCGGAGGCGGCGCCGCCGCCGGCGCGTGTTGCGCCGCCCGCCGCCAAACTGGAAACCAAGCGGGCCGAGACGCCGGACGAGAAATCGGATGTCGTGGCATCCTTGCCGTCGGCATCGGACAGGCCCGCGACCCGGCCCAGATTGATGGGGGCACCGAAGCCGAGGGCCATGGCGCGAGCGCCTGCCGCCACGACGATCGCATCGGCTTCGCCGGCCGACGCTCTCAACGGTGCACCGGCCGAGGCGAACGGTAGCCGGGTGATCTCCCGCGGCGACAGCCTGTGGGCGCTCAGCCGGCTCGCCTATGGCGACGGCGCCCGCTACGCGGTGATCTTCAACGCCAACCGCGACAAGATCCACAACCCGAACCTGATCTATCCCGGCCAGACTTTCGTGCTGCCGCAAAAGGCGCAGTGAGCGCGGCATACGGCCAAGGCCCGCCGCATATCAAGAAGAACGCGGCGAGAAGATCGCCTGTGGCCCATCCTTCGAGACGCCCGCCTGCGGCGGGCCCTCAGGATGAGGTCGTGTTTTTCGGCATGATGACCCTCATGGTGAGGAGCCTGCCAAAGCGGGCGTCTCGAACCATGCAGGCCGAGCTCCCCGCGACGCTTTGACCCCTGCACCTCCGGAACCTTTGGTTCCCCTGCGCGTCATGGTGATGCGAGGTGGTGCGCGCTTGGCGCTGGAGGAGGGCCAAGGTGGAGAGGTCAGCGATCATGTCGGGATCACGGATGGGCCTCGCGCTCGCCGGCGCAGTTCTCGTGATTGCGGCAGTGCTGCTGCCTGATAGGGCCGAGGCGCAGTTCGGGATGCGCGGCGGGCCGCTCGGCGTCGCACGCTTCGCCGTCGGCCACGTGATCGGCGTGTCGCGCCTGCGCCATGCCCGCATGGCGGTGCGGGGCGGGCGATACCGTTCCGCCGCGTTGCGGTCCCAGGATCCCCGTGGGGCCGAGAGCCGCCAACCACCCAATCCCGCCATCCTGCGTGCGGCCCTCACCGCGCAAGCGGCGCTGGCGGGCTGGCGTGGCGGCCGCCGCCCGCAGGGCTGGTGGCGCCACCCGGACGGCAGCTATGGCTGGGCCGGCCCGGTGTTCTGGCCGTTCGCCCATGACGATCTCGCCAACGCGATCATTCTCGGCCACACGACCAGCATCTCGCTCTATGGCTATGGCGACATCTACGCGGCGCTGTTCTCGCCCTATGCGGCCAGGGAGCTTGCCGCCTACGCTGCGCCGCAAGGCAGGTTTGCGCGCAGGATCCCGTCGGCGCAAAACATCTGCGATGTCAGCGATCCCGCTGGCTTCCCCGCGGAGCGCATCGCGGCCGCCGTGCAGCCGAACGAATTGCAGCGCACCGCGCTCGACGATCTCAGCGCCGCCTGGCTGGCTGCGCGCGACAGCATTCGCGCGACCTGCCCGGTGCAGGCGCCGGCGAGCGCATCGGAGCGCCTCGGCCTGATGCGCGAGCGCCTCGCGGCCATGATCAAGGCGACCGACGCGATCGCGCCGCCGCTCGCCAAGTTCGTCGATCTGCTCGATGACGACCAGAAGACCCGGCTTGATGCGCTGGCCAACGAGGCTCGCGCCGCGCTTGCGTCGAGCCAGCGCAAGGATGAACAGGCGTCCGCGGCCTGCGCGGCGGACAGCGACCCTCGCTACGACATCCAGCTGCAGCGCCAGTACGAGCAGCTCGTGCAGCAGCAATGGCCTGTCGCCGACATCGCGTCCACGCTTCGCCTCGACGAGGTCGCGCGCGCCCGGCTCGACGTGCTCCAGGACACCACGCTGCGCACCATGGAGACGCTGAGTGCCTGCCCGACCCCGGCCGCCACGACACCGCAGGCCCGCCTTGCGGCCGTGAAGGCGCGGCTGGAGACGATGCTGCAAGCCGTGAAAAGCGTCGGCGACGCGCTCGACGATTTCGAGGCGGACTTAAGCGACGAGCAGAAGGCCGGCTTCGAGGCGATCGGACCGAAGCGCGGGGCGTGATCAGAGCGTTTTCGAGCGAAGTGGATGCCGGTTCGCATCAAGAAAACGCGTCAAACAAAAAACTAACCGCACGCCCAGTCGAACTTCATGTCCTTGAAGTCGAGCTGCGCGTTGCCGGTGCCGAAATTGTAGCCGCCGAAATATTCCTCGAACTCGATGTAGAACGGGCTCATCTCCGGCACCGCCTGGCAGGGCCGCATGGTGCCGCCGAGATGGTCGCGAGCGTGGTCCTTGGCCCAATCGTGCAAGCGGTAATTCTCGGTGCTCGGGACGCCGCCGACGAAGTAGTAGTAGGACTGATAATCGCTCGGCGGGTTGCGCGGGAAGTGCAGGTCCTGCGTGTCCTTGCCGGCGTTGGGATCGGTCGCGCGCGGCGTCAAGGCGATCGCGAGGGTCTCCGCCAGATCGGTCCGCGGCGGGCCGGCGAACATTTTCTGCGCGAAGGGCGGGGCGGACTCGAAGAAAGCGCTGGCACCGCCGACATCGAGCCAGCGCGGCCGCTCCGCCGTCGCAACCGCAAGCGGGGCCGGCGGCGTCGCGAACGCGCCGTCATATTCGGCTTGGGTCAGCAGCAGCGCGGCATATTCGTAATCGAGGATGTCGGTCATGCGCGAGAGCCGCGGATGCGAGGGGAGCGCCAGCACGGCCTCGCGGATTTCAGGATCGCCAGCCGCGCCGCCGTCATTGTGATCGGGCGGCGTCGCAAAGAACGACACCGCGACGATGTCCTTGCCATGCACGCGATAGTCCTCCGGCAGCAGAAGCGTGAAGCCATGCATCAGCGGAAAACCGGTGACGGGATCGAACGGCCATTGCTCGCTGCTGATGCCGGGCGGTAGCCCATAGACCCAGCCGTGATCGCGCGCGCGATCGACGGGACGGTCCAGCATCTGCAAATCATAAGCACGCGAAGGCAAGGCAAGCGTCACAGGTCGTCTCCATTCCGAAGTCGGCCTCGTCGTTGAGGCGAGGGTTAGTCGCGGGGAAGAGGGATGTGGTTCGTGGGTGGTGTGGAGGAATTGTGCGAGGCTGCTGCATGGGTCAAGCGACTGCCCATCCTTCGGAAAGCGCTTCGGCCTGCTCAAGCACTGTTTGAGTGGCCTTTTCCTGGAGGTCCGGTGGATAGCCGTATTTGCGGAGAATCCGCTTCACCAGCACGCGCAGCTGCGCGCGGACGTTGTCGCGCACGGTCCAGTCGATCGTGACGTTTGCGCGAACCGTGGCGACGAGTTCGCGAGCGATGATCCTAAGCGCCTCGTCACCCAAGACCTTCACCGCGCTGTCGTTGGTTTCCAGAGCATCGTAGAAGGCGACTTCATCATCGGTCAGGCCAAGATCTTCGCCGCGTTGGGCAGCTTGACGCATGTCCTTGGCGAGCTGAATCAGCTCCTCGATCACCTTCGCGGTCTCGATCGCGCGATTCTGGTAGCGGCGCAGAGCCTGCTCCAGCATTTCGGAGAAGGCCCGCGCCTGCACGACATTGCGGCGTGAGCGGACGCTGATTTCGCCCTTCAGCAGCTTTTGCAGCAACTCGACGGCGAGATTTCTTTGCGGCATTCCGCGGACCTCGGCGAGGAACTCGTCCGACAGGATCGATATGTCCGGCTTCTTCAGCCCGGCCGCGGCGAAGATATCGACCACCTCGTCCGAAACCATCGCCTTGGAGATGATCTGCCGGATGGCATGGTCGAGGTCTTCACTGCTTTTGCGTTCGCCCGGCTCGTTCTTCGCGAGCACGGCCCTCACCGCCTGGAAGAAACCGACATCGTCGCGGATGCGCAACGCCTCCGCGTGCGGCACGGCCAGGGCAAATCCTTTCGACAGTTCGTGGACGGCCTGCATCAGCCGGGTCTTGCCGTCTTCCTGCGCCAGGATGTGCTCCTGGGCTTCCGGCAGGAGCGAAACCCTTTGGCCCGCAGTCCCGGTGAGCCAATGCGACCAGTCGAAGCCGTGGAACAGACCACGGCAGACCTCGTATTTCTCCAGCATCACGGCGACCGCTTCCGCCTGATCCAGCGCGGTCCGCCCGGTGCCGCCGGCTTCGGTATAAGTGACGAGGGCGCGCCGCAGTTCGTCGGCGAGGCCGAGATAGTCGACTACCAATCCGCCCGGCTTGTCCCGGAACACGCGATTGACGCGTGCGATCGCCTGCATCAGCCCGTGGCCGCGCATCGGCTTGTCGACATACATGGTCGACAGGCTCGGCGCGTCGAAGCCGGTCAGCCACATGTCGCGCACGATCACGATTTTGAACGGATCGTTGGCATCACGGAATCGCTCGGCCATGTCCTCGCGCCGCGACTTGCTGCGAATGTGCGATTGCCATTCCAGCGGGTCGGACGCCGAGCCCGTCATGATGACCTTGAACGCGCCCTTATCGTCCTCCTCGCTGTGCCATTCCGGCCGCAGCTTGATGATCTCGTCATAGAGCGCGACCGCGATGCGCCGGCTCATCACCACCACCATCGCCTTGCCATCCATGGCGGTGAGGCGGGTCTCGAAATGCTCGACAAGATCGCGCGCAACGAGCGCGATCCGGTTCTCGGACCCGACCACGGCTTCGAGCTGTGCCCATCGGCTCTTGAGTTTTTCCTTGCGGTCGGTCTCTTCGCCTTCGGTCGCCTCTTCGAATTCGGGGTCGATGTTCGGCCGCTCGGACGCCTTCAGCTCCAGCTTGGCCAGCCGGCTCTCGTAGTAGATCGGTACCGTGGCGCCGTCGATCACCGCGCGCTGGATGTCGTAGACACTGATATAGTCGCCGAACACGGCGCGGGTGTTGGCGTCGGTCTGCTCGATCGGCGTTCCCGTGAATCCGATGAACGAGGCGCGGGGCAGTGCATCCCGCAGATGGCGCGCAAAGCCGTCGATGAAGTCGTACTGGCTGCGATGTGCCTCGTCGGCGATCACCACGATGTTGCGTCGTTCCGACAGGACGGGATGGCGGTCGCCACGCTCCTCCGGAAAGAATTTCTGGATGGTGGTAAACACAACGCCGCCGCCAGAGACCGACAGCTTGTTACGCAAGTCCGCGCGGTCGGCCGCCTGCACTGGCGGCTGGCGCAACAAGTCGCGGCAGCGCGCGAAGGTACCGAACAATTGGTCGTCGAGGTCGTTGCGGTCGGTGAGCACCACGATGGTAGGATTTTCCATCTCGGGCGCCAGGATCACCCGGCCGGCATAGAACGCCATGGTCAGGCTCTTGCCGGAGCCCTGCGTGTGCCAGACCACGCCGACGCGATGGTCGCCGTCCTCGCCGCCGGCCATCGGCCCCGCGTCATAGCGGCCGGTTTCTTCGGTTTCGGCAAAGCCCTGCGACTTGTGCCAGCTCCCCGCCGGGATCGCCGCCCGCAGCGTCTCCTCCAGCGCCACGTTGACGGCGTGGAACTGGTGATAACCGGCCATCTTCTTGACCAGCTTGCCGCCATCCAGCGCCTCGAACACGACGAAGTAGCGGATCAGGTCGAGGAAGCGCCGCTGCTCGAACACGCCCTCCAGCACCACCTGCAGCTCGGCGACTTTGATCGCCTCGTCGCGTCCGGTGATGGTTCGCCAGGGCTTGAACCACTCCCGTCCCGCGCCGATCGAGCCGATCCGCGCCTGCGCCCCGTCGGAGGCGACCAGCGCCACATTGGTCGAAAACAGCGCCGGGATTTGCGCCTGATAGGTCTGGAGCTGACGGAACGCGGCCCAGATATCGGCGCCTTCGTCGGCGGCGTTCTTGAGCTCGATCACGGCCAGCGGCAGGCCGTTAAGGAAAAGCACGATATCGGGCCGCCGAAGGTGCTGCCCCTCGACCACCGTGAACTGGTTGACGGCGAGCCAGTCGTTCTGCGCAGGATCGTCGAAATCGATCAGCCGCGCCTGCGCGCCGCCGATCGAGCCGTCCTTGCGGCGAAATTCGACCGTGATGCCGTCGACCAGCATGCGATGGATGGCGCGGTTGCGCTCGATCAGCGAGGGCGCATCGAGCCGCGTCAGCTTGCGGTGCGCGTCTTCCAGCGCTTCGGACGGCAAGTCGGGATTGAGCCGGGCCAGCGCCGCCCGTAACCGCGCCTCCAGCACCACATCGCGATAGCCGGAATCGCTACGCTCCGCGGCAGGTTCGCCGACGGCGATGTCGGGGCCGTGCATCACCGAATACCCGAGCCGAGCCAGCCAATCGAGCGCGGCCTCCTCGACGACGGATTCGGTGAAGCTGCTCATGGGTGTGGCTCCTGCGGGGAAGGTTGGTCCCGCCCAACTTGTAAGAATGGCTTACAAGTTGGGGTCACGCCCCGTGACGTAGGATCAGTTGTCAAGGATTCCTTGACGACTGAGTTTCGCGACGGTGTGCCCTTCGTCTGGTTCAGCCAGATCGTTCCATCCACCACCCGCAGCCGTATACCCCCTCGCCCGTCCTCGATGCGGTAGAGGATCAACTCGCCGCGGGACGGGACGTTGCTCATGCAACGGCCTCGACGATTTCTTCGGCGGTCTTTACGCGCAGTTCGCCGGAGATGAGTTTAGGGAGAAGGGTGTCGCGAAGGGCGGCCAAGGTAAGGATGGCCTTTTGGTTTTCGTCGATGCAATTGTCGAGCGATGAGACGAGGTCGTAAAATTTCTCAGCCAAGCTCTCCGGTGGGCAAACGAGCTGCGCCCCAGCAAGAACTTGAGCGCTTGCATTGGGCTGGGCAGAGCCACCGATACGCCCCGCAACATAGTCGAAATAGCTGTCTGTTCGCATGAAGGCTCCAATCAGGCGCGCGGTAGCCAAATTCCGAAACTGAAAGCGCACGAGATAGGATGCGAACACGGCGGAAGGGGCGCTAGACATGTAGATGTTCTCGCCCGTCGATGCTCCGGTCCGCGCTACGAAGATATCACCGCGCTTTATGCAATACTTTTCGTGCTGCTGCGGAGTAACTTGACAGAAAGGGACCTCACTCCAATCGACCTTACCACCTTGGATGTCGGTGATGCGTAGGAAGTGGGGCCCGACCTCCTTTATGGAAGCACTCTGGGTGAGGCCGTATTGAATATTTTCGGCAAGCTCGCGAATCGTGTCCACACGCCATCCTAGAGGAATCAGACCTGCCTCTGAATCCTCGAAGTCAGTGGGGAAGAGGTCAGCTATGTGACTGGGTAGAGATGGATTGCCCCCTTCTGATTTCGTGCGCACCGGATCAAAGTCCACGAACCATGACTGAAACAGCGCCCGTGCCATTCTCTCCAGCGTCTCGTTCATCCGCCGGTTTAATTCGATCCTATCGTCGAGCGTTTTCAACACCCGACCAATCGCCGCCTGTTCACCCGCGGACGGCAATACAATCGCGAGTCTTGCAAGCATTTCGTTGTTTAAGCTTGCCCTTGTTGAAAGCGATGACATCGCGTAAACCGCGTCGCGAAAGCTGGGGCTTCGGAAAACATATCCAGCATATTCCGGCACAACCGCACCGTGGGACTTGGGTCTAAGTCTCTTTGTGAAGCCATTAAAAGTGGCATTTGGAACGTCTCTCAGTGCAACACAGCTCATACCCAGTTCATCCACCGCCTCACTCGTTCTTGTAAGAAAAACATCCCCCCTTCTGATTGATAAGTTTTGTCGTTCAGTCTCGGACGACTTCACAAGCTCTCTCAGGTCCTGTGGGACAAAGGTATTATGAAAAACATCCTTAAACGAAAGGAACGGAAACCCCTCCCCAAACTCGGACCGTGGCTTCGAAAGTCCGGAAGCGAATTCGTAGAGCTGATTTAAATGAACCATGGGTCTGTTAGCCTCCATACCCGAGCTCCCTCAGGCTCAAGGCAATGGCGGCATCAAGCCTCACGGCCTCCTTCTGCTGCTCCCGTAACGTAGCGGCTAGCCGCGCCATCTTGTCCTCAAACGGCTCGTCGTCCTCCTCGGCCGCTGCCGCACCGACGTAACGTCCCGGCGTGAGCACGTGGCCGTGCTTGCGAATATCGTCCAACGTTGTCGTCTTGCAGAAACCCAGCGTGTCGACATACTTGCCAGCCTCTTTGTCGCCGCGCCATGCATGGTAAGTGCCGGCGATCTTCGCAATGTCGGCTTCAGTCAGCTCGCGATGCACGCGATCGGTCAACGTCCCCATCTTGCGCGCGTCGATGAACAGCGTCTCGCCGCGACGATCACGGAAACGGCCATTCTTCTTGTTGCGCGCCAGGAACCAGAGGCAGACCGGAATCTGCGTCGAGTAGAACAACTGGCCCGGCAGCGCCACCATGCAATCGACGAGATCGGCCTCGACGATCGCCTTGCGAATCTCGCCTTCACCGGACGTGTTCGACGACATCGAGCCGTTGGCGAGCACGAAGCCGGCGAGCCCTGTGGGGCTGAGGTGATGAATGAAGTGCTGCACCCAGGCGAAATTGGCGTTGCCGGCGGGCGGCGTGCCGAAGGTCCAGCGCTTGTCGTCCTTCAACAGATCGCCGCGCCAGTCCGAATCGTTGAACGGCGGATTGGCCAGCACGTAGTCGGCCTTGAGGTCGGGGTGGCGATCATTGTGAAAAGTGTCGCCATGGCCAATCTGGGCGTCGATGCCGCGGATCGCGAGGTTCATCTTGGCGAGGCGCCACGTCGTGTAGTTCGATTCCTGGCCATAGATCGAGATGTCGCCGAGCTTGCCGGCGTGGGCCTCGATGAACTTCTCGCTCTGCACGAACATGCCGCCCGAGCCGCAGCAGGGGTCGTAGACCCGGCCTTTGTACGGCGCGAGCATCTCGACCAGCACGCGGACGACATGGGACGGCGTGTAGAACTGGCCGCCGCTCTTGCCTTCCGCGCTGGCAAAGCGGGAGAGAAAATATTCGTAGACGCGGCCGAGCGTGTCCTTGGAGCGGTCCGCGGGCGCCCCCAGCGCGATGTCGCTGACAAGATTGATGATCTGGCCGAGCCGCTGCTTGTCCAGCCCAGGCCGGGCAAAATCCTTCGGCAACACGCTCTTGAGCGAGGTGTTGTCCCGCTCGATTGCGGTCATGGCGTCGTCGACGAGCTGGCCGATGGTCGGCTGCGGCGCCATCGATTTGAGATAGCTCCAGCGCGCTTCCGGCGGCACCCAGAAGATGTTCTGGGCGCGATATTCATCCGGATCCTCGGGATCGGCGCCCTGCGCGCGCTGCGCATCGAGTTCCCCGTGCTTCGCCTCGAAGGCATCGGAGATATATTTGAGGAAGATCAGCCCGAGCACGACGTGCTTGTACTCGGCCGCGTCCATGTTGTTGCGCAAAGCGTCCGCTGCTGCCCACAGCTTTGCTTCGAACGCACCATTGCCATTGGTGTCAGCGCCGCGATCGACTTTCGCCCCTCGGCTTTTCCCCGGACCTCGTGCCATGTCTTCCCGTCATTTCCCGTCAAACGTGCGCCTACTCATACGACACGGGACGACTCTTGCGCATTAGCTTTTTTGCTTAGATCACAACAGGATAGCATTCGGCGGGTCGGCTGACTCGTCCGCAAGATAAACCATGGATGGGATGAGTTCGGCGCAATCGCCCGATGATGCCATTCTGCCAGTGTTTTGCCCGACGCGTCAACTCCAATTTCGCAAAATCCGCAATGAGATAAAATTCGCCATACGGTTCAGGCCCATGGCTACTGTGCATGGGGTTGTTTTCGACGTTCTCGTTGGCCTCACCTCCGCCGCCTTGCCGCCGAGGCATCCACCACGTTGTCCACTTCCTCGCGCCAGGACAGGATTTCCATCGCCAGCACGGGATGATTGAACCCCTTGAGCTGGAGATCGTCGAGCGGACGGGCTTCGACGAAGGGCTCGACCATGCCGTAGACGCGGCGGCTGACCACGATCTGGTTGGGCTTGGCCTCGCTGCAGAGGCGGGAGGCCAGATTGGTGACGCTGCCGATGGCGGCATATTCCAGCCGCTGCTCGAAGCCGACCTGGCCGAGCGTCGCATAGCCGAGCGCGATGCCGATGCCGAAGCCGAGGCTATGCCCGCGGTTGCGCCAGCGCTCGGTCAGCGGATCGATGGTGTCGCGCATCTCCACCGCCATCTTCACGGCGCGCTGGGTGTGGTCCTCGAACTGGATCGGCGCGTTGAACAGGATCATCACGCCGTCGCCGGCATATTTGTCGAGCGTGCCCTCGTATTTGAAGATCAGCTTGCCCAGCGCCGCGTGATATTCGCGCAGCACGTTCATCGCCTCTTCCGGCTCGGTCGCTTCCGTGAACGCGGTGAAGCCGCGCAGGTCGCAGAACACCACGGTCACCTCGCGGCGCTGGCTGGTCAGCAGGCCCTCGGGGCTGTCGGAGGAGGCGATCAGCTGCGCCACCTGCGGCGCCAGGAAACGCTCGAGCTTGCGGATGCGCTCGATCTCGCCGAGCTGGGTCGCGACGCGCTCCTCCAGCGACTTGTTCCAGTCCTTGAGCTGCTCGGTCTGCTCGCGCAGCTTGTCGGCCTGGGCGCGCACGGTTTCGTTCGCCGCCTCGAGCTCGCGGCCCTTGTGGTCGACCTCGGTGAACAGGCGCGCATTGCGCATCGCCAGCACCGCCTGGTTGGCGAAGGTGCGCATCAGGCCGGTGAGGCTGCCGGCGAACTCCCCGCTTGCCCGTCGCAGCACCACCAGCGAGCCGAGCGTGCCCTGCTGGTCGACCAGCGGCACCACCAGCACCGAGTGGAAGCCGGCATCGATCGCGGCGTCGCGCAGCGGCTGCTCGAAGGCCCCGTCGAGATCGGCAAGCGCGATCGGTTCGCCGCTCGCCGCCGCATCGCTCAGGATGTTCTGGCCTTCCTCGATCGTGATATGCGCACCCTCGGCCGATCTGTCGATGCCGTTGGCTTCGACCAGGTTGAAGCGGCGCGTTGCGGCGTCATAGCCGTAGATCAGCACCGCGTCGGCATGGGTGATTTCGAGCGCGCGGGCGGCGATGGTCGGCAGCACGGCGTTGAGGTCGAGCGAAGCGGCGACCGCGCGGCCGACCTCTTCCAGCACCTTGAGCTCGTTGATCGACTGCGCGAGGTCGCGCGTGCGCTCCTCGACCTTGGTTTCGAGGCCCGAATAGGTCTCCTGCAGCTGGCCGGCCATGCGATTGAACTGGCCCGCGAGATCCTCCAGCTCGTCGGAGGTGTGCACGTCGATGCGGTGGCTGAAATCGCCCTCGCCGAGCTTGTGCGCGCCGTCGCGCAGCGCGGTGATCGGGATGATCATGCGGCGGGCGAGCAGCGTGCCGGCGAGGATCGCGACCATCAGGCCCATGCCGATCAGGAGCGCGATGCGCACCAGCTGGTCGCGGATCGGCATCAAGGCCTGCGTGGTCGGCTGCTCGAACATCACGCTCCAGCCGAGCTTCGGCACCGTGCTCGCGGCGGCGAGCACCGAGTGACCGTTGAAGTCGGTGCCGAACGTATCCGGCTCGGAGGCGGGTGCGATGGCAGCCGCCACCTGCGGCAGCTTCGACAGGTCCTTGCCGACGTCGGGGCCCTTCGAAGAGGTCGCCAGCACGCGGCCGCGTGCATCGACCACATAGGCGAAGGCCGCCTTGCCGAGCTGGGAATCGGACAGGAAGTCGGAGAGGAAGCCGAGATCGACCTCGGCCACGGTGACGCCGGCATTGAAGCCGGAATGCGCCACCGAGATCGACATGAACGGCGTTCGGTCCACGAACCAGGCCGGCGCATAGCTGACGCCGCGGGCGACCGTGTCGGTGAAGCGGGCGTCGCGGGAGAGATCGGCATTGCTGCCGGTCGTGGTCGACTGGCGGGAGACGCGCAGCACCTCGCGGCCGTCGCCGTTGAGCTGAAACAGCTGGGCGACGACCGAGACCTGATGCAGCAGCTGCGCGTAATCGGCCCGGCGCTTGTCGAGCGTGTCCTGGCTTGCCCGCGTCACCCAGCTGATCTGGCGCTCGAGCTCGGACACGGACTGCTCCATGCGCCGGGCGGCGGCCTGAGCCTTGTCCTGGAGCCCGTCGGTCAGTTGTGTGGTGGTGGCGCGGTAGGAGATCCAGGTCTCCATCGCGCCGTTGACGGCCAGCACGAACACGACGAGGCCGACGAGGGAGAAGACGTATTTGGCGAACAGACCCTCGCGCAGAAATCGAATCTTGCCTTTCGCTCCTGCCATCCGATCCTCTTGCGTCGCACAACGCCGGCGCCAAGGGCTGTACGGGCCCCGCGGTTCTTCTAGCACAATTTGGGCCTTCGGACCGGCCAGGGCCGGTGTTGTTATCCACCGGGAGGGGCGGCTGGCGGGGGCGCCGCAATGTCGTGGCCGTCTGCTTCATCCGTTCGGATGAAGAAATGGGCCTTGGAGTCCGAAGCGTTGGTTCAGGAATTACCGATTAAAGATCTGCCGCATCACGTCGTTCATCGGCTGGCTGTCCTGCTGCGCGACCGGCGGTTCTTGGGGCGAAGGGGCCTGGGTCGGCAGGGCCTGGGTCGAAGCTTGCGGGGCCGGCGAGGTTCCCGGCAGGCCGCGGCTCCGGCCGGTGCCAGTCCCGCTGGACAGAGGGCCGCTGGACAGTCCCTGCTGGATCAGGTTGCCGATGGCTTCGCCGAATTGGCCGCCCGGCATGTTGTTCGGCCCCGGCAACTGGATCTGCGGAGCGGTGGTGCCGGCGGTGTTGCCGCCGCCTGGGGCGGTGCCGCCGAGGCCGAAGCCGTTGAGGAAGGCGCCGAGCCCGGCGCCGTCAGGGCCGAACAGACCCTTGCCCATCTCGCGCAGCTTGGCATAGGCGGCATCCGGATTGTCGAGCATGCCGGTCATGTCGGGATAGATCTGCGGCTGCGACCAGGCGCCCGAGACCATCACGGGAATGCCGAAGCCGACCGGTTCGGAGGTGCGGCCCTGGCCTTCGGTCGTCATCACGAGCTTGGGCTCGACCCGAAAGCCCATCATCTTGGTGTCGAGCGCGATGGTGCCGGCGCCGGTGATGCGCACCAGCGGTCCGACCAGCTTGAAATCGGTCGTCACCGCCTGGCCCTTGTCGATGCGGAAGGAGGCGGAGAGCTGCGACAGGTCGGTGCTCTGCTCCTGGCTGGGGGTCTGGCTGGGGGTCTGGTTGTCCTGCCAGCCGGACAGCTTGCTGGTCGTCAGCGAGCGGATCATCTGCGCGACATTGATGCCGCGGA
>NZ_JBXAQU010000032.1:0-50159 GCF_058807535.1 Bradyrhizobium sp. GW821-FHT12B03
CGGAGAACCCAGCCGCTAGGCCGCTTCGGAGCTGGCGCCAATACATCGGACTACTGCAGCCTTTTTCAACGAAATCGATCACAAGCTGACGCATGGCGGGCAGCAGCGGCAAGTCTTCTGTCGGTCATAGCGGACATCGCGCCTTGCAGTTCGGCTGGCGCGCTTTGGGTGGGCTGCGGACGGACGCTCAACCTTGACCGATCTTGGACCGATGCCGCGCAATGCGGTCGCAGCCGGCGCGAAAGTCACGCCTCATATCCGCAGGGCCGAGAGCCGCGCGACGAGAAAGTCCATCGCGGCACGGACACGCCGCGGCAATGCACCGGCACCTCGTCTGGCCCAGACGATCTGCAGTGGAATGGACGGTGGCTCGTGGCCGACGAGGATCTGCTCGACAATCCCTTGCTCGATGAGCTTGCGCACCTGCCAGAGCGGTGCGAGTCCGATCCCGACGCCTGACGCGACGGCCGCGTTGCGCACGGCGGCATTTTCCGACCGAAAGCGGCCATGCACTGCGATGCGCCGCTTGCTGTTGTCGAAGACCCATCTGTCGTCGTCGCTGGCCCGCAACACGCACTCATGACGGGACAGCTCGCCTGGAAGCTCGGGACGACCGTGCGCGGCGAGATAAGCCGGTGACGCGAAGACCGCCCAGTTCAGTCCGCCGATGCGGCGAACCCGCATATTCGAGTTCGGCAGGTTGCCGATACGAACCGCGAAATCCAGCTTCTCGGCGACGAGGTCGACATGCTCGTCGGACAGGACGAGTTCGACGTCGACATCAGGATTCCGCGTCAGGAACTGGCTCAGCGCGGGTGTCACATATTCGGGGCCGAACAGGCTCGACGTGCCGATACGGATGGGGCCGGCGAGGCGCCGGTCGCTGGCGATCAGGTCTTCGCGCGCGCCGTCGATGGTCGCGAGTGCCAGGCGGATGCGGCCGGCAAAATCGAGCCCCGCCGTCGTCGGGTGCAGGCGCCGCGTCGTCCGCGACACGAGTTCTACGCCAAGATCCTGTTCGAGCCGCGCCAGCGAACGGCTGACCGCCTGAAGCGATCTGCCGAGACGACCTGCGGCTGACGTCAGGCTGCCCTCGTCAACGATCGCCAGAAACGTCGTGTAGTCCGCAAGCGAGGTCAGGGCTATTCTCTCGATAAGTGAGATAATATATCAAGGATATCATATATTATCACCGGATGCGCAATATGCTGTTGATGAGCTCTCAATGACCTGGAGCTCTCCATGACGAAGATCGACCGCTCAACGGCAAAAGCGCCCCTTGCAGCCCTGACGCCTCTCTACGGTGCCCCCATCACGTTCGACGAGGCTGCGCTGGTCGCGGGTGCGGCGCGTGCCGAAGCGGATCGGCATGGATGGCCCATGGTGATCGCCATTACCGACAGCGGAGGCCATCTCGTGCTGCTGTACCGTCTCGATCAGGCGCAGCATGGCAGTGTGCTCGTCGCCCAGCAGAAGGCGAAAACGGCGGTCGATTTCAGGCGATCGACGGTGCTGTTCGAATCCGCGCTCGCCGACGGCGGCCTTCATCTGCGGCTTCTCGGCATGACCAATCTGACACCTTTGGAAGGCGGCCTTCCGATCCTGCGCGACGGCCGGGTGATCGGCGCGATCGGCGTGTCAGGCATGCAATCGACCCAGGACGCGCAGGTCGCCTCGGCGGGTCTTGCGGCGCTGGCCCCCTGAGCGGACGTGATCCGCGGGCGCCGTGAAACGCGAAGTTCAGGTCTGGGTACGCGGAATCCCTGATCTCCGGTTGCGGTTTGACGCAGTTCGGCGGGGTGGGCGCGCGGCTTTGGCCAACCCCCGGGGCCCGCCGGGCTTCCCCTGGGGCCCCGCATGGCCTATGACGCTGCAACGCAAAAATCCCCCAAAATGACCTCATGATCCGCCTCGACAACGTCAGCAAACAAGCCGGCCACCAAATTCTGTTCATCGAAGCCTCCGCCGCCCTCAACAAGGGCGAGAAGATCGGGCTCGTCGGGCCGAATGGCGCGGGCAAGACCACCCTGTTCCGGATGATCGCCGGTGAGGAGCTGCCCGACGAGGGGCAGGTCTCGACCGATCGCGGCATCACTATCGGCTATTTCAACCAGGACGTCGGTGAGATGTCTGGCCGCAGCGCCGTGGCCGAGGTCATGAATGGCGCGGGGCCCGTCAGCGAGGTCGCGGCCGAGTTGCACCAGCTCGAGGTTGCGATGGCCGATCCTGACAAGGCCGACCAGATGGACGAGATCATCGCGCGTTACGGCGAGGTGCAGCACGCCTTCGAGGAGCTCGACGGCTACGCGCTCGACGGCCGGGCGCGCGAGGCGCTGTCCGGACTCGGCTTCAGCCAGGAGATGATGGATGGCGATGTCGGCAAGCTCTCGGGCGGCTGGAAGATGCGCGTCGCGCTCGCCCGCATTCTTTTGATGCGCCCCGACGTCATGCTGCTCGACGAGCCGAGCAACCATCTCGATCTGGAAAGCCTGATCTGGCTCGAGAAGTTCTTGCACGATTACGAAGGCACGCTGCTGATGACCTCGCATGACCGCGAGTTCATCAACCGCGTGATCTCCAAGGTGATCGAGATCGATAGCGGCTCGCTCACGACCTATACCGGCGATTACGAGTTCTACGAGCAGCAGCGCGCGCAGAGCGAGAAGCAGCAGCAGGCGCAGTTCGAGCGCCAGCAGGCGATGCTCGCCAAGGAGATCAAGTTCATCGAGCGCTTCAAGGCGCGCGCCTCCCATGCCGCGCAGGTGCAGAGCCGGGTGAAGAAGCTCGACAAGATCGAGCGGGTCGAGCCGCCGCGCCGCCGCCAGAGCATCGCGTTCGATTTTCCGCCGGCGCCGCGCTCCGGCGAGGACGTCGTGGCGCTGAAGAACGTCTACAAGGGCTATGGCAGCAAGCGGATCTATGACGGGCTGGATTTCATGATCCGCCGCAGGGAGCGCTGGTGCGTGATGGGCGTCAACGGCGCCGGCAAGTCCACGCTGCTCAAGCTGGTCGCGGGCGCCAGCGAGCCGGACGAGGGCACCGTGGCCGTCGGCGGCAGCGTCAAGATGGGCTATTTCGCCCAGCACGCGATGGATCTGCTCGACGGTGAGCAGACGGTGTTCGAGTCACTCGAATACGCGTTTCCGACCGCGGGGCAGGGCTCGTTGCGCGCGCTCGCCGGCTGCTTCGGCTTCTCCGGCGACGACGTCGAGAAGCGCTGCCGCGTGCTGTCGGGCGGCGAGAAGGCACGGCTCGTGATGGCCAAGATGCTGTTCGATCCGCCGAACTTCCTGGTGCTGGACGAGCCCACCAACCATCTCGACCTCGCCACCAAGGAGATGCTGATCAACGCGCTTTCGGATTTCGAGGGCACCATGCTGTTCGTCTCGCATGACCGGCATTTTCTCAGCGTCTTGTCGAACCGCGTGCTGGAGCTGACGCCGGAAGGCATCCACCAGTTCGGCGGCGGCTACACCGAATATGTCGCGCGGACGGGGCAGGAGGCGCCGGGGCTGCGGTCGTAGCTGGGGCCGGTAGCCCGGATGAAGCGCAGCGCAATCCGGGTTTCGCGCAACGTGGACAGTTGCGCGATGCGGATGGTCCGGCCCCGGCTTTCGCTACGCTCCATCCGGGCTACGGATCTGCCGCAACGAATGGGCGCGGACCGGCGCCATTCCCCGCGAGATTCTTGCCAGTCTCACGATTTGGTTGTAGCCCGGATGAAGCGAAGCGTAATCCGGGAATCTCTTGCATGGTTCGCTATCGGCGCAATCTTCTTCCCGGCGGGACCTTCTTCTTCACCATCACGCTGGATGATCGAAGATCATCCGCACTGGTCGATCATGTCGACAAGCTGCGCAATGCGTTCCGCGTTGCGCGGGCCGAAAGACCGTTCACGGTCGACGCGATCGTGATCCTGCCCGACCACTTGCATGTGATCATGACGCTGCCGGAAGGCGACTCGGATTTCCCGGGTCGATGGAAACGGATCAAGAGCCTGTTCACCCACCGGCTAGCCGCGTCCGGCGTGCCAATCGTTCGCAATGAACGTGGCGAGTTCTCTCTTTGGCAGAGGCGGTTTTGGGAGCACACCATTTGCGACGACGCGGATTTCGAACGCTGCGCCGACTACATCCATTTCAACCCGGTCAAGCACGGCCTCGTTGCGTCACCGATTGACTGGCCGTACTCGTCGCTCCATCGCTACGTTCGCGCCGGCCTGCTGCCCGCCGATTGGGGAGGCGCGAGCGAGATAGCCGGTAACTTCGGAGAACGCGGAGATTGATTCCCGGATTGCGCTGCGCTCCATCCGGGCTACGAAGATTCCATCGGCCTACTTGTAGCCCGGATGGAGCGCAGCGCAATCCGGGATTCGTTCCACACGGGAGCTCGTGCGATGCGGTTGGTCTGGCCCCGGATGACGCTTCGCTCCATCCGGGCCACAGGCAAATCGTGAGGCTGGCAAGAATGTCGCTCGCTTGAACATGTCCGGCGCTCCCGCTACGCTCTTTCGAAAAAGGGAGCGAAACAACCATGAAGCAACTGCGGATCGGCGACATCACCATCGATGCGGTGATCGAGCGGGACGGGCCGTGGCGGCGGCCGCAGGATTTCTTCCCGGCTTATGACGACGGCGTGTTCAAGCAGCATCTGCCGACCATGGAGCCGGAGGTGTTCGACACCGCGCGCGGCATGATGGTGATCACCTATCAGACGTTCGTGGTGCGCACGCCGCGCTACACCATTCTGGTCGACACCTGCACCGGCGAGGACAAGGGGCATCCGCCGCCGTTCGACTTTCCCGGCAAGGAGCGCTGGCGCAAGGAATTGTTCGCGCTCGGCATCGGCTTCGAGCAGATCGACTATGTGTTCTGCACCCATCTGCACATCGACCACACCGGCTGGAATACGACCCTGCGCGACGGCCGCTGGGTGCCGACGTTCCCGAACGCGAAATACGTCTTCCACAAGGGCGAGTACGCGGCCTGGGAGGCCGAGAATGCCAGGGGCAGCAACCCGCCCGGCACCGTCTTCCGCGACAATTGCCTGCCGATCGTCGAGGCCGGCCAGGCGCTGCTGGTGGACGACGATTACGCGCTCGACGATACCGTCACGCTGACGCCGACGCCGGGGCATTCGCCCTGTCATTGCTGCGTGAATATTTTCTCGAAGGGCCAGCGTGCCGTGGTCGCCGGCGATCTCATGCATCACCAGATCCAGTGCCGCGAGCCCGACTGGTCGGCGAAGCCGGATTGGGATGCGGGGCAGTCGGCAGTGTCGCGCCGAAAGTTCTTCGCCTCCGTGGCGGACACCGACACGCTGATCCTGCCGATCCATTTCCCGGCGCCGACGGTCGGATTGATCCGACCGCTCGGCGCCGCGTTCGATTACAAGTTCAAGCGGGATTGACCACCGCCTCGCCGTCATGGCCGGGCTTGTCCCGGCCATCCACGACCTTTGCTTGACGGAAGCAAGAACGTGAATGCCCGGGACATCCAGCGCGAAGACGCGCTTCTGCCCGGGCATGACGAGTTCGTGGAACGACCGCGCGTCCAGTCTAGTAGGTAAAGAACATCCGTTGGATTTCCTTGGTGTCGGTCGTCTTGGTCAGCGCCAGCATCAGCAGAATACGCGCCTTTTGAGGATTGAGCGTATCCGAGACGACGAAGTCGTGCTCGTCGTCCTTGGCTTCTCCATTGCGCGCGACGATGCCATTGCCGACACGGCTGCTGCGAACGATCACGACTCCCTTCTTGCGGGCCTCGTCGAGAGCCGGCTCGACCGCGGGCCGGGCAAGGCTGCCGTCACCCACGCCGGCATGCACGATCCCCTTGGCGCCGGCGGCGACGAAAGCGTCGACCGCAACCCGGTTCATGTTGGCGTAGCCGTAGACGATATCGACCTGCGGCAGGACATCGAGTTTAGAGACGTCAAATTCGGAGTCCGCGGTGTGCCGGCGGGTCGATTGACGATAGAAGTACGGTTTGTTGCCCTGCATGTAGCCGAGAAAGCCGAGTTCCGGCGTGCGGAAGGTGTCGGCGGTCGAGGTGTTGTTCTTGGTGACGTCGCGCGCCGCGTTGATCTGATCGTTGAGGGCAACGAGCACGCCCTTGCCGACCGCCTCGTCACTGCCAGCGAGGATCACCGCGTTGAACAGATTGATCGGCCCGTCCGCGCTGATCGCCGTCGACGGCCGCATCGCGCCGACGATGACGACGGGTTTCTTGCTCTTGACGACCAGGTTCAGGAAATAGCTGGTCTCCTCGATCGTGTCGGTCCCGTGCGTGATGACGATCCCGTCGACGTCGTCCTGCGCGAGGAGCGTGTTGACGCGCTTTGCCAGCTTCAGCCAGTAGTCATTGTTCATGTTCTCGCTGGCGATCTGGAAAACCTGCTCGCCCTTGACGTTGGCGACGGTTTTCAGTTCGGGGACGGCGTTCAGGAGGGTCTCGATGCCCACGGTGGCAGCGGTGTAGCCGACCACGGTGGTGCTGCTCGCCCCGCTGCCGGCGATCGTGCCGCCGGTTGCCAGGACCATGACATTGGGCAGACCGGGGCCCCTTGCATTCGCGGCGTCAAGACTGACGAGCAGCGCGAAGAGCAAGCTCATTGTCGCCACTACGTGATCACGCACCCGAAACTGCAACATCTCGACTTTTCCTTTCCTCGATAGCCTCGTCGATGCGCCCCGGTTCGCTCAGCACTGCATGATCCGTCAGCCGGGGCCTCCTGTCCAGTGTGGCGATGCCTTCGGATGATTTGGTCTGGACGGTGGGCGGAGACACATACGCGAATGGCCGGGACATGCCCGGCCATGACGCAGTTCGTCGAGCGATTGCTCGCTAAAGAAGCAGAGAGTTCGCCGCGCCTTACGCGCTGACTTCGCACTTCTTCATGAAGCTGTTCTTGGCGGCGCCGGCGAGCGGCTTGCCGTCGGCGCTGACGGCCTTGGGCGTGCAGGCGTCCGCCTTGCACTTCTTCAGGAACGAGGTCTTGGCTGCGCCTGCAAGCGGCTTGCCGTCCTTGCCGACCGCCTTGCTCTCGCAGGTGTCGTCCGCGAAGGCCGAGCCCGCGGCAAAGGTGGCGAGGATCGCTGTGAGAAAAATCCGCTTCATCATGGGTGTCTCCCTAAACCAGAAATGGCGTGCGGATTGGAGCCGCGAATCGTGGCGCAATCAAGCAGGAACGGTCCGCCTCGCGCGGTCGATTGCGGATTTTTCCATTCATCTGTGGTTCAGATTCCGCGCGCGAGCAACGCCCTGAAATCGGCGCGCGCACGTTTGGCCTCGGCGCGTGCGACCTCGGAGGCGTCGCCAAGCCCGAAATAGCCGTGGATCAGGCCGGCGCCTTCGTGGAGCTTGACCCGTACGCCGGCAGCCTCCAGCGCCCGCGCATAGGCTGCGCCTTCGTCGCGCAGCGGATCGAACCAGGCGGTGGTCACGATCGCCGGCGCGAGGCCGGCAAGCGAGGCGGCACGCAGCGGCGAGACGCGCCAGTCGGTCGCGTGAGCGGGATCGGCGAGATAATGACCGCAGAACCATTCCATCGTGGCGCGCGTGAGGAAGTAGCCGTCGGCATTCTCGGCGCGCGAGGGAAAGCGCGCGTTCTCGCGCGCATCGGCATAGTTGCCGACGACGTCGGTCACGGGATAGACCAGCAGCTGCGCGGCGAGGGCGATGCCGGCGTCGCGGCAGGCGATCGCGGTGGCGGCTGCGAGATTGCCGCCGGCGCTGTCGCCGGCAACGCCGAGGCGCTTTGCATCGCCGCCAAATTCCGCGACGCGGCCAAACACGTCGCTCACCGCGGCAAAGGCATCCTCGAAGGCACCGGGAAAGCGCGTCTCCGGCGGGCGGCGATAGTCGACGGAGACCACGACCGCGCCGGTCTCGATCGCAAGGTTGCGCGCCTGCCGGTCGTGGGTCTCGAGATCGCCCGCGACCCAGCCGCCGCCGTGGAAGAACACCACGGTCGGCGCGGGATCGCTGCCGATCCGGTAGAGCCGTGCATCGAGCGGTCCGGCGCCGCCTGTCACCTTGATATCCTGGACGGTATCGACCGGTGGCGGCGGCACGGCGGCGCGCGCGGCAGCCAGTGCGCGCAAGGAATCGCGGGCGCCCTGTGGCGTCATCGTGGTGGGATCGCGCAGCGGCAGCAGCGGAATGATCTGGGCGATGACGGGATCGAGCGGTGCGGGCATTGGGCGGCCTCACGGGGTTCTTGGTCTTGCTTGCGGGTTAGCATAGATTTGCCGCGCCGCATCGGCAACCGCTCACGTATTGCAATTGCGGTGCCGCGGAACGAACGGGCAGGGAGGTCTCGCGTTGGAGTTCGAAGCGTTGGTCCAGTCGCGCCGCAGCGTGCGCGGCTTCAAGAACAAGCCGGTGGCGCGTGCGGTGATCGAAGCGATCATCGAGAGTGCCAAGCGCGCGCCCTCGTCGATGAACACCCAGCCCTGGCACGTCCATGTGCTCACGGGTTCCCCGCTGGAAGAGCTGCGCCGCCGCAACATGGAGGAGATGGTTGCCGGCGCCAAGGTCAAGCGCGACATCATCAGCCATGGCGAGTACCAGGGCGTGCATCGCACGCGGCAGGTCGACATCGCCAAGAAGCTGTTCGGCGCGATGGGGATCGCGCGCGACGACAAGCCGATGCGCCAGGACTGGGTGCTGCGCGGCTTCCGCCAGTTCGATGCGCCGGTCTCGCTGGTGCTGACCTATGACCGCGTGCTCGATCCCGGCGCGGTCTGCCATTTCGATCTCGGCGCGCTCTGCTACGGCATCGTGCTCGCCGCCTGGGATCGCGGCCTCGGATCGGTGATCAACGGCCAGGGCATCATGCGCTCCGACATCGTGCGCGAGGTCGCACGGATTCCGGAGGACGAGGTCATCATGACCTGCGTCGCGATGGGCTATCCCGACGACGGCTTTGCCGCGAATGCGGTACGCTCGGATCGCGAGGCGAACGGCGACTTCGTGCGCTTCGTCGGATTCGCCGATTAGTGCACGCAAGCGTGCATGCGGTGGCGATGCGCGATTGTGCCGATTTCCGATACGATGTCGCCCATGCGACGTTGCCGATGTGATGTTGCCGTGCAGATTTGATCCAGATCAAATGCATCGACGTCGTCGGTATCATGAGCCCGCGAAACGATGCGACGCCGTAGTCCTACGGTGCGGATTCGCTGCGCATAGGCAGTTGCACGGTGCGCTTCCTAACCGAATGGCAATTTCGAATCCGTACTTCAGTTCCTTGAGGCGCGTCGCGCGTCAAACAAGGATATTGCCATGCTCTCGTTCTTTTCCCAGGCAAGTCATAAGCAGTCCGCTCCGTCGATCGTTGCGGAGGTGCTTGAGGAGGCCCCGGCCATTCGCGAAGCCAGCCCGATCCGGGTGCTGGAGAGCGACGACCGGCTGCAAAATATTTCCGAGGGCGACTTCGTCGTGGCGGGCGCGCGCTCGCCGCTCGCTCTCGCATTCATTTCGCCGCACTGCGATTTTGCACGCGTGGCGGCGTCGCTGCAGAGGCTGGCGGGTTCGACGCCGGTGATCGCGATGTCGACCGCGGGCGAGCTGTGCTCGGCGGGCCAGTCGCTCTACAAGCCGACGGGAACGAGCTGGTCGTCCGTCGTCGTGCAGGTCTTCCCGCCCGATCTGTTTCAGTCCGTCAGCATCCACAGCGTCCGCCTTCACAACGACGACATCCGCAAGGGAGAGCCGTCCAGGGCGCACGACGCGCGCATCGACGCCATCACGCGCGAGGTCGCCGCGATCAGGACGCCCTTTGCGATCGACGTGCGCGATACGATCGCCTTCGCGCTCGTGGACGGCGTGTCGGCGTCGGAGAGCTATTTCATGGAGGCGGTGTACAGGAGCGGCAAGTTCCCCTGCGCCTTCGTCGGAGGATCCGCCGGCGGCAAGCTCGACTTCCAGCACACCCACCTCTACGACGGCAGGCAGGTGCTCGAGAATCATGCGCTGATCGCCTTCATGAAGCTGGCGCCGGGCCGGGCCTACAGCATCTTCAAGACGCAGAACTTCAAGAAGACCGGAAAATCCTTCGTCGTGATGGACGCCGATCCGGATCGGCGCACCGCCTCGGGCCTCATGGAGGGCAGCGAGATCAAGCCGTTCGCCTCGGTGGTGGCGAAGGCCCTGAACACGACGCCGGCGAACCTCATGTCGATGATGACGAAGCACTCCTTCGGCGTCGAGGTCGGCGGAGATTTGTTCGTGCGCTCGGTCGCGGGCATCAATGCGGACAGCGGCGTGGTGTCCTTCTTCTGTGACGTCAATTCGGGCGACAAGCTCGAACTGCTGGAAGCCACGGATTTCGTGGACCAGACGCGGCGCGACCTCGAAGCCTTCCTGCGCGGCAAGCCGCCGGCGATCGGCGCGATCCTCAACGATTGCATCCTGCGCCGCCTCAACAACGAGACCCAGCTCCGCAACATGAGCGGGATGTGGCCGATGCCGGTCGCGGGGTTTTCCACCTTCGGAGAGCTGTTCGGGATCAACATCAACCAGACGCTGACCGCGATCGTGTTCTTCGACGTCAGGGAAAAGCCGCTGAACGACCCCTTCATCGAGACGTTCCCGATCCACTACGCGCATTTCGTCGAATATTTCACGCGCACCCATCTCAACCGCATGGTGCTGCTGAACCGGATCAAGGACGGCATCGTCCATCGCCTGACGGAATATCTGAGCGCCAGCGCCACGCTGAGCGTGAAGGTCGAGGGCGCGCTGCAGCAGACGGCGTCGATCAACGCGATCGTGGAGGAGATCCGCTCGGTCATTATGACGAGCGCTCAATCGGCGGCGAAGGCAACCGACACGACCGCCTTGTCGCAGGAGTTCACCGGCCTCACCCAGGCGATGAACGGGCTGCGGGAGATCCTGAAGATCATCGATACGATCGCGGGCCAGACCAACCTGCTGGCGCTCAACGCGACCATCGAGTCGGCGCGCGCGGGCGAAGCGGGACGCGGCTTCTCCGTGGTGGCGACCGAGGTGAAGAAGCTGGCGAATGACACCAAGAGCAGCCTGACGCGGACCCATGCCTCGATCGAAGGCATGGAGACGTCGCTCGAGTCGCTCGGGGCCAATATCAACGACACCCGGGGCCAGCTGATCCAGACCCAGGAAGGCTACAACAGCATCGTGACGCAGATCGAGGAGATGTTCAAGAATCTTCAGATGATCAACACCGTGCTGTCGGACCTCGAAAGCTTCGTGCGCGACCGCAACGGGGCGTTGACCAGCGCCATGAACGACATCGAGACGCTGAAGCGGATCGGGTAGGGCACGTAGCCTGCCGGTTCGCAAATTTCGGTGACGAGCGTTCAGATCGGACTTGCATTCTCATCGCGTCAGCAGGAACAATGTGCCTCGTGAGAGGTTTGTTGCTGGCGCGAGGGAATAGGCATGCGGCGGCTGGCTAGCCTGGTTCGACGGTTGTTCGGCCCGCGGGTGCGGCGCCCGATTGATGATGATCCCAGTCTTCCTTTCACGCCCGACGAGTTCGGTCGGCTGATCCGCAGCGGCAGACGCGAGGACATGAAGCTGCTCGCCGAAGGCCTGGCCTGCCGGTCGATTCCGCGCCGCGCCAGTTATCGCGCCACGCACTGACCGCCGCGACAAAGGGAGGCGCTCACAAAGAGAGGCGCTCCACGGCCGTTTCATGCTAGGATGCGGCCATCATGAGCAATCGCATCCTCGTCCTCTACGGTTCCTACCGCTCCGACCGCATGGGCATCCGCCTTGCGAATTTCGTCGTCGACCGCCTGCGCTCGCGCGGCGAGGACGTCGAGTTCATCGACGCCAAGGCCATCGGCCTGCCGATGCTCGATCGCATGTACAAGGAATATCCCAAAGGCACCGCGCCCGAGGCGCTGGAGACGCTCGCCGGACAGATCCGCGGCGCGGACGGTTTCGTCTTCGTCACCGGCGAATATAATTGGGGTATTCAACCCGGATTGAAGAACCTCACCGACCATTTCCTCGAAGAATGGTTCTGGCGACCCGCCGCGATCGTCAGCTATTCGGCCGGCCGCCTGTCCGGCGCCCGGGCCTCGACGGCCTGGCACGGCACGCTGTCGGAGATGGGCATGGTGGTGGTGTCGAGCACGATCGGCGTCGGCCCGATCGCGCAGACGCTGTCGGAAGGCGCCGAGCCGATCGGCGAGGGCGGCAAGGCGCTGGAGCGCGCGTTCCCGCGCTTTGCCGATGATCTCAATTGGTGGATCGAGGCGGCGAAAGCGCAACGGGCCCGCAAGGCGCCGCCGTATTGATGGCCGTTACCGCGAGGATGGTCCCGTAGCCCGGATGGAGCGCAGCGCAATCCGGGGCGGTCCAGCTGCGGAGAGACTTCCCCGGATTATGCTTCCGCTCCATCCGGGCTACGACTCTCGCCTGGCCGCACTTACGCTGCCCTGACCTCGCCGAGGAAGCGGTCGAACTGTCCGGCGAGATCGCGCGACTGGGTCGAGAGCTGCTCGGCCGCGCCCAGCACCTCCCTCGCGGCGGCTCCCGTGTCGTCGGCGGCGCGCTGCACGCCTGATATGTTGGTATTGACCTCCTGGGTGCCGCGGGCGGCCTCCTGGACGCTGCGGGAGATCTCCTTGGTCGCCGAGCCCTGTTGCTCGATCGCGGCGGCAATCGCGGTGCCGATCTGGTCGATCTCGGCGATGACGTCGGCGACGTTGCGGATCGCGGCCACGGTCTGGTCGCTCGCGGACTGGATCGCCGTGATCTGCTCGGAGATTTCGGTCGTGGCCTTGGCGGTCTGGCCGGCCAGCGACTTCACTTCGGAGGCGACCACGGCAAAGCCGCGACCGGCGTCGCCGGCGCGGGCGGCCTCGATCGTGGCATTGAGAGCAAGAAGATTGGTCTGCTCGGCGATGTTCTGGATCAGCGTGACGACGTCGCCGATCTTCTGGGCGCCCTCGGCGAGCGCACGCGCCGTGTCGCCGGTGCGGCGGGCGTTGTCGACGGCGCGGGCCGCGATCTCGGTGCTCTGTGCGACCTGACGGCCGATCTCCGCGATCGACGAGGTCAGCTCTTCGGTGGCGCTGGCGACCGTCTGCACGTTGGTCGAGGTCTGCTCGGAGGCGGCGGCGACGACTGCGGCCTGGCTGTTGGTCTGGGCCGCCGTCGAGGTCATCGACTGCGCCGTGCTCTCCATGGTGGAGGAGGCCTGGGACAGGCCGCCGACGAGCTCGGTGACCTTGGCCTCGAAGGCGCGCGTGAGCGCGTCGAGAGCATGGGCGCGGCGCATCTTGCCGTCACTCTCGGCCTGCTTTTCGGCGGCGAGCCGGTCGGCGCGGATCATGTTGTCCTTGAACACCTTGACGGCTGCGGCCATCGCGCCGATCTCGTCCGAACGCTCGGCGCCGGGAATCTCTTCGGCAACCTCGCCATCGGCCAGCCGTGACATCCGCGTCGTCAGGTTGACGATGGGCGCGCAGACCCGGCGGCGGACCATCACGATGAGGCCGGCGCTGGCGATCAGCACGGCGAGGAGGCCGACGAGTGCGATGGTGAAGCTGGTGCGCGCGGCGGACGAGGCGCCGGCGAGGATCTGCTCGGCATTGTCATAGAAGGCGTCGCGGACGTCGATGATGGTGCTGAGACCGCGCTGCGTGGCCGTGAAATAGGTGTCGACGTCGTGCTCGTACTTGCCGCTGATCGCGCCGTCCTTCACCAGCTTGAGCTCGCGGCCAAACTCCTCGATGTAGGTCGCGTTGAACTTCTCCAGCGCGGCCGCGACGTTCGCCGGCGTGGTCGGATTGCCCCGCAACTCCTGGAGCGTCATCACGATCTGGTCGTTGCGCCCCTGTGAGCGGCTGATGTCGGCCTTCTCCGCGTCGGTCGCCGGCTTCTTGCCGCCAACGAGGTTCTTGTGCAGGCTCGAGTTGAAGCCGCCGACGTCGCGCAGCGTCATCGCGACGTTGGCATAGCTGGCCTGGCGGTAGGCATCGCCGTTGAGGATCGCCATGCGTCGGACCTGCTCGTTGAGCAGGGCGGTCACGCCGGCGTTGAGCACGGCGTTGTCGCCCACGATCTTCTTGGCCGCATCCTTGCGCAGCTCCGGCGGTCCCGCCATCGCCTTGTCGATGGCCTCACGCAGCGCGGTGAACTTGGCATTGATGCCGTCGATGCTGTTGCCGGTGGTGGCGCCGTCGTCGAACGGACCGGGCAACTCCTTGCGCAGCCCATTCATCTTGTCGCGCGCACCGTCGGTCTGTTTGCGCAGTTTGTCATGCTCGGACAGCTGCGCCGGATCGTAGGTCGCGGGCCCGTAGAGGATGTTGGTGGCAAAGCCCCGCTCCGGGTTGAGGTAGCGCGGGATGTCGCTGACGGCACGGACGATCGCGAGCCGCCCCTGCGCTTCGGTGATTCGCTCCATCGTCTGGTATTTCGTCACGGCGACGTAGACGGCGAGCCCGCCGCCCACAGTCGAGAGCGAAACGATGGCGGTGGTCAGGAGCGTTCCGATTTTCATGATCCGTCCGGCAATTGGCGCGGGGAGAAATATTCTGCACGGACGATAGGCAGCCGGTATTAATCCGGGGTTTACGCTACGGGCCCCCGCAGGTGGGCTCGCTAGGTCTTTCGATCGAGCTTGGCCAGGATCTTCAGCGTCGCGCCGTCGCGCTCGCCGGCGAAATATCGGGCAAGCGCCTCGCCGAAGATGGGATCATCGGACACCTCGCCGAACAGCGTCATGGACGAGCGGAATTTGGCGTCATCGGGCGCGCCGAGGATCGCGTTGATGGTCCGTCCCTGAACGGCGAGCACCAGCCTGGTGCATTCGCTCAGGCGCGGGCCAAGGACGGGGTGGGCGAGGTAGGCCACGGCCTCGGCGCGCGAGCCAATGGCGTAGCGCTGGGACATGGCGCTGAAGCCGAGGCCGGCGACCTGCGGGAAGATGAACCACATCCAGTGGCTCTGCTTCCGGCCCCGGGACAGTTCCCCGGTCACGGTGGGATAGACCGGGTTTTGAGCGTGGACGAACCGGTCTAGATCGAAAGGAGAGGTCATTGGATACCTGGGAGGTGCCTAGACGGCCGCGATTATGCCTAACTTTTGGCTCCCAATGTGGTAGCTGGTATAGAGTCTCCGGGTGGGGGTGGGTCCCCCCGGGGGTTGATTTGGGGATCTGATGGTTTCCGACCGCGCAAGCGCCGAGAGGCTGTTGTCGCGCCGCCGTGTTGGGCGAGCGGAGACGATATTGCTGTCTTTGGCCGCCGTCGCGCTGGCGCTGGGGGCAGCCGCCTGGGTTGCCGATATGGGCGATTCTACCCCACTGGTCTCAGCTGCGCTGCCGCCGGCCAACGCCCCGTCGTTCGAGGACCGATTTGCTTCGGCCGCTGGCAGCCCGCCCGCCCGCGAGCTCGGCCTGCGGACGCTGGAGCGCTCCGCGCTGAATGCGGTCCAGCTCAAGCTGCGCGACGCCAAGGCGATGCTGGCCCAGCGACTTCAGGGCGACGACTGGCGCTCGACCCTGACCGATGATGACCGGACGCCGGTTGACGAGAGGCGGCCCGCGCAGCGCGCCGACGCGGTCCCGATGCCGCGGTCGCGGCCGGTGCAGGCGGACTTCTCGGCGCAGATCGCGTCCAGCCAGGCCTATGCCGACACCAGCCCCAGGGTCGACAACCGCAACTTCTTCGAAAAATTCACCGACAAGATCAAGCTGGCCTCGCTGACACCCGGCGATGGCCTGTTCGGCAAGGCGCCGGATCTCGCCGCGCTCGGCTACGATTCGCGGACGGCGGTCTATGACATCTCGGCCAAGGCGCTTTACCTGCCGAGCGGCGTCGCGCTGGAAGCGCATTCGGGCATGGGCCCGCTGATGGACGACCCGCAGCATGTCGACCAGCGCATGGTCGGCGCCACCCCGCCGGCGATCTACGACCTGAAGCCGCGCGAAAAACTGTTCCATGGTGTCCGGGCGCTGCGCCTGACGCCGACCGAGGGCACCAGCGCGCTCGGCCGCGTCGGTCTTCTCACCCACAATTACATGCTCGGGCCGCGCGGCGACTCCAACGGCTGCGTCTCGATCAAGGACTATGATCGCTTCCTCAAGGCCTACGACAATGGCGAATTCAACCGCCTCGTCGTGGTGCCGAGCCTGAGCGGATCGGCGACCGCCTCGCAGCGCGCCAGCACCGACTCCTGATATTGGCCTGCCGCGGCGGGGCTGCCGTTTCCCCTTCGTTAAGCCGTTCTCGTCCAGAAGCAGCCCATGAGTGATCCAGCAAGCTCCGAGACCCCACTGCGTACGACGTTCAAGATCAAGTTGAACGGCGACACGCTGGCGATTGCGACCGTCGGCCAGGCCTATCAATTCCTGACCAATTTCAAATCGGTCGAGTGGATGGAATTCCGCTCGCTGCACGAGGACGCCGTCGCGGCGCTCGAAGGCGCCGCCGGCAACGCCATGCTGGCGGTGCAGGCGACCAACGCCGTGCGCGCGCTGTTCGTGAGCGCGAAGCTGCTTTAACGCGCCCTTCTGCCAGCTTGAACTCCGCGACAGGAACAGGCAAACGGTCCGCGAAGACCGTGGTCCAACGCCGATTTGTTCGAAATATACTTCAAGGGAGAGACCCCATCATGAAACGTCGTACATTCCTCAAGGGCGGCGCGGTCGCCGGCGCGACGACGCTGGTTGCTGCACCCGCGATCGCGCAGAGCGCGCCGGAGATCAAATGGCGCCTGACCTCGAGCTTCCCGAAATCGCTCGACACCATCTACGGCACCGCACAGACCTTCGCGAAATACGTCGCCGAGGCCACCGACAACAAATTCCAGATCCAGACCTTTGCCGCGGGCGAGCTCGTCCCCGGTTTGCAGGCGCTCGACGCCGTCAGCGTTGCATCCGTCGAGATGGCGCAGACGCCGCTGTATTTCTACATCGGCAAGGAGCCGGCGCTGGCCTATGCCACCGGCGCGCCGTTCGGCATGAACCATCGCCATCAGGAATCCTGGTGGCATTTCGGCGGCGGTGCCGATCTCACCAACGAGGCGCTGAAGCCGTTCAAGGCGCACGCCATCCTCTGCGGCAATTCCGGCACCCAGATGGGCGGCTGGTTCCGCAAGGAGATCAAGACCGTCGACGATCTCAAGGGTCTCAAATTCCGCATCGCCGGCATGGGCGGCCACGTGCTGGCACGGCTCGGCGTGGTGCCGCAGCAGCTTGCGGGCGGCGACGTGTATTCGGCGCTGGAGAAGGGCTCGATCGACGCCGCCGAATTCGTCGGCCCCTATGACGACGAGAAGCTCGGCTTCCAGAAGGTCGCAAAATACTACTACTTCCCCGGCTGGTGGGAAGGCGGCGCCATGCTGCACATGATCGTCAATGACGAGAAGTGGGCTTCGCTGCCGAAGCAGTACCAGGCGATCCTCAACCAGGCGGGATCGGCCGCCGGCGCCTGGATGCTCGAGAAATACGACAGCGTGAATCCGGCGGCGCTGAAGCGGCTGATCGCCAACGGCGCCGAGCTGAAGGCGTTCCCGCAGCCGGTGCTCGAGGCCTGCTACACCGCGACCCAGGAGCATCTGAACGAGCTCGCCGGCAAGAGCGACCTGTTCAAGCGGACCAAGGAGAGCCACGACGCCTATATGAAGGAGTTGCTGTTCTACACGCAGATCGCGGAGAATTTTTACGACAACTACCTGCTTGGCAAGATGCGCAACAAGAGCTGAGCGTGAGGAGGGCGCGCGGTAGTTATGCCGCGCCCGGCTTCGTAGCCCGGATGGAGCGAAGCGTAATCCGGGACCTCGCGCGTCATCGGCACTTTCCCGGATTGCGCTTCGCTCCATCCGGGCTACGGACTGAGGCCCAGCTTCGCGTATATGCGCCTTGCATACGCACCGAACGCATCCGTGGTCTTCAACGGAAGATCACGCGGGAAGGGCAGCTCGATCGGGAAATAATCGGCCATCTTCGCCGGTCCCGCCGTCAGCACGGCGCAATGCGATGACAGGAACACCGCCTCCTGGATCGAATGCGTGACGAAGATGATGGTCTTGCCGCTGTCGCGCCAGATCCGCAGCATCTCCAGGTTCATCTGCTCGCGCGTCAGCGCGTCCAGCGCGCCGAACGGCTCGTCCATCAGGATGAGTTTTGGATCGTGGATGAAGGCGCGCGCGATCGCGGTGCGCTGCTGCATGCCCCCGGAGAGCTCTCGTGGATATTTCTGCTCGTAGCCGGCAAGCCCGACGAGGTTGAGCAGGTCGCGCGCCCGCGCGCGCGCGGCTTTCATGGGCAAGCCGACGATCTCCGCCGGCAGCAGCACGTTGTCCAGGATGGTCCGCCATTTCAGCAGCAAGGCCTGCTGGAACACCATGCCGATGTCGCGCGTCGGATCGAACGGGCTGTTGGCATTGCCGATCTTCATCGTGCCGCCGTCGGCGCCGTGCAGGCCGGCCAGAATCTTCATCACCGTGGTCTTGCCGCAGCCGGAGGGGCCGACCAGCGACACCAGCTCGCCTTCCTGGACGTCCATCGTGACGTCGGAGACCGCGAGAAACTCGGCGCCGCCGCTGCGATAGACTTTTCGGACGCCTTGCAGGCTGATGAAGGGTTTTGAGCTCATGCCAGCCATGTGTTCAGATTGGCGGCCACGAACGCATCGTCGCTGAGGTCGGCATGCTCGCGGCAGACCCGGTCGATCTCGTCCTTCTGGCCGGGGCCGAGGCCCTCGTTGGGATCGAGGCACCACAGGCCCTGCATCAGGCCCTGACGCCGCAAGATCTCGTGGCAGCCGGCGATGCAGCCGTGGAAATTGTTGGCGACGTCGAAGAAGGCGCTGTTGCAATCGGTGACGCGGGCGTCGAGCGCGAGCAGGTCGGCCGGCACGCTGTCCTTGTGCCGCGCCGCCTTGCAGCGCTCGAACTGCTTGATGGCGCTCGCGGTCCAGACCGACCAGTGGCCGAGCAGGCCGCCCTTGAAGTAGGTCCGCGTGGTGACGCCGTTGTCGCGCAGGTCGAACGGCAGCATCAGGTCGAGCAGGATGTGATCGTCATTGCCGGTATAGAGCGCGACGCGGTCGAGCGCGCCGGCGGCTGCGACACCGCGCAGCACGTCGAGCGTGCGGTAGCGGTTGAACGGCGCGATCTTGATCGCGATGACGTTGTCGATCGACGCGAAACGTTGCCAGAAGCGGCTCGACAGGACCACGCCGCCGACGGCCGGCTGGAGATAGAAACCGACGAGCGGGATCTCGGCGGCGACCGCCGTGCAATGGGCGATGATCTCGTCCTCGGAGGCGCTCTTCATCGCGGCAAGGCTAAGGAGCCCTGCGTGATAGCCGATGTCGCGCGCGGTGCGGGCCTCCGCGGTGGCCTGCCGTGTCGGACCGGCGAGGCCCGCAACCATCGCCAGCGGCCGCCGGGTCCAGGTTGCCGCGGTCTCGGCGGCAAGCTCGAGCACCGGCCGATAGAGGCCGACGTCGCGGATCGCGAACTGCGTCGTGTGCACGCCGACGGCCAGGCCGCCGGAGCCGGCGTCGATGTAGTAGCGCGTCAAGGCGCGCTGATGCTTCTCGTCGAGCTTTCGCTCGGCGGTAAGCGCGAGGGGATGCGCCGGCAGCACGGTGCCGTCGGCAATCAGCTTGCGGATGTCGCTGTTGATCTGGCTGTGGTGCATGATGTCCTATCCGAATTCGGGGCCGGCGACGGCGAATGGCATGTCCTCGCCGCCAGCGGTGGCGGGGCCGAACCGCATGCGCTGGAAGGGGCGTTCGATGGTCCAGCTGGATGCAGTCAGTCCTTCCAGGAACGCGACTTGCGAGGCGACGGCATCGATCAGAAGAGGGCCGGTCTCCGATCGCGCGATCGCGTTGACCAGGGCCAGGGCTGCTGCGGCATGATCGGCAAACAGCGGGCCGATATGGCGCGCGGTGCGGCCGTCGCGAACCAGCGCAATGGCTCCATGGGCGGAGACGATGCGCGAGCCGGAGCGCTGTGCGAAGGCGGAGAGCAGGGCGGTCCGGTCGAAGCCGGTGGCCCGCCGGTCCCGCGCACACAGTGCATCGATGGTCGCCGATGACGTCGGTGGCGCTTCGGCGCGCGCGGGCCTTACCAGCTTGAGCCGGCGCAATTGCAGGGTCGGCGTGAATCCGAGCGGCCCATAGACGGCAGCGCCGTCAGGCGTTGCGTCGAGCCAGCTCGTCAGGCCGTTCTTGCGCGCGGTTTCCAGACAGGCGTCGACGAGGCGCGTTGCGAGGCCGCGGCGGCGATGCGTGGCTGATACCAGCACCATGCTGATCCAGGCATTGTTGCCGGAGTAGGGCAGCAGCGCGGCCGTGGCGACCAGCCGCATGCCGTCGCGAATGCCGAACACGACGCCATCGCGCAGGAAGATGCGCCAGTCTTCCTCGGTCTGGTTCCAGTGCGCTTCCGTCGACAGCGCGAGCCCGGCGACCGCGTCGTTGACGCCGAGCTTCAGCATGGGCGGGTCGTCAGTAGCGTCCATCGCGGACCTCGTATTTGGTGGGCTTGCCGAGGCTCGGCATGGCGCGGGACACCCAGTCGGCGGTCCAGGCGATCAGCTGCTCGGTATCGACGACGGGCAGGCCGAACAGCTCGACCGCCTTTGACGTGTCGGTGAGCCACGCCGTCGGCTCCTCCTTGCCCGTCAGCACCGGCGCCCGGCCGAAGCGGGCGCCGAATTTTGCGGCGATATCACGCACGGCGAGAATTTCGTGGCCGCTGACGTTGATCGGCGAGGTCGGCGCGGTGCAATGGGCGAGGCAGCGCAGCGCCTGCGCGGACGCATCGCCCTGCCAGATGAAATTGACGTGGCCAAGGCTGACGTCGATCGGCGTGCCCGTGAGCACCTTTGTGGCAATGTCGTGCAGCACGCCGTAACGCATGTCGATGGCGTAATTGAGCCGAAACAGCCGGCCCGGTGTTTCGAACTTGCGGGAAAAATATTCGAACATGCGCTCGCGGCCGACGCAGGACTGGGCGTATTCGCCGGGCGGGTTCGGCGCCATGTCCTCGGTCGACCCCTTGCCGTCGACCGGCACGAACGGATAGACGCAGCCGGTCGAGAACGCCACGATCCGCGACGACGGGAAAGCCTGCGCGACCAGCGCCGGCACATGCGCATTCATCGCCCAGGTCAGTGACAGATCGCCCTCGGCGCCGAACTTGCGTCCGGCCATGAAGACGATGCTGGGGGCCTTCGGCAGCGCCGAAATCGCGGCCTCATCGAGCAGGTCGCAATTGATCGTCTCGACGCCGCGCCCGTGCAGCCAGTCCTTGACGCCGGCCTCACTGAAGCGTGCGACGCCGATGACGCGGCGCTCCGGCACGGCCGCTTTCGCAAGCCCCGCCAGCGTCGGGCCCATCTTGCCGGCGACGCCCAGGATCATGATGTCGCCCTCGACCTTGGCGAGGTCGTCGATCAGCGCCTGCGTCGGCCGGCAGAGCAGATCATCGAGCGCCGCGATATCCGGAATGGTCTTCGGCAGCGTCTGGCGGGTGAGGAGCATCGATCGGTCCTTCGTTAGGTCTGCCGTTTTCAGGTTTGTCTTGCGTCGCCAACGACGAACATGCGTTCGAGGGTGAGCACCAGGCCGTAGAGCGCGACGCCGAGCAGCGTCAGCAGCACGACCGCCATCACCATCGCGGGCGTGTCGAGCGACGATTGCACCTGGATCATGAGGTAGCCGAGCCCGCGCTCGGAGGCGATGAACTCGCCGACGATGGCGCCGGCGACCGCGAGGATGGCGCCGACCTTCATGCCGGAGAATACGTAAGGCAGCGACCCCGGCAGCTGGATCTTGCGGAACAGCGTCCAGCGCGAGCCGCGCAGCGATTTGACGAGATCGAGCAGGTCGGGCTCGACCTCGCGCAGGCCGCGCGCGGTGGTGAGCAGGATCGGGAAGAAGCAGATGCTGAAGGCGATCAGGATGTTCGGGACGATGCCGTAGGAGAACCAGACGATCAGAAGCGGCCCGAGCGCGACCTTCGGGATCATGTTGAGCGTCACGAACAGCGGCAGCAGCAAAAGGCTCAGCAGCGGCGCCCAGCTGAAGATCACCGCCAGCGTCACGCCGACGAATGCGCCGAGCGCAAAGCCGCCGAGGATCTCGATCGCCGTCACCAGCGTGTTGGCGCCCCAGGCATAGCTCGCGGTTCCCAGCGTCTGCACCGTCGCGAGCGGCGAGGGCAGGATGAATTTCGGCACGTGGAAGGCGTCGACCGCGACCTGCCAGAGCACGAGCACGGCAAGGTGCACGATCAGGATGATCGCAAAGCTGCGTGCCGGGCCTGCTCCGTCACCTGCCACCGTTTGCTCCCGTTGCTTGCGGCTTCCCGGCCGCGCGGGTGAGCCTAACCGTCCCTGGCGCAAGTTTCAACCAGTTGGTTGATTATGGCCGGAGCGACTGGAGCACGAGGTCGACGACATGCCTGCGGCGGGCGCGGCGCTGGGCCCGGCTCGACAGGTCCTTGCCGAAGATGGCCGACAGCGTCGGCGTGTTGGAGAAGAAGAAATAGCTGAGGCCCGCGATGGAGATGTAGAGCTGGACGGGGTCGATCCCCTTGCGGAACATGCCCGAGCGTACCCCTTCGTGGAGGATGTGGGAGACGCTCTTCACCAGCGGCGAATGCATCGCTTCAAGGCGCGTGGAACCACGGACGTGGCGGGCGCCGCCGCGGTTCTCGTCGTTCAAAAGCACGATGAAATCAGGGTTTGCCGCCAGATGGTCGAACGAGGCTTCGATCAGCCGGCGGATCGCCTTGTCCGGCGGCAGACCTTCCAGATTGAGCCTGCGTTCCTGCTCGCGGATGTCCTCATAGACCCATTCGAGCACGGCGAGGTAGAGCGCGTCCTTGTCGCCGAAATAGTGGTAGACGAGCTGCTTGTTGACGCCGGCGCGCATCGCGATCTCGTCGACGCGGGCGCCCGCAAGGCCGTGCCTGGCGAACTCCAGGCGCGCCGCGGTGAGCAGCTTCTTGCGGGTGGCGACGGGGTCGCGCCGCTGCGGCACGGTGTCGCCAGATCGTTTTGCGGGCATTTTCAACCAAACAGTTGACAAGTGGGGGGCGGGCTTGTTGCATTGGTATCCTCACATGGGGAGAGCGACAAGCCGGGTCGCGGGAATGAGGAGAGATGCGATGAAGCATTTGCAGGCGGCTCTTGTGGCCCTGGCGCTCGGTCTGCCGGCGGTGCCGGCGAGCGCGGGCGAGGCGGTCAACCTGATCCTGAACTGGACGCCGACCGCCGACCACTCGCCGTACTACTACGCCAAGGCGCAGGGCTGGTACGAGAAATCGGGCATCGACCTCACCATCGAGACCGGCAAGGGCTCCGGCGTCTCCGCCGCCAAGGTCGGCTCCGGCGGCTCGCCGTTCGGCGTCGCCGATCTCGCCACCATGCTGGTCGCCAAGAGCAAGGGCGCCGACACGGTCGCGGTGATGAGCGTCTACGCCAACACCGGCCAGACCTTCTACTGGCTGAAGAGTTATGGCGTGAACGGCGTCAAGGATTTCGCCGGCCACAAGATCGGCAATCCGCCCGGCGATGCCTCGCGCGTGATGTGGCCGGCCTTCGCCAAGGCGGCGGGCCTTGCGCCCGATGCGGTCGGATTCGTCAACATCGGGCCGACCGCGAAGATCGCGGCGCTGAAGAGCCACACCGTCGACATCATCAGCGACTTCTACAACGAGCACGATCTCAAGGTGATCGAGTTCGGACCCGATCTCGGCTACGTCAACTGGAAGGACATCGGCCTCAATCCCTACGGCAATTCGCTGATCGTCAACGGCGCCTATCTGCAGAAGAATCCGAAGCTGGTCGAGGAGTTCGTGCGCGTCACGCAGAAGGCCTTCGCCGCCTGCGTCGCCGACGTCACGCCGTGCCTGAAGGCACTGCTTGACCAGGTCTCCGGTCTCGACAAGGCGAACCAGGAGCGGCAGTGGGAGCGAATCAAGTTCCTGATGACGGACGAGTTCACGACGACGAAGAGCCTCGGCTGGATCGATGGCGAGCGGATGAAGAAGGACTACGATCTGGTCCAGACCTATCTCGGCATGGAGAAGCCGTTCGACGTGAACACGGCGTTCACGACGAAGATGCTGGACCCTGATATCAAGATGGATGCGGGCAAGGTGAAGAAGTAGGGGGGCTGCGCTCGCTCCGCTCGTGCCCCGGACGCGGCGCAGCGTCTCTTCGACGGTGCGCTGCAGAGCCGGGACAGGAGAGCGGTGCCAACCCTCCCACCCACGTAACCCCACGGAGAAATTAACCGGCCGTTAACCATATCCGCCGCATCGTTAACCATTCAATAACAGGGAACGAGTCGGCCGATATGGAGGCTGTAGCAAAAGTCCAACGCCAAATGGTGCGCCTGCGCGGGCGCTCCTATGTGGCCTTCGTGTTCGTGCCGACGGTTCCGATCCAGGACTGGCTCCAGGAGATCGACGCCACCATCGCCCGTTCGCCGGGCTTCTTCGCCGGCCGGCCCGTGGTGATCGACCTGTCCTCGGTCGATCTCAGCCAGTCCGGCATCAATCATCTGCTCACCAGCCTTCAGGACCGTAGCATCCGCGTGCTCGGGATCGAGGGCGTGGAGGAGGGGCGGCTGACGGCGATGATGCCGCCGCTGCTCTCGGGCGGGCGCAGCTGCGTGGTCGAGCCGACCGCGCCGAAGAAGCCTGAGGCAAAGGTCGAGACCAAGCCGACCTCGCTGCTGCTTGAGAGCCCCGTGCGCTCGGGCCAGACCGTGATCTTCCCCGAAGGCGACGTCACCATTCTCGGCTCGGTCGGCTCCGGCGCCGAGGTCGTCGCCGGCGGCTCCATCCACATCTACGGCGCGCTGCGCGGCCGCGCCATGGCGGGCGTCAACGGGCACACCAGCGCGCGCATCTACTGCCAGAAGATCGAGGCAGAACTGCTTGCAATCGATGGGTTTTATCAGACTGCCGACGATATCGACGCCGCCTTGCGCGGCCGGCCCGCCCAGGCCTGGCTGCAAGGCAACACCATGCGAATTACCGCGCTGAACTGACCAGAAGGAGATTTTTGAGATGGCCAAGGTACTGGTCGTGACATCGGGCAAGGGCGGCGTCGGCAAGACGACGACGACCGCCGCGCTGGGAGCTGCGCTCGCGCAGCGCGGCGACAAGGTCGTCGTGGTCGATTTCGACGTCGGCCTGCGCAATCTCGACCTCGTGATGGGCGCCGAACGCCGCGTGGTGTTCGACCTCATCAACGTGGTGCAGGGCGTGGCAAAGCTGCCGCAGGCGCTGATCAAGGACAAGCGGCTGGAGAACCTCTGGCTGTTGCCGGCGTCCCAAACCCGCGACAAGGACGCGCTGACGGAAGAGGGTGTCGGCAAGGTCATCGCCGATTTGCGCAGCCGCTTCGACTGGGTGATCTGCGACAGCCCGGCCGGCATCGAGCGTGGCGCCTCCATGGCGATGCGTTTTGCCGACGAGGCCGTGATCGTCACCAATCCGGAAGTCTCCTCGGTGCGCGATTCCGACCGCATCATCGGCATGCTCGATTCCAAGACCGTGCGGGCCGAGAAGGGCGAGCGCGTCGAGAAGCACATTCTCATCACCCGCTACGATCCCTCGCGCGCCGCACGCGGCGAGATGCTGACCATCGACGACATCCTCGAGATCCTGGCAACACCTCTGCTCGGCATCATCCCCGAGAGCCAGGACGTGCTGCGCGCTTCCAATGTCGGCACGCCGGTGACGCTGTCGAATGCGGACGGCGCACCCGCGCGGGCCTATATCGACGCGGCGCGGCGGCTGTGCGGCGAGACCATCGCCATGCACGTGCCGACCGAGCGCAAGGGCTTCATGGATCGGCTGCTGCGACGGAGGGCTGCATGAGCATGGGTCTGCTCCGGCTTCTCCGCGGCAACAAGGCCTCTGCACCCGTCGCTCGCGAACGGTTGCAGATCCTGCTTGCCCATGAACGCGGACTGCGCGGCCAGCCCGATCTACTCGGTGTGCTGCGTGAGGAAATCCTCGCCGTCGTCTCCAGGCACGTGACGCTGGACCCGACCAAGGTCATCGTGCGGCTCGAGCGCGGTGACGAGGTATCGACCCTGGAGGTCGATATCGAGGTGCCCAACGATTTCGAGCGCAAGCGCGTGGCGGTCGCGTAGGGGACGCGGCCGACGACATCAGGTTTTGGGGTGGGTGAGAAGGCGGTCCGCTGGGCATAGCGGGCCGCCTTTTGTCGTCGCCCCGGGCGGCCGGAACGAGACGCGCGACTTGATCGTTGTAGGAAATCCGCGGATCCGCACGAGCGTGCACCGCGGTTTCATCAACCGGGAGAGCGCCCATGATGTCCGAGGTCCAGGTCCACACCGTCGCGCGCCAGATGCTGGAACAGCATGGCTTCGCTGCGATTGCGAAGGCCGCCGAGCAGGCCCAGGCCTGCGAGGGCCGCGGCGAGGCCGATGAGGCCAGGGAGTGGCGTCACATCGCGGACGCCATGAAGATCATGCGCGGGCCGCACCAGGGCTGATCGCGGGACGGGAAGCGCCTCAGCGGTCCTCGTGCTCCGTTCCCTGCGACTGGGACCGTTGGGTTTGCGGCTGACTGCGATCGCCGGTCTCCTTGCAGGGAAGCTGCTCCCACGAGCCATCCGGTGCCTGCTGATATGCGCTGCAGGTGGAGGAGGGTGATTTGCCCTCGGCTTTCTGGGTGTCTGAATTCTTCGCCTGCGCGGGGGCGGTCAGCGCCGCGACGGCCGCGAGCGTACCGGCGAAGACGTAATGGATCTTCCGCATGGGGGGCTCCTGTTCGAATTCGAAAGGCCCGCATGCTGATGAGGATTGTGACGATTATTGGCCGCGGCGGCGGTTCCGCCGCGGCGTGCTTAACGTCCGGAAAAGCCGGCTCGATGTGAGCTCTTGCTTGACGCTTTCGAGCGACGCGAACCGGCGTCCACGTCGCTCGAAAGCGCTCTAACCGCCCTTGGCGCGGATCAGGCCGGCGAGGTTGGTCTTCTGGGCTTCGCACCAGCCGGGCATGCCGAGGCGGCGCTGGTCCATATCTGTCGCCTGCGTCGCGACCGCGACCTCGGCCATCAGGTCGTCGTCCTGCTTCTCGCCCATCTCGCCGCCGGTATGCATCCAGGCGATCGCCTTGCGCACCTTCTCGGTGGTGCCGTCGGGCAGGCGCATCTGCTGCGCCTTCTGCACGAGGTCCTGATAGACGAGATCCGTGTTGGGGCATTCGACCTTGGCGGCGAAGGCCTGCAAGACCATCGTCACATAGGTCGAGCGTGGATGATCCTCCGCCCGGGCCGGTGCGGCGATCAGCAACAGGCCTGCCATCAGAAAACCATAGCGCATCCTTGGTACCTCCTCGATTTTTTTGGGAGGCTAGCGTCCGGCGCGTCGCTCCGCAATGGTGCCGGGACGCAATTGTCGCACCGCGTTGCGGTGCGCTAAATTGGCCGCGCCCGGAGCCGGAGAGCCATATGAGCCTGTTCAGCACGCCGTTCGATCCGCAACGCGACACGGCGCTCGTCACCGGCGCCGGCAACGGCATCGGCCGCGCGATCGCACAGGCGCTGGTCGGCGAGGGCGTTCGGACCGTGTTCGCGGATGTGAGTGCGGAACGGGTGAGCGCGGCGATCGGCGCCAGCGAGAGGCCTGATCATGCAGTGCCCTGGGTCGGCGATCTCGCCGAGCTGGACGCTTGCGACGCGCTGCTTGCCGCCTCCCATGCTGCACTGGGCGAGGTGACGCATTTCGTGCACAGCGCCTCGCCGCCGCGGCGCGAGGCCGATCATGCGCTCGCGGTCGATCGCAGCACCTGGCGGCAGATGCATGCCGTCAACCTCGATGCCGGCTTTTACCTGGCGCGCGAGATCGCCAAGCGGCTGATCGCGGCGAAGCGACCCGGCTCGTTCCTGTTCGTCACCTCGCTGCATGCCGGCACGCCGCGCAACCTGCCGCATTACTCGACGGCGAAGGCGGGGATGGCGATGCTGGTGAAGGAGCTCGCGAAGACGTTCGGGCGCCACGACATTCGCGTCAATGCGCTGGTGCCCGGTGCGATCACGGCCGGCGGTTTCGTTGCGGACGCTTCGCTGGCGCGGCACATCCCGCTCGGGCGTCTTGGCGATGCCAACGACCTCGCGCCGATGGCGCTCACGGTGCTCTCGAACAAGCTGTCAGGCTATGTCACCGGCGCGGCCTTCACCGTCGACGGCGGACTGTCGCTGACGAACTGGTTCGAAGCGCCGATGCTGGAAGAGTAGCTAGCGCTGCCAGGCCGGAACGGGATCGAGCGGCGTGCGATAGACCTCGTTCTGATCGCGGTCGGTGACGCGCACCGCGCAACCCCTTTGCTGAAGCTCCGGCTTCACCTGCGATAGTTCACACGCCAACTGATCGGCGCGATCGGAAGCAACCTCGATGTCCTCGAGGATGATCCCACCCTGGTTCTTGAACTCTTCACCAACCACGAGATCGAAGGAATAGTAAGGCATCCGAATTCCCCGGTGTGACGACCCAATCTTCAAGAGAAGCCTTCAACGGAAGTCTTCAACACGTGTCCGATCGTACCACTGAGTCGATATCTATCGAATGAACGGGCCGCACAATCTCTGTGCCTATGGCGCAGAAATGATGTGCAACGTGGCGGCGCATTAAGATTTTATTAAATATGTCAGCGCGATCATGAGGCATGGAATTGCAACAGAACCGGGCTCCGGGAACCGGGAGTTGCAAGAGAAGGCCGTCGGCATAGATCCCGACGGCCTTTTCTCTTGCTGGTGGTTTTGGCGGACGACGACCGCAGCATCGATCTCCGTAGTCGCCCGGACTCAACGCATCACATCGAGTCGGACAGCTTGCAACGGCTGCGTTGCCGACGCCGTGCGATCGCCCGGCTGGTCTAGCGCAGCGGCATCGGCGGACGCACGACAGGTCCGTCGTCATCGGCAACGGCCTGTGTCGTGGCCACCGGTGCGACCGGCGGTGGGACCGCAGCTGTCGTCTGCGAGGGCGGCGGCGGTGCGATCTGTGTCGGCGAATAGGCCGGCATATAGGTCTGCGTCACGGCTGGCTTCGGCTTGCGAACCGGCGGCGCCGGAGGCCGCGGCGGCAGCGCGGAAACGCGTGCGCGCGGATCGATCGGTCTCGTCTCGGCCATCGGCTTCGGTGCGGGCGGCTTCGCCATCTCGCGCGCCATCTGCTCCTGTCCGGCCTTCAACTCGGCGATGTTGGCCTTGAGCTGCTCGATCTGCTGCGCCATCGCGGCGAGATCGCGCGTCATCGATTGCACCGACTGCGCTGCATCCGGCGGCGCTGCTGCGGGAACGACCGCAGCCTGAGCCGCAGCCGGCGTCGGGGATTGGTCGGCTGTTTGATCGGTCGCCGCTTCCGCCACGGGCGGTGCGGCCTGCGCGGCGGCGACCGGCGCCGTCTGTGAGGTCGAAGGCATCAGCGACGCCAATGCCGGCGTCCAGTCGGCGAGCATCTGCCTCGCCACGTCGCCGTGTTTCTCCCAGGCGATGGTGGCGGCCGCACTGCCGCCTGCGAACAGAAACGTGACGAACGCGCCGCGCAGCCACTTGCCGACGGAGGATCGCTTCTGCCGGCCGGGACCATCGCCGGCAGCCATACGCACCGCGGTGTCGACCGAGGGCGCCGGCGGCTGCGATTCCACGACAGGACTGAACTTCGGCTCCGGATTGATCCTGGGCTCCGGCGCGAATTTCGGCTCCGGACGGGGCGTGACGTCAGGCGCCAGCGCCGGGGCAACGCTGACGGAGCGCGAGGCCAGCACGATCTCCGGCGAGATCTGAACCGCGTCATGCGGATCATTGTCCTTGACCGTGTCCTTCACGATCTCATCGACGATTTGCTTGCTGTTCAGCATCGCGAGCATCGCAGCTCCTTTGAAGCCCAGGTGATTGAAGCCAGGTGATTGAAGGTCTGGTCGTTCGCATTGGCGCGAGCCGATCTGTCGAGGTTACCCCGATGACGCACGAGTCCAGCCGGGTTTGACCAAAGCAAGGCGAGGGGATGGAGATGATGCGACGGTCTTCTGCCGTTTGTGGTGATGGAACTCCACCGGCCAAACACGCGGACGTGTTCCGCACTGCCTTGTTTTCAGCACGATTTTGGCAACATCTGACCCCGCTGGGGGTGCTGCGATCCGCTATTCGGGGGGCCGGCGGTGCCAAGATCTGTTCTCGCTCTTTTCGTTGTTGCCATGCTGCCGCTCGGCGGCTGCATGCAGACGACGCTTTCGCCATCGACCGACGCGAGCATGACGCCGCGCGATCGCCAGTTGCTGTCGCGCGCGCCTTACGCCCAGGCGAACGTGCCCGAGCAATATCTCCGTCACATCGTCGATTATCCGCGCAAGGAGCTTCCGGGCACGATCCTGGTCGATACCGACGCCCGCTATCTTTATTTCGTGCTGCCCGGCGGCAAGGCGATCCGCTACGGCGTCGCGGTCGGCGAGGAGGCCATGGCCTTCTCCGGCGTGGCGCGGGTCGGCCGCTTGGCGGAATGGCCGGACTGGGTTCCGACGGCGGACATCCAGGCGCGGCTTGGACCCTATCCGGCGCGCGTCGCCGGCGGGCCCGCCAATCCGCTGGGCGCACGCGGCATCTATCTGTATTCCGGCAACAAGGACACGCTGTATCGCATCCACGGCACCAACCAGCCCGAATATATCGGGCAGGCGATCTCGTCAGGCTGCATCCGGATGCGCAACGAGGACGTGATCGATCTCTATGACCGGGTGAAACTCAATTCGCCCGTCGTCGTGCTGCCGCCCGGACAGAGCGCACAGGTCGAGGCGGGCCGGAGCTGGCGCGGGTGAATGCGCGCGGACGATAACGACGTGAAATCGCGGCTGGCGCGGCTTGCCGACAATTTTATTCATTGCCTTGCGCGGTCCGTAACGACTCGCCTCTAGCGTGCAGCGCGCAAGGGGTTGCTCGCATGTATCTCGTCAAGAATTCGCCGCGCGCGCTGTTCGCCGCGCTGATTCCGCTGGCCATCGTCGAAGCCGTGCTGCTGGCCTTTGCAATCGCGGGCGGGCAGGTGACCGATCCCGAAGGCGTCCCGGCACCGGACCAGATCCTGCTCCTCTATGCCGGCCGCATGGCCATGAATGCGGGCTTCCTGTTTGCCGGGCATATCGTGCTGCGGCAGTGGAAGATGTCGAGCCGGCTCGCCTACGGACTGATGGGCGGCGTCATGGCCGCGGCGAGCTACGGCATTGCGATCCGCAACCACATCCAGCTGGCCGCCCCCGGCGACGGTACCGCGGTGACGATCGGTCTGTTGCCGACAATCGCGGGAATGATTGGCGGTTTCCTCTATGGCCAGTTCGCCGGCCTGATCTCTGTTGCGCGTGCAACCGGCTCGGCTCCCGACGCCAACGCGCCGGCCGCGCCGCCTCCAATTGTATTCGAAGGACCGGTCCGGGTCCGCACATCAGTCGCGGGGATTGCGATCGCCGCCTTGATGCCGACCGTGCTCGCGACGCTTCTGCCCTACACGTTGGTTCCGTTGCTGATGCATGGCTTCGCGGACAAGAGCACCGCGCACATCTTCGCGGCGGTGATCCCGGCACAGACGTTCATGATCATGACGGCGATCTCAGTCATTCCTTCGAGCATCTTCATGCTCTGCGTGCACCATGTCGCGCGAGCCATGAGCCGTCGCAGCGCTTGGGAATACGCGGCGATCGGCGGCGTCTTGGCGTTTGTCTGCGCGCTGCTGCTCGTGATGGTTGTGCCACTTTTCGCAGCCCTCCTGGTGCCGGCGGTATTTTGCGGAGCCGTCATGGGCGCACTCTATCGCCGCTTTGCCGGCCTGGAGCCGTTGCCGTTGCCGGAAGTCGTGATCGTAACCGATCCGAACGCGCTGGTCGGCGCCGATCATCCGTCGCGGCACCAGCATGGCGTCATTCTCAGCAACTGATCGCCAAGGACATGGAAACATGAAGGGGTTCGCGGCGCTTGGCGCGGGAATAGTGATCGCGGCAGTGGCAGCGGTCTGGTTTACGACCAGGCCCGTCCTGGTGAATATGGAAGTCAGTCCGCTTCAGGCGAGCGCGAACATGCCGACGTTCAAGCAGGTGCCTTCGGACCTGGCGCGCCAATAGGCCCACAACGATCACTCCTTTTTGAAGCTGCCAAGGGTGAACTGGTTCACAGGCGATCCGTTCGCGTTGCCCTATGCCTCGATGGCCGGTTGCCATTGGAGGCATCATGCAAAAATTCCTTGATCAATTGACCGAAAGTGATCGCCGGGTCGTCCGCAAGTGGCGGCTGGCGACCCTTGGCTTTTATGGATCGATCCTGGCCGGAATGGCGCTCTATGCGGCGATGCATTGGAACGCAGAGGCGAACTATGCCTCGGTCGATCCCATCGCGCGCGAAAAGGTCGCCGTAACCACGCCGGCACGCTGATAGGTCCGGCGTCGTTGGCGCGCGACTACTCGGGCCGCGCAATGCGCCATTGCAGCGTCGTGGCATTGCCGTTGGCTTCGCCCGGCGCCTTGTCGGCCGGCGAGGTGTAGAGCGGGCGGTAGCGGTACGCCCACATCTTGCTGCCGTCGTTGCGGCTGATCACCGTGAAGTCGCCGACGGCCTTGGCGTCGGCCGTCGCCGCCAGCGGGACCCAGCTCTCGGTGCACTTGCCGTTGCAGTTCGAGCTCTTGCCGGTGGTGTCGCGCTCGTAAGTGTACAGCGTCATCCCCTTGAGATCGACGAGCTTGGGACCCTGCTTGGTGATGACCACCTTCGCCGGCGCGGTCGTCGCCTCGGGCTTCGGCGGCGGAGGGCTGTCGCCGCCGCCATGGCCGTTCGCGAGCGCGTGACCGGTCGAGAGCGCGATGGCCGCCGCCGCGATGAGGAACCTGAACATCCGAAACTCCCGAACGGCAAAGTTAATCGCGCGTTAAGCGCCGAATGAGGCCGACGGTAGCAGTCGAAGGTTAGCTCCTGGTTTCGCGGGCTTGCGACAATTACGGACGCCGATGCGGCTTAAGCCTGCACATCGCGGAGCGGGGCGCGGCTGAGCTCGTTGCCGGCGGCGATGGCCTTGCGCATCAGCCGCATCAGCTCCTCGCCTTCCCTGGCGCTGAGGCCGCGCAGCATGATGCGTTGCGCCGACTCGACCGCCGGTGTGATCTTGCGCAGCGTGCGCCGGCCCTCGTCGGTGATCTCGAGCTCGCGGGCGCGGCGGTCGCGGCTGGAGGCGCGGCGCTCGGCAAGCCCCTTCTGCACGAGGCGATCGATCACGCCGGTGATGGTGGTGCGGTCGTAGGCGATCAATCCCGCGAGCGTCACCTGGTCGAGCCCCGGATTGGCCTTGATGGTCGCAAGCGCGGCGTATTGCACCGGCGTGAGATCGAAACCGGCATCCCCGACCTCGGCCAGGAACACCGCCACCGCGATCTGCTGGAACCGGCGCGCCAGGTGCCCGGGCATGTCGTTGTTGTCTTTCACCGAATTCTCCCGAGGCCACGGCGAGGCGCGATCGTTGACAAGTATACTGATAGTCAGCATACTGAGCAATATCGAAGAAGACGTTGACGGGAGAGGTGCTCATGCAATTCCATCTCAATGGATTTCAGCCGGGCGATCCTGAAATTGCTGATCCCGCCGAACGCGTTCAGGCCCCCGGCGCAGCGGGCTCCGTGCCGGACGAGGTCGATGTCCTCATCGTCGGTTGCGGCCCTGCGGGGCTGACGCTAGCGGCCCAGCTTGCGCAATTCCCTGACATCAGGACCTGCATCGTCGAGCAGAAGCCGGGCCGGCTGTCGGTCGGCCAGGCCGACGGCATCGCCTGCCGCACCATGGAGATGTTCCACGCCTATGGCTTCAGCGAGCGCGTGCTGAAGGAGGCCTATTGGGTCAACGAGACGACGTTCTGGAAGCCGGACGAACGGCGGCCCGAAACCATCGTCCGCAGCGGAAGGGTGCAGGACGTCGAGGACGGGCTGTCGGAGTTTCCGCATGTCATCCTCAATCAGGCGCGCATCCATGACGGCTTTCTCGACCTCATGCGCAAATCGCCGGCCAAGCTCGAGCCCTATTACGGCCGCCGCCTGCTCGACCTCGAGGTCGATCCGGCAGCAGGGCCTGCCGACCATGCCGTGACCGCGCGCTTCGAACGTGTCGATGCCGGAAGCGAGGGCAGGGTCGAGACGATCAGGGCGCGCTATGTCGTGGGCTGCGACGGCGCGCGCAGCACGGTGCGCAAGTCGATCGGCCGGGAGCTGCATGGCGATTCCGCCAATCACGCCTGGGGCGTGATGGACGTGCTGGCGGTGACCGATTTTCCGGATATCCGCTTCAAGGCCCTGATTCAGTCGGCAAAGGACGGCAGCCTGCTGATCATTCCGCGCGAAGGCGGCTACATGGTGCGCATCTATGTCGAGCTCGCCAAGCTGGATGTCGGTGAGCGCGTCGCCAATCGCAACATCACCGCCGAGGACGTGATTGCGAAAGCGCAGCGGATCCTGAAGCCGCATACGCTCGACGTGAAGGAGATCGCCTGGTGGTCGGTCTACGAGATCGGCCAGCGCCTGACCGACAAGTTCGACGACGTGCCGGAGGCCGAGATCGCGACCCGCCTGCCGCGCATCTTCATCGCCGGCGATGCCTGCCATACCCACAGCCCCAAGGCGGGGCAGGGCATGAATGTCTCGATGCAGGACGCCTTCAATCTCGGCTGGAAGCTCGCCGCCGTGCTTCGCAAGCAAAGTGCGCCAAGCCTGCTGCATTCCTATTCGGCGGAGCGTCAGGCCGTTGCGAAGGAACTGATCGATTTCGACCGCGAATGGGCGGGGATTCTGGCCTCCGCCGCCAAGGCCGGTGGTGCCGATGCGGCCAGGACGCAGGATTATTTTGTCAGGCACGGCCGCTACACGGCGGGCACCGCGACGCATTACAAGCCGTCGATCCTCACCGGGGCTGCGTCCCATCAGGATCTCGCGGCAGGCCTCGTGATCGGCACGCGCTTCCATTCGGCGCCGGTCATTCGGCTGGCTGACGCAAAGCCGGTGCATCTTGGTCACGCGGCGCAGGCGGATGGCCGCTTTCGCATCTATGCGTTTTCACCCGCGGAAGATCCGGCGGCCGCGGGCTCGAGCATTCGCGCGCTGTGCAATTTTCTCACCGAAGCCAGGGAATCGCCGGTGAGGCGCTATACGCCTGTCGGAGCCGACATCGACGCCGTGATCGACTTGCGCGCCGTGTTTCAGCAGGACCACCGCGAGCTCGCCGTCGAGGCGATGCCGCCCCTGCTGCTGCCGCGCAAGGGCCGCTACGGTTTGCTCGACTACGAAAAGATGTTCTGCCCGGACCTCAAGAGCGGCCAGGACGTTTTCACGATGCGGGGCATCGATCGGAAGGCCGGTTGCATGGTCGTGGTGCGGCCGGACCAGTATGTCGCGAACGTGCTGCCGCTCGACGACTTTGCCGGGCTGGCCTCGTTCTTCGACGCCTTCATGCTGCAAGTGAACTGACGCGGGGACGCGTTGCCCCCGCCGTGCCGATGAACAGCGGATGAATATTGAACTCCGCGCGGCGTGCGCTCCATCTTTCGGCTGATGCGGCTGCTCCAGACGGAACGCTCGTTCCGTCCGCGCGTTCCGACTCGCAGAGGAGGAATACGCCATGAGAGTCAGAAGCATTTTGATTGCAGCATTGCTGCTCGCCCCGACGGCCGCGCTGGCCGCGCCGGGCATCGTCACCGTCTCGACCGGCTTGCGCGCCGGGCCGGGTTCGGGATTCCCCGTGGTCGATCGCATCCCCGGGGGCGCCCGCGTCAACATCCATGGCTGCCTGCGCGGCAATGCCTGGTGCGACGTGAGCTTCTCCGACGATCGCGGCTGGGTGTCGTCGCAATATCTCGAATATCTCTACCGCAATCATTACGTCTATCTCCCCGACTATGTCGACGAGATCGACGTGCCGGTCGCGCCCTTCGTGTTGAGCTCGTACTGGTCGAGCTATTATCAGGGGCGGCCGTGGTATCGCCGTCATGCCTACTGGAATAACTACTGGAGCTCGCACGAGCGGTTCGCGACGCGGATGACGATCGATCCGCACGCGGCCCGTATCGGCCGTGCGGCAACGCGCGATGCAGCGATCGCCCTGGGGCGCAATGGCGCGAATGCAAAGGGCGCGCCCGCGACCTCCGGCCGTGATGCGGCGACGGCACGGCACGACGCGGCGATCGCAAAGCGCGACGCTGCGGTTGCGGCGGACCGCACTCGCGCCGGGCGAAGCGATCGCCTGGTGAACGCGCGGACGAGTGTGCAGCAGAACCGCGGCCCGCGCGATGCGCAGGCGCGCATGATGCACGACCACGCGGCGAGCCGCGCCGCAACGCGCGCGCAGCCGATGGCACGGGCTCATGAAGCTCCGCGCGTGTCGGCCGCGCCTGCGGCCCGGCCCGCGATGCCGCATGTGGCGCAGCCGAATGTCAGCCATGGCGCGCCGATGAATGCCCGTGCGCAGATGCCGGCGCCGCGCGCAGCTGCACCTGCGATGCCGCATCCGGGCGGCGGTGCTCCGCACATCAACGCCGCGCCGCGTGGCGGCGCGCCGGCCGGCGCTCCCGGTGGCGGTCATCAGAAGCACTGACGTCGTTGCGAAAGCCCGGCCTTCGTGCCGGGCTTTCTTTTCGGGTCGGCCCGGGTTCCCTGCGCGTACAATTTAAGAAAGTTCTTCGCGGGCAGATTTCATCGATCGTAAGATGTGTATCCAAAGATGTAAGCATCCACTCGGGGCAGAGGGGCACGGGAGGATGTCATGAGACAGAGCCAGGCGGAGTCGCGCCGCCAAAATGTCGCGAAACGGTCGATGACTAAAGAGGTCAAGCAGTTGACCGGCTTGATCGCCGCACTGCGCGAGTCGCTCGATGGCATCCACATGCAGCGGGTGAACGCAAAACTCTCCGGCGCCGAGATGGGCTTGCTCGACGAGCGCCGCAACAATCTGCTGCTCACCATCGCAGCGCTCGATGACCGCCTCTCGGCGGTGCAGGGGCTGATCGATCTCGGCCGTCCGCACGTCATCCGCGTTCATTAGCGGAGCTCGGACGGGGCGCGATCGGTTCCGTTGCTGATGTGACGGCCGGCCCCCAGCTGCCGCATGCGGCGCGCGCTCGATCCCGGGTGCGCGGGCACGATGCTGCCTGCGGAAGGCACCAAATTGCCACGCTCCCGGCGAATTGCCGCCAAAGCCCGCTGCCACGAGGGGAGCGGGTGCAGGGGCAACGCAAGGGGATGCGCATTGGCCTACAAAATGATCGCAGAACGCGATAATGAGAAATGCAGTTTCGCCCGCGAGAGCCGGCTGCTCATCGTGGCGAAGGCAAGGGTGTGGGCGAGCGAGGGGTGGCAGGTCGTCATCACCGACCAGGACGGCAAGGCCTATACGCCGCCCGAATTCGATCAATTGCTGGCGGCCTGACCGCAAGACGGGAACTCGGGATTTTGACGCGTTTTCTTGACGCGAACCGGTCATCCACTTCGCTCTGGGGACGGCATTGACATCGCACTTTCGACCGGGGCGCGGCCTGATCGCGCCCCTGATGATTCTTGCCGCGGCTGCCGGGCTGACCGGAACGGTTGCGACCGCGCAAAATCTCGATGCCGGCAAGTCGGCGGAAAAGCTGTTTGCCGACGGTTGCGCAACCTGCCATCGGAGCCCGCGCGGTCTTGCCAAGGGACGCATGAGCCTGACGCTGTCCTGGTTCCTGGCTGATCACTACGCGACCAGTTCCGACTCCGCCAAAGCGCTCGCTGCCTATCTGCAATCCGTCGATGGACCGCCGCCGCGGGCCACGGCCAAGCCGGGCGCAAAGCCGTCGCGGTCGGCGCCGCGTCCGCCAAAGCCGGAGCAGAGCCCCTAGTCGCCGTTCCGACTCCTGGCTAACCTCGCCGATAAGTCTGCGCGATCAGCCGGTCGTGCACGGCGCGCAGCTCGGCGTTCATGCGCGTCTGTCCCGTCGTGACATGGGACAGCCAGGCGCCGTCGGCGGCGAGGCGCACGACATGGAGTTCGGGCGTGCCGTCGGTTGCGCGATGGCGCTTCAGGCGTGCCTTCATCCAGTCGTTCCAGAGCCGGCGCAGTGACGGATCGGTGACGACGACCATGCTCAGTGCCGCCCAGGGCGTGGTGAAGCCGAACGCCTCGCCGGTGAACACCGCATTGACATAGGCGCGCGTAAAACTGCCGCGCGGCTTGCGATCAGTCTCGATTGCGGCGTCGATCTCGGCATCGACGCGGGCCAGCAGATCGGCGAACAGGCCCTCGATCAGCGCCTGCTTGCTGCCGAAGTGATGAAACAGCCCGCCCTTGGTGACACCGGCTGCCGCCGCCACCGCCTGCACCGTGATGCCGGAGACGCCATGGTCCATGGCGATGGCGGCTGCGTGATCGAGCAGGGCGCGCCGCACCTGCTCGGGCTGCTTGGAGCGGCTATAGGCGCTGGCCGGCATCAATGCACCGTCGTCTCCGAGAACAGGTTGATGATCACGACCCCCGATACGATCAACCCGATGCCGACGAAGGCCGCCGCATCCAGCATCTGGCGGAACAGCACGAAGGAGACGGTGGCGGTCAGGATGATGCCGACCCCGCCCCAGATCGCGTAGGCGACGCTCAGGGGGATGACCCGGATCGCGACCGACAGCGCATAGAACGAGGCGACATAGAACAGCACCATGGCGAGCGTCGGCCACGGCCGCGTGAACTGCGCGGACTGCTGCAGGAAAGCGGACGCGATGACCTCGAAGACGATGGCGAGGGCAAGCGCGGTGTAGGCATTGAAGGCGGAGGTCATGGCTGGCTCGGCGTGGCGCGCAGAAAGATACCGCGCGGTAGGTATGTTTAGCACGGGGAACGTGGCTTTTGCCGGACCCGGCTATCACGTGTCGGTGACGAGCCTGCGACACGGCAGAACGCCCAATAGGAAGCCGCCGCGCGACGAATTGCGCAGCGGTTCCTTTGGTATCGCGGCGGTCCGATGTGGCGTCAGCTGATCCGCACGGAAAGTTCGACGTCCTCGGCAAAGGCCGTGGACATGTAGCCGCTGCCGGGCATGCGCACGCGCGCCAGGTAGTCGGGGCTGTCGTCGGCGTTGTCGGCGACGATGATCGCGCCCGGCTTAAGATGGCCTTCGACCAGCTCCAGGATCTCGGGGTAGAGCGCCTTGGCGCCGTCGAGCAGCACGAGATCGATCGTATCTGGCAGATCGGCTTGAAGCGTCTTCAGCGCATCGCCCTCGCGGATTTCGACGAGATCGATCAGCCCGCCGGCGGCGAGGTTTTCGCGCGCCCGCGCCGCTTTTGACGGCTCGAACTCGCTGGTGATGAGGCGGCCGCCGCCATTGTCGCGCAGGCCCGCGGCCAGGTGCAGGGTCGAGATGCCGAATGAGGTGCCGAACTCGACGATCGTTCTGGCGCGGGAGCTGCGCGCCAGCATGTAGAGCAGCGCGCCGGTCTCGCGCGAGACCGCGAGCGGGACGTCCTTCAGGCGTCCGTAGAGGTCGGCGTAATCGGTCTTGCTCCGCATCATCCGTGTGCGGTCGGCGTCGGGCACGTCGGCGAAGGCGGCTCGCATTGCGCCGCGTGCTGCTTCGTCCTGATCGAACAGGCGATCGAGCAGCGGCGCTAGCGATGTGATGGTCGGGGTGGTCATGTGAGGTCTCCAGATGTCGCGGCGAAGCGTGTGCTTGCGTGAGGGCTGAAATACGACTAATTCGTCGCATTCGCTATTCGCATTGCCTGAGGGCGCCATGGCCGATCGTCGAAGCCGTTCAGTTTCCTCACGAAAACAGCCGCAACAGGCCCGGTCCACGGGGCTGGTGGCGGCCATTCTGGATGCGGCTGTTCAGGTCCTGGCCAAGGAGGGCGCGCAGCGCTTCACCACGGCGCGGGTGGCCGAGCGGGCCGGGGTGAGCGTCGGATCGCTCTATCAATATTTTCCGAACAAGGCGGCGATCCTGTTCCGCCTCCAGAGCGACGAGTGGCAACGCACGAGCGAGCTCCTGCGCGGCATCCTAGCTGACCGGACGAAGCCGCCACCGGCGCGGCTGCGCGCGCTGGTCCACGCCTTCATTCGCTCTGAGTGCGAGGAGGCGGCGATCCGCACGGCGCTCAGCGACGCCGCGCCGCTCTATCGCGATGCGCCCGAGGCACACGATGCGCGGGCCGCCGGCAAGGGCATCGTCGCGGCCTTCATGCGGGAAGCGTTGCCAAAAGCCTCGGATGCGACGCGCACGCTCGCCGGCGAGCTGATCACGACGACGCTGAGCGAGGTCGGCAAGCGAGTCTCGGAGACGCTGCGGAGCGAGGCGGAGATCGCCCGCCATTCCGACGGGCTCGCCGACATGTTCTGTGCCTATCTCGGCGAGCTGGCACGGCGCCGAGATCATTCCTGACATCCGCGTTCGCGGCCCGATATCGTTTCGGATTTCGCCGGATGATGGGTTAGCCTCGGACCGTCCTTCGTCCAGCCCGAGCGCCGCGCCATGCATGTCCTCCGTCCCCAATTCCGCATCGAGGAGCAGCGCGCGCTGGAATTCGCAAGCCGGCGCGGCTTCGGCATGATCATCGCGGCGGATGAGCGAGGCCCGCGCGCCTCGCATGTGCCGTTCGTGCTGGACCAGCGCGACGGGCAGGCGATCGTGCAGATCCATCTCACCGCCAAGAATCCGCTCGTCCCGCTCGCGGATGGCGCACGGCGCTTCCTGCTGATTGTTGCCGGCGACGATGCCTACATCTCCAACGACTGGTATTCCACCCGCGACAACGTTTCGACCTGGCTCTACGAGGCGGTGCATCTGTCGGGCGTGGCGCATCTGCGTGGGCTCGACGAGAACCGCGGACATGGCGATGCGCTGCTCGCGGCTGCCGAGGCACGGTTGCCAAAGGCGCCCTGGGACCTCGCGCAGATGGAGCCGGACAAGCGCGAGAGCATGCTGGCTGCGATCCGCGTCATCGATCTCGTGGTGGATACCGTCGAGGGGCAGGCCAAGCTCAACCAGCACAAGAGCGACGCGGATCACGTCGCGGTCGCGGGCCGGCTGGCGCAGTCGGAGGAGAGCGGGCATCGGCGGCTGGCGCGGAAGATGCAGGCGCTGCGGCCGGGGCTGGGGTACGGCGTTGTCCCGTAGCCCGGATGGAGCGAAGCGCAATCCGGGAATCATGCTGCAATCTCAGTCCCCGGATTACGCTTCGCTCCATCCGGGCTACGCTTGCGTCGCGCAACAATTGACCTTACGGACCTCTGCATGCTCGTCATCTCCATTCAAAGCCAGGTGGTCCACGGCCATGTCGGCAACAGCGCGGCGGCCTATGCCATGCAGGCGGAGGGCGTCGACGTCGCGGCAGTGCCGACGACGCTGCTGTCGAACCATCCGCGCTATCCGAGCCTGCGCGGACAGGTGCTGGAGACCGAGCTCGTCGCCGATCTTCTCAAGGGGGTCGAGGAGCGCGATCTCGTCGACGAGGCCGCGGTGCTCGTGACAGGTTATCTCGGCTCGCCCGGCAATGCCGCCGCCGTTGCCGATTTCGTCGAGCGCGCTCTGATCCGCAATTCCAAGCTCGTCTATCTCTGCGATCCCGTGATCGGGGACGACGGCCGCGTCTATGTCGCCGACGGCATTCTGGACGTGGTGCGGCACCGTCTGCTGCCGGCCGCGAACCTGACCACGCCGAACCAGTTCGAGCTCGAGCTGCTGTCGGGCTCCACGATCGCGGATGCGCAAGGCCTGCGCGCGGCGTGCGACGTGCTGGCGGGGACCGGCCGCATCGACGTCGTCGCCACCGGCTGCAAGCTCGCGGACACGCCTGACGGGCAGGTGGAGACGATCCTCTGTGCGGATGGCCAGCTGTCGCGCTTCGCGACGCCGCGCCTTCCGATCCGCCCCTATGGCACCGGCGATCTCCTCACCGGCCTGATCGCGGCGCACCTGGCCAAGGGCAAGGCGATGGAGGCGGCAGTGCGACTCGCGGTCGAGACCGTCTTTGCCGTGCTGGTACGCACGCAGGAGGCCGGATCAGCCGAGATGCGCCTCGTGCCGCTGCCGACGCAGAAGCCGTAACGGTTCAGGTCGCGCGCTTGCCGGCCGATTGCGCCGATTTCTGCGGCTTCGCCCTTTGCTCGCGCGCGGCCTGCGCCTTCGGCGGCTTCGCGCTGGCCATGGCACGCATCTTCTTCGGCCTGGCGCTGGCGACGTCCTTGCGGTCCGCCGTGCCGCGCTTCGAAATGTATTCCGCGCCGTCAACCGGGCCGACGTGCGGCGGATCGCGGCCGAGATAGGGCCGGCCGATGCCGAGCGCCTTGCCGTTGGTATCGACCCATTTCCACAGCACCTCGGTCGAGACCCAGCGCTGCGCGCGGTTGTTGCCGGCGGTCGAGACGATGTCGGCGGCCATGCCGTGGCCATAGCCGCCGCGCGTGCTGCCGCCGTGATAGGAGCGATCGGAGGCGGCCTTCAGGCCGCTCGCGATCGACTGGCGATAGTCGTCGCGGAACGCGCTGGTGATGCCCGGTGACAGGCCGGCGGCTTCCGCGGCGAGCAGCGTGCGGAACAGCTTCCGCTTGAAGCTCTTGTCCATGCCGCCGATGACGTAGTCCATCATCGACATGCCGGCGTGCTCGGCCGCCTTCGGATCCTTCCAGCCAAAGTCTTCGTCGACCAGCTTTGTGAAGCTGCGCATCACCGTGACCGTCCTGCCCTTGCGCTTGACGGTGACGGCGCGGCGCTCCTCGACCTTGATCGAGTCCTCCTTGGGCGTGCGCTGGTAGAGCGCCCAGAGGTAGCGGTCGATGCAGGCATCCATCACGAAGCATTCGTCGAGCACGGCGACGGTGTCGGCGGATGGTGACGCCTTGCTCTCGGCGGGCGCAGGCCCGGTTGCGATCGCCGCGGGCGACAGTGCGTCCGTCGCCATGATCTCGGTGGGATCGGCGGATGCGAGCTTGACGGGCTCCTGCACCGGCGCGGCCTCGCTGACGGCGGGCGCCGGCTCGGGCAGGATCTGCGGCGCGGGCGGCTCGCTCGGCAAGATCAGGGCGGCATCGGCCGAGGCGAGCTTGATGGCGGGGGCAGGCTCCTCGGGTGTTGCTGCCTCGGTGATCACCGGGCTCGGCACCGTAGCGACAGCGGCCGCGATGTCGGCGGTCAGGGCGATGCCATCCTCGATCGCCACAGCGCGCGGAACATCGGCGAGGTCGAGACGGCTGAGATCCTTCGCACGCGAGACGGCGGCAGCATTGGCGCCGCTGCTCTCGATGAGGGCAGGGGCATAGGCGGACAGAGAGAGCGCCAGCCAGCCGGCCATGACGGCCGAGGGGCACGAGACTGCCACCAAAAGAGACCGCCGATCGTTCATGATCTCTGCCTCCAAACGGTTCTGTTCGAACCCGTCTCGTCGAACAGTCTTGCACAGAAAGGCACGCAGCGCGTCGATTGTTCGGAGGACGGTATGGCGGCGCAATGGCGCAAATCGGCGAAAGCGGGCTTTTTGGGGAGGTGTTGCGGAGATGCAACGCGGGTTCCATCATGGTTCCAGGGCCTTGGGAGGCGAATATAGCCTGCAAATGCCGCGGCCATTGTCGTCAAATTGAGCCAGCTGAATTTACTCAATCTTGGATTGTGGTCTGGCATCTCTCTTGCGCCGGCAACGTCCGGTCGTTGGGAAGGACACGAGTTGTGAAATTGAAATGCCTGTTGGCCGACTTTGCCGCCGATGAATCCGGTGCCACCGCGATCGAATACGGCCTGATCGCAGCGGGGATCGCGCTTGCGATCATCGAAATCATCTATGCGCTCGGCACCAATCTCGTTGCGAAGCTGCAATCGCTGGCGACAGCGTTGAAGTAAATCATCCGTCGTCCTGACGCGCGAGGTCTGCGGCCTCCGGCCGTTGTTTCGTGATGATCGCGATGCGTCACCTTGCGCATCCGAGTGGACGCGGCGTTTTGGCCCGCGCCTCGCTGCAACCTTGCGGCGGCTTGCGCGTTGGTGCGGCCATGACGCATTCCTCGCTTCGTCCCATGGACGCCTTCGATCCCGCCGAGCCCGCCATCCTCCACGATCTCCTCTCCGACGGGATCATCACCTGGACCGCCGATCAGGCCGACGACTATCGGCGGGCCAGCCGGCCGCGCGGCGATGGAACCGTGGCCTGGAAGGCCTACGTCTTCGACGGTTGGGGCAATGTGCTCGGTGGCTGAGCGCCGCCCATAAGGGCGTCATGTCGCGGCCGGCGGCGATTCGGCCAACACCTTGCATGCATTAAACATATCGCCATGCGCCGAGCGCGTTGTTGCAATGCACCAAAGCGTGTCGCATTGCAGCAAATCAGGCTTAGATGTGCTCCGAAACTTCCACTTGGAGCATCACCAATGAACAAGAAGACTCTGTCGATCGCAGTCGCCGCCCTCACGATCGTGGGCTCGACCGCCACCTTCGCCGCCGAGCTGCCGGCCTATGAGGCCAACGGTTTTCCGGTGTCCCCGTTGCAGGTTCGCGTGCTCGGTGCCGCGCATGTCGAGCAGCAGGCCTCCGCGCCCGCCGGCAGCGTGACGGCGCTTCAGGCCAGCGTTCTGTCGCCGCGCAAGGTGAAGACCGCGACGGTGACCACGGGCAGCGCCCGCTAAGTTTCACGCGACAATTCGCGACCTTCGGGTTGAGCTTGCCGCGTCACGTTGGAACCGCGCTCCTGACGGGAGCGCGGTTTTTCTTTGTGGCGTGCGTGGATCGAGAAGCTGCGCAAAAAAAGAATCGCGCGATGCCTTCGTTGTGTACGGCGGTTCAAGACGAGTGTGATCTTCTTAATACTTGTTTCGGGGATCGCAGCGCCTGATGCGCGCGCCGCACATTGAGCGGCCAAATCTGGAATCATACTGGAGGCCGTTTCATGCCCGTTGCGCAAAAAGCCGTTGTCGCCAGCTCCTCGCCGCGTGCCTTCATTCTCCGGCATCTCGCGCTGTTTGCCGCCGCCGCGTTGTTCGTGTTCGTGCTGAGCCTGACCTACGGCCTCGATCTCAGCCCCGGGTTTTTCTGATCGTCGTGCTTTGATGAACGCAAACTTGACGGCGCGCGGCCGTAGGGCTCGGCGAACGCGGCGTTGCGCCGACGTGGCGTTCGAACAGCCGCGCCAGATGACGCGGGGAGATGCCGCGGAATCATCGTCGAGCGCGCCCTCGTCGATGAGCTTCATCGCCCGCGTGGCCTAGCCAGAACGCGGCCCTCGTCGCCTCTCCGCCGCGTGCCAGACCTGCAACCGCGTGGGTTGAGCGGATGAGCGCGCTGACATAAGGCTTGCCGATGGATCAGCGGACGAGCGGCGCTGACGCTCTCATTCAGAAGAACGATGCGGCGCCGGCGCTTCTCGGCGTCGTCTGCGGCCTGTCGGCGGCGCTGTTCTGGGCGCTCGGCTTTGCCGGCACGCGGCACGGGCTGAAGGTCGGCTTCACGCCGGTCGATCTGCTGGTGCATCGCTACGTCTGGTCGGGCATTGTCTTCCTGCCGCTGGTACTGCGGGCCGGGATCTCCGATCTCTGCGGTATCGGCTGGGGCAGGGGCCTTGCGCTGATGGTGCTTGGCGGCCCCGTGATGTCGCTGATCTCCTACACCGGATTCCTGTTCGTGCCGCTCGGCCATGGCAGCGTGATCCAGCCGTCCTCCGCGACGCTCGGCGGCCTGCTCCTCGCCGCGATGTTCCTCAAAGAGAGCGTCTCCGCCTCGCGCCTGGCCGGTGCCATCGTCATCGTCGGCGGCCTCGGCGTGATCGGTGCCGAATCGATCGGCCATATCGGCGCCGACGGCGTGCAGGGCGATCTGATCTTCGTGCTGACCGGATTGATGTTCGCAGGCTTTGGCACGCTGCTGCGCCACTGGCGCGTCTCCGCCGTCTCGGCCGCGCTCGTCATCAACGTGCTGTCGCTGCTGTTGCTGCCGGCCTATCTCCTGACCGGTGGGCCCGCCCGCGTCGCTGCGATCGGCGTGAGCGAGAATGCGATCCAGGCGCTTGCGCAGGGCGTGCTCGCGGGGCCCGCAGCGCTCTATCTTTTCGCCGTCTCGGTCCAGCGGCTCGGCGTCGCCCGTGCCGCGGTGTTCCCGGCTTGCGTGCCGGCGCTGACGCTGCTCACCGGCTGGCTCCTGCTCGGCGAGCCGCCGACGATGTTGCAGACCGCAGGCCTCGTGACGGTGCTGTGCGGGTTCTATCTGGCGCAACGGCAGCGGTAGATCGCGCACTACGCCTTCTTCACGAACTCCGACTTCAGATTCATCGCGCCAATGCCGTCGATCTTGCAGGCGATGTTGTGGCCGTCGGTGGCGTCCTGGAGACGAATGTTGCGGACCTTGGTGCCGCCCTTGACGACCGACGAGGAGCCCTTGACCTTCAAGTCTTTCATCACGATGACGCTGTCGCCGTCGGCCAGCACGTTGCCATGGGCATCGCGCACGCTGGCGTCCTGCGGCGCGTCCGCCGCGCCGCCGGCCGCAGCGCTCCATTCATGGGCGCATTCCGGGCAGACCCAGAGATCGCGGTCCTGATAGGCATGCTCCGACTGGCAGTTCGGGCACTTGGTGGCGTCGGGCATGGCAGGTCTCGTCTCGGCTGGCGTTGCGCGGCGCACCGTAGGGGCAGGGAAAGGGAATGCAAGGGAAAGCTGGCTACTGTGCGGCAGGCGATTGCCTGCCGGTGCGATGTCACCGAAACAGCGCGACGAAGATCACGTAGAGCCAGCCCAGGATGCCGTGGATGATCGCCCACAGGATCGAATGGTTGTTGGTGTAGGAGATCGCGATGGCGAGCGCCGAGCCGAAGCCGACGCCGTATTTCGCGCCCTCGACGCGGACGCCGTAATAGCGGTTGCCGTTCATGGTGATCCCTCCAGCGGATGGCGCGTCGATGGCGTCGAGCCTATCCGAGAAACGTCGTTGCAGCGAACGGCAATTCCATTGCGACGTGTTGCGTTCGGATCCCTTGATGCAGGTCAACTTTCGCCGGCGGGCGCGGACGTACGCTGCCGGAATCACCAAAGCGGTGGCGAGAGGTGGCTATGTCGCGCAGCGTTCGAATCTCTATCGGCCTCGGCATCCTGATCGCGTTGTCGCTGCTGTTCCTGTTCAGCGTCGTCCACACCGCCGCCGGGGCATCCAGGCCTGCGCCGCGCACGGCTGCGGAAGGACATCGCCTCGCGCAGGCGTGGTGCCAGTCGTGTCACGCCGTCGAGCCGCGCATGGCCGGATTCTTCGACCTCGCCCCGAGCTTCCAGGCGGTCGCCGACCGCAACGGAACCACCGCGCTGTCGCTCAAGGTGTTCTGGCGGACCAGCCACCAGAACATGCCCAATCTGGTGATCTCGCCCGATCAGGCCGAGGCGCTGTCGACCTACATCCTGAGCCTGAGAGGCAATTGAGCGCGCGCCCGGCGAAAAAAGTTCGAAAACAACCCCATGCACAGTAGAAATCGCCAGCGATTTCAACAATTCTTAAAAACCGAATCTGAGTTGACCCGTCGGGCAAAACAGGGGTAGTATGGCAAGGTCGGCAGATGCGACGGTTGAGGGGTCGTCAGCGAATTAGCTTGCCTTGATTTGAGTCCTTTTGCACTCTCCTGGCAAGGAGGCCAACGCATGAAGAAAATGACCGTCGCGTGTGCTCTCGGAGCGGCTCTGGCGCTGTCGAGCCTTGCAACATCAGGTGCTGAAGCCCGGACGCGGAAGGTGCACGTCGTTCGTGAACCGCAGCAGAGGCTTGTCGTCACGGCGCCCGTGCTCAGGCCGACACCGTGGGACTACAATATCGTTCCGCGCTATCGCTATCGGCCCGAAGACGACCGGGTCGATCCCTACGGTCCGCCGCTGGTGCCGCCGAGTAGGTACCTGTAGCCCGCATGGAGCGAAGCGCAATCCGGGATGATTCCACAAGGCAGGCTGGTCCCGTATTGCGCTTGCGCCTTCGCTCTTCGAGCTACGGCGGAAGCTCCATCCGGGCTACGATCCTCAATCGCCGTCATCCGCCGCCAGCCGCACAAACTGCCGCTTCATCGCGTTGACGCCGGAGAGATAGGTTGCGACGAGGTGATCGCCGCAGCGCTCGCCTGATATCATCTGAAACTTGCGGCGCGCGTAGGCGGTGGCGGGACCGGCGCCGCAGAGATGGATGAAGGCGGCGAGATCCTGCTTCTGCTGGGAGCTTGCCTTCACATCGCCCGCGAGACTCAGAACCAGCGCGACATTGCGGTCGAGATACACCGATGCCAGCTCGATGGCATGGCTCGGGATCGCGCGGATGTAGAGGAAGGCAGCCCCGCAACCGGTCTCCGTGACGGCGTTGCCGCGGACGCAGAACCGTGCGGCCTCGGCGAGGGCCGGGTCGGTCATCTGGAACAGGCCGACGGCGCTGGAGGCGGGCCGGTAGATCGCCAGCGGATTGAAGCTCCATCGCCAGCGCCAGTAGGTGCGCGCCACCGGATTGCCTGAACTCTCGACCTGCGCAAGTGCGGCCAGCAATTCGGGCGTGATCGTCGTGGTGGAATGCTTGCGGAACAACGGCCCGTAGTGCCGCCAGGTCTCGGCCGGCTCCTTGTCGAGCGCATTGCCTGCCAGGACGAACAGCTCGGTCGGCTTGCGGATCGTTTGAATGACGGTGTTCAGGAGCGCTGCGGCCGCAAGCAGCATCGCCACGCCGCCCGCGATCCGGACCATCCGCGGTGCGCGCGCGAATGTCTTTCGCATCCGCCGGGCGCTTCGCCGGAGGCCGCGGAGGCGAGGGAGCAGGCGCTTGCTTTTCCTTGGCATGGGTCGTTTCTGGGAAGTCGCGGGTTTTCTGGGAACAGGGTAAATGGCGCGAGCCCTTGCGAAACCCGTCATCCGGCGAAAGTTGACGGAATTGCCGTGAAATCCGGCGTTACGGCGCTCCGGCTCCGTCGTTTGCGGTGCCGGCTCCGTGTTCTCCCGGTCGAGCGAGTCCTTGCGAGAGATAACCCACATCTGTACGTTGCGCTGCGGAAGAGTTAATTTTGTGTAAATGGACCTGCTGGAATGACCGCAATTCAGGGCGTGGCGTCGGACGAGAATGCGCCCCCGAAAATGCCGCCGGGCGTGCTGTTCGAAGGCCCGGTGGTCGACGCCAAGTTTCTCGATTCCTACATCGCGTTCGGCTTCATGGTCGGCGGTTCGATCTTGGCGCTGATCTGGGCGGTCTGGCAGGGCATCGGCCGGGTGGAGATTTCGGTCTTCGTCGGCATGTTCATGCTGACCACGGTCGGGATCGGCTTCATGCATCGCTATTTCGTGCACCGGAGTTTTCGGTGCGGTCCGGTGATGCGCGCGATCTTCGCCGCGATCGCCACGCTGGCGGTGCAGGGCTCGATCCTGAAATGGGTGAGCAACCATCGCCGGCACCATCTTCACTCCGACAAGCCCGGCGACGTCCACAGCCCCTATTATGACGGTAGCGGCAACCGCTATGTCAGCTTCGTCAAGGGATTCATGCACGCGCAAGGCGGCTGGGTGTGGGACCAGGCGACGACCGACGGCGAATACTACGCCAAGGATATCCTGGCCGACCCGATCTCGATGTTTTTCACGAGGACGCGCTGGTACTGGTACGCGATCTCGGCGGTGATCATTCCGGGCGCCATCGGCTACGCGTTCGGCGGCGTTCACACGATGATCGGCTGCGTGTTGTTCTCCGGCCTGTTCCGCAGCTACGTCATGACGATGGCTACCTCGCTGGTCAACTCGGTCTGCCACAGCGAGGGCCGCTACGGCTACCGCCGCTACGAGACCTCCGACGGCACCACCAACGAGCTGGTGACCACGATCCTCACCTTCGGTGAAGGCCTGCACAACAACCATCACCGGTTTCCGCGCGACGCCTACATCTCGCACGCCTGGTACGAGGTGGACATCAACGGGCTGATCATTCTGGGGCTTGGGAAGCTCGGTCTGGTGCATGATATTTTCGCGGCCGGCAGCCGCGCTGCTGGCACCCAAGGTTCGGACGGTGGAAAACGTCCGGCGCCGGATACGGAAGCCGTGGTCTGAAGCACGATGCGTAGGGTGGGTTAGTACTACTGCGTCATGGGCGTTGACGTCCATTCGAAGCTGTAACGGAGCCACAGCACGGACATCGCGGCAAGGCTTTG
>NZ_JBXAQU010000033.1:0-41509 GCF_058807535.1 Bradyrhizobium sp. GW821-FHT12B03
AATACTTCCATGCCCTCTCAGCCGGATGGAGCCTTAGAGATATGTGCATGCCCTAGGGCCTTCGCCGGGACGACATTTGAAATCGGAGCGATATTGTTGCCCTACCCCAGATGCTTCCGGAAAAACTCCGTCGCCCTGCCCCAGGCGAGCTCGGCGGCCTCGCGGTCGTGCACGGCCTGACGCTGCTCGTTGACGAAGGCGTGCTCGGCGTCATAGCGGAACAGCTCCAGCGACTTGCCGGCGGCCTTCATGGCCTTTTCGAAGCCGTTGACCAGCTCCGGCGTGCACCAATCGTCCTTGTTGGCGAAATGGGCCTGGAGCGGGATCTTGACGTCGGCGGGCTTGGCCGCCTGCTCCGGCGGGATGCCGTAGAACACGACGCCGGCGGCGAGCTCCGGCACATGCACCGAGCCGATGATGGTGACGGCGCCGCCGAGGCAGAAGCCTGTCAGCCCGACCTTGGCGCCATTGCGCGACAGGTATTGCGTGGCGCCGCGCACGGTCTGCGTGGTGGCATCCATGAAGTCGAGCGAGTTCATCTCTTTGCCGGCCGCGTCCGTGTCGTGATACGGCACCACCTTGCCCTTGTAGAGATCGGGCGCCAGCGCATCGAAACCGGCCAGCGCGAAGCGGTCGCACAGGCCCTTGATCTGGTCCGACAGGCCCCACCATTCCTGGATCACGACCACGCCCGGCGCATTGCTACGCGCGGCGTTGGCCAGATAGCCCGAGGCATCCTTGCCGTCCGGGCGCTTGAAGGTGATGGCGGTTCCCATGGTGTCCTCCGACGATGTTGTGGGGAGCAGTTGACCGCATTTTGGCGGCTGCGCGTGCGATAGGCAATCGCGCCAAACAACACACACTCGTGTCCAGCAAAAAGCCCCCTTGCGGGGGCTTCTTCGTTTCGCGTCCGGCCTGGCCGCTCAGTGCGAGTCGGCCCAGACTTTCTTCTTGGTGAAGTACATCAGGCCCGCGAAGAGGATCAGGAAGATGAACACCTGGAATCCGAGGCGTTTGCGCGCTTCCATGTGCGGCTCGGCGGTCCACATCAGGAACGTGGTGACGTCCTTGGAATATTGCGCGACCGTGGTCGGCGAGCCGTCGTCATAGGTCACCTGGCCGTCGCTGAGCGGCTTCGGCATCTTGATGGCATGGCCCGGGAAGTACTTGTTGTAGTACGAGCCCTCCGGAATGGTCACGCCTTCCGGCACCTTCTCCTCGAAGCCCTGGAGCACTGCCGAGACGTAATCCGGGCCCTGCTCCTGGTACTGGCTGAAGAAGTCGACGATGAACATCGGGAAGCCGCGCTTGTAGGAGCGCGCCTTGGTGATCAGCGACAGGTCCGGCGGCGCCGCACCGCCGTTCGCCGCACGCGCAGCCTGCTCGTTCGCGAATGGCGAGGGGAAATAGTCGGCAGGCCGGCCCGGACGTTCGAACATGTCGCCGGCATCGTTCGGACCGTCCTTGACCTTGTAGTCCGACGCGAATGCAGCCGCCTGCGCCACCGAATAGCCGGGTCCGCCGGGCTCGGCGAGGTTGCGGAAGGAGACGTAGGACAGGCCGTGGCAGCTGGCGCAGACTTCCTTGTAGACCTTGAGGCCGCGCTGCAGCGCGCCGCGGTCGTACTTACCGAAAGGGCCCGAGAACGACCATTTGTTGCCCGGCGGCGTGTCGCTGCCCTCGGAGGCGCGGGCGTCCTGCATGCTGCCGAGGAACAGCGCGCCGGCGGCAACCAGCGCGATGGCGACGGAGGCCACCGCCTTGCCGCTCTTGGCGAGGATCGCTTCCGAGATCGAGTTCGGCACCGGCCGTGGCTTCTCGATGCGCGAGAGCAGCGGCAGCACGATCAGGAAGTAGGCGAAGTAGCAGACCGTCAGGACCCGGCCGGCGATCACGTAGATGCCTTCCGGCGGCTGCGCGCCGAGATAGCCGAGCAGGATGCAGACCGCGACGAAGATCCAGAAGAACTGCTTGGCCAGCGGACGATACTTCGACGATTTGGTCTTGGCGGCATCGAGCCAGGGCAGGAAGCACAGGATGATGATCGCCGAGAACATGCCGATCACGCCCGCGAGCTTGTTCGGGATCGAGCGCAGGATCGCGTAGAACGGCAGGTAATACCATTCCGGCACGATGTGCGGCGGCGTCACGCCCGGATTCGCCGGAATGTAGTTGTCGGCGTCGCCGAGATAGTTCGGCATGTAGAAGATGAACCAGGCATAGAGCAGCAGGAAGCAGGCGACGCCGAACCCGTCCTTGATGGTCGCGTGCGGCGTGAACGGCACCGTGTCCTTTTCCGTCTTCGGCTCGACGCCGTCAGGATTGTTCTGGCCGGCAACGTGCAGCGCCCAGACGTGGAGCACGACGACGCCCGCGATCAGGAACGGCAGCAGATAGTGCAGCGAGAAGAAGCGGTTCAGCGTCGGGTTGCCGACCGAATAGCCGCCCCACAGCAGCGTCACGATGCTCTCGCCGACATAGGGAATGGCGGAGAACAGGTTGGTGATGACGGTGGCGCCCCAGAAGCTCATCTGGCCCCAGGGCAGCACGTAGCCCATGAAGCCGGTCGCCATCATCAGGAGGTAGATGATGACGCCGAGGATCCACAACACCTCGCGCGGCTCCTTGTAGGAGCCGTAATAGAGGCCGCGCAGCATGTGGACGTAGACCGCGAAGAAGAACATCGACGCGCCGCAGGCATGCATGTTGCGCAGCAGCCAGCCGTAATTGACGTCACGAACGAGCAGCTCGACCGACTTGAAGGCGAGATCGGCATGCGGCGTGTAGTGCATCGCCAGGATCACGCCGGTCAGGATCTGCATCCCAAGCATGAAGGAGAGGATGGCGCCGAAGGTCCACCAGTAGTTCAGGTTGCGCGGGGTGGGGTAGACGACGAAGGAGGAGTGCATGAGGCCGAGGATCGGCAGGCGCCGCTCGATCCATTGCAGGGCCGGATTGCTCGGCTGGTAGTCGGATGGTCCGCTCATGATGCGATCCTGAGGAAATAATACGACGAGACGGCGCGAAGCTTCGGACGAGAGTCCGAAGCTCAGCCGATCTGGATTTTGGTGTCGGAAACGAACTGGTACGGCGGCACCGGCAGGTTCGCGGGCGCGGGCCCCTGACGGATGCGGCCGGACGAATCGTACTGCGAACCATGGCAGGGGCAGAAGAACCCGTCGTAATTGCCCTCATGAGCGATCGGGATGCAGCCGAGATGGGTGCAGATGCCGATCACGACCAGCCACTGCTCGTGGCCGGACTTGACCCGCGCCTCGTCGGTCTGCGGATCGGGCAGGCTCGCCACGTTGACGGCACGTGCCTCGTCGATCTGCTTCTTGGTGCGGTGGCTGATGTAGATCGGCTTGCCGCGCCAGAACACCTTGATGTCCTGGCCCTCGGCGACCGGGCTGAGATCGACCTCGATCGGCGCACCTGCGGCGATGGTCGAGGCGTCAGGATTCATTTGAGAGATGAAGGGCCAGAGCGCGGCTGCGCCCCCTACTGCTGCAGCTGCCCCCGTTGCAACGAATAAGAAATCACGGCGTGTCGGATGGTCCGCCGAAGACGCTGTCGTCACGATTCCAACCCTTTCTTCTTATGCTGCCGGTGGAACCGCTCCAGAGGCCCCCCAAAGGTCCCCGGAACAGTCTGCCGGCGCCCGCGGCCCCCCGCGGCGGCAGAACTTCGCTCGTCCCCGCCAAAACAAGCGAAAACAGCAGTCCAGAATCGTTCTATTGGCACCCTTGCCGGGCGAGCGCAAGCCCGCTAACGGCGGGGAAGCGTGCAATGCACGAATTCCCGCGCCGGCGATGTTTTATTGAGACATTTCCAGCCCGCAACCAACCGTCCGCCGCCCATGCAGATCGCGCTTTTCCAGCCTGACATCCCCCAGAACACCGGCACGATTCTCAGGCTCTGCGCCTGCCTCGGGCTGGCCGCCCATATCATCGAACCGGCCGGGTTCCCGGTCTCCGACCGGCATTTCCGCCGGGCGGGAATGGATTACCTCGACCAAGTCAGCATCGTCAGGCACGACTCCTGGCGGAAATTCGAGGACTGGCGCGCGGCACAAGGCTACCGCCTGCTGCTGTTCACCACCAAGGCCGCCACCGACTACCGCGATTTCCGTTACCAGACGTCGGACATCCTGCTATTCGGGCGCGAGAGCGCCGGCGTCACCGACGCGGTCGTCGAGGCCGCGGATGCGCGGCTGGTGATCCCGATCGCCCCGGGACTGCGGTCGCTCAATGTCGCCATGACCGCGGCGATGGCCGCAGGCGAGGCGCTGCGGCAGATCCGGAACCCGCCAGTTTGAGATGTTGAGGAGAGACCATTGAGTTACACGGTCAAGGAAATCTTCCTGACCCTGCAAGGCGAAGGCGCCCACGCCGGGCGCGCGTCGGTGTTCTGCCGTTTTGCCGGCTGCAACCTCTGGAGCGGCCGCGAGGCCGACCGGGTGGATGCAACCTGCAAGTTCTGCGACACCGATTTCGTCGGCACCGACGGCACGCTCGGCGGCCGCTATGGCACGGCCGCGGACCTCGCGGGCACCATCGCGGCACAATGGACCGCAACGGCCGCCAACCGCTACGTGGTGCTGACCGGCGGCGAGCCGCTGCTCCAGGTCGATGCCGCGCTGATCGAGGCGCTCCACGCGCGAGGCTTCGAGATCGGCGTCGAGACCAACGGCACGATCGCAGCTCCTGACGGCCTCGACTGGATCTGCGTCAGCCCCAAGGGCGGCAGCGAGCTCGTGCTGCGCCGCGGCCACGAGCTGAAGCTGGTCTATCCGCAGGCCCTCGCCGCGCCGGAAACCTTCGAGGGCCTCGCCTTCGAGCGCTTCTCGCTCCAGCCGATGGACGGGCCGGAGGTCGCCGAGAACACCGCGCGCGCGATCGACTACTGCCTGCACCATCCGCAATGGCGGCTCAGCGTGCAGACGCATAAATCGCTCGGCATCAGATAGGATGGGTTGACGACAGATGTGGGAATTGACGAAATCGTTCCGCTTCGAGGCGGCGCATTCGCTGTCGGGAACGACGTTTGGTGCCGCCAGCGAAGAAATCCACGGCCACTCCTTCCGCGCCGAGGTGACGGTGCGCGGCACGCCGGACCCTGCAACCGGCATGGTGGTCGACCTCGGCCTCCTCCAGCGCGCCATCGAGGACGTGCGCTTGACGCTCGACCACAAGTTCCTCAACAAGATCGAGGCGCTGGGCAAGCCGACGCTGGAAAACCTGGCGCGCTTCGTCTGGGAGCGGCTGGCGCATATCGGCAAGCTGACCCGCGTCAGCATCCACCGCGACAGTTGCAACGAGAGCTGCACCTATTACGGTCCGCAGGGCTGACGAAATGGCATCCACAATGGACCCGAGCTTGATCGAAGACCGCAAGACGCGCGCCCGCGCCTGGTTCGAAACCTTGCGCGACGACATCTGCGCCAGCTTCGAGCGGCTGGAAGATGACGCGCCGCAAAGCCTCTATCCGGGCGAAGCCGGCCGCTTCAACCGCACGCCCTGGCAGCGCACCGATCACAGCGGCGCGGCCGGCGGCGGCGGCGTGATGTCGATGATGTCGGGCCGCCTGTTCGAGAAGGTCGGAGTGCACTGCTCGACCGTGCACGGCGAGTTCGCGCCCGAGTTTCGCGCGCAGATCCCCGGCGCGGCCGAGGATCCGCGCTTCTGGGCCTCCGGCATCTCGCTGATCGCGCACATGCGCAATCCGCACGTGCCGGCCGTGCACATGAACACGCGCTTCGTCGTCACCACCAAGGCGTGGTTCGGCGGCGGCGCCGATCTGACGCCGGTGCTGGACCGCCGGCGCACGCAGGCGGATGCCGACAGCATCGCCTTCCATGCGGCGATGAAGGAGGCCTGCACCGGACCGAACGGCGTGGCCGATTACGACAAGTACAGGAAATGGTGCGACGAGTATTTCTACCTGCCGCACCGCAAAGAGGCGCGCGGCATCGGCGGCATCTTCTACGACTGGCACGACAGCGGCGACTGGGACGCCGACCTTGCCTTCACGCAGGATGTCGGCCGCGCCTTCCTGAAGATCTACCCCGACATCGTCAGGCGCAATTTCGCGAGCGCATGGACCGCTGCGGACCGCGAGGAGCAACTGGTCCGCCGCGGCCGCTATGTCGAGTTCAACCTGCTGTACGACCGCGGCACCATCTTCGGGCTCAAGACCGGCGGCAACGTGGATTCGATCCTGTCGTCGCTGCCGCCTGAGGTGAAATGGCCATGACGACGATGAAGCCCGCATCAAAGCCGCTGCCGCGCGCCATGTTGATCGACATGGACGACACCATCCTGTCCGCCTATGGCCGGCCCGAGATCGCCTGGACCACGATCACGAACGAGTTCGCCGAGGAGCTCGCGCCGCTGCCGCCGGAGCAGGTCGCAGCCGCCGTGCTCGCCTGCGCACGGCAATTCTGGTCGACCGCGGAGCCGATCTGGCGGATGAAGCTTGGCGAGGCACGGCGGCTCACGGTGCGAGGCGGCTTCGCCGCACTCGCCGCCGCTGGCCACCGTGCCGTCCCCGACGATCTCGCCGATCGCCTCGCCGACCGCTTCACCACTTATCGCGAAGAAGCGATCTTCGTCTTTCCCGGCGCGCATGATGCGATTGACGCGTTTCGGGCCCACGGCGTCAAGCTCGCGCTCGTCACCAACGGCGCCGCCGACATGCAGCGCGCCAAGGTCGAGCGCTTCGAGCTGGCGCACCGCTTCGATCACATCCAGATCGAGGGCGAGCACGGCTTCGGCAAGCCCGAGGAGCGCGCCTATCGGCACGCGATGGAGGCGCTCGGCGTCACCGCGAAGGACACCTGGATGATCGGCGACAATCTGGAATGGGAAGTCGTGACGCCGCAGCGCCTCGGCATCTATGCGATCTGGATCGACGTGCATGGCGAGGGTCTGCCCGAGGGATCGACGATCAAGCCGGATCGCATCATCCGCTCGCTGACCGAGCTCGTTCCGGGCTGACCGTCATCAGGGCGCGAAAACAAAACATCGAAAACAACCCCATGCACAGTAGCCGGCTGCTGCAAAATCAATGGCTTGCAGCGAACGCCGGCGCGATTGCGGATTTTACGAAATCGCTTGACCCGTCGGGCAAAACAGGCGCATGATGTGACCATCGCGGCGCATGGGACGGACAAGCCCTTGCGCAACCCATCGAGCAGGCGCCCGTGCCTCCGTCATGGTCCCGCTTCCGGCCTGAAGCTCCCTCATCGGCGTTTCAGCAATCCGGCCGGCGGATGCGCGCTGCCGCAGCACATCCACTAATCCCGCAGCTCGTGATCGGCATGTCATGCCGGCCTGCTAGCCTCTTAAGTCAATCAACCCGAAAGGACCATCCATGGAACTGAAAGCCGGCGATATCGTCATGCTCAAATCCGGCGGCCAGCCGCTGACCGTCGCAGAAGTCAAAGGCGACGACGTGATCTGTCTCTGGATGGGCGTCGAAGGCGATTTGTTTCGCGAGACCCTGCCGCTCGCCGTGCTCGAACACCTGGAAGAGGTGGACGAGGATGAAGACGACGAGGACGATGAAGACGAGGAGTAGGCACGGCTAAGGCCGCATCCTACTTGGATCGGAGCGCTCGGCTCCGGCGCGACTGATGTCCGCTTCTTTGCCAACAATGGCGAGGTGGCGGACATCGCTGTATGGCGCGGCGTCTCGCTACTGTGCCCTTCGGGCTTCTGCAACGCGCAACATGACGTAGATCAGAACACCGAACGCTGCCCCGCCGATCAGGCTGATACCAAGCACGGCAGCGATCATAAATGCCATCTGGGCGGGACGTCCCATCGTGTCGAGGACCATCCCGGCGGCAAGCAACTAGACGCGATTGGCTTGGCTGTCGAGCCTCGGGATTACGGTGCAGTCCAGCACTGTCACCGCAATCCGCGGCTCCTAGCGCCCGGCCGCCCGGGGCCCCAGATACTTCTCGTAGATGGCCTCAAAGCTGTGGTCGTCCTTCATACTCGTCAGCGCCCGATCGAAATCGGCAATGACTTTCGAATAGTCATGTTGCTTGGTGAATGCCAGATAACTTGGAATCTCGTCGATGCCTGGAGACAGTTCCCTTATCTTGTCCAGATACCCCTTGTTGCGCGCGGCTTCGAGGACGACATGCCGGTAGCCGATCGCCAGGTCGATCCTCTTCCGAGACAGCATGCCAACGAGGTTATCGACATTGTTGGTTTCGACAACGGTCGACCATACCCCTGCCTTGAGTGCGCTATCGACCTTGAGGCCGTAACTCGTGCCCCTGATGGTCCCGATTCCAAGCCTTCCCAACTTGCCGATGTCGCCGTCAAACTGCACATCGGAATCGGCAGGGACAAAAAACGCCAGCACCTGGGTGATGACCGGGACGTTGGTGTAGGTGAGAAACTCAGTTCGCTCAGGCAGCCTGAAAACGGAGAATATTCCGTCGACACGACCGCTGCGAACTTCGGCCAGGCAACGTGCCCATGGCATCACCTGAACTTCAATCGGCTCGCCAGTCCTTCGAAAGGCTTCGGTCACGACATCGACAAGTATTCCGGACGGCTTGCCATTCTCGACATAGGCTGTGGGCGAACTGTCAGCGGCCACGAGGACAAGGCCGGTGGGATACGCATCGCCGTAGCCGGTTGTCGCGATCGCAAGGGCGAACAGGAGGGATCTCAGGGAAACAGCACCCTTGGCTGAATTCCGGATGCGCTGATTTCGCATCATGTTGAGCTTTCGCGGCGCCGGCTCACGCGCAAATCGAAGTCACGCGCGAATCTCGCACCTCCGCCGAGAGTTGACAAGCGCAAAGGAATTTGGAGCTGCGGGATGCACCGAAATTGGCAGCCGAAGTTCCTTCCGGCGCGATCCGCACCGCGGACGCAGCCTTCGCGGAAGTCGTCGACCGCTCGTTAAGATGCGCGCAAAGATCGTTTGCGAGTTTTGTTTGGCTTCTTAACCGCGCGACCGTTAGCGCCTGACAACCATTTGTCTATCTTTCGAATGACAGAGATATCGGTCGACTCTGCGATTATCTTCGGCAACAAGAATTCCGCAAAACTCGGGTCGCTTGGATTTGGGATGTGTTCGATTCGTTCACCGCGGATGGTTCGCGCACGAAACTCTTCGAGTGTGGCCACCGAGTATGACGATGAAGTCTCAGAGTTGAATTTCTGGAGAAGTGTGACGGCTTGTTGCAGCAATTTCTCATAATCACCTCCAAGCGAGTTCTGGATGGCATTGTCGAGCTTTGAAAGCAGTTCTTGATCTCGCGATAGATCGTAATGAATAAATTCGAAATGCCGGAGATCAACCGGAGCAACCTTGGGATCTTCTTGAGTCATAAAAATGATGGGCTTACGATTCGCTCGTGCGATCCCAAGCTCGTAGAAAACATTCGGGCTCGAGTATGTGATGTCCCCAATAATGAGGTCGGCTGTTTGAATCTCCGCCTCCACCTTCTCCATCAATGACTTCGTCAGGATACTTGTGTCGCCTCTTCGGATGCGAAGCCCATGTGTCTGCATTAGATATTGTTGCAGAAACAAATACAAAAAATTGAGTTCCGATCGGAACGGCATGACCATAAAGCAAACGCGTGATTGGGCCATCAGCGTTGCTCCCGACGCTGAATAACTTGTTGGATTGTTCTACGAAGACGATCCAACAGAGGCGAGAAATTCGAGCTAGAATATGGGATGAACTGATATCCGGCGAGATCGCTGGGCAAATTAGCGCCAGCGGCATCGTCTACTAGAAGCACAAGCGGCTTGCCAAGACCGTGAGCGATTCCGATCTCAAACATCACATTAGGGTTAGACCGTGTTACATCCGCAATTACGGCGTCGCTTATACCGATAAGTCTGTAAACTTCGTCTGCCCAAACAGCACCGGGCTTGATCTCATCGAGGAAAAGTGGCTCACCGTGACTGGCGCGGACAACCTTACCGACAACATCCCTTAGAGACTTGGCGGATGCATCGAAGGGCAATAGCACCAACAATTTCGACGGGGATAGGTCGTTTTCGCCGAGTGCCGGTTCTTGGATATCGTCGTCCGCGCCGCTCATCCGCTTGTCTTTCAGTGCGTAAAGCGTTTCTCCTCGAGTGTTTCCTTTCTTAGCGCGCCTGATTTCTGGTGATCGCTCTAAGATTTTGATGGTATTGTCGACTGAGATACCAGTCTGTTTCGCGATCCAGCGAGCTGTTCGCCATCGGGCTTCGGAATTCGCGAGTGCTTCAGTTATCGTTGTCTTATCACTACTCATTAGTCTAACCTGCAATCTGGTTTCGACCTAAATATCGCTTATAACTCAACACGGAGAGCGGGTACACACATCGCTTTTCAGCATTGCCGGAAACTATTGCCGCCGTGAAAAGCCCGGCACATGCTCCTTCCGTCGATGTGGCATCTTCATTGGGAGCATTCCCGGGCGTGGAATCGGCCGACCTCGTGACTTATCGAAATTACGCCAGTCACTGTCACCGCAATTGCAGCTCAATTCACCTGCGCGCCGGAATTCTTCACGATCGGCGTCCACTTCTCCACCTCCTTGGCGACAAAGGCCTTGAAGGCCTCGGGAGTCGAGCCCTGGATGATGAAGCCCTGCGCCGCGAAGTAGTCCTTGATGTCGGGAGACTGCATGGCCTTGTTGACTTCCGCGCTCAGCTTTTCGACCACCTCGGGCGGCGTGCCGGCCGGCGCGAACAGGCCCTGCCATGACAACGCCTCGAAACCCTTCAGTCCCGTTTCGTCCAGCGTCGGCACGTCAGGCAGCAGGGGGTGCCTGGTTTTCGAGGTGACGGCGAGCGCGCGAACCTTTCCGGCCTGGATCTGCGGCATCAGCACCAGGACATCGCCGAACGTGACCTGGATCTGCCCGCCCATGAGGTCGGTGAGCATGGCGGCGCTGCCGCGGTAGGGAACGTGCACCATCGCGACGTCGGTCGCCTGCTTGTACATCTCGCCGGTGAGATGCATCGAGGTGCCGTTGCCGGCCGAACCGAAACTCAGCGCGCCCGGTTTCGACTTCGCCAAAGCGAGAAACTCGGCCGCCGTCTTCGCCTCCAATTCGGGATTGACGGCCAGCACCAGCGGCGCGCTCACCATCATCGTCAGCGGCGCGAAGTCCTTGATCACGTCGTAGGGCAATTTGGGATACAGCGCCTGCGCGATGGCGTTGCTGCCGGTCACGCCCGCGAGCAGGGTGTAACCGTCGGGCGCGGACTTGGCCACGAAGTCGGCGCCCAGGGCGCCGCCGGCGCCGGCACGATTGTCGACCACGACCGGCTGGCCCCAGGCCGCGGCGAGCTTGTCGCCCAGCCGCCGCGCCAGCACGTCGGTGCTGCCGCCGGGCGCGAACGGCACGACAATGTGGATCGCCTTGTTCGGGTAGATTGCCTGCGCACGACCCGGCACAGGCAGCAGCATCGCAAGACCGGCCAACGCCAGCGTCGCGCGGCGCGAAATCGGGAAGCGGATCATGGGCAACTCCTTGCGAGTGGGTTGGCGGAGTCAGCTGGAGCAAGACGCCCCCAGCCGCCCCCGCCGGCGGTTTCGATGATCAGCAGGTCGCCGGCGGACCACGCGATGCGGGCGCGCGCGGGCAAGTGCTCGACAGCCCCGTCCACACGCAAGACCCGGGCCACCGAATTTGCGCCGGCTCCGCCGCCCTGGGCACCGCGGGCACGGCCGACGTGGCGCTCGCCGCGATAGGCGATCCAGCCCTGCCCTTCGAGCAGGCGATAGGCGCGCCGCACGCCGTCGCCGCCACATTGCAAGCCGGCGCCGCCGCTGCCGCGGCGGATCTCGTAACATTCCACACGCAGCGGCGCTTCGGCCTCGATCACCTCGACCGGGGTATTGCGCGCATTGCCGACGTCGGTGGAGACGCCGGCGCGGCCGGGCGCGCGGACGCTGGCGCCGGCGCCGCTGGCGATGATCTCGGTGAACATCCAGCGCCGCCCGTCCGTCCGCGTGCCGCTGAGCGCCAGCACGGTGGCGACGCCGGCATGCGGCGCCACGCCCGTCCCGTTTGCCGACTGTGACCAGGCACCGAGAATGGCGTTGCATGCGAGCTTCACGGTCGCCGTGCGCGCATTGACCGCCGCCGGCAGCGTCGGATTGACCAGGCTGCCGGGTGGAAGCTTCAGCGTCAGCGGCGCCAGGCAACCGGCATTGTTGGGGGCCTCCGGCGCCAGCGTGCGCATGAAGAACAGCGCTGCCGACAGCATCGCCGCCGGCGACGCGTTGAGCGGTCCCCGCACCTGCGCCGCGGTCCCCTCGAAATCGATCTCCAGCGCGTCACCCTGCTTGCGCAGGCTCACGACGATGGCCACCGGCGCGGTGTCGACGCCGTCGCCATCGAGTTGATCGCGCCAGGTCCATTCGCCGTCGGGCGCAGCGGCAAGAGCCGCGCGGGTCATGCGTTCGGTCTGCGCAATCAAGGCATCGCACACCTCGGGGAAACGGGGCCCGGTGTGGCGCGCGATCTGCCTCAGTTCGCGCGCGCCCTGCGTCAGCGCCGTCCACTGCGCATCCAGGTCGCCCCGCAAATTGTCGGGCGTGCGCGAATTGGCCGCCAGGATGGCGTCGATGTCCGATAGCACCCCCTCGGCGCTGCGCCAGCGCACCGGCGGCAAGCGCAGGCCCTCCTGGTACACTTCGGTTGCATCAGGCGGGATCGAGCCGGCGGCCATGCCGCCGACATCCTGGTGGTGCAGATTGGCCGCGGCCAAGGCGATCACTTCGCCATCCCGGAAAACCGGGTGCACCAAAGCGAGGTCCGGCAGATGCGTGCCGCCGGACCAGGGGTCGTTGAGCAGATAGACATCTCCGTCGGACATCGTGTGAAGCGGGAAGCGCGCGAGCACGCCTGAAACCGCCGGAATCAGCGAGCCCAGCAACAGCGGCAGCGAACGCGCCTGGGCCAGCAAGCGCCCGTCCGGCAGGAACAGCGCTGCGGCACAGTCGCCGCTCTCGCGGGCGATGGACGACACCGCGGCGCGCATCATGCCGTCCTGCATGCGGTCGGCCGTGCCTTGCAGCGCCAAGCGCAGCGGCTCCATGCGCAGCGCGATCTCCGGATCGGATGCGACGTCGCGCGCGCGCGGCATCATGCCTTCGCCTCCAGCGCCAGCGTCCGATCCGGCATCAGCCGCCAGGACCAGCCCGCCGGCACAAAGGCGGTGGTCATCGGCGTGAACAGGGAATGCGGTCCCTCGCCTTGCGGGGATAGCGAATCCCACGGGCTTTCGCCCGCCGCCAGGCGGACGTCGCCCTCGTTCGGACTGCAGAGCATGCCGAGCGCCGCCATCACGCCGGCATGCGGCATCACCAGCACGCGGCGCATGCCGGCGAGTTCAGCGATCTCGGCCGCATGCTGCGCGCCGCCGCCGCCGATGGCGACGAGCACCGCGTCCGCCGGATCGAGGTTGCGCTGGAAGGCGTGGGTCTTGAGCGCCTCCGCCATCCCGGCGGCGGCCGCGCTCACCACGGCCTCGGCCGTGCGAGGCACCGATAGACCGAGCGCACCGGCGACATCGCCGAGCGCGCGCTCGGCGGCGGCGCGGTCGAGCACCATCCCGCCGGCGAGCCGGGGCGGCAGGCGGTCCAGCACGCAGAGCGCATCGCTCAGCGTCGGCAAGTCACCGCCCAGACCAAAGGCGGCCGGCCCAGGCCATGCGCCTTGCGAGCGTGGACCAAGGCGCAGCGCGCCGCCCGGCAGCACCGACACCACACTGCCGCCGCCGATGCCGATCGACGTGATGTCCGCGCAGCGCTGGCGGATCGGCAAGCCGCCGCATTCCAGCGCGTCGGTGAAGGTCGGCCTGCCGTCCAGGAGAATGCTGATGTCGGCGCTGGTGCCCCCGACATCCAGGATGATCGCAGGACCGGAGGTTCCGAGGCAGGCCGCCACGCCCTGCAGCGCCGCGCAGGGGCCGGACATGGCAAGGCCGATCGGCTGCGCGGCGAGATCGCGCCAGGGCGCGGTGCCGCCGGCCGATCGCATCAGGCGCAGCGCCGGCAGACCGCGCGACGTCAGCGCCTCGGCCAATGCGTGCAGATAATCTGTTGCCAGCGGCTTGGCATAGGCGTCGAGTGCCGTGGTCAGCCAGCGCTCGAACTCCCGCGGTTGCGGATCGACCTCGCTGGACAGGGAGACGTACAGGCGAGGTAAGCGCGCATGCAGCGCAGCCCGCAGCGCGCGCTCATGCGTGGGATTGCGGTGCGAGAACAACAGACCGACCGCCAGCGCGCGCACGCCGGCCGCGCTCACCGCATCCGCAATGGCGTCCACGGCCGACAGGTCGAGCGGCTCGATCTCACGCCCCTCGGCATCGATCCGTCCGCCGATTTCGAAACGCAGCGGCTCCGGAAACAGCTTGGCTTCGGGCAAGGCCGGCGCGATCACCGGCTCATACAGCTCCTTGCGGTCCTGGCGCGCCAGGACCGGCACGTCGCGCATGCCGCGCGTCAGCACGAGGGCCACCGGCGGCTCGTTCAACTCCAGCAGCAGATTGGTGATCACGGTGGAGCCGTGCACCACGCGGTCGACGTCGCCGGAGCCTATGCCGGACTGCGCACAGAGTCGATCGAGCGCCTCGACGACCGGCTCCGCCAGACTTCGTCCGGCGCGCGGATATTTGAGCGCCGTGATGTGCCCGTCGCTCCGCAAGGCCACCGCATCGACGAAGGTGCCACCCATGTCCAAGGCGAGCGACCAGGACGCGCTCAACGGAATCGCTCCGGCGAAAACGGCGTCAGATCCACCTGCGTCGGCCGGCCAGCCACCAGATGCGCGATCTCGCGGCCGGTCGCCGCACCCATGCACATGCCCATATGGCCGTGACCGAAGGCGAGCCAGGCGTTGTCGGCCGCGTGGACCGGACCAACCACCGGCATACTGTCCGGATGACAGGGACGATGGCCCATCCAGCGCGTGACGGACGATGTGTCCAAATGCGGGAATAATTGCTGTCCCTGGCGAAGCAGGGCGTCGGCGCGCGCCATGTTGGGTGGCGCTTTCAAGCCGGCGAATTCCACCGTGCCGGCGAGCCGAAGGCCCATGGCCATCGGGTTGACCATCAGATTGTGCTCCACCGCCATCACGGTGTGGCGCAGTGCCAGGTTCGAGCTCTGCACGGTGACATGGTAGCCGCGCTGGGTCTCCAGCATCACCGGGCTGTCGAGCTGTGCGGCCAACGGGCCCGACCAAGCACCGGCCGCCACCACCACGCCGTCCGCCACCAGCGGCTCGCCGCGCTCCAGCAGCACCGCCGTGACGCGCCGGCCCTGACGCTCGAAACCGCGGACACGGTCGCGGACGTGACGCGCGCCGTCGGCGATGCAGCGATTGTAGATCGCCTTGACGAGGGCCGACGGGTCGGACGTGGAGCCGTTGTCGGGCGCCAGAATGCCGAAGCGAAAACGTCCCTTCAGGTCCGGCTCGAGACTTTCCAGCTCGTCCTGTTCGACGTCCTGCATCCGCACACCCAGCGATCGCCGCAGGTTCATGCCCCAGGCCCACTGGGCCGCCGTCTCGCGCGAGGAAAAGACATACAGGCAGCCGCTCCGCCGCACCAAATCCTGCGCATCGGCATGGGCGAGCAGCGGATCGTAGCAGTCGAAGATCGGCGCCAGCAGCGAACGCAGCGCGGTGGCGATACGCGTGACCTCGTCGCGCGACGAATGACCGAGCATGCGCAGCAGCCATGGCGCCACCAGCGGCGCATAGGCCCAACGCACCGTCAGCGGCCCCAGGGGATCGAGCAGCCAGCGCGGGACCTTCTGCCACATGCCGGGCATGCCCACCGGCAGGCAGGCGCTGGGCGACAGCGAGCCGGCATTGCCGAAGGAGCAGGCCTCGCCCGCGTCCAGCGGATCGACGAACGTCACCGCATGGCCGTCGCGCTGCAGCCATGCCGCGGTACAAGCGCCGACGATTCCGGTCCCTATGACGACAATGTGCATGCCCGGGAATTCTGAAAAATTAGTCCCCCATCACACAAGCCAATTCTTTTAATACTGTCATCAGGTTTCCTGATAGTCGATGCATTTGCGCGAGGATCTGTGATGCGGCCCGCAATTCTCTCCACGCTCAGCCTGCGCCAGATGCGCGCCTTTGCCGCGGTTGCCCGCGCGGGCAGCTTCACGGCGGCGGCGCGACAGATCAACCTGACGCAGTCGGCCGTCAGCATGCTGGTTCAGCAGCTCGAGGACACCCTCGGGCTGAAACTGTTCGACCGCGGCGCGGTCGTGCTGTTGACGGCGGCCGGCGAGCAATTGCTTCCGCTGGCGCGCCGCATCCTGGACGACGTGCAACAGATCGCGGAGGGCGCTTCGGACCTTCGCTCGCTGCGCACCGGCCTGCTCCGCGTGGTCGCGCCGCAGATGCTGGCATGCACCTGGGTGGCGGCGGTGCTCGGCGAATTCGAGCGGGCGCATCCCGATGTCGGTCTGCGCGTGACCGACGCGATGGCGGACGAGGTGGTGAGCATCGTGCGCCGGGGCGAGGCGGAACTGGGCGTCGGCCCCGAGCGCGCCACCGGCGAGGATGTCACCAGCACGTTCCTGATGGACGTCCCGATCCGCGTGGTCTGCTCGGCAAGGCACCCGCTGGCGCAGCAACGTGCCGTCTCGTGGAAAAAACTGCGCGACGAGCGCTGGGTGATCTATTCCAGCGAGTTCAACCGTCACCTGGAGAGCCTGCTGCATGCGCATGACAGCTCTCTCTCCATACAGACCGCCGTCGAGGTCAAATATCTGACCACCGCTTTGGCGTTGGTGGGCGTCGGGACCGGCCTTGCCGCCGTTCCCGACTACGGACGGCTGTTCGCGCCGAATTTCGACGTGCGTTTCATCAAGCTGCGCGCTCCGGACATCCAACGCCGCTACTACATCTATCAACGGCGGGGACTCGTGCTCTCACCGCCCGCGGAGGCGTTCGTCAAGCTGCTGCGCAGCGCGGCACGCAACGATGGATGAAGCCGTGCCCGCGAATGTGCCGGTGCACAGGGCGATGCCGATCGCTGACGCACCAATTGCGTTGGACGAAAAGGCTGACTAGGACGTTCGGATGAGCATCGAATCGCCTCCGAACTGGCCGGTCGTGGAGCCGCCGCCTTTACTGCCCGCGCCTCCTCGCCGATGGCCGTTTGTGCTCTTCGCGGTCGTCGTCCTTGCACTCGCAGGCGCAGGGGCATCTTACGCCTGGCTGAACCCGGGATTGTTCGGTCAGTCCGCCGGGCGCGAGGACGGGGAAGCCGACAGCGGATCCAATGACCGGGCGATCATGACGGACCTGCTCGCCGCGCAACAAAAGACGGCCGACGACCTGGCGGCGATCGACAGGGCCATCGCCGACCAGCAAGAGCAGCTCAAGGCGATCGTCAGTCAGCTTGCCAACCTCAATTCGAAAATCGACGCACTGAAGAGCCCGGCCCCGCAGGCATCGGCCGCACCGGCTCTGCCGACTGCGCCCAGCGTCGCGATGCCATCGGCTTCAGCGCCTGCCGTCGCGCGAGCTCCGACAGGGCGTGTCACCCCGAGGCCAAAGCAGCCGCCGCGCGTAACGACCCCGTCGGGTCCGATCTCGGTCGGGGGAGCGCCGTTGAACGCGACGCCCGATGCGACTGTGCGCTGAGCCGGGTCGGCCTAAGCGATCAGCTGCTTTGCCGCCGCCGAGATCATCACCAGCCCGCCGGTGATCACGGCCGCATCGAGGATCGCGGTGTGGATGTGCACCGGCATCCGCTCGACGAAGGCTTTTGCCAGGAACGCGCCGGGGATCGCGATCCCGCCGATCAGCAGCGCGAAGGCGAGCACCTGCGCATTCACGGCGCCGGCAAGGCCGAACACCGAGATCTTGATGAGGCCGGTGCCGAGCGAGATCATCGCGTCGGTCGCGATCACGGCGGCGCCTTCGAGGCCCGCGGCCATCAAGAGCGAGAGCAGGATCACGCCGGAGCCGGAGGTGCCGCCGACCAGCACGCCGTAGCCGACGGAGCCTGCGGCAAGGCCGGTGTCGCCGATCCTGACCTGGCGCCGTCGCAGCACGCGGCGCAGCGGCACGCTCAGGATCAGCATGGAGCCGATCACGAGCGCGGCGCCGGCATTGGTGAGGCGCGTGTAGCCGTAGGCGCCGAGCGCGGTCGTCAAGGCCGCGCAGGCGAGCACGATCAGCGCGCGGCGGCGGTCGGCGTAACGCAGATAGGCAATGGCGCGGCTGCAATTGGTGAAGATCGCCGAGATCGCGATGATCGGCACCACGGGCTCGGCGCCGACCAGCGGCACCAGCACCAAGGGCATCAGCGCGCCGGTGCCGTAGCCGGCGAGACCACCGATGATCGAAGCAAACAACGCCATCGACGCGACCAGCAGGAGCTGGAAAATCGAGATGTCGGCGAAGCCCGAGACGATGGTCACGTTTTCCGTTCGCGGCTGACTCGTGCCGCAGCTTGATCTGCGATGGAAGCGAGCGCGGCTTCCTCTAGTGGAAAATCCGCCGCAAGCCAAGCGTCCTCGGCGAGTGTCAACACATGTCCGAGCGCGGGCCCTTCCGCCATCCCGCGCGCGATGAAGTCGGCGGCGCGCAGCGGAAATTTCGGCGCAGTCCAGCGCTGCGGCAGTTCGGCGAGCGCGCGCCAGCGCGACGAATGCACGTCCCCCGCCGCCCGCGACCAGCCGAGCAACACGCGATCGTGATAGCGCTCCGCACCGAGCCGGTAGAGCAGACGCCGCGCATTGCTCTCGTCCTTGGTGGCGAACCGCCACCAGCGGTGGCCCATCGAATCCAGCGCCTTGGCTTCGGCATTGGAGAGCCGCAGGCGCGTGGCGAGGCGCTTGGCGTCTTCGGTCACGGCCACCGTCAGCGCGGCCAGGCGCCGGGTTACGCTCGCCGGCAGGCCAAGCTCGCGCTCGATCGCGATCATCGTCGTGAGCGGCCCGGTGTAGACGACGCCGCCGGTCAGCGCCTGCAGCAATCCGCCCTCGGCCATCGCCAGCACGGCGGCGGATGCACCGCCGGCCAGCAGCAGCTTCAGCATCTCCATGCGCACCCGCTCGGCCGACAAATGGGCCAGGCCCGCACGTCCCCGGATGCAGGCGAGGTAGCCGTCGCGGTCGGGCTCGCCGGCGCCGAAGGCGGCATGGATGCGGAAGAAGCGCAGGATGCGCAGATAATCCTCGGCGATGCGCTGGTCGGGGTCGCCGATGAAGCGCACGCGGCGCGCTTTGGTATCCGCGATCCCGCCGACATAATCGTAGACGACGCCTGTCGCATCGACCGACAGGCCGTTCATGGTGAAGTCACGCCGCTCGGCGTCCTTCACCCAGTCGCGGCCGAACGCGACCTTGGCCTTGCGGCCGAAGGTTTCGGTATCCTCGCGCAGGGTCGTGACTTCATAGGGATGGCTGTCGATGACCAGCGTGATGGTGCCGTGGTCGATGCCGGTCGGCACGCTCTTGATGCCGGCGGCCTTGGCGCGCCGCACCACCTCCTCCGGCCGCGCCGTGGTCGCGATGTCGATGTCGCCGGGCACGAGGCCGAGCAGTGCGTTGCGCACCGCGCCGCCGACCACCCGCGCCTCCTCGCCATCCGCGCCCAGCAATTGCAGGACGCGCGCGGTCCCGCCGGCGGTCAACCAGGGCGCATCGGCAAGGACCGGCTCCGCGCTCATCGGCAGGCCCCTATCTTTCCGTGCCCGGCACGAACTTGCCGTTCTCGACATGGGCGGGAACGTAGGTCGAATCCGGGCCGGCGCCGGAGAATTGCGCCAGGCCGATCAGCCCCGCGATCACCAGCACGATCGCCATGATGGCAAGGCGGGCGACGATGGTGACCGGCCAGGACGATTGCACGAACAGTCCGGACCGCGTGGCGGCCAGGAACAGCGCATAGACGGCAAAGGGAACGAGGAAAATCCCGATCTCGGTCAGGATCGGCCGGATCATGATGAATAGATCCGCTCATACAGCACACGCAGCATTCCGGCCGTCGCACCCCAGATGTAACGTTCCGCGAACGGCATCGCATAATAGAAGCGCTCCATGCCGCGGAATTCCTTGCTGTGCATCTGGTGGTTGGCCGGATCCATCAGGAAGGATAGCGGTACCTCGAACGCATCATCAACCTCGGAATGGTTGATCGTGAGCGCAAAGCCGGGCCGGACCCTGGCGACCGTCGGCAGGATGCGAAAGCCGAAGCCGGTACCGTAGAGATCGAGATAGCCGATCGGCTCGACGAAATCTCGGGACAGGCCGACCTCCTCCTCGGCCTCGCGCAGCGCCGCATCGAGCGGGGACGCATCGGTCGCGTCGATCTTGCCGCCGGGAAAGGCGATCTGGCCGGCGTGGTCGTTGAGATGCGCCGAGCGCTGCGTCAGCAGGATCGTCGGCTCCGGATGGTCGACCACCGCGATCAGGACCGCCGCCGGCCGCACCGGCTGCTCGCGCGCGACGATCTCCAGCATCTTGTCGGTTCCCGGATCGCCCGAGGCCGGAATGATGTTCGGATCGTAGAGGCCGGGCGGAACGTCGAAGCCGAGCTTCGCCCTGGAACGGGCGAAGAAATCCGCCGCGCCGAGCACGACAGGTTCGCTTTTCAGGATAGGCTTGTTCAAAGCGCGGCCCTCACCTGCTCCGCATCCGCCATGGCGAAGAATTCGCCTGATGATTCGACGCCGAACATCGGCTGGCCATCGACCATCCGCTCCTCGCCCATGTCAACCAGATCGTAATAGAGCGCGCGGGTGACCTTGGCCCAGAGATCGGCGCGGACGTGCAGATAGGGCGTCAGCCCGCCGTCCTCCGCCTGCTCGAAGCGCAGCCGGTGCGCGGCATCGCAGGTGACCCAGTCGTCGACATTGGTGCGGAAGCGCAGCACGCGATGGTCGTCCTCGCGGTCCTTCTGCATCTCGACCGCCATGAACGGCGCGTCGTCGACGCGAATGCCGACCTTCTCGACCGGCGTGACGAGGAAATGCTTGTCGCCTTCGCGCTTCAGGACCGTCGAAAACAGCCGCACCAGCGCAGGACGGCCGATTGGCGTGCCCATGTAGAACCATGTACCATCCGAGGCGATTCGGATGTCGAGATCGCCGCAAAACGGCGGATTCCACAGATGCACCGGAGGCAGGCCCTTTTTGGCGCCTTCGGCACTGGCAGCACTTTTGGCGGCGGCAGTCAGCCCCTCAAGACCGCGATCGGCGCTCTGCCCTTGGTTCGCCATGGTTTGCCCTGACTTTGTCATTTGGCACGATTGGTGCAGGTCTGACTTGTAAGTCTACGTTGTACATCGGTGCACGGTTCCACCCCGGATTAGTCCGGTGTGGAGGTCGCCACTTCGTGATGCCCTACATACCCTTAAGCCGATAAGGTGGGGATAGGTTAATTCAACGAATACATGGCCTTCCTGCAAGTCTAGCATAGGGCCATGATTTGACGCGATGCGATGATTTGACGACGCGAGCGAGCCGCGTGGCAGGCTGAAGGAGCTAACGGATGGCGGAGAGTGTCGAGAAACTCGAAGATGGAATCGTCCGCTCGGCCGAGCAGGTCTCAGCCCAAGTTCGCGCGGCGAAGGACGCGATCGCGTCCGTCATCTTCGGCCAGGACCGCGTGATCGAGAACACGCTCGTCACCATCCTCTCAGGCGGCCATGCGCTGCTGATCGGCGTGCCCGGCCTTGCCAAGACCAAGCTGGTCGAGACGCTCGGCGTCACGCTCGGTCTCGACGCCAAGCGCATCCAGTTCACGCCCGATCTGATGCCGTCGGACATTCTCGGCGCCGAAGTGCTGGACGAGACCACCTCGGGCAAGCGGGCCTTCCGCTTCATCTCCGGCCCGGTGTTCGCGCAGCTCCTGATGGCCGACGAGATCAACCGCGCCAGCCCGCGCACGCAGTCGGCACTGCTCCAGGCGATGCAGGAGCAGCACATCACCGTTGCCGGCGCGCGTCACGACCTGCCGAAACCGTTCCACGTGCTCGCCACGCAAAACCCGCTGGAGCAGGAAGGCACCTATCCGCTGCCCGAAGCGCAGCTCGACCGCTTCCTGATGGAGATCGACGTCGACTATCCCGACCGCGACGCCGAGCGCCGCATCCTGTTCGAGACCACCGGCGCCGACGAGACGCTGGCGAAGGGCTCGATGACCGCGGACGCGCTGATCACCGCGCAGCGGCTGGTCCGCCGCCTGCCGGTCGGCGATTCCGTGGTCGAGGCGATCCTGTCGCTGGTCCGCTCGGCCCGTCCGGGCGAGGAGAGCGGTGAGGCCGGCAAGTTCATCGCCTGGGGCCCCGGCCCGCGCGCCAGCCAATCCCTGATGTTGGCGGTGCGCGCCCGCGCGCTGATCGACGGACGGCTGGCGCCGTCGGTCGACGACGTGCTCGACCTCGCCGAACCCATCCTGAAGCACCGCATGGCGCTGACATTCCAGGCGCGCGCCGAAGGCCGCACGATTCCGGACGTGATCCGGCAGTTGAAAACACGGATCGGTTGATGGCCGCGGAGAACGGGCACACGGCGAAGGAGATCATCGCGATCCGACGTGCCGATGGCGAAAGCCGCACGCTCGCAGCTTCCTTGCCGCGCCTGGTGCTCGAGGCCCGCCGCATCGCCGCCAACGTCATCCACGGTCTGCACGGACGGCGCCGCGCCGGCTCCGGCGAGAATTTCTGGCAATACCGCCGCTTCGTCTCCGGCGAGCCGTCGCAGAACGTCGACTGGCGGCGCTCGGCGCGCGACGACCATCTCTATGTCCGCGAGCTCGAATGGGAAGCCTCGCACACGGTCTGGATCTGGCCCGACCGCTCGCCGTCGATGGCCTTTGCCTCGAAGACCGCGCGCGAGTCCAAGCTCGAACGCACCCTGATCGTCGCCTTCGCGCTGGCCGAGCTGCTGGTCTCCGGCGGCGAGCGTGTCGGCATTCCCGGGCTGATGGCGCCGACCGCGAGCCGCAGCGTCATCGACAAGATGGCGCAGGCGATGCTGCATGACGATGCCGACCGCTTGAGCCTGCCGCCGTCCTTCGTCCCTTCGGCGCTCGCCGAGATCATCGTGCTGTCGGACTTCTGGTCGCCGATCGCGGAGATCAGGACGACGCTCGCGGGGCTCTCCGGCTCCGGCGCGCATGGCACGATGGTGCAGGTCGTCGATCCCGCCGAAGAGTCGTTCCCCTATTCCGGCCGCGTCGAGTTCGTCGAGCCGGAAGGCTTTGGCGTGATCACCGCCGGCCGCGCCGAGAGCTGGGCGCAGGACTACACCGCGCGGCTCGCGCTGCACCGCGACCAGATCCGCGCCGAGACCTCAAAGCTCGACTGGCTGTTCACGACCCATGCGACCGACCGCTCCGCCGCCGAGCTGCTGCTGTATCTGCATGCCGGCATGCAGGTGAGCAAGTCGGGCGCCCGCACCACGACGATCAAGGCGGGGCCGGCCGCATGATGGGATTGCCGCTCGCCTTCACCGAACCTCTGCTCCTGATCGGCCTCGTCAGCCTGCCGGTGCTGTGGTGGCTGCTGCGCGTGATGCCGCCGCGGCCGCGCCGGATCGAGTTTCCGCCGACGCGCCTCTTGTTCGACATCGCGCCCAGGGAAGAGACACCGTCGCGGACGCCGTGGTGGCTGACCGCGCTGCGCCTCCTGGCTGCGGCGCTCGTCATTTTCGCCGCCGCCGGCCCGATCTGGAATCCGCAAGTCGGGGCAGCCGGCAGCAAGGCGCCGCTGATGATCATGTTCGACGACGGCTGGAGCGCGGCCTCGCGCTGGGACATCAGGATCAGGGCCGCCGACGAATTGATCGCCAACGCCGACAACGACCGCCGCGCCATCGCGCTGGTGCCGCTGTCCGAGCCGAACCGCGACATCACCCTGATGCCGGCGGGGGCCGCGCGCGTCGCGCTGCGCCAGCTCACGCCAAAGCCCTATTCGATCGAGCGCGTCGAAACCCTCGCGGCGGTCGATCGGTTCCTGAAGGCGACCGGCGACTGCGAGATCGCCTGGCTGTCCGACGGCGTCGACACCGGCCGCGGCGAAGAGTTCGTGCAGGCCCTCGGCAAGACCATCGGCGATCGCAGCCTGACCATCTTCGAGGGCGGCACCTCCTCGCCGCTGGCGCTGGTCGCGGCCGAGAACGCCGCCGCCAGGATGACGGTGAAGGTGCTGCGTACCGACAGCGGAATCGCAATCGGCACCGTGCGCGCGCTGGACCAGAAGGCCTCGCCGATCGGCGAAGCGCGATTCTCGTTCGGCCCGCAGGACAAGGAAACCGACGCGGCGTTCGACCTGCCGGTCGAGCTGCGCAACGACATCACGCGGCTCGAAATATCGGGCGAACGCTCCGCCGGCGCGGTGCAGCTGCTCGACAAGCGCTGGCGCCGCCGCGCCATCGGCATCGTCTCGGGCGCGAGCAGCGAAACCGCGCAGCCGCTGCTGGCGCCGACCTTCTACCTCACCCGCGCGCTGGCGCCGTTCGCCGACGTGCGGCTCGCCGACAAGGGCTCGCCGCAGCAGGGCATCACCCAGTTCCTCGACCAGAAGCTGCCGATGATCATCCTCGCCGATGTCGGCACCATCGCGCCTGAAATCCGCGAGCGCCTCAATGCGTGGATCGACCAGGGCGGCGTGCTGGTGCGCTTCGCAGGGCCCCGCCTGGCGCAGGCCGAAGACGATCTCGTGCCGGTCAAGCTGCGCAAGGGCGGCCGCACGCTCGGCGGCAGCCTGACCTGGGAGAAACCGCAGCATCTCGCCTCTTTCGCCGCCGACGGCCCGTTCGCCGGCGTGGTCGTGCCCAAGGACGTCACCGTCAGCCGTCAGGTTCTCGCCGAGCCCGATGCCGTGCTCGCCACCAAGAGCTGGGCCTCGCTGGAAGACGGCACGCCGCTCGTCACCGGCGAACATCGCGGCAAGGGCATCGTCAGCTTGTTCCATGTCAGCGCCGACATGCGCTGGTCGGACCTGCCGATGTCGGGCACCTTCGTCGAAATCCTGCGGCGGGTCGTCGACATGTCCGGCTACACCGCCAAGCCCGGCGCCGGGGTTGCCAGCGAAGCGACCGCCGAGACGGTGGCGCCGCTGCACATCCTCGACGGCTTCGGCGCCTTCGGTCCGCCGCCGGCGACCGCAAAGCCGCTTCCGGCCGATTATCGCGACCGCGCCACGTCAGATCATCCGCCGGGCTTCTATGGTCCCGCAGAAGGACCGCTCGCCGTGAACACGCTTGCCAGCGCCGACCGCATCGCAGCCTTGAACACCGCGAGCCTGCGCGCCCGGCACGCCACCTACACCAATGCCGAGCCGCGCGACCTGCGCGGCTGGCTGCTGTCGACGGCGCTCACTTTGTTCCTGATCGACGCCATCATCATCGCGGTGCTCGGCGGCGGCCTCGCCGCGCTGCTGCGCCGCCGCGCCGCGCCTGCCATGATCCTGCTCGGCCTCGTGCTCGCGGGCCTCCCGGCACTGTCGCCGACGCCGGCGCGCGCCGACGGCGTCACGGACGAATTCGCGATGAAGGCGGTATCGCAGACCCGCCTCGCCTATGTCGTGACGGGCAATGCCGACGTCGATTCCATCGTCAAGGCCGGCGTGACCGGTCTGACGCTGTTCCTGGCGCAGCGCACCGCGCTCGAAGCCGGTGATCCCGTCGGCATCGATCCCGCGCGCGACGAGCTCGCCTTCTTCCCGCTGATCTACTGGCCGATCGTGCCCGGCGCGCCCAAGCCGCCGCGGGACGCGATCAACAAGATCGATGCCTACATGAAGCAGGGCGGCACCGTGCTGTTCGACACCCGCGACGCGATCGAAGCGCCGCCCGGCGACAACGGCGCCTCGCAGACGCCGGGCATGCGGACCTTGCGCGAGATCCTGTCCTCGCTCGACGTGCCCGAACTCGAGCCGGTGCCGCGCGAGCACGTGCTGACCAAGACCTTCTACCTGCTGCGCGACTTCCCCGGTCGCTTCAACACCGGCCAGACCTGGGTCGAGACCTTGCCGCGCGAGGACGACGACGAGAGCGCGCAGCGTCCGGCGCGCGGCGGCGACGGCGTCTCGCCGATCATCATCACCTCCAACGATCTCGCCGGCGCCTGGGCCGTGCGCCCCGACGGCCAGTACATGCTGCCGGTGACCAGCGGCGACCCCCGCCAGCGCGAATTCGCCTACCGCGCCGGCGCCAACATCGTGATGTACACCCTGACCGGCAACTACAAGGCCGACCAGGTGCACGCACCGGCGTTGATCGAACGACTGGGGCAATGATGCGGATGTTGAAATTGCATATCCGCCAGACAGAAGCCGTCATGGGCGGGCGTAGCCGTTCGAAGAACGGCGTCGCTTCGCTCGCCTATGTCCCGGCCATCCACGTCTTGCCACACGACGCGGAGAACGTGGATGCCCGGGACAAGCCCGGGCATGACGATGCGGATGGGTTCGTACGATGAATTACGGCATCGCATTCACGCCGCTTGTCCCTTCGATCGTTCTCTGGCTCGCGCTGGCCGCGATCGTCGTCATCGCGCTCGTGCTGCTGCTGGCGCGTGCGCGCGGCGCGGCGGTGCGCGTGGCCGCGCTGGTGCTGTTCCTGCTGGCGCTCGCCAATCCCTCCTTCACCCGCGAGGACCGCGATCCCCTCACCTCGGTCGCGGCCGTCGTCGTCGACAAGAGCCCGAGCCAGAATTTCGGCAACCGCACCCGTGAGGCAGCCCAGGCGCAGGAAGCGCTGGTCGACGGCCTGAAGAAGATCAAGGGCCTCGAGGTCCGCGTCGTCGACGCCGGACAGGCGGACGGCGAGACCGACGGCACAAAACTGTTCGGCGCGCTGGCCTCGACCTTGTCGGACGTGCCGGTCGACCGCGTCGCCGGCGCGTTCCTGATCACCGACGGCCGCGTTCACGACATTCCCGCCAATGCCGCTGCGCTCGGCTTCCAGGCGCCGGTGCACGCGCTGATCACCGGACAGAAGGACGAGCGCGACCGCCGCATCGCGGTCACGGCGGCGCCGCGCTTCGGCATCGTCGGCCAGAGCCAGACCATCACCTACCGCCTCGACGACCAGGGCGTCTCCGGCGAGCGCGCCAAGGTCACGGTCCGCCGCGACGGCGAGGTCATCAACGAGCGCACGCTATCGAGCGGCCAGACCGCGAGCGTCGACGTCGACATCAAGCATGCCGGCCCGAACATCGTCGAGATCGAGGCCTCGCCGCTCGAGCGCGAGCTGACGCCCGTGAACAACCGCGCCGTCGTCGCCATCGACGGCGTGCGCGACAAGCTGCGCGTGCTGCTGGTCTCGGGCGAGCCGCATTCCGGCGAGCGCACCTGGCGCAATCTGCTCAAGTCCGACGCCAGCGTCGACCTCGTGCACTTCACCATTCTGCGCCCGCCGGAGAAGCAGGACGGCACGCCGATCAACGAATTGTCGCTGATCGCGTTTCCGACCCGCGAGCTGTTCCAGCAGAAGATCAACGAATTCCAGCTGATCATCTTCGACCGCTACGCCCGCCAGGGCGTGCTGCCGATCGCCTATTTCGACAACATCGCGCGCTATGTGCGCGCGGGCGGCGCCGTGCTGGTCTCGGCCGGTCCCGACTATGCCTCCAACACCAGCATCTGGCGCACGCCGCTGGATTCGGTGCTGCCGGCAGAACCCGTCGGCGTCACCGAGAAGCCGTTCTATGCGCATCTGTCCGACGTCGGCAAACGCCATCCCGTCACGCGCGGCCTGGAGGGCTCGGGATCCGAGCCGCCGCGCTGGAGCCGCTTCTTCCGCACCGTCGACACCCGCAACTCCGTCAATCCGCCTGTCATGACCGGCGTCGACGGCAAGCCGCTGCTGTTCCTGTCGCGCTTCGGCGAGGGACGCGTCGCGCTGCTGCTCTCCGATCACATCTGGCTGTGGGCGCGCGGCTATGAGGGCGGCGGCCCCCATCTCGACCTGCTCAGGCGGATGTCGCACTGGCTGATGAAGCAGCCCGATCTCGACGAGGAAGCGCTGCGCCTCCAGGTGCAGGGCAAGGATCTCGTGGTGGTGCGCCAGACCATGTCGGACAGCGTCCAGCCGGTCAGCGTGACCTCGCCTTCGGGCGTGTCGCGTGACCTGACGCTGAGCGCGGGCGATCCCGGCGAGTGGCGCGCCAGCCTGCCGGCCAGCGAGCTCGGCCTGTGGCAGGCGACCGACGGCACGCTGAAGGCGCTGATCAATGTCGGCCCGACCAATCCGAGAGAGTTTTCGGAAGTCACCTCCACGACCGAAACCTTGAAGCCGCTGACACAGGCGACCGGCGGCAATGCCGTGCGCGTGGCCAGTGGCTCCAGCGTCGAGCTGCCGCGCATCGTGCCGGTGCGCTCGGTCAGCGTCTTCCACGGCGACGGCTGGATGGGCGTGCGGATGCGCGATGCCAGCGTCGTGAAGGGCGTCGGCGTGCTGCCGATCTTCGCCGGCCTGATCGGCCTGCTGCTGCTGCTCGGCGCCTTCGCCGCAACGTGGGTGCGCGAAGGGCGCTGAACCCGATCGGCTGCGGTTCACCTCTCCCCAGCGGGGAGAGGTGTTTCGAGTTCTGGGCGCGCACCTATTCAACCAAGACGCATCTCAGGCTAGTTGCCCGAACGCCACATCGCGCGGCCACCCGCGCGAGATCGCCTGACCGCCGTTGACATAAGCGGATCGATGCTGCGATGTTACAATGTAACATCGCGACGCCAGATCGGCGCCTCGCGATGCAGAATGGCGTTTCCAGATGAAGTGGTTCCGGTCGAATATCAGGCACGGCGCCCGGCTCGCGTTGTTCGCGATGCTGGTGCAGTTCGCGCTGACGTTCGGCCATAGCCATTGGTTCGCCCAGGCCGCGCCCCTTGCGGCAGCCTCGCTTCAGCAGACCGACAGCACGAGCGGCGTTGCCTCGACCGACCGCGCCGCGGTCCAGAAGCAATCGCCAGGGAGCCCCGACCGCGAGCAGCCGGGCGAGGACAATTGCGCGATCTGCGCCTTGGTCGCGATGGCGGGCACCGTCCTGTTCGCGACGCCGCCTCTCCTGGAGCTGCCGCAGGCAATCGAACTGCTCTATCGCACCACCGATGCCGAATTCGCTCACCTGAAATCGGCCGGCACGGCGTTCCAGCCGCGCGCTCCTCCCGCGTCCTGACCTCCAACGTTTGATCGCACCTGGGCTCGCATGCCCGGGAACCGTTGAAGTCGAATTCCGTCGCGCTGCGACGGCAGGCCGCCTCCGATCAGCAAAGACTCTTTCGGACGGCGCCTGACTGGAATCAGGACCATGTCATTTGAATCGCGACGCGTGCAGCGTCTCGCCGGAGCGAGCCTGCTCCTGCTCGGCGCCGCCGCCACACCGGCGCTCGCCCAAACACCCGCACAACAGCCTGCACCAGCAGCGCCTGCGCAATCGTCGACCGAGATCCCCGCCGTCACCGTGACGGCGCCGAGCCCGATCGTGCGCAGGGTGGTCCCGACCCGCAGCCCGGTCCGTGTCGCGCGTACCGGACGGTCGCGCAGCCAGCCACACGCGGCGGAAGCTGCGCCAGCGGCAGCAGTCAGCGCCGCGACATCCCAGCAAGGGGTGCTGCCTATTGTCACCAACCAGTTCGCGACGGTCACGGTGGTGCCGAACGAGGAGATCCGCCGCGAGGGCGGCGGCCAGCTTGGCGATTTGCTGTTCTCCAAGCCCGGCATCACCGGCTCGAGCTTCGCGCCCGGCGCCTCCAGCCGGCCGATCATCCGCGGCCTCGACGTCAACCGCGTCGGCATCGTCGAGAACGGCACCAATTCCGGCGGCGCCTCCGACCTCGGCGAGGACCATTTCGTCCCGATCGATCCGCTCGCGACCAACCAGGTCGAAGTGGTGCGCGGGCCGGCCGCACTGCGTTACGGCTCGACCTCGATCGGCGGCGTCGTCAGCGCCACCAACAACCGGATCCCGGATGCGCTGCCAAGCTGCGGCACGCAGCCGTTCCAGAGTTACGGCCTGCCGGTCAAAGCGCCGCTGGCAACTGCGGAGACCTCGCCCTGCGTCACGGCGGAAACGCGCAGCGCGTTCAGCTCGGTCGATCGCGGCGTCGAAAGCGGCGTGCTGCTCGACACCGGCGGCGGCAATTTCGCGTTCCATGCCGACGTCTATGGCCGCAACACCACCGATTACAGCATCCCGAGCTACCCTTATCTGAACGACCAGACGCGGTCCGTCGCCAACGGCCGCCAGCCCAATTCGGCGACGCGCTCGGACGGCGCCTCGATCGGCGGCTCCTACTTCTTCCAGGGCGGCTATATCGGGGCTGCGATCACGCAGAACGACTCGCTCTACCACATCCCCGGCATCGACGGCGCCGACCACAACACGCGCATCGACGGCCACCAGACCAAGATCAACGTCAAGGGCGAGTACCACCCTGATGCGGCCGCGATCGACACCGTCCGCTTCTGGGCCGGAGCGACCGACTACCGGCACAACGAGATCGGCCTTGCCGATCCCGCCGACCCCACCAGCGACGGCGTGCGGCAGACCTTCACCAACAAGGAGCAGGAAATCCGCACCGAGGTGCAGCTGATGCCGTTCAACGCGCGCTTCGCCGAGGTCACGACGGCGCTGGGCTTCCAGGTCGGCCATCAGGAGCTGAGCGCGCCGAGCCCGGACAATCCCGGCACGCTGTTCAACGGCCTGTGGGACCCCAACAACAGCACGCGCGTTGCCGCTTACGCCTTCAACGAGTTCAAGTTCAGCGAACAGACGCGGGCGCAGATCGCCGGCCGCATCGAGCACGTCGAGCTGCACGGCACGACGCCCGATTTTCCGGCGGACTATTTGCCCGACGGCACGCCGCAGGCAGGCATAGCGCGCAATCCCTCGTTCACGCCGAAGAGCGGCAGCATCGGCCTGCTACAGGACCTGCCCGGCGGCATGGTCGGCAGCATCACCGCGCAATATGTCGAGCGCGCGCCGAAGGCGGCGGAACTGTTCTCGCGCGGCGCGCATGATGCGACCGCGACGTTCGACATCGGCAATCCGAACCTGACGATCGAGACCGCCAAATCGGTCGAGCTCGGCGTGCGCAAGGCGACGGGGCCGTTCAGGTTCGAGGCCACCGTCTACTACACGCATTTCGACAATTTCATCTATCGCCGTCTCACCGGCGTGATGTGCGACGACGACTTTGCCTCGTGCGGCACGCCCGGCGCCGAGGTCAACCAGGCGGTCTATTCGCAGGCCAACGCCAACTTCCGCGGCGGCGAATTCCAGTCGCAGCTCGACGTCGGCGCATTCCAGGGCGGCATCTGGGGCATCGAGAACCAGCTCGACGTGGTCCGCGCCACCTTCACCGACGGCACCAACGTGCCGCGGATTCCACCGCTCAGAATGGGCGGCGGCGTGTTCTGGCGCGACGACAACTGGCTGATGCGCGTCAATCTGTTGCACGCCTTCGCGCAGAACAACGTGGCGGTGATCGCGGAGACGGCAACGCCCGGCTACAATTTGTTGAAGGCCGAGGTGAGCTACAAGACCAAGCTCGATCCGCGTCTGTTCGGTGCGCGCGAGATGATTGCCGGCCTCGTCGGCAACAACCTGCTCAACGAGAACATCCGCAACTCGGTGTCCTACACCAAGGACGAGGTCTTGATGCCCGGCATCGGCGTGCGGGCGTTCGCGAACTTCAAGTTCTAGCCTTGCTCCGGTCGGGGCCTGCGGGCCCCGACACATACCGTCATTGCGAGGAGCCCTTGCGACGAAGCAATCCAGACTGTCCCTGCGGAGAGATCCTGGATTGCTTCGCTACGCTCGCAATGACGGAGGATGGAGCGCGGGCATGCTCACGCCACAGTCGTAAGCTGCTTCTCGAAGCGCCACTGGTCGACGGGGAAAGGCCCGTTCGACGTCTCCGACATCATCACGAACGTGCCGGCGTTGCGCCAGCCGCTCTTCTCGTAGAACCGCGCGGCGCGCATGTTGCCGACCGCACATGCCAGCCACGCCAGCTCCACCCCGCGCGCGGCGAGGCGTGCCTCCGCATCGGCGATCAGCGCCGCAGCCACACCCGTCCCATGCGCTTCGGGCGACACGAAGAGCTGGTACAATTCGTCGCCCTTGAGGGCGCATAAGCCGAGCGGCGCACCGGCCTGACCGACAACGCAGACATCGGAAAGCATCGCCTCGAGCCGATCGCGAAAGCTCGAAACGGTGCGAAGGCGGACCAGCTCCGGCGGCGCAAGATGCGCGTGCGCTCCATGCCAGGCATCGTGCCACAACCGCGCGAGATGATCGATCTCAACGGGATCTGCGGGACGCACCTGCATCTTCGATACTCCATCCGGGCTACGAACCAACCTATCCCCGCGCCTTGCTCCAGTCCGGGCCCACCGGACCCGACACGCCCTCGAAGGCGCCGTCGACGAGCTCGAACACCAGGATGCGGGCGGCGTCGACCGGGCCGGGCATGGTGACGCGGCCCTTGGCGACCTGCTTGAAGCCGACGCGGCTGTAATAGGGCTCGTCCCCGACCAGCAGCACCAGGCGGTGACCGTTCTCCTTGGCGTCCTTCAGCGCGCGCTCCATCAACAGGCGGCCGACCCCGCGGCTGCGGAACGGCGGCTCGACGGTGAGCGGTCCGAGCAGCAGCGCCGGCGTCTCGCCGCCGATCAGGATCGGCAACTGCCTGACCGAGCCGACCAGCAGCGTGCCGATGCGGGCGGTGAAGGAGAGCTCGAGCAGATGGTCGACGTGCTCGCGAATCCGGTAGGCGCTGAGCACGAAGCGGCCGGGGCCGAAGGTGCGTTCGTGCAGCCGCTCGATCGCCTGGGCGTCGCCGGCAGCTTCGGGAAGGATGGTGAGCGAGAGATCGGTCATGTCGGCATGCGTCTTCGAGCGAAATGGTTTCAGGTTCGCGTCGGGAAAACGCGTCAATGTCGGGAGCGGGATAACATCTCGGCGGGCCGCGGTCCATCGGACTCGTCGACGATAAGACCCTGTGCCGGGCCGCGGACGAGGACGGTCGCAAACAGCAGGGTCCAGAGCGACAGCATCAAGATGGGAATGACGTAATACTGCGTGAAGACGGGGTGCGTGGCAAAGAACGCCAGATTCAATGCGAGATTGCCGGCGACCAGCAGCGTGAGTTGCCTGACGCCGGCATGGTTCGCCAAACGCCACAACAGCGCGGTCCATGCACAGGCGATCACGATCAACGGGAACTGGGTGTCGCCGAGATAGGCGCGCAGCACGGCCGCGTCGAGACCCCGCGCGGCCGTATCCTGTCCGCCATAGGCCGAGACAAGCGGATTGCCCGAATTGACCAGGTTCGCCGCGAACACCGGCAACAGGCCGACGAGGAACGCGAGGCCCAGCACGAGACCCTGCAGCAAGCTGTCGCGGTTGCGCCGGACCAGGAACGACAATCCGAAGAACAGGAAATAGCCGGCCGACAGAACCACGTTCGCGATCCTGAAGCTCGCGGACAGGCCGAGCAGAATGCCGACGATGGCGACGATCAGCAGCCGCCGGTTTTCGCCGAGGAACAGTCGTGCAGTGAGCAGACCCGCCAGCGCGCAGACGAGCATCGTCGGCGCCATCGAATAGCTCGCCTTGGTCGGATTGATCATGAAGTAGATCGAGAGCGCACCGAACAGCGCTGCCGACGTCAACGACACCGGCTCGCGCGCCCGCCACAGCCCGTACAGCGCAAAGCCGGCGATGATTGCGTTCGCCATCACATAGAGCGGAATGACCTGGAACCCTTCCGGGAACAGCGCCAGCGCGAAGCCCGTGCCCGGCGGCGGGGTCATCACCCATTTGCCGTCGGCAGTCTGCGTGTGGCAGGGTGCCCGGGTCGGCTCGTTCCAGTTCGGAAAATCGATGCTGCGCAACTTGCCCGCGAGATAGCCGTCGGTTTCACGGGCAAGGCTGGTGTCGAGCCCTTGCCATCCGAAGCGCTGAAACAGATGCGCCTGCCTGAGATAGCAGATGTCGTCATAGACGCCGCGGCTCTCGCTCCAGTGCGAGATCAGGCGGATATTGCTGGCCAGAATTGCCAGAAACAAAATCGAAAGAAATACTTTAACAGCTCTCATGGGCTCCTGTCGGGCGAGCCGCGCAGCTCGAAAAGGGCTCCGCCGCCTGTACAGGAAAAGCGCCGGCAAGTATAGCAAGGCTGGCATTTCGGGGGCGAGGCGGCCGTGACCAATAGGGAATTGGGTTCGACCGACATTTGCGGTGCTGTTGCACCGCACGCCGGCGCGCCACGGATCCTGCTCGTCATTCCCTGCTTCAACGAGGCGGCCTCAATCGGCGGTCTCCTCAACGAGATTGCGGCGACAGGCTGCCACTACCACACCCTGGTCGTCGACGACGGCTCGTCCGACGCGACATCCGCGGTGGCCAGCTGCCGCTCGCCGGTCGCACGCCTCGTGCAGAATCTCGGCATCGGCGGGGCCGTCCAGACCGGCATCAAATACGCGGCGCGTCAGGACTTCGATTTCTGCATCCAGATCGACGGCGACGGGCAGCATGATCCGCGCGCCATCGAGACTCTCCTGAACGCCTATCGCAAGGACCCGGCCAACATCACGATCGGAAGCCGCTTCATCGACAATGCCGGCTTCTGCTCGACGCGGATGCGCCGTGCCGGCATCAGGCTGATCGTGCTCGCGCTCAACAGCCTCTTCAGCGGCGGCCGCATCACCGATCCGACCAGCGGCATGCGGCTGCTCGACCGGCCCGCCATCGCCTTCTTCGCCAAGGCATACCCGACGGATTTTCCGGAGCCGATCTCGCTGGCCTGGGCCATGCGCGCAGGCCTCACCGTCAGCGAGGTCCCGGTCGCGATGCGGGCGCGGGAGACCGGCGTCAGCTCGATCGACGGGCTGAAGTCGGCGAGCTACATGATCCGCGTCCTCGGCTATATCCTGCTCGCGCGTCTGGTGCGATCGCCATGACGCCGCGCTTCTCCGTGCCCGTTTGCGAACCCGTCACTGATTTGAACATCCTGAGGAGGCGGCCATGACCAACGTCCTTCCAAGCGCAGAGACGGTCGCCGTCATCTCCGCCTTCGCGTTGATCTACATGCTGGCGCTGCTGCGCAAGACGCTGCAAGGCAAGTTCGATCTCTATGATTTCCTGATGCTGTCCATGGTGGCGATCATCCCCGCGGGTTTCACGCTGTTTCCGAAGCTGGCCTATTTCGTCAGCCATTTGACCGGCGTGGTGTTCCCGTTCGTCGTGATGTTCGGCGCGCTATTCCTGGTGGTGTTCGCGTTCATGCACAACATGACCGCGCGGCTGCACCGGCTGGAGCGGCAGAACTGTGCGCTGATCCAGGAGCAGAGCCTGCTGGCGCTGGAGCTGAAGGCGAAGGAAAGCAGCCAGCCCGGCGGTTAAAGCGGGATCAATGTTGGTTGAAGAGATGCGAGCGTCGAACTCGGACCACCTCTCCCGAAGGGAGAGGTGAGCCGAGCAAGCCGAACGAGCCCAATTTCGTCATGTACTCGGCGTTCAACGCCACGTCGCGATCGGCGGCTTGCCGTCCAGCACTTCCGCGATCCGCAGACGCGTGCCGCGCGTGGTCCCCTCGGGCAATGCCGTGATCGCGAAGAACCCGCATTCGACGATCTCGTGGTTGGGGTCGGGCAGGCGATCCTGCCTGAACTGCCTGACGACGTAGACCGCGACGTGGTCGCGGCGGGAGACGTGGCTGTTGAGGAAGATGCCGTGCAGCGCGGCCTCGCCGGTGAGGTCGATATCCCCCTCCTCCTTGAGCTCGCGCCGCATCGCCTGCTCCATGGTCTCGCCGAGATCGACGCCGCCGCCGGGCAGATACCAGCCGGCGACGTAGCTGTGCCTGACCAGGAACACCCTGTTCGCGGAATCCAGCACCACGGCGCGAACGCCGAGGGTCATGCCGCGCACGATCAGGAAATAAGCGTGGAAGATTCGCCGCAGCAGCGGCTCGAATTTCCGTCGGACGCGGTTCAGACGATCTCCCATCAAGCTTCCTTCAGGCCCGGCTTGCGCAGTCCTCGCGACCTTGCCATTACAGCGGAGCAATAGCGAGGCAATCGCGCGCCATGACTCACAACATGCTGGCCCCCTTCACGCTCGCCCATCTGTCCGACCCACATCTGCCGCCTTTGCCGAAACCGCGGCTGATCGAGCTCGCCGGCAAGCGCGCGCTCGGCTACGTCAACTGGACGCGCAACCGCTACAAGTACCAGCGCCGCGAGGTGCTCGACGCCCTCGTCGCCGATATCAAGACGCAGGCGCCCGACCACATCGCGGTGACGGGCGATCTCGTCAACCTGGCGCTGGAGGCGGAGTTCGCTCCCGCGCGCGCCTGGCTCGACGGCGTCGGCCCGCCCGACCGCGTCACCACGATTCCCGGCAATCACGACGCCTATGTCCGCGCCACCTTTCATCGCTTCGGCGAGACGTTTGCGCCCTATCTTGCCGCCGACGACGGCAGCGTCGGCTTTCCTTCGGTGCGCCGGCGCGGACCGCTCGCGCTGGTCAGCCTGTCCACGGCGGTGCCGACCTTGCCGCTGATGGCGACCGGCACACTCGGGCGCGATCAGCTCGCAGCCCTCGAACAGGTCCTCGAACGGCTTGCGACTGAAGACGTCTTCCGCGTGCTGCTGGTGCATCATCCCCTGAAGTCCGACGCGCCGCAGAAGCGGATGACTGATTCTGCCGATCTGCTGGCGCTGCTCAAGCGCCACGGCGTCGAGCTCGTCCTGCACGGGCACGACCACATTCATTCGACGATGTGGTTCGAGGGGCCCAACGGCAACATTCCCGCGATCGGCGTGCCGTCGGCCTCCGCGCTCGCACACGGGCGCTATCCGGCAGCGGCGTATAATCTGTTCAGAATCGTGAAGGACAATGCCGGCTGGCGCTGCGAGCAGACGGTGCGCGGCCTGGGCTCCGGATTTCAGATCCAGCAGATCAAGCATGCGCGGTTGATTTAGTCCCACGCCGGAGAGAGATTCACCAGCTCCGCAGGGCCGCCAGCACGGCGAGGCCGAACAAGGCGGCGGCGCCGAGGATGAAGCCGAACACGAACGGCCAGACCCGCGAGCGGGCTGGCCGCGCCGCGGCCTCCGGCTTCGGCTCGGGCAAAACCACCATCGCATGCTCGCGCTCGATCATGCGTCGGGCGACATAGTCGGTGACGGCCTCGACGATCACGGATGTATCGTGCGATTCGGCGAGCACGATGCGGCCGAAGCGGGTGTCCTGGACGAAGCGGTACAGCCGCTTGTCGCGTCCCATCATGATGTGCGCGACGACGTCGATCCAGAGCCTGGGCGTGTCGCCCTGGCTGATGCCGCGGTCGAACAGGTCGATCTGATCGGGCACCTGTGCGAACAGCGGATCGAGCGCGTCGTTGAGGATTTCGAGCCGCGCCACCTCGGCATCCCTGAGATCGACGACGACACCGGTCCGGTCGGCGGCCTCGATCCGCGCGCGCAGCAGCGCGTCGCGCAGCCGCACCGGGCGCGGCTGGCTGGGATGGGTCCCGCTGGTCTCGGGCTCTGACATTGTCGGCCTCGTCCTCAATTCCTGACGTTAACCTATCAGCAACCAAACGGTCCGCAAAGGGTCCGCAATTCCAGAGACTTAACGAGCCCACAGGCCATTCACCTGTGCCAAAAACAGACGATCCCACCCGGCTTGCGCCGGATGGGACCCTCCGTCCTTGGACGTCTTCTTAGATTTTCAGGCAGCCGTCAGGCCGAGACCCGCGACGGCTCTTCCACGATCGAGAAGCGCACGCCGGCCTTGTGGCGGTTCTCTTCCGAGACCGTGCGCCAGGCATCTTCGGCTTCCTTGCGGGTCTTGAACGGACCCTGCACCTGGGCCGAGCCTTCCACGAGCTTGTGGAAGTTCATCGAGCCGAACTCACCGCCGATCACCCAGAAATTGCTGCCTTTGGTCATTGTCAGTCTCCTGTTACCCGGCTTAACCGAACTGGTTCATCGTGTTGTGCGCGCCGCCCGCCTTCAGGGCAGCCTCGCCGGCGAAGTATTCCTTGTGGTCGTCGCCGATGTCGGAGCCGGCCATGTTCTGATGCCTCACGCAGGCGATGCCCTGACGGATCTCGGCGCGCTGGACGTTCTTGACGTAGCCGAGCATGCCCTGCTCGCCGAAGTACTCCCTGGCCAAATTGTCGGTCGAGAGCGCCGCGGTGTGGTAGGTCGGCAGCGTGATCAGATGATGGAAGATGCCGGCACGCTTGGCCGAATCCGCCTGGAAGGTGCGGATCCGCTCGTCGGCTTCCTTCGCCAGCGGCGTGTCGTCATATTCCGCCTTCATCAGCTCGGCACGGTTGTACTTGCTGACGTCCTTGCCGGCTTCCTTCATCGCGTCGTAGACCTGCCAACGGAAGTTGAGGGTCCAGTTGAACGACGGCGAGTTGTTGTAGGCCAGCTTGGCGTTCGGAACCACCTTGCGGATCCGGTCGACCATCTTCGCGATCTGCTCGATATGCGGCTTCTCGGTCTCGATCCAGAGCAGGTCGGCGCCGTTCTGAAGCGAGGTGACGCAATCCAGCACGCAGCGGTCCTCACCGGTGCCCGGGCGGAACTGGTAGAGGTTGGAGGGCAGCCGCTTCGGACGCATCATCTTGCCGTTGCGGTTGATGATGACGTCGCCGTTGCGGGCGTTCTCCGCGGTGATTTCCTCGCAATCGAGGAAGCTGTTGTACTGGTCGCCGATGTCGCCGGGCTTGTGGCTGACGGCGATCTGCTGCGTCAGGCCGGCGCCGAGCGAGTCGGTGCGGGTCACGACGACGCCGTCTTCGACGCCGAGCTCGAGGAAGGCGTGGCGGCAGGCGCGGATCTTCGCCAGGAAGACGTCATGCGGCACGGTGACCTTGCCGTCCTGGTGACCGCACTGCTTCTCGTCCGAGACCTGGTTCTCGATCTGGAGCGCGCAGGCGCCCGCTTCGATCATCTTCTTGGCGAGCAGGTAGGTCGCCTCCGCGTTGCCGAAGCCGGCATCGATGTCGGCGATGACGGGCACGACATGGGTCTGGAAGTTGTCGATCTTCTCGATCAGCTCCTTCTCGCGGGTCTTGTCGCCTTCCTTGCGCGCCTTGTCGAGGCTGCGGAAGATGTCGTTCAGCTCGCGCGAGTCGGCCTGGCGCAGGAAGGTGTAGAGCTCTTCGATCAGCGCCGGCACCGAGGTCTTCTCGTGCATCGACTGGTCGGGCAGCGGTCCGAACTCGGAGCGCAGCGCCGCGATCATCCAGCCCGAGAGATACAGGTAGGTGCGATCGGTCTTGCCACCGAAGTGCTTCTTGACCGAGATCAGCTTCTGCTGGGCGATGAAGCCGTGCCAGCAGCCCAGCGACTGGGTGTACTTGGTGGGGTCGTTGTCATAGGCCGCCATGTCGGCCCGCATCAAGGCCGCGGTGTAGCGGGCGACGTCGAGGCCGGTCCTGAAACGGTTCTGCAGGCGCATGCGCGCGACGTGCTCGGCCGTCACCCCGTTCCAGGTCGGCTTGGTCTCGAGGAGCGCCTGGGCTGCATCGATCTCGCTCTGATACGAGGCCGGCGCCTGGAAAGTGCTGATGCCGCGGGGCTGGTAGTTCATCTGCCTGATCCTTTCGCTGACGATGGCGATGGCTGGCCATCGACATTCTTGACAGTGCATTGCGAAATGCGTGTCACGACGTAAACGCGAAAACGGAAACTTCGTATAGATGGCTTGTTTTTTATTGGTGATGTCATGTAACATCAGGACATGTAATAGATGTTATTTTGTAAAGTTTGTAAAATAATAGGACAGCAAGACTGTCCTTGATGCGCCCATAGTTCCCTTGGAGATCCGAAAATGCCCGCCGCCTCAGGGAAAAAACTGTTCGTCGGTCCGCGCTTCCGGAGAATCCGGCAGCAATTGGGGCTGTCGCAGACCCAGATCGCCGAAGGGCTCGGGATCTCCCCGAGCTACGTCAACCTGATCGAGCGCAACCAGCGCCCGGTGACGGCGCAGATCCTGCTGCGGCTGGCCGAGACCTACGACCTCGACCTGCGCGACCTCGCCACCGCCGACGAAGACCGCTTCTTCGCCGAGCTCAACGAGATCTTCTCCGATCCCTTGTTCCGCCAGATCGACGTGCCCAAGCAGGAGCTGCGCGACCTTGCCGAGCTCTGCCCCGGGGTCACCCATGCGCTGCAACGGCTCTATGCGGCCTATACCGAGGCCCGTCAGGGCGAGACGCTGGCGGCCGCGCAAATGGCCGACCGCGACGTCGGCACGCGCTACGAGACCAATCCGGTCGAGCGGGTGCGCGAGCTGATCGAGGCCAACCGCAACTATTTTCCGGAGCTCGAGCAGGCCGCAGAAGCCTTGCGCGACGAATTGAACGTGCCGGCCGAAGGTCTCTACGCGGCACTGGCCGCGCGCCTGCGCGAAAAGCATTCGGTGCAGACCCGCATCATGCCTGTGGACGTGATGCGCGAGACGCTGCGGCGCTTCGACCGCCACCGCCGCCAGCTGCTGATCTCGGAGCTGGTCGACCCGCCCGGGCGCGCGTTCCAGCTCGCCTTCCAGCTCGGCCTTGGCGAATGCGCGCAGCATCTGGAGGCGATCATCGGCCGCGCCGGCCCGCTCGACGACACTCCGCGCCGCCTGTTCCGCATCACGCTCGGCAATTACTTCGCGGCGGCGGTGATGATGCCCTACCCGGCTTTCCTTGCCGCGGCGGAAGCGCTGAACTACGACATCCATTTGCTGGCGCAGCGCTTCAATTCCGGCTTCGAGCAGGTCTGCCACCGCCTCACCACCTTGCAGCGACCGAACGCGCGCGGCATTCCGTTCTTCCTGCTCCGCGTCGACAATGCCGGCAACGTCTCCAAGCGCTTCTCCTCCGGCACGTTCCCGTTCTCGAAATTCGGCGGCACCTGTCCCTTGTGGAACGTGCACTCGACCTTCGACACGCCGGACCGCCTGCTCAAGCAGGTGATCGAGCTGTCCGACGGCACGCGCTACTTTTCAATCGCGCAGATGGTGCGCCGCCCGGTCGCGCCGCACCCGCTGCCGCAGCCGCGCTTCGCCATCGGACTCGGCTGCGAGATCCGCCACGCGTCACGCCTGGTCTATGCCGCGGGCATGGATCTGGAGAAGGCGGAAGGCACGCCGATCGGCGTCAACTGCCGTCTCTGCGAACGCGAAAACTGCGCCCAGCGCGCCGAGCCGCCGATCACGCGCACGCTGATCCTGGACGAGACGACGCGGCGGGTGTCGAGTTTCGCGTTCTCGAATGCACGGGAGTTGTGAGGGTGGCTGCGCGTTTGGCGGAAGACGCGCGCTACAATCTCCGTGTCGTCCCGGCGAAGGCCGGGACCCATAACCACAGGATTTGATTTGGCGAAGACGGGTAACTCCGATCTCGCGCCACAACTACTCCCTGGGGCTATGGGTCCCGGCCTTCGCCCTAGGGCATGCACATATCTCTAAGGCTCCATCCGGCTGAGAGGGCATGGAAGTATTGGAGACCATTGCTGAA
>NZ_JBXAQU010000034.1:0-39753 GCF_058807535.1 Bradyrhizobium sp. GW821-FHT12B03
CTCAAGGATGAGCCGGGATGGGCGACACATACGCCATTTCCGAATTTCGGTAAAGTGGAATATTTTCGCGGCAGCGGGTTGACAGCTTCGCGGGTGTTTTGCCCGTCGGGCAACGCAAGATCTCGTGGCCCGGATGGAGCCACGCGCTATCCGGGAAAGGTCCCGCGCCTCACATCACGCGCGCCGTGCAACAAAAAAAGCGCCCGGCGGTTTCCCGCCGGGCGCTCATTCACGTTGTCTGGATGGATCTTACCAGTTGCGCTGAGCGCGGAGGATCAGAGCGAGCGTGTCCTGATCCTTCAGCTCGTACACGGCAGCCGGCTTGGCCGTCGTACCGGAACCAGCGTAGGCCACGGTGCCAGCATACTTCTGGTCGAGATGGGTCCAGGTGAGGTCAGCCGAGAACGTCAGGTTCTTGACCGGGGTCCAGCGGGTCACGACACCCATCTGGCCGATCGCGAAGTCCGGGTTACACGAGGTGACACCAGCCAGACCACCGAACACGCCGCCAGCACCACCGGCGCCGCAGATCGTGGTCTTGGCGAGCGAGCCGAACTGGGCCTGGCCGTAGGCACCGTAGATCGCGGAGTTCCAGGCGGGATTCCAGTTGTGGGTGTAAGCACCACGGAAGCCCCAGGTCTTGACGGTTTCCTGCGAGCTGCCGGTGACGAACACGGTGTCGGGAGCATTGGCGAAGCCGACGCTCTGGTAGGCAACGCCCGAGCTACCGAACAGCGAGTAGGTGCTGCCCGACAGGTTCTGGAAGTTGTAGCGGGTCGCGCCGTCGGTGTAGACGCCCTGGATGTTGATCGTGTCACCCGCGCCCGTCGGGATGTTCTTGATCGACAGAGCGAGCTGAACCGCCCAACCCCACTTGTCGTCGGGATGGCCAGTCGCCTCGGTGGCGCCGTAGTAGGCAACGTGGTTGTCATGCGCGGCAACCGACGCCTGGAAGAGGCCCCAAGCCTGGTCGACACGCACCTGACCAACGAGGTTCGGCGAACGCGAGCCGCCGACGGCGTTGGTGCCGTACGAACCGCCGATGATGCCACCCGCGGTCGCGCCGGTCATGTTGAGGTTGCCGGCCTGATAGTACTGGGTCGCATCTTCAGCCGAGAACGACGCCGTCACGCCCTGGCCGAAGTCGGCCGTGTACGTGAACTGGGTGACGCCGGTAACGGTGCCGCTGCCGCCGACGAGGTTGTCGGTGATGTTGCCGGGATAGTTGGTCCAGGGCGCGTCGAACTGCGACACGGCCTTACCCATCGTGAAGCCGGCGAACTGGATGAAGGCGTAGTACACGCCGAGCGAACCGGCCGAGGTGTTGCCGTCGGTGCCGTTGACCGACGAACCGACGAGAGCCGGGGTCGCACCCGAGGTGTTGAGGGCCAGCGTGCCGCTGTACGCGGTGCCGCCGGTCGCGCTGCCGGTGCCGGAATAGTTGCCGGTCGTCCAGGTGAACACGCCGTCGAAGAAGGTACGGACGACGCCGTACTCGGTCGCGGTGCGGGTGTCGATGTTGAGGTCTTCACGAGCGCGGAAGGTGTAGTAGTTCATCAGGCGGTTGCGGCCACCGGCAGAGCCGCTCTGATTCGGGCTGAAGTCCGAATTGGAGCCGATCACGGCGTCGGCGCGCAGGTAACCACCCAGCTTGATGCAGGTGTCGGTGCCCGGGATGTAGTAGAACCCGGCGCCGTACAGCGAGCAGATCTTCACGTATTCGACCGCTTTGGCCTTCACGGGAAGATCGGCTGCGAACGCCCCGGAGACAGCCATCAGGCCGGCAGCCGAGCCGAGAAAGAGTGTTTTCGTCAACTTCATTAGTAAACCTCCAGGTCGGTTCGGGGGCTCGGCTCCTCGGCGGATGCCGCTCTGCCCACCCTCAATTTTCCGTTCAATTCAGTTCCGCACCGAGGGTCCGGAATTGAAACGACAGTGAGGTGCCCCCTCCGTCGTGGCTTCACATATAGTTTATAAAAACAACCGCCTCAATTTATTGATTTAGTGAATCGCAAGTTCGGAACAGGATGTTGCCCGCGGGCAACAGGCGCGACCGGCCTGCCGTTCAAGTGCATATGATAAAACAGAAAAAGCCCTCAGGGGGCATCCCGAGGGCTTTCTTGGAGGTCTCACATCGCTGTCCATCGACAAAGGTCAAGAGCAGCAGAATTGAGTACGACAACGGGTAATTAAATTAATTGCTTTTTGCAAGTACTAAACGACCAGGCGATTGCTGCCATGCGGCATCTACGACCATCGTTGGTGCGCGATATCCGAGACGCCTCCCGAATATCCCTTTAAAAGATTGATCCAAGCAAAACAGGGGGGAGGCCGCATGATCGAGAAGAAACTCGACAGGGCGATTACGGACTTCATCTGGAATATCGTCGAAATTCACTCCCAGCTGGAGAACATCCACGCCAGCTGGGCCGAATTGCTTGGGATTACCGAGCCGCAATGGCTGATCTTGATGGCCATCACCGAACTGGACGAGGGACGAGGCGTCGCTGGAATCGACATTGCGAACAAGTTGCGGGTCCATCCCGCCTTTGTAACCAACCAGACCAAGAGCCTCGAAAAGGGCGGGTTTCTGTCGCGACGACCGGCAGCCGACGACGCCCGCTTCGTCCTGATGTCGCTGACGGCAAAGGCGAAGACGGAAATCGAAAAGCTGTCCAAGAGAAAGCTCGCCTTGAACTCGACCATGTTCAACGAGCTCAATGAGAAGACCCTCGCCGATCTGAATGACAGGCTCGCGACGATTGCCAAGAACGCCCGGCTGGCGGCACGATTGCTGGCGATCGACGTGTCGTGATCCGTCGATGCCGCTAGAGGTAGGTCACGGGATTCATCACGCGGGCAGCGCCCAGCTTGCTGTCGACCCATTCGAGAATGAAATCGTCGACAGCGATAAAATTCTCGACCTCGCCCAGAGGATGCGGGATGCAGTTCGGCACGACGGTCGAGCAATCGGCACCGGCCTGCCGGTAGCCGGCTTGCAGCTCGAGCGCATCCTCCTCCCACACCATTGAGCGACTCCCGACGACCACGAGAAGCGGGCAAGCTATTCGACGCGACGGCAACAACGAACCCGGCGAGGTCGCGTCGGGGACGGCCTGCTCAAGGCCGCTCATCCAGCGCAACGATGCCCGGCGCATGACCGGCGTCACAATGCCGCCATCGCACACGGCGGCAGCTATCCTGCGGTCCAGCAGAGCCAGGCGGGACGCGTGACTGGCGCCCGCCCCTTCGCCATAGACTGCAATCCGTTGCGAATCGACGTCCGGGCGCGCCTCCAGATAGTCCAGCCAGCACTGAAGCTCATGCTCCGGCTTGAAGGGGCGACGAACGGACGAATTGCTGGAATCGACGAGCAGAAGCGACACGCTCCGGCGGCATGAGGCCGGCAACAACCTGCTCATCATCGAGCCCAGGGTGGCTTCCTCGTCGGCGATGCAGATGACGGTGGGTGAAGGCCCCTGACGGAACGCCGGCAGAAAGAGCCCGGTCAACACCCCTTGATCAAGGCTATCGATCTTCACGCGCTCGATCACCGGGCCGGCGTCATCCGCAAAACCCTTCAGGCCGAGACCGAACCTGTCCGCGAGGTCGCTATCCGCGATATCTCCCGGACAAGACAAACTTCGCGCGACTTCCAGCGCGGTCAGCGAGCACAGCCACGCTTCCCCGGCGATCCGGGCGGACTCGTCTCTGCGCGCGGATTCGGCGGATATCCGGTAGTCGTCCGCGACCCTCAACCAGTCCGAAACCCACAAATGCCTCGGCCCCTCGCGCACAAGGTCTGCGACGGACAGGCCTTCGAAAAATCCGGACGCGCGATTGCGCAAACGCGCCAGATTGCCACCCGCGCCGTCGCACGAGCCGTGAGGCCAATGATCACCTTCCATGTCAGTCCCCGAACAGCGCCGTCAGCGACGACCAAGTCTTGAACGACCAAATCTTGAACGACCAAGATTTGGATTCCCCAGACTTGCCGGCCGCGCTTTCAGCAGAGCGCCGTGCATAACTGCGCAACGAGCCGGTCTCGATACAAAGACCACGCCGGCTCAACTCAATCGTCACACCTCAGCTCCGTTGCTGATACACAGTCATGGCCCCGCGACATTCTGCCATTTTTGCGGTTCTGAGTTTGTAGTTTTTTGTTGTGACCGACGATTAAAATATAGAATTCGTTTGCTGACAGAGCAGGCAGGATCGCCGCGCGTCATCGCGAATCCTTATGTCGGCAGACAGCGAAAGCTGCGGCGGATTGTCGCTCATCGCAGCTCGGCGCGCGAACCGTGACACCACATGATCCGCTCTACCTGCGTGTCAGGATCGCGGATTCCAGATTGTCGAATTTCGACAACATGGAACGGTTTGCCGATGGCGAGCGAACCGTTCCGACACAGCGCCACGTTCTTCCCGCCGGGCGTTTTGAGAAATCCCGTCGCGGCGCCGCTTTGATGCGCCTGCCTCTCGCGGCCCCCGTCGAAATGCGAACGAAGCGGGAATATCCGCATCGCCTTGTATGCATTATCCCAGTTGCCATCGCCGGGCACATCGCTTTAGATGCCGCCAACTCGCCCCTGGATCATGTCCGGGGCGCAAAAATCACACGACATTTTCAAGGGACGAAGCATGGCGCGCAACATTCTGATTCTCGGGGCTTCCTACGGCTCCCTGCTGGGCACGAAGCTGCTGATGGCGGGCCACAACGTCACCCTGGTCTGCCGTGCCAAGACCGCCGAGCTGATCAACCGCGACGGTACCGAGGTGCGCATCAAGCTGCGCGACGAGGCGGTGCACCGCGCGATCTTCTCGCGCGACCTGCCCGGCAAGCTCGACGCGGTGACGCCGGCCGATGTCGACGTCTCCCGCTACGACATGGTCGGCCTGGCGATGCAGGAGCCGCAATACACCAACCACACGGTGCGTGTTCTCATGGTCAAGATCGCCGCGGCAAAGCTGCCGTGCCTGTCGATCATGAACATGCCGCCGCTGCCCTATCTGAAGCGGATTCCGGCGCTCGCCAGCATGGATCTCGAGGAGGCCTACACCAATGCGCAGGTGTGGGAGCGGTTCGAGCCGGGGCTCGTGACGCTGTGCTCGCCCGACCCGCAGGCCTTCCGCCCGCCGGAGGAAGCCGCCAACGTGCTTCATGTCGGCCTGCCCACCAACTTCAAGGCATCGGTCTTCGCCGACGAGAAGCACAACAAGGTGCTGCGCGAGCTCGAAGCCGACATCGACGCGGTGACGCTCGACGGCCTCGACGTGCCGGTGAAGCTGAAAGTATTCTCGTCCCTGTTCGTGCCGCTGGCGAAATGGTCGATGCTGCTGACCGGCAACTATCGCTGCATCACGCCGCACGAGCCGCAGTCGATCCGCGATGCCGTGCATGGCGATCTCAAGCGCTCGCAGACGATCTACGATCATGTCGACGCGATCGCCCGCAAGCTCGGCGCCGACCCGCAGGACCAGGTGCCGTTCGCGAAATACGCCAAGGCGGCCGAAAGCCTGCTCAAGCCGTCATCGGCCGCACGCGCGGTGGCGAGCGGCGCGCCCTTCATCGAGCGCGTCGACCTGCTGGTGAAGCTGATCTCGCATCAGCTCGGCGTGCCCAACTGCGAGATCGACCGCACGGTCGAGACCGTCGACCAGAAGCTGAACGAGAAGATCGTGCAGGGCGGATCGGGCGCGCAATAGCCGCGCGCCGCGTCCGTCACGATGGTACGGCCTCGGCGCTCACGCGCTCAGGAATGATTGAAGCCAGATCAGGCCGGTCACCGCGACGAGCGTGACCGCGCCGGTGCGCGTGATGATCTCGGGATGCCCCAGCCGGCGCGCGCCGCGGCCGAGCGTGGCGCCCAGGATCACCCACGCAGCACCCGCCGTGACGATCTGAAGCGCGATCACCGCAATCCAGGGCAACAGCTCGAACAGTCCGGCCCGGAGCGGCAGCAGCAGGAAGGCGAACACCAGCGCCTTCGGATTCAGCAGCGTGGTGATCAGCACCTGGCGGAACGTCACCACGGCGCCGCCGCGCAGCTCGCGCGCGTTGACGCGCCAGAGCATGACGGCAAGACCCAGGATGTAGACGCTGACCGCCACGCGAAGCACGACGGCCGCAACCGGAATGCCGCTGACGACGGGACCGAGCGCCAGCCGCAGCAGCGCGATCGCGGCGAGATAGCCGCACAGCTCGGCCGCGAGCAGATGCAGCGACCGCGAGATGCCGTTCCCTGCCCCCGATGTCGCGAGCAAGGTGTTGGTCGGTCCCGGCATGGCGAGGAGAAAACAGGTCGCCGTGAAGAAGGTCAGGAAGCTCATGCACCCAGCTAACAGGCTTCGGGTTCACGAATCTTGATCTGCGTCATTCCACATGGGGGCGGGATCGCCCGGGTTCTGACCGCATCGAACCCTGCCTTGGTCGCATGGCGACGACGCACCGCAATTCCGACGATCGAATGACCTTGCGCGGAACGGTTCCCGGTGTCGCGCACGCTCAACGGGAGTGATCCCGTCGCCGCGATCACGCGATCGTGTCGCGGCGCACGTCGCGTCGTCTTGCCTCCGCATATAGGCATGAGCAAAATAGCTTTGTAAATCACCTTACCAGACGTTGATTTGCAGGGCCTGCGTCCGGGATCCAGGCAAGAACACGAGAAGAAAAAAAGAGGCAATGGATCAGGCGATGCTGAGCGTCGTCCGCGCCGTCGAGGCAGGCGCGACGACGATGAAGGGCGTGATCGACGCAACCGGACTGTCCCGTCTCAAGATCGAACGTGCGTTGACCGCGCTGGAGAAACAGAAGCTCCTGGTTCGCGACGGCCAGGGTTTTCGCGCAACCGGCCTGCCGAAGACGGCGCGTCCCGCGCGGCAATGCGGATCGTGCAACGCCTGCTGCGATATCCTCGAAGTGGCCGCCGTCGACAAGCCGGTGAACCAGCTCTGCCGGCATTGGCAGGCCGGCACCGGATGCACCATCTACGACCACCGTCCGCAGATGTGCCGGTCCTTCGTCTGCGCCTGGCTGCAAGGCCATCTCGACGACGACTGGTTTCCCGCAAAATCGGGCATCGTGGTGCATTTCAGCCAGGACGCCGTCAACGTCACGGTCGACGACGCCTGCCCCGATCGCTGGCGCGAGGAGCCGTATTTCAGCAAGCTCGCCGAATGGTCGCTGAACGGGATCAGACGAATCGGGAACCGCGGTTATGCGACCCTCGTCGTCTCCGGCACCGAGCGGTTCCTGCTGCTCGGACGCACCGTCGTCGCCGATCCGACGCCGTTCGGAACGGGGTTCCTGCCGCTCACGGCCGACACGTTCCGGTTCTGGCGGGCGACGTCGCAGGCGCATTTGCAGCGGCTGCACGAGCGCATCGCCGAGATCGAGCGGATCAGGCAGGAATTCGGCTCCTGCGCGATCCCGGAAAACGAGGACGACGATCCCGTCCCGCCCTATCGGCCCGCACTTCTACGGCTGTCGCAGCACGCCTGAACGCCACCGTGGGCAACACGGCATGATTCGCGCTGTAACGCTCGACGCGCCCCAGCCGGGTTGATAAGCCCCTGTCCGCGAATGACGGGGACTTGAGTCGGGACATGACGGTTGCAATCGAGATGGGGCAGACCACGGCGGGCGCCGTGGCCGCCATGGACCTCGAGGAACTGCTGGCGACCCGTCTCCTGGTGCAGGGCAATTCGGGCTCCGGCAAGTCGCATCTGCTGCGGCGTCTGCTGGAACAGAGCGCGCCCTGGGTGCAGCAGGCCATCATCGATCCCGAGGGCGATTTCGTCACGCTGGCCGAGCGCTTCGGCCATCTCGTGATCGAGGCCGAGGATCACACCGAGCGCGGCCTTCAGGTCGCGGGCGAGCGCGCGCGGCTGCATCGGGTCTCCACCGTGCTCAATCTCGAAGGCCTGGACGCCGAGAACCAGATGCGGCGCGCGGCGGCGTTTCTCGGCGGGATGTTCGACGTGGACCGCGACCATTGGTACCCGATGCTGGTGGTGGTGGACGAGGCGCAGCTGTTCGCGCCGGCCGTCGCCGGCGAAGTCTCGGACGAAGCGCGCAAGCTGTCGCTTGGTGCGATGACCAATCTGATGTGCCGCGGCCGCAAGCGCGGGCTTGCCGGAATCATCGCGACCCAGCGGCTGGCAAAGCTGGCCAAGAACGTCGCGGCGGAAGCCTCCAATTTCCTGATGGGGCGGACCTTCCTCGACATCGACATGGCGCGCGCCGCCGATCTACTCGGCATGGAACGGCGGCAGGCCGAAGCCTTTCGCGATCTCGAGCGCGGGCAGTTCATGGCGCTGGGGCCTGCGCTGTCGCGCCGCCCCCTGCGTCTGAACATCGGGCCGACCGACACCCACGCGCGAAATTCCACGCCGCGGCTGATGCCGCTGCCGGAGGCCGCGCTCGAAGATATGCGCGCTGTCATCCTGGCCGCGCCGCCGCCCGATGCCAGCCGGCCGCAGCGCCGGCCCGCGCCTGATCTGCTCGAACAGCTCCGCGCCGCCAAGGCGGCTGCGCCGGAGATCAGTCCCGAGGTGGTGGAGGTCGCGGTCAGCGCCGAAGAGCTCGCCGAACGACGCGAGCGCGTCGATCGCACGCTTCGTGCCGTGCTCGCCGAGCCCGATGCCGGCTTCCGCGCCATCGGCGTGCTCTATCAGGAGTTCGTGGTCCGCTGCCGCATCGAGGGGCTCGGCTCGGCGGTGCCCGACCTCACCGAATTCCGCCGCATGCTGACGCGCGCCCGCGCCGGGCTCGGCGCCGAGCATGCCGAGGACGACGCCTGGCAGGACGTCTCGCTGCGCGCCTCGATCTTGCCCGACGACATGCAGGGCGTGTTCATGATGATCGCGCGCGCCGCCAAGGAAGGCTGGCCCTGCCCCGGCGATGCCGCGATCGCGCGCGCCTACGGCTCGCATTCGCTGCGCCGGGCGCAGCGCCTGCTCAGCTATATGGAGGAGCAGGGTCTCATCGTCTGCCAGCTCGACGGCGGCGGACGCAGGATCGTGACGCTGGTGGAGCTGGCCTGGGCAACCGCGCCGGGCGATCCCAATGGCGACGATCTGCCGGCGGAGCCGGCGCAGAGCGCGGCGTCGGCCTGATCGCTACGCGGCCTCGGCGCCGCCGAGATAGGCGTCGCGCACCCGGGGATCGTCCTTCAGCGTCCGCGCCGGGCCCGACAGCACGATCTTGCCGGTCTGGAGCACATAGGCCTCGTGCGCGATCTCGAGCGCGAGGCTGGCATTCTGCTCGACCATGAAGACCGACACGCCCTCCTGGTTGATGGTGCGGATCAGCTCCAGCACGCGGTCGACATAGAGCGGCGACAGGCCCATGGTCGGCTCGTCCATCACGATCATCCTGGGACGGCTCATCAGCGCGCGCGCCATCGCGACCATCTGCTGCTCGCCGCCGGACAGCGAGCCGGCGCGCTGCGACAGCCGCTGGCCGAGCTTCGGAAACAGCGTGAGCATCTTGTCGAGATCCTGCGCGATCGCCTCGCGGTCGTTGCGCACGAAGGCGCCCATCAGGATGTTCTCGCGGACGGTCATGTCCGCGAACAGCCGCCGCGCCTCCGGCACCGAGGCGATGCCGCGGCGGACGATCTGCGGCGTGGTCAACCCGATCAGCGAGGCGCCGTCGAGGGTCACCTCGCCCGAGCGCGGCTTGACGAGGCCGAGGATGATCTTCATCGTCGTGGACTTGCCGCTGGCATTGCCGCCGAGCAGGCAGACGATGTGGCCGCGCGCGACCGTGATCGACAGGTCGAAATGCACCTGGGCCTGGCCGTAGAAGGTGTTGACATTGGTCAAAGCAAGCAGCGGTTCGGATACGCTTGTCGTCATGCCGCGCTCTCCTGCTCCGTCGTCCCCGACAGGCCGTGACCGAGATAGGCCTCGATCACCTTGGGATCGCCGCGCACCACTTCGCCCGGCCCCTCCGCGATCTTCTTGCCCTCGTCCATGACGATGACGCGATCGGAGAGGCGCATCACCATCTCCAGCTTGTGCTCGATCAGGAGAATGGTCAGCCCTTCCGCCTTCAGCTCGGCGACGAGGCCCTGCATCTCCGCGGTCTCGGTCGGGTTCATGCCGGCGGTCGGCTCGTCGAGCAGCAGGAGGCGCGGCTTCAGCGCGAGCGCGCGGGCGATCTCGACGCGGCGGCGGTTGGCATAGGAGAGACTGTAGGCCGGCTGGTCGATCCGCGGCAGCAGCCGCTCGCCGAAGCGGGCGAGAATGATTTTCACCTCTTCGCGCAGCCGCTCTTCCTCGGCCTTGACGCCTGAAGGCCGCAACAGCGCCAATCCCAATTCCAGCAGCGGACCGATCACCGGCACCGCCGGCTTCACCGCGCGCAGCCGCGTATGCGCGCCGATCAGGACATTGTCCATCACGCTGAGATTGCCGAAGACGCGGCCGAGCTGGAACGTGCGCGCGATGCCTTCGGCCGCCAGCCGCTCCGGCGAGAGGCCGGTGATGTCCTGGCCTTCGAAGTGGACATTGCCGGCATCCGGCCTGTCGAGCCCGGTCACGAGGTTGAACAACGTCGTCTTGCCGGCGCCGTTCGGGCCGATGATGCTGACGAGCTCGCCTTTGGCGAGGTCGAGGTCGATGGAGTCCACGGCGGTGAGACCGCCGAAGCGGCGCGTCAATCCGCGCAGGGACAGCATGGGCGCGTGCTCGGCCATCAGATCGTTCCCAACAGGCCCTGCGGCCTGAATCGCACCAGCAGCAGCAGCACGATACCGTAGATCAAGATGCGGTACTCCGCCGCGATCCGGAACACTTCCGGCAGGCCGACCAGCGCCACCGCCCCGACGATGGCGCCGACGACATTGCCGAGGCCACCGAGGATCACGACGGTCAGCGCCAGGATCGATTGCTGGGTGTTGAAGGTCTCGTGGTTGATGTAGGAATAAAGATGCGCGGCGATGCCGCCGCTGACACCGGCGGCAAACCCGCCGAAAATGAAGGCCAGCGACTTGTAGCGGTTCAGGCTGAGACCATAGGCGCGCGCGGCGACGTCGTCGTCGCGGATGGCGCGGAAGCTGCGGCCGAGATGCGAACCAAGCAGACGTGCCTGGAGCAGCGCCAGCACGATCATGATCGCAAGGCTGAACCAGTAGATCGAATTCGGGCTGATCAGGTCATAGCCGAACAGCGACAGCGGCGGAATGCCGGAGATGCCGATCGGGCCGCGCGTGACACTCTCCCAGTTCAGGATCACCAGCGACACGATCTCGCCGATCGCAAGCGTCGCGATCGACACATAGTGGCCGCGCAGGCGGAACGACGGCGAGATCAGGGCGGTGCCGAGCGCGGCGCTCATCAGGCCGCCGCCGATGATGGCGAGGCCGACAGGAACGGCTGACGTCAGCGACAGCAGCGCCGACGTATAGGCACCGATCGCGAGCAGCGCCGCATGTCCGAGCGAGACCTGGCCGATCGTGCCCGCAACCAGCGTGAGGCTCAGCGCGAGCATGCCGAGCAGCCACGCGTTGATCAGGGTCTGCAGCACGTAGAAGGACACCGGAAACAGCGGCAGGATCGCAAACGCTGCGGTCGCGGCCAGCAGCGCCCAGCGCGGAATCCGCACGGGACGGCTCGGCGCGATGAAAGTGCCGGTCATCGGCTCGGGTGGCGCCTGCCGCGCGCTGGCGAACAGGCCGTTCGGCCGCAGCACGAGGACGACGACCAGCAGCAGGAAGGCGAACAGATTGCGGTAGCTGGTGCCGAAAACGGCGACGCCGTAGCTCTCGACCAATCCCAGCAGCAGGCTTCCGATCACCGCGCCCGGCACGTTGCCGGCGCCGCCGACGACCTCGGCGACGACACCCTTGAGCGTCGCCTGAAGGCTCATCGCGGTGTCGATCTGGTTGTAGTACATGCCGACCAGCAGGCCGGAGACGCCGCCGAGCGCGGCGGCAATGCCGAACACGGCCTGATTGACGCGGTTGACGTCGACGCCCATCTGCATCGCGGCGTCGCGGTCCTGCGCGGTGGCGCGCACCGCCCAGCCGAGCTTGCTGTAGCGCAGGAACACGAACAGCAGAATCGCGCTGGTGATGCCGACGCCGGCGATCAGCAGATCAAGCGGGCCGATCGTGCCGCCACCGACCTGGAAGCGGACGTCCGGCAACTGGCTCGGCAGCGCGCGCGGATTGGGCGAGAAAGTCAGCATCACGAGCTGATCGAGCACGAAGCTGATGCCGATGGTCGCGAGCAGCGGTGCGATGCGCACCGAGTTCTGGAGCGGACGCAGGCCGAACCGCTCGATGATCAGCCCGACCAGCGCCGCGGCGACCGCCACCACGATGATGGTGAGCGGCAGCGGCGTGTGCAACTGCACCACCGCGACCCAGCCGATATAGGCGCCGACCAGATAGATCGAGCCTTGCGCGAAGTTGATCAGCCGGCTGACGCCGAAGATCAGCGCGAGCCCGACCGCAACGAGGGCGTAGACATTGCCGACGATCAACCCGTTGATCGTGTAGTCGAGCCAGGAAGACACGCGATGGTCCTAATCAGAGAGAGCGGCCGGAGCGGGGTGCTCCGGCCATCAAGTCAGGTCGGCTTACCGTCCCAAAGCGCGAACTGCCCCTTGCGCACGACGAGCTCGGCATTCATGGCGCCCTTGACCCGGCGGCTCTCGACGTCGAACGTCGCCTGGCCGAAGATCACGCTCGAGACATCCTTCACTTTCGCGAAGGCATCCCGGATGGCGCGGCGGTCGGTGCCGCCGATCTTCACGACCGCGGCTGCCATGTGCATCGCGTCATAGGAATAGGCGTTGAAGGCGTCGGGCTCCTGGCCGTTGTACTTGGCCTTGAAGCCCGTGATGAACTTCTTGACCTCGGGCCTGGGATCCTCGGGGAAATAGCGCGTGCCGAGATGGACGTCCTCGACCGCCTCGCCGCCGAGCTCCAGGAATTTCGGCGAGTAGACCGAGCTTGCCGCGCAGATGGTCTGCTTAAGCCCGACCTGACGCGCCTGGCGGGCGATCAGCGCGCCGTCGGAATAATAGGAGATCAGGATCAGCCCGTCCGGACTGGCATCGCGCACGCGCACCAGGGTGGAGCGGAAGTCGCGCTCCTCCGCGATGTAGCCCTCGGTCACCGCGACCTCGGCACCGTATTCCTTGGCCGCCTTGACGAAGTAATCGCGGCTGGTGCGGCCCCAATCGGTGTTGAGGTGGAGTATCGCGAGCTTCTTGAGACCGAGGCGCTTGACGGCATAGGCCGCCAGCAGCGGCTGCTCGTCGGCCTGGCTGACCGACGTGCTCCACATGAAGTCGCCGCCCTTGGTGAAATCGGGATGCGAATTGGTGAAGCCGAACTGCACGAGGCCGCCGCGCTGATAGATCGGGGATGCCGCCATCGAGGCAGGGCTGGAGAAATCGCCGAGCTCCATGACGATCCTGGGATCGGAGACGAACTTCTGGGCGATCGCCACTGACTGGCGCGGATCGCTCTGGCTGTCCTCGAATTGATAGGCGAGCTTGCGGCCGTTGATGCCGCCGGCCGCCTGGATCTCGTCGAGCGCGAGATCAAAGCCCTGCTTCCATTGCGTGCCGTATTGCGCATTCGGTCCGGTCAGGGGGCCGCTGACGCCGAGCAGGATCGGTTCGGACGATTGCGCGAACGCCCCGCGCGAGAAGGCCGCTCCCGCCATCATGGCGGCGAGAGAGCCCTTGACCAGGGTACGGCGATCGATGTTGCTCATGTACGGCTCCATCCATTCAATGTTGAAACAAGCAGCAATTCTTGTGCCGGTGAGATTGCCTATTTCGAGGGCTCGCCGAGCGACAGCATCAGCCGGTTCGCCCAGTTGAAAAACGAGGCGCCGTTGATGACGTCGACGATCTCGGCATCGTCGAGACCGGCGCGGCGCAGCTCCTCGACATTGTCGGGACCGAACGCGATCGGCGTCGCGGCGAGCGCCACCGACGCCTTGACCACGGCATTCCAGCGCTCGCCGAGATCGGACTTGACGCCTTCGTCGAGCAGCCGCTGCACGTCGTCGCGGCGCTTGGAATAGGTGCTGGCAAAGCGCGCATGCACGGAGGCGCAATAGATGCAGCCGTTGTAGCGCGAGGTCGCGGCGGCTGCGAGCTCGCGCTCGGCGCGCGGCAGGCCGTCGGCGACGTTGTAGAAGATGTCCTTGTCGGTCTTGGTGCGGGCTTCCAGCACCTCGGGATCGCGCACCAGCAGGCGGAAATATTCCGACTTGGCGCGGGCCCGATCGACGAGGCCGGCGAAGTGCCGCTCGGTCAATTCGGCCTCGGGCAGCGGATCGATCCATGACACCCAGCCGAGTTCATCCTGGGTGAAGACGACGGGCGGATTGACTGTGTTTGCAGCGCTCATGATTGCGGTTTCCTTACGCGCTGGCCGCGACGTTCGCAGGTCGCCCGAGCGAGGCGCCGAGCACGCGCAGGCCCGTGACGACGCGCACCTGGAACGACAGGAACGCAACGAGCTGGGAGAAGGTAACGATGCCGGTGGTCGACCAGCCGGCGGCGAGCAGCGCCTTCATGTCGGCGGACGCGGCGTCGCGCGGACGGAAGACCAGCAGATGCGCATGTTCGAGCGCTGCAACGAGCCGGGCACCGAGATCGGGCTTGCGCTCTGCGCTGACGCGGTAGATCAATCCGGCCTTGTTCTCCACCGACAACGGTCCGGCCGGAAAGGCGCCGTATGGACCTGAGGTCTCGCCCCGCGCGACTTCGACCTCGATCGCCTCGATCAGGCGCGCGCCTTCGGCGGTCGCAGCCAGCTTGGCCCGATAGAAGGCCGCAACAGTGGGCTCGCGGTGCAGGCCGATCACGAAGAATGCGACCGCGGCGCGCTCGACGAGCGAGACGTCGCTCGCGTCGATCGGCTCGAACAAAGAGAGATAGCTCTTCTGCGCGTTGTCGCGCGCTTGCACGCGCTTGCCGCGGATGCCGTCCAGAACCGATCCCGGCTCGATCCCGACGAGCATGTCGATGATATCCTTGGTAGCCATCATTCAGCCTCGTACAATTCCGTAAAGTCAGCCCGCCAGCGCAACGTCTGCCGCCACCGTCCGGGTCCAGCCCAGTGCCGGCGCGACCTTGTCCGCAACCAGCTCGATCGAGCGCAGGATGTAGGGGTGCGGAGCATCGACCGAATGCGCCTGGAAGACGAGATCGGTCACCCGCTCCAGCGTCGCATCGGTGCGCAGCGAGGCGATGACCTCATCGGCTGCGCCGACATGGGTGTCGAAGGCGGCGATCATCTCCTCCAGCGTCTCGCCCGGAGAAAGGTGACCGCCCTTCATGAATTGCGGCAGCGCACGGCGCAAGCCGATGTCGGCGAGGCGCATCGCCTCGCGATGATCGTCCGCAACGAAGACGCTGCGCGAGGCCATGATGCGCGGCTCGCAGCCCGGCGGCAGCGCGGCCAGATAGGCGTCGATGATCGGGTTCTGGATCTCCGCGAGCGCAGCCTTCGGCGCGTCCTTGGCGCGCGGCTGCGTGCGCGAGAGCAGAAGGCCATCGCCGGCCTTGCCGGCACGGGCGCCGCCGGCAACCGAGAATGTCGCCTGCCAGATGCGCTTGTCCAGTTGCGGCCGCAGCGGATAGAGCGTGTCGCCGCCATCGAGCGGCTTGCCGGTCAGTGCCGTGCGGACGATTTCCAGGTTGCGGGCAAATATCTCGTTGCGCTGGGCGCCGTCGAGACCGAAGGCGGCAAAGGCCGACGGATTGCCGCCGGTGCCGACGCCGAGCTCGAAGCGGCCGTCGCAGAGCAGGTCGAGCACCGCGGCGTCCTCCGCCACCCGCACCGCATTCTCCAGCGGCAGGGTGACGATGCCGGTGCCGAGGCGGATGCGCGAAGTCTGGGCTGCGACGTAACCGAGGAACGTGAAGGGCGACGGCAGGCCGCCCTCGCGTTCGTGAAAATGATGCTGCGCGATCCACGCGGAATCGAGCCCGGCCTTCTCGGCGCGCACGATCTGCTCGGCCGCGAAGCGGTAGCGGTCCGCCGGCGGCGCCTCGTCGAGAAGCCGCGTGAAGAATCCCAGCCTTTTCAGATTAGCGAACCGTTTCATGCCAACCGCGCTCAACGTTGCAACAGCCCGCATGATGTCCGCTGCCGCAGCGCGAGGCAAGCAGCCGCCGCGCAGGGCTGCCACCCCGCTGCCATCCATTCCTGCCGAAGATGTGACGCCGGCTGCCTACCAGCTGGGCAGCACCGCGCCCTTGAACTTGGTCAGGACGAACTCCTTCACCTCAGGCGTGTGATAGCTGTCCACCAGCACCTTGACCCAGGGCTTGTCCTTGTCGGCGGCGCGCACCGCGATCAGGTTGACATAGGGCCCCTTCGGGTCCTCGCGCAGGATCGGATCATGGACGGGATCGAGGCCCGCCTGGGTTGCATAATTGGTGTTGATCGCGGCGGCGTCGACATCGTCGAGCGCGCGCGGCGCCTGCGCCGCATCGACCTCGATGAATTTCAGCTTCCCGGGATTCTCGGTGATGTCGAGCACCGTCGGCTTGAAGCCGGTGCCGTCCTTCAGCTTGATCACGCCCTTGTCGCGCAGCAGCAGCAACACGCGGCCGCCATTGGTCGGATCGTTCGGGATCGAGACCTTGCCGCCTTCGGGGATACTGGAGAAAGACTTGTACTTCTTCGAATAGACGCCGATCGGGAAGTTCACGGTGAGGCCGACAGCCTCGATCTTGTAGCCACGATCGGCCTTCTGGTTGTCGAGGTAAGGCTGGTTCTGAAACGAATTGGCCTGGATCTCGCCGGCATCGAGCGCGGCGTTCGGCACGACGTAGTCGGAGAACTCAATGAGCTGGATATCGAGGCCCTGCTTGGCGGCGACTGGCTTCACCGCCTCGAGGATCTGCGCGTGCGGCCCCGGCGTCACGCCGATCTTGATGGTCTCGGCCGCAACTGCGGCGGACCATGCGGCGAGCACGGCCGAGAGGATCAGGGGAAGGCGAAACGACATCTTGGTCTCCATCACTCGGGCGGCAAATGTTGGAACCGTGTTCGCTTCTCCGCCGCGCGAAATCAACGAAATTGAAATCCATATTGGCCGCCAGGGAGGGCGAGCCTTTCTCCATTCGGCACCAAACGGGAAACGAATTCGCGACGAATGACGACGCCGTGCGCAACCGTGACGCGCATCACGGCAAAGCGACGCCTGGAGTGCGAAATTGGAAGGACCATCCAGGAGGCCCGTCATGTCCGCCCTCGCCGCTCCGAAACTCGCGACCCAGAACCGGCTCGAATCCTTCGTGCTCTATGCCCTGTTCCAGGGCGTGCCGCTCTATTCCAGCGTCGTACTGATGCTGAAGCTGGTGGCGGCCTCGGAGATCGTCGGCGAACGCTACGGCGCGATCATCTTCACCGTGCTCGCAGCGAGCTTCCATGGAGCGGTGACGCCGTGGCTCGCGCCGAAATTTCCGCGCTTTTTCAGGCACAACAGCGCGCCAATGTTCAGCGACGCCACGTTGTCCTTTACCGAGAAGGTCTCGCGCTGGCTGGCTGAGCCGAAGACGGCAGTGGAGCTGCTGGCGAATGTGCTGCTGATGTCGGTGCTGGCAATCGGCGTCGCCAGCATCAGGTGAGCCAAGCTTACTCGGACCGCCAGGTCGACGGCGACAGGCCCAGAAATCTCCGGCGGAGCAAGTGTGGCCATTTCCGGGCTGCGGCAACGAATCTGTCGCCGGAGCAACACTACGAAACTTGATGCGTTTGCGCGGGACGGGTTAGCGTTGTCTTGCGGCCTTACAACTTCCCCAAGTTCGTTTAGCTCGCACTGGATCGCCGCCTGACTGTCTCAGGCGGCGATCCAGTACTGCCGGGCGTCGCTAGACGATGCCGCCTTGCCGAAGCGCCTCGATCGACGCCGCGTCATAGCCGAGTTCGGCGAGGACACGATCGGTATGCTCGCCGAGGGTCGGCGGGCGGCTTGCGATGTCGCCCGGCGTTTCCGACAGCCGCACCGCGGCGCGCATCACCGGCGCGGGCTTCGGCAGGCCCGGATAGTCGACGTCCTGCATGAAACCGGCGGCGCGGATGTGCGGATGATCGAGCGCCTGCTGCGGGCTCAGGACGGGCCCGGTCGGAATCATCGCACTTCCCAGCGTGTCGACGGCCTCCTGCGTGGTGCGCTCGGCGCACCAGCGCGCCATCCGCTCGCTGATGACGGGGCCGTTGTTGCCGCGGCTGATGTCGTCGGCAAAGCGCGGATCGTTCAGCCACTGCTCCTCCTCGCCCATCAGCCTAGCCCAGCGCTTGAACAGCGGATGCCCGGTGACCTGGCACAGCACCCAGCCGTCCTTGGTGCGGTAGATGTCGGCCGGCGCCGCAGTCTGGCCGAGGTTGCCCGTCGGAACGCGGTTGACGTTGATGACGGCCTGCTCGATCAGCGTGGCGTTGGTGAAGGACAGCGCGGTGGCCAGCAGCGCGCCCTCGACGATCTGCCCGCGGCCCGACTTGCCGCGCTCGATCAGCGCGGCGAGCGTCCCGAACGCGCAGTGCAGCGCGGTTCCGAAATCGACCCAGTTCACCGCCGCGCGGTAGGGCGGATCGCCGGCGCCGGTCATGTACACCGAACCCGACATGACCTGGCCGACGCCGTCGAAGCCGACGCGGTCGGACCACGGCCCCGGCCCGCCGAACGCGGTAGCCGTCGTCAGGATGATGTCGGGCTTGATCGCCTTCAGCTGCTCGTAATCGAGCTTCATCGCGCGCAGGGTCTGCGGCGGCAAATTGGCGACGACCACGTCCGCGGTCGCGATCAAGCGGCGCATCACCTCCTGCCCCTCCGGCTTCATCGGATCGAGCGTGATGCACTTCTTGTTGCGGTTGACCTGGAGGAACAGCGCGCCTTCCCCGCCCTCGCCGACCGGCGCCACAAAGCGATCCTCGCTGCCGTCGCGCTTTTCCACCCGAATGACCTCGGCGCCGAATTCGGCCAGCAAGGTTGCGCAATACGGACCTGCGATATAGCGCCCGAAATCCAGGACGCGCACGCCTTCCAGAATTCCCCCCATAGATCCTTTATCCTCATGTCTTTCGCCCAGATTACAGCGACTGGCTGCGACATCAAGGTGGCAACGGCACCCTGCATCCGCCCGCGGATGTGATCAGCCCACGGTTTCGGCTGGCGGAAATTCTGCTCTAGTATGGCGCGTCCGTCCTCCAGCGAGAAGCGCACAGCCATGCCGCAACAATTCGATCGATCCGCAGAAGATCTCGGCAACGCCATCCATTTCGAGCACGTCAACATCCAGGTCCCGGACCAGCGCCTGGCGACGTTATTCTACGTCACGGGACTGGGGCTCACCCGCGATCCCTATCTGATGGTCTCCGACACCAACATGTGGATCAACGCGGGGCGGAGCCAGTTTCATCTGCCGAGCGGCAGGCCGCAGGTGCTGCGCGGCCATACCGGCCTCGTCATCGAGGGACGCGAGGCGCTGCTGGCGCGACTGGCATCGGTCGCCAGGAAGCTCGAGGGCACGGCCTTCGCCTTCGCGGAGCACAACGATCATGTCGAGGCGGTCTGCCCGTGGGGCAACCGCATGCGCGTTTATGAGCCGGACGCGGCGCGGTTCGGGCGCATCTCGCTCGGCATTCCCTATGTCGAGTTCGATGTGCCCATGGGGACGGCGCCGGCGATCTGCGCCTTCTATCCCGACATCATGGGCATGCCCGCGGCTTTGCGGAATGGCGACGGCACGGTTGCGGCGGTGAAGACCGGCCGCGACCAGCATCTGCTGTTCCGCGAGACGGACCGGCCGCAAGGCGAGTATGACGGGCACCATGTGCAGATGTACATCACCGACTTCTCCGGCCCGTATCGCAAGCTGCTCGCACGCAATTTGATCTCGCGCGAGGACAATCAATATCAATACCGGTTCTGCGACATCGTCGATCTCGACAGCGGCAAGCCTCTGTTCACGGTCGAGCACGAGGTGCGCAGCGCGACCCACCCGATGTTCATGCGGCCGATGGTCAATCGCAATCCCGTGGTCAACAACCGCAATTACGCGTTCGGCCACGATCAGACGTCATGGGCGATGGGACCGGATCTGTACGACGGATAGGCAGCGGCAAATCCGGCGAGCGGAGCCTCCTGCGTTCAGACCACCTCGGTCGCATCGACGCTGCGGAGCACATCCGGCGCGCGCCGCCGGTCGCCGGCAGAGATGCGGCGATAGGTCACGACCGAGACGAGCCAGGCGAGCGCGAACAGCGCGACCACGGCGAAGCCGAAATTGGCGAGCGAGTCGTTGACGGCCTCGACCTGCGCCCACAGCCCGCCGGACAGGCCGAGCCGATCGCCGATGAGCCCCAGCGCCTCGATGCCGCCGATGAACAGCGCGACGGCGACCGAGGCACCGGTGATCGTGAGGTTGTACCAGAGCTTGCGATAGGGATCGACGAAGGCCCAGCGATAGGCGCTCACCATCAGCGCGGAATCGGCGGTGTCGACCAGCGCCATGCCGGCGGCGAACAGAGCGGGAAAGACCAGCACATGCGCGAGCGAGCCCCCGTGCGCGGCTTCGGTGGCGGAGATGCCGAGCAGGCCGATCTCGGTCGCGGTGTCAAAGCCGAGCCCGAACAGGAATCCGAGCGGATACATGTGCCAGGGCTTTGTCACCAGGCGGAACATTGGACCGAGTAAGCGCGCCAGGACTCCGCGATGAGCGAGCAGCGCATCGAGCTGCGCGGCGTCGTGGATGCCTTGCTCGCGCACCTCGCGCAGGATGCGCCACAGGCCGACGAAGATGGCCAGATTGATCGCCGCGATCACCAGCAGGAACAGCGCCGACACCGAGGTGCCGATCAGGGCGCCGATCTCCTTCAGCAGGCTGTCACCGCCGAGGCCGACGACGCCCAGCGCGAGCAGCGCGGTCGCGACCAGCACCACGGTGGAATGGCCGAGCGCGAAATAGAGGCCGGCGCTGCGCGGCGTATCGCCCGCCTGCATCAGCTTGCGCACGACATTGTCGATCGCGGCGATGTGATCGGCATCGACGGCGTGGCGCAGGCCGAACACCCAGGCGAGCAGCGCGGTCGCCATCATCGCGGGCCGGTCGCCGAACATCACGAAGGCGAAGGCCCATGCGGCGACATTGGCGGCGATCAGCCCGCCGAACAGGACGCCGGGCTCGAACACCTGCCTCGCGACACCACCAGACTGAACCACGCCATCCCTCCGAGTATGATGTTCATACCAATCCATCATACTCGCGGGCAAGAGCCGGGCCATGTTCGGGCGACACAGCCGATCGCCCGCGAACGCGCATCTCGTGGACATCGACGATCCACGCCTCTGCCCCTTCTGGTCCGCCGAGCGGCGGTGAATGTGGTTGCGCTCAGGGCGCCCTTGGCTTGTCTGGCGTCGTCGGCACGACCGGACTTTCGAGCGTTTCGTAGCGATGGCGCAGGTCGACGCGCTTTCCGCCGGCGGCGGCCTCGGCGACCGCCAGGGTCGCGATCAGGCTTCGCGCGCCGTCCTCGACCGGCTGCAATGACTGCGCCTTGCCGCGAATGATGTCGCGGAAATGATCGAGCTGGGCGAGGTAAGGATCGAGCGACGAGGCATGGATGCGCTGGGCCTGGATCGGCTTGTTCCAGTCCTGCGCGCCGCCGGCTTGCGACCATTGCACCAGCGCCGGAAATTCGATCGATCCGCTGCGACCGAGGAAGCGGTAATTGCTCTCGCCGCTGAACGGGAATTCGGGGGCTTCGCCGAGCCCCTGCTCGGAGGTCCAGGGCGAGACGGCGCTGTCGCTGATGAAGAAGGTGCCGAGCGCGCCGCTGTCGAATGCGATCAGCGCCGCGGCGGTATCCTCGACCGCAAAGCCGCGCTGGCGGTTCGACGCAATCGCTTCCACCGCGACGATCTCGCCGACGGTGAAGCGCAGGAAGTCGATCTCGTGGATGAGGTTGATCAGGATCGGACCGCCGCCGGCCTGTGAACGCCACGGCGCGGTCTCGAAATAGGCGGCCGGCTTGTGCGTGGCCCAGATCGCGGATACCCCGACGACATCACCGATCCGCCGTTCCCCCAACGCGGCTTTGAGCGTCTTGACCTGCTGATGGTGACGGCGATGATGCCCGACCAGCGACTGGATGCCGGCCTTGCGCACCTCGGCAATCAGGCTGGCCGCGGTCTCCACCGTATCGGTGACCGGCTTCTCGATCAGGATGTGAATGCCACGCCTGGCGCATTCAACGCCCTGCTCCGCATGAAGCTGGTTGGGCGAGGCGATGATCACGGCCTCCGGCCGCGCCTCGTCGAGCAGTTTCCGGTAGTCGGCAAAGACGGGGGTCCCGGGATAATCGGCGGCGACCCGGTCGGCATTCACGTCCGCGATGCCAACGAGGTCGTAATCGTCTCGCCCGGCCAGCTTGGCGAGGTGTTTTCGTCCGATCAGTCCGGCGCCGATGACAGCTATGGTGATGGTCTTCATCTCACACAGTCCGATCTGGATTGGGCCGCCGCGGCCGGGCGCGAGAAACCCTGCTCAGGCCAAGCGTCGGCCCGGCTGGGGCGACAGCCTCGACCTTAGCATCGATCGCCGGAACCACATCGCCTGCCGCACGCGCCTTCGTCATTTCGCCGCAGGGGTTCCCCATCTCGCCGGCATTGCCGCCTTGACCGCGATGCAAGATGATGGGCCGCCGGCGACGACTAGTCTTTGCGAAGTGGAGCTCATCCGATGAACGAAAACGACATCCGCGAGGCGATTGCGGAGGTGAAGCAAGGCACGCTGTCGCGGCGCGCGTTCATCCGGACCATGGCTGCGGTGGGGATCGCAGCACCGCTCGCGAGCCAGATCCTGAGCTGGAACGACGTGGCGATGGCGGATGCCACCTTGCCGTACAAGCCGACCAAGGCCGGCGGCGGCGGCCCGCTGAAGATCCTGATCTGGCAGGCCCCCACTCTGCTCAATCCGCATTTCGCGATCGGGACCAAGGACCAGGTCGCCTCGCGCATCTTCTTCGAGCCGCTCGCCGGCTGGGACAAGGAGGGCAACCTCGTCCCCTGCCTCGCCGCGGAGGTTCCGACCAAGGCGAATGGCGGCCTCTCGGCGGATGGCACCAGCGTGATCTGGAAGCTGAAGCAGGGCGTGCGGTGGCATGATGGCAAGCCCTTCACCGCCGACGACGTCGTCTTCACCTGGGCTTACGCTGCGGATCTGGCGACCGCCGCCTACACCACGGGGTCCTACCAGAACATCAAGGTCGAGAAGATCGACGACCACACCGTGAAGGTGATCTTCAAGGCCCCGACCCCGTTCTGGGCCGATCCCTTTGTCGGCTCGGTCGGCCAGATCCTGCCAAAACATCATTTCGGCGACTATGCCGGCGCCAAGTCGCGCGAAGCGCCGGGCAATCTGAAGCCGGTCGGCACCGGTCCGTACAAATTCGTCGAGTTCAAGCCGGGCGATCTGATCCTGGCCGAGCGCAATCCCGATTATCACGTCAAGAACCAGCCGTATTTCGACACGCTGGAGGTCAAGGGCGGCGGCGATGCGGTCTCGGCGGCGCGCGCGGTGCTGCAGACCGGCGAATACGACTATGCGTGGAACCTGCTGGTGGAGGACGAGGTCCTCAAGCGCATGGAGGCCAGCGGCAAGGGCAAGGTGGAGTTCACGCTTTCCGGCGGCATCGAGTTCGTCATCCTCAACACCACGGACCCGTGGACCGACGTCGACGGCGAGCGGTCCAGCGTCAAGACCAGGCACCCGACGCTGTCCGATCCGGCCGTTCGCCGGGCGATCAACCTCTTGATCGATCGCGAGGCGATCCAGAAATTCATCTACGGCCGTGCCGCCGTCGCAACGGCGAGCTTCGTCAACCAGCCCAGCCAGTTCAAGTCGGGCAAGCTGAAATACGCGTTCGACGTCGACAAGGCGAACAAGATTCTCGACGAGGCCGGCTGGAAGATGGGCGCGGACGGCATCCGCGAGAAGGACGGCAAGAAGCTCAAATACGTCTTCCAGACCTCGATCAACGCGCCGCGCCAGAAGACGCAGGCCATCATCAAGCAGGCCTGCCAGAAGGCCGGCATCGAGATCGAGCTCAAATCGGTCACCGCATCGGTGTTCTTCTCGTCCGACGTCGGCAACCCCGACACCTACTCGAAATTCTATGCCGACATGGAGATGTACAACGCGACGCAGCCGCAGCCTGATCCGGAGCGCTTCCTGAACCAGTGCGTCTCCTGGGAGATATCGACCAAGGAGAACAAGTGGCTGGGCCGCAACGTCTCGCGCTGGTCCGATCCCGAGGCGGACAAGGCCTACAAGGCCGCGCAAAGCGAGCTCGACCCGGTCAAGCGCGCAGCGCTGCTGATCAAGGTCAACGAGATCTTCTGTGAAGCCAACGTGCTGGTGCCGCTGCTCTCGCGCAACATCGTCGGCGGCGCCGTCAACAGCCTCATGACCGACATCTCGGGCTGGGACGTCACGACGTGGAATCTGGCGAGTTGGTATCGGAGCTCGTAGGTCGTAGGATCGCCACCCTCTTGTCCCGGACAAGCTGCAACGCGCAAGCGTTGCGGCGCAGAACCGAAGGAGCGCTGCGCTGCGTCCGGGGCACGAGAGAGCAATTCGTTTCGCATCCATTATCTATTCACAGACATGCCTTCCCGTTCTCGCGGCGCATTTCGCCCGAGCTTTGCTTTATCTCTTCACCCTCTTGACCAAGATGGCACAGGGAAGGCCGGATGCCGACCTCGCACCCGCGGTCCGCTGCGCGAAACGCACACGCAGGAGAACCGCACAGCAGCATACAGGTGGTGCCGATCACTCGGCCTTCCCTGCGCGATGGTCGGACGGCTTATGCCGTGCTCTCCCGGGAGCCGAACTTTCCTCCTGGCCTCCCTCGCCCCGCGAATTGACGATGCTGTCCGCCCGGTTGGGCTCGCACACATCTTCGCGAAGGCTTGCATGCGGGAAGATTGGTCGCGCCGCGATATGCCCTCAGCCGAGGGCCTGGCTTGCCAGGGCATAGGTTACGGGCACGTCCCCGGAACGCTCATTGGGATCGCGGAAGTGTCCTCCCAACGACATCGTCGTAACGGTATCGAAGACCGCCAGGCCCGAGCGAGCGACGAAGGAGGAAAACTCCCCCTCGGCAAGGTGCGTATCGAGCCTCAGAAACTCTCCATCATGGGCCATCACATGCGGCGCCACCACTGCGATCGCGTCCCTGTCGTTCGACGCCACGACAGGTCCGATCACGTGCCCTCGCCCAAACGGACGGCAGAGCGCAAAGGCCTCGAGGCGGCCACGCCGGTAGAGGCCAAAGCCAATGGATTGCTGCAGGAGAGCTGCGAGCAGCTCCGTGCGGCACGCACCAAACCCCTGCGCATCGAGTTCGGCGATGGCCGCAACATCGACCTGGTCCAGGCGGCGCAGCTCGGCTCCCTCGGGAAACCGCGGCATCTCATCGAGCCGCTGCACTTCGGCCTGACGTTGAAACACCGTCCTCTCGAGACGAAAGCCGAGCGACAGATAGAGTTTGCGCGCGGCACGCGTCGCATTGAGGCGCAGATTGCGTCCCCCGCATTCGGACAGAACGCGCGCCATCAGCCACTGCGCGGTGCCAAGGGCCTGAAGACGCGGAGAAGTGATGACCATCGCAACGGTGGCAAAGTCCGAACCATGGGGAAACCACATGGCCGATCCGAGGACACGTCCGATCTCGTCGTGCGCCACGATGCCGTGGCCAACCTCGCGCAGGAACTGCCAGTCCTCGGCGCGATGCGGCCAGCCGACGCCGATCGAGAGCGCGTGAAGCCGGTCCAGCTCGACCGTATCGATATCGGCCGCACGTGCCTCAAAGGCATCGACCGTGAACGAACTGGAAATGCGCCTTCCCATGGCTCCCTCTCGATGAGCCCAATATCGATCGAATGATCTCACTCCGGGCGCACTCCAGCGGCCCGGGCGAGACCAGCATAAACCATGCGTCGCCGCAGAATGCATTTCAAAATGACCGCTGCGCGAAACAATCCACCAAATCGCAATGGCATTCGGCACCGGGCGAAGTTCCGGCTCCGATAGCATGGCTCAATCCGGCAAGCTCGCCAATCCCCGCGCGTCCGAAATTCGACAATGACCTTTCTCTTCAATTCCGACGCACAGCGCGGAGCCGTTTTCCGTGAGGCCTTCGCGCGCGAGCTCCCACACATGGCCTTCGCGATCGGTCCGGCCACGGTCCCTCCAGACGACATACGTCATATCATTACATGGTCCGTCCCCGAGGCACTGGAACGATATCGTAACCTCGAGATCCTGTTCTCGGTCGGCGCGGGCATCGATCAATTTCCGCTGACGGCGATCCCATCCGGGGTGAAGGTGGTCCGGATGGTGGAGGACGGCATCATCCGGATGATGCAGGAATATGTCACCCTCGCGGTGCTGGCGCTTCACCGCAACCTCCCGGCCTATCTTGATTTGCAGCGACGCCGCGAATGGCGGGCTCTGCCGCAGAAGCAGGCCGCCGACCGGCGGGTCGGGCTGCTCGGACTTGGCGTGCTCGGCCGCGCCGTGCTGGAAAGCCTGAAGCCTTTCGGCTTCCGCCTGAGCGGCTGGAGCCGTTCGGCCAAGACGATCAAAGGCGTTGCAACATATGGCGGCGATGCCGGTCTCAGCCAGATGCTCGGCGAGACCGACATCCTCGTCTGCCTGCTGCCTCTCACCGCGGCCACGCGCGGCATCCTGAACCGCGAGCTTCTTGCGCAGTTGCCGAACGGCGCGAGCCTCGTCCACGCCGGGCGCGGCGCGCAGCTCGATTCCCATGCACTCCTTGCTGCCCTCGACGCAGGTCGGCTCGCCGGCGCGGTCATCGACGTTACCGAACCGGAGCCGCTGCCCAGCGATCATGCCTTGTGGGCCCATCCGAAAGTGCTACTGACCCCGCATGTCGCAGGTGTAACCCAGGCGGACACCGCCGCTCGCGCGGTCATCGACAACATCAAGCGCCATGAAGCGGGCCTCGACCTCGTCGGGCTCGTGGATCGAACCCGCGGTTACTAAGAGGAGCCCAACTTGGAGGAGCCCAACTTGCTGCTGAAACGAATTGATCCCAACCCGGCTTTCGCCCCGAAAGAGTCCGGCCCGATGCCGGAGCGGCTCATTGCCGGCGCACCGCATTACAAGACGTGGGCGCAGGACGAGGCCAAGGGCGAACTCGTGCACACCGGCGTGTGGGAAGCAACGCCGGGCGAGACACGCTCGATCAAGGGAGAGACCTTCGAGTTCTGTCACATCCTCGCCGGTAAGATCGAGATCACGCCGGACGGCGGCGCCCCGATCACGTTCAAGGCCGGTGACAGCTTCGTCATGAAACCCGGATTTACGGGCGTGTGGAAGACGATCGAGACCGTCCGCAAGATCTACGTCACGGTGTCATGATCCCAGGCATCGCCCTCAACACCGGCATGGTGTCCCCGTTCGGCGGCATCAAGCAATCCGGCCTGGGGCGCGAGGGAGCGCAGCTCGGGATCGAGGAATACCTCGAGATGAGGACCTTCCACATCCGTGGATTGGGCTAAGCGGCCACGGAGCGGAGAAGGCGTACGTCCGCGCCCTCTCCGCCATCCCGGCAAAACGCTCAAGACAGATCAGCCCTCGATGCTCCGCAAGCGCGGGCGCGCATATGTCCCGGTCGGGCTACTGCACGCGATCAAGCAGCTTGTAGTACATTCCGACCAGCGGCAGGAACCATGGCTTGCCGAAATGGCCGGGCACGGCGGGCCAGTCGAGGCCCCTCATCGGGTTCTGATCTTCGCGTCCGAGCATCGCGTCGGCGATGGTCATGCCGAGATGGGTCGAGAGCTGCGCGCCATGGCCCGAATAGCCCATCGCATACCAGAGCCCGTCCTGATAGCCGGCGCGCGGAAAGCGATCGCTGGTCATGTCGACGAGTCCACCCCAGCAATAGTCGATCTCTACGCCGGCGAGTTGCGGGAAGATGCGCATGAGACCGTCGACGAGAATCGCACCGCTCTTTGCGTCCGAACGCTGATCGGATGTCGCCGAGAAGCGCGCGCGCCCGCCAAAGATCAGGCGATTGTCGGGAGCCAGCCGAAAATAATTGCCGACATTCATCGACGTGACGCAGGTGCGGTTGCCCGGCATGGCCGCCGCGATTTCGGCCGCGTCGAGCGGTCGGGTCGCGATGATGAAGCTGCCGACGGCAACGATGCGCCGCCGGAAATAACCGAAATTGGGCGTGGTATAGGCGCCGGTCGCCAGCAGCACCTGATCAGCGGTGACGCTGCCGCGCGACGTCGTCAGGCGATGGCGTGATCCTTCGCGCGCCTGCGCCGTGACCGGCGCGTTCTCGAAGATGACCGCACCGCGGCGCTTGGCCGCCTCGGCCAGCCCGACGCCGTAGCGCCCCATATGCATCATCGCGCTCTTCTTCGAGAGCATTGCGCCAAAGAAGGGCGAGCCGATCTCCAGGCTCAGATCCTTGGGCGAGAGCAACGCGGTCTCAGGATCGACCTCCCCGTGAACCGCATCGAAGTTCCGGGCAATGGCGTCGAAATGGTTCGGCTTGGAGGCGAGCTTCAGCTTGCCGGCGCGGCGGAAATCGCATGCGATGCCCTCCTCCGCGATCAGCGCCTCGAGCGTGTCGATCGAGGAATCGAGCGCGCGGTAAAGCGCAATGGCTCGCTCCCTGCCCAGTTCCGCCTTGGCGGCAAGATAGCTGTGCGCGAGACCATTGTTGAGATGGCCGCCGTTCCGGCCCGATGCGCCGCCGATCACCCGGTCCGCTTCGAGAACGACAACGTTCGTACCCGCCTTCGCGAGCTGGCGCGCAGCTCCAAGGCCCGTGAAGCCGCCACCGATGACCGCGACGTCATAATGCCCTTCGACCGAGCCTTCGGCGCCACCCGAAAAGCGTGGTGCGGTATCATGCCAATAAGGGACGTATTTCACCGCAGATCCCGCCAGCTCAGAGTCCGAACACGCCCGGCAGGCCGCCGATGTCCTTGATCTCGACATAGCCGTAATAGGGGTTGGCGGGCTCATGTCCCCGATTGACCCAGACCTTGTTCTTGATGCCGAGATCGTGCGCCGTCATCAGGTCGTAGCGGAACGACGAGGAGCAGTGCACCACGTCCTCCGGCCCGCAGCCGAGCGTATCGAACATGAATTCGAAGCCCTTCATCCGCGGCTTGTAGGACTGAGCCTGTTCGGCCGTGAGGGCAGCGTGAAACGGCGCGCCGAGCTTGGCCACGTTGGATGGCAGCTGCGCATTCATGGCGTTGGAGAGGATGACGAGCGGGATCTCCTTGGCGACCCTGGCAAGGCCCGTGGGAACGTCGGGATGCGGCCCCCAGCTCGGCACGCGGTCATAGACCATCTGCCCATGCTCGGATTTGAAGGCAACGCCATTGCGCTTGCACGCGCGCTCCAGCGCATTGTGAATCACGTCGGCATAGGGCTTCCAGTCGCCCAGAATTTCATCGAGCCGATACGCTGCGAAATCCCGCACCAGCGCCGCCATCTGCGCCTCAGGAAGATGCGCGCGAAAGATATCCTGCGCCGCCTCCGCCATCTGGAAATTCGTCAGCGTGCCATAGCAGTCGAAGGTCACGTATTTCGGGCGAAACTGGCTCATCATCCCTGTCCTGGTGCGGCTCGCGCAATGTCAGAGCCGCAACCATAGAGCGTCAATACGGCATAAGATGCGGCTTTTCCGCCGGCTGCGGTGGAAGATATCGTTCCCGGAGGGCCCTTTAGACGATCTGCACATCGCCGAAATACGAGACTGGGGCCGGACAGGAAAGCCAGTCTATGATCCAAAGCCAGTCTATGATCCAGAGCACCATCTCGCTCAGCACGTTCCGCCCTGAGCATCTCGAAGGTGCGTTGCGACTTTCACGTCAAGCCAGCTGGCCCCACCGCCTCGACGACTGGCAATTGGCCCTGGATATGAGCATGGGTTTCGTCGCGCTGGATGCCGATTCGGCGACCGTGCTCGGCACGGTTCTGATGACGCCCTACAAGCGGGACGTCGCAACCATCAATATGGTCATCGTCGATGAGGCCGCCCGCGGGCGCGGGTTGGGCCGCCAGCTCATGGAAGCAGTCATCGCGCTGGCGGGATCGCGCACGCTAAGGCTGATTGCAACGCGTGAGGGCGCGCCACTCTATCGGAAACTCGGCTTTTGGGAGACCGGATCGATCGTCCAGCATCAGGGACAAGCCCCGCGCGTTGCGTCGCCCGCCAAAGTCCGGCCGGCCGAGTCGCGCGATATCTTCGATATCCTCGAGCTCGATAGGAGCGCCTGCGGCGCAGACCGGAGAGATCTGCTGCGTGCGCTTGCGAAGGTCGGCCAATTGGCCGTGCTCGATCACGGCCAAGGAATCACTGGATTTGCGGTGTCGCGCACCTTCGGCAGAGGTGATGTGATCGGCCCGGTGGTTGCCGCGAGCGTGGATGACGGGAAAGCTCTGCTCGAATTTTTCATGGCCCGGAGCGAAGGGCGCTTCGTTCGCGTGGACACCGCCGAGGCCACCCAATTGGGCGCCTGGCTCGCGGACCGGGGACTGGCTCGCGTCGACGAGGGAATTGCCATGCAGCGCCCCCTCGTTGCGCGATCCAGCCGCGCGCCGTTCACCACATTTGCCCTCGCCAGCCAGGCTTTCGGATAAGCGGAGACTTGATGCTCAGCAATTCGCTCGTTGAACTCGATCGCGCCCATCTCATCCATCCCGTCGCGTCCTACCGCGGGCACGAAGCGGCCGGCGTCAAGGTGCTGAAGTCGGCCAGGGGAGCGACCGTGATGGACGCCTCCGGACATCAGCTGATCGACGGCTTCGCCGGGCTCTGGTGCGTCAATGCCGGCTATGGGCACGAGAGCATCGTTGCGGCCGCAGCCAGGCAGATGCAGGAGCTTCCCTATGCAACTGGCTATTTCGGCCTCGGATCGGAGCCCGCAATCAAGCTTGCCGCCGAATTGGCGCAGCGCGCGCCCGGCGACCTCAACCACGTCTATTTCACGCTCGGCGGTTCGGACGCGGTCGACAGCACGATCCGTTTCATCCGCTACTACTGGCACGCGCGGCGGGAGCCGCAGCGCGAACATTTCATCTCGGTCGAACAGGGGTATCACGGATCGTCGACCGTCGGCGCCGGGTTGACGGCCCTGCCCGCCTTCCACGCCGGGTTCGGCGTGCCGCTCAGCTGGCAGCACACGATCCCCTCGCACTATGTCTATCGCAATCCGGCCGGAGAGGACGGCGCCGCCATCATCGCAGCTTCGCTGGCGGCGCTCGATGCGAAAATCGAGCAACTCGGCGGCCCGCACCGCGTCGCCGCGTTCTACGCCGAACCAATCCAGGGCTCGGGCGGCGTGCTCGTGCCGCCGCAAGGCTGGATGAAGGCGATGCGCGAGCGATGCAAGACGCTTGGCATCCTTTTCGTCGCCGACGAGGTCATCACCGGCTTCGGCAGGACCGGACCATTATTCGCCTGCAGCGAGGACGACATCGTCCCCGACCTCATGACCGTCGCCAAGGGACTGACCTCCGGATACGTCCCGATGGGTGCCGTCCTCATGTCCGATCACGTCTACGACACGATCGCCGATGCGGCGGGCTCCAGCGCCGTCGGCCATGGCTACACCTACTCCGCGCATCCGGTCAGCGCCGCGGTCGCACTGGAAGTGCTGCGCCTCTATGAAGACGGCCTGCTTGCCAATGGCGCGAGGGCCGGTGCCCGCCTGATGGCAGGCCTTCAGTCGTTGAAGGATCATCCCCTCGTGGGAGACGTGCGCGGCCGCGGCATGCTGGCCGCCGTCGAGCTCGTCACCGACAAGCGACGCAAGACGCCGCTTCCCGCTACGGCCGAACCGGCAAAGCGCATCTTCGACCGCGCCTGGAAAAACGGCCTCGTCATCCGCGCCTTCCCGACCGGCGTGCTGGGCTATGCCCCGCCGCTCTGCTGCTCCGACTCCGAGATCGACGCGATCATCGAGCGCACCGCCAGGACGCTCGACGACACGCTGGCCGATGCCGAAGTTCGCGCCGCGCTGCAATATTAATAGGCATGCACAACGAGCCGGCTGGACGCAGGCTCGAAATACCAGAAACAGAGACATCTTCGCAATTTTGTGCCGTGGCCCGCAGTTTTTTCGGCCAAAGCCGCGGGACTATCCTGCGAGACTTCGATCGCGGGAAAGAATGCAGTCCTGAGTGGAGACGCGGCAATCGTCGTTACGATGGGCCGCGCCAGCCTCCACCACAACGGCGCGGCAGAACAATCTGCCGCTCACCGCAACACGAGCCGCAGCCGTAGCCAGCGAGGGGATTGACATGAGCGACACGACGAACTGGTCTTCTTCGGACGATGCCACGATCGAGAACGCTATTCGGCGCGGGGCTTCACGCCGCGACCTGCTCAAGCTGATGCTCGCCAATGGCGTGGCCATCGCTGCGGCCAGCACGATCTTCGGCCGCGCGTCGGAAGCGGTCGCGGCGGCACCCGTGAAGGGCGGCGCCCTGAAAGCCGCGGCCTGGTCCTCATCGACCGCCGACACGCTGGATCCCGCCAAAGCCTCGCTTTCGACCGACTATGTGCGCTGCTGCTCTTTCTACAATCGTCTGACGTTCCTCGACCAGAGCGGCGCGCCCCGCATGGAGCTCGCCGAGTCGATCGAGAGCGGCGATGCCAAGACCTGGACGATCAAGCTGAAGAAGGGCGTCACCTTCCACAGCGGCAAGGACCTCAGCGCCGACGACGTCATCTTTTCGCTGAAGCGCCATCTGGACAAGGCCACCGGATCGAAGGTCGCGGCGATCGCGTCCCAGATGACCGACTTCAAGGCGGTGGACAAGACGACCGTCGAGGTCACGCTGGCGAGCCCGAACGCGGACCTGCCGACGATCCTGTCCATGCATCACTTCATGATCGTTGCCGACGGCACCACCGATTTCTCCTCGGGCAACGGCACCGGTGCGTTCAAGTGCAAGCAGTTCACGCCCGGCGAGCGCTCGATCGGCGTGCGGAATACGAACTATTTCAAGGGCGGCCCGAACGTCGATTCATTCGAGTTCTTCGCCATCCCCGATGAAAACGCCCGCATCAACGCCCTGCTGTCCGGCGACATTCATCTCGGTGCCTCGATCAACCCGCGGTCGGTGCGCCTGCTCGACGGCAAGGAAGGCTTCGCGCTGTCCACGAGCACCTCGGGCACCTACACCGACCTGAACATCCGCATGGACATGGCCCCCGGCAACAACCGCGATTTCGTGGAGGGCATGAAATACGTCGTCAACCGCGAGCAGATCGTCAAATCGGCGCTGCGCGGCTTCGGCGTCGTCGGCAACGACCAGCCCGTATCGCCCACCAATGTCTACCACAATGCGGCTCTCAAGCCGAAAACGTTCGACCCGGACAAGGCCAAATTCCATTTCCAGAAGGCCGGCGTCCTCGGTCAGACCGTCGAGGTCATCACGTCAGAGGCGCCGGGGTCGGCCATCGACATGGCCATGATCATCCAGGCCTCGGCCGCGCAGATCGGCATGAAGCTCGACATGAAGCGCGTGCCCTCCGACGGCTACTGGAGCAATTACTGGCTGAAGGCGCCGATCCATTTCGGCAACATCAACCCGCGTCCGACCCCCGACATCCTGTTCTCCCTGCTCTACAAGTCGGATGCGCCCTGGAACGAGAGCCGCTTCGTCTCGGAGAAATTCGACAAGCTGCTGGTCGAGGCCCGCGGCTCGCTCGATCAGGCCAAGCGCCGCGAGATCTACAACGAGATGCAGGTGATGGTGTCGGAGCAGGCCGCCACCATCATTCCGGCCTACATCTCCAACGTGGACGCCATCAACGCCAAGCTGAAGGGACTGGAGCCCAATCCGCTCGGCGGCATGATGGGCTACGCTTTCGCCGAGTACGTCTGGCTGGCCGCCTGACCGGCGTATGGCGAGGTCACGGCTCGGGGCCTGACGTTGGAGCCCGAGCCGAGGAAGATGACCGGCGTGCTGCGGGAGCCCGAATGTGAAAAAGCAAGTTTCGTCGCTTGTGGTCAGCCGGCTTCTCATCGCCTTGATCACGCTCGTGATCGTTTCCTTCGCCGTCTTCTTTGCGACCGCGCTCCTGCCCGGCGATACCGCCACGATCCTGCTCGGGCAGTCCGCGACACCGGAAGCCGTCGAGGGCCTGCGCAAGGCGATGCACCTCGACGACCCCGCGATCATTCGATTCCTGAAATGGATGGCCGGCCTTTTCCAGGGTGATTTCGGCAAGTCCTATGCAAACAACGTCCCGGTAGCCGATCTGATACGCGGGCGGTTCGTCAACACGATGAAGCTCGCGGGGTTAACTGCCTCGATCGCCGTGCCGCTCGCGCTGACGCTCGGCATCACCGCCGCAATGTGGCGCGGCACGCTGTACGACCGCATCGTTACCATCGCAACCATCGGGATCATCTCGGTGCCGGAATTCATGATCGCGACGCTCGCGGTGCTGCTCTTCGCGGTCTACCTCAAATGGCTGCCGGCCCTCTCCCTCACCAACGAGGTCAAGTCGTTCCACGACCTGGTGCGGATCTACACCATGCCGGTCATGACGCTCACATTCGGCGTTTCGGCGCAGATGATCCGCATGACCCGCGCGGCCGTGGTCGAGACATTGAACGCGCCCTATGTCGAGATGGCGCTGCTCAAGGGCGCCTCGCGCCCCCGGATCGTGCTGCGACACGCACTGCCCAATGCGCTCGGTCCCATCGTCAATGCCGTCGCGCTCTCGCTGTCCTATCTGCTCGGCGGCGTCATCATCGTGGAGACCATTTTCAATTATCCCGGCGTCGCAAAGCTGATGGTCGATGCCGTTTCGACCCGCGACCTGCCGCTGATCCAGACATGCGCGATGATCTTCTGCCTGGGTTATCTGACCCTGATCACGGCTGCCGACATCATCGCCGTCCTGTCCAACCCGAGGCTCCGATGACGAATCCGGCCTCGTCACGCCTGCTGACCCAGCGATTGGGCTATCGCTTCAATCTCGTAGGCGTGTCGGCCCTTGGCGTCATCCTGCTCTGGGCCGGCGTCGCCCTGTTCGCCCCCCAGATCATCCCGCATTCCGTCGGCGAGATCGTCGATGCCGATTATTTCGGTCCCATGAGCCGGGAGCTGTGGTTGGGTTCCGACTATCTCGGCCGCGACATCTTTTCGCGCATCCTGATGGGCGCGCGCTACACGCTCGGCATCTCGCTCGCCGCCGTCTCCATCGCCTGCTTCACCGGCGTCGCGCTCGGCATGACTGCGGCCGTCGCCGGAGGCTGGATCGACAGCATGCTGAGCCGCTTTCTCGACGCGCTCAACTCCATACCCAGCAAGCTGTTCGGCCTCGTCGTGGTCGCCGCGGTCGGCTCGTCGATCCCCGCGCTGATCGGGACGCTGTCGGTGATCTACACGCCGGGCGCCTATCGCTTCGCCCGAGCTCTCGCCGTCAATGTCAACACGATGGACTTCATGGTGGTCGCCCGTATCAGGGGCGAACGCCTGCCCTATCTCATCGCCTCGGAGATTCTTCCCAACATCCTCGGCCCCGTGCTTGCCGATCTCGGCCTGCGCTTCGTCTTCATCGTGCTGCTGCTTTCCGGCCTGTCCTTTCTCGGGCTCGGCGTGCAACCGCCCCACGCCGACTGGGGCGCGCTGGTACGCGAGAACATCGCCGGCCTGCCCTTTGGCGCCCCGGCGGTGATTTTCCCATCGCTCGCCATCGCCAGCCTCACCATCAGTGTCAACCTTCTGATCGACAACCTGCCGCGCAGGATCCGCGACCGGGGCGCAGAGTGATGGGAAACCTCGTCGAGATCCGCAATCTCAGGGTTGAGGCAACGACCGACGCCGGCAGGCGGGTCGAGATCATCAAGGGTATCAGCCTCGACATCGCCGAAGGCAAGATCGTCGCCCTCATCGGCGAAAGCGGCTCGGGCAAGACCACCATCGCGATGACGCTCATGGGCTACGCGCGGCAGGGCTGCGCGATCACCGGCGGCGAGGTGCGGGTCGCCGGCGTCGACATGGTGAAGCTTTCGGAAGCGGAACGCGCCGGCATTCGCGGGACCAGCGTCGCCTACGTGCCGCAGAGCGCCGCAGCTGCCTTCAATCCTGCACTCACCATCATGGATCAGGTCGTCGAGGTGGCGCGGATCCACAAGCTCATGCCGGTGGCAGAGGCCCGGGCGAAAGCGCTGTCGCTGTTCAAGGCGCTGTCGCTGCCGGAGCCGGAAACGATCGGCAACCGCTATCCGCACCAGGTCTCCGGCGGCCAGCTGCAGCGCCTCGCCGCGGCGATGGCCCTGATCGGCCAGCCCAAGGTCGTCATCTTCGACGAACCCACCACGGCGCTCGATGTCACCACGCAAGTGGAGGTGTTGCGGGCATTCAAATCCGTCACGGCGCAGCACAACATCGCCGGCGTCTATGTCTCGCATGATCTCGCCGTGGTCGCGCAGATCGCCGACCGGATCGTCGTGCTCAAGGACGGCACGGTCCAGGAAACGGGGACGACCGATGATATTCTCGAGCACGCCCAGCACCCCTACACCAGGCAGCTGCTGGCCGCATTCAGGCCGAAGACCCGGCAGCGGGCGCCTGACGACGCGAGCGCGACGAAGCGCCCCCTGCTCGAGGTCGACAATCTGACGGTCGGCTACGGGCCCCGCTCGCGCGACGGACAGCCGCTGGTCAATGCCGTGCAGGCGGTCAGCCTCAAGCTCGATCGGGGGCGGAATCTCGGCATCATCGGCGAGTCCGGCTGCGGCAAGTCGACCCTTGCCAGGGCGATCGCCGGGATCCTGCCCGCTCATGCCGGCGACATCGTCTTCAACGGGCGCGAATTGGGCAAGGCGGGCCGCAACCGCACCCGTCACGAGCTGCGCCAGATCCAGATCGTGTTCCAGCATGCGGACACCGCGCTCAATCCGGCGAAGTCGGTGGACGACATCCTGAAGCGTCCGCTCACCTTCTACCACGGCATGAGGGGCAAGGCGCGCGATGCGCGCGTCAGCGAGCTGCTTGATCTCGTCCGTCTCCCCAAATCCGTGCGCCATCGATTGCCTGGAGAGCTGTCGGGCGGCCAGAAGCAGCGGGTGAATTTTGCCCGCGCCCTCGCCGCCGAGCCCATGCTCATCCTGTGCGACGAGATCACGTCGGCTCTCGATACGGTCGTGGCGGCCGCGGTGGTCGAGCTGCTGAAGGAATTGCAGCGTGAGCTCGGCATCTCCTATGTCTTCATCAGCCACGACCTGTCGGTCGTCGAGGCGATCTGCGACGAGATCATCGTGATGTATCGCGGCCAGAAGGTCGAGCAGATCGCCTCGACCGGGCTGGCGGCCCCGCAGCACCCCTACACGCGGCTGCTGTTCTCGTCCGTGCCCAAGCTCGATCCCGACTGGCTCGACAATCTGCAACAGAATGCCGACGAGCTGCGCGCCTATGGTCATCGGTAGGAACGGCCGGTGCCGCGGCCAATCAGGCCGGAAACAGGCTGGTCAGCGGCATCTGCGAGCGGACGATGGGCGACTTGAGGACGACGAAGCTGAAATATTTGTCGATGCCGATGTCCATGTCCGTCAAGCGCTCCATGATCGTCTGGTATTCGCCGATGCTGGCGGTGACGAACTTCAGCATGTAGTCGTAACCTCCCGAGACCAGATGGCACTCGATCAGCTGGTCGACCTTGTCGACCGCCGACAGGAAGCGGGCGAAGTCGATCTGCCTGTGGTTCTTCAACGTCACTTCGGTGAACACGGTGAGCGTCTGTCCGAGCTTGCGCACGTTGATCTGGGCTGCGTAACCCTCGATGTAGCCCTCGGTCTGAAGCCGCTTCACACGCATCAGGCAGGGGCTGGGCGACAGATTGACGAGTTCGGCGAGCTCGACATTGGTGATGCGGCCGTTCTTCTGGAGCTCATGGAGGATCTTGATGTCGATCCGATCCAGCTTCATTGACGTCTCTCCATCGCGCGCGCCGGAAGGCACAGCATAAAATTTGGCACAATGAGCCGAAAGCTCACTCATCCTGCATCCAGGGTCGATCATCGACGTCATATTGCCCGGCAAGGACACGTTTTGTGGCATGGCCAGGATACAGCATAAAATGCTGGACGGCCATCGAATCCAGCGCCGCCCGCGCCGACGGGCGACTTACGCTGCGAACGAGCGAAATCTAGGAAACCAGGATGCCCGCGCCACTCAGCCATATCGAGACCTCGCCGGATCTTCCCTCCAGCGCCGATGTGGTGGTCATCGGAGGCGGCATCATCGGGGTGTTCGCGGCCTATTATCTTGCCCTGCGTGGCCTCAGCGTCGCGCTCGTGGAAAAGGGCCGGATTGGAGCCGAGCAGTCGAGCCGCAACTGGGGCTGGTGCCGCCAGCAGAACCGCGATGCCCGCGAGTTGCCGATCGCGACCAGGAGCCTGGACTTGTGGGAGAGCTTCGGCGCCGACAGCGGCGAGAGCACAGGCTTCTCCCGCTGCGGCCTTCTGTACCTCAGCAACGACGAGGCCGAACTCGCGGGCTGGGCGCGCTGGCGCGACTTCGCGCGAACGGTCGGCGTCACCACGCACATGCTCGATGCGACCGCGGCAACGCAGCGCGGAGCCGCGACCGGGCGCGCCTGGAAGGGCGGCGTCTTCTCGCCGACCGACGGCATCGCCGATCCCGCCAATGCAGCGCCGGCGGTGGCGCGGGCGATGCTCAGGCGCGGCGGCACCGTGCACCAGATGTGCGCGGCGCGCGGATTGGAGACCGAGGGCGGCCGCGTGAGCGCCGTCGTGACAGAGCGCGGCGCCATTCGCACGCGTGTCGCCATATTGGCGGGCGGCGCATGGTCCTCGTCGTTCTGCCATCAGGCCGGCATCCGCCTTCCGCTCGCTTCGATCCGATCGTCCATTCTGTCCGTCTCGGGTGATGCAAAAGGCCTGCCGGACGCGCTCCACACCTCCGCCATTTCGGTGACGAAACGCGGCGATGGCGGTTACACACTCGCCATCAGTGGCCGTGGCCGCATCGATCCGACGGCCCAGCAGCTCCGCTTCGCCCCGCAATTCCTGCCGATGTTCCTGCGCCGGTGGCGCAGCCTGCTCCCCGGCGGCCTCGAAGGCGCGAGGTCGGGACATGAAACGCTGCGCCGTTGGCGCCTCGATGGCCCGACCCCGATGGAGCGCGTTCGTATTCTGGACCCCGCACCCGATCAAAACACGATCGAACTCACGCATCGGCGCGCCCTCGAATTGCTGCCGGCGCTGAGGGACACGAAGATCACCGCCGCATGGGGCGGCTACATCGATTCGACGCCTGACGGCGTGCCGGTCATCGGCGAGGTGTCGCGTTTCCCCGGTTTGATATTGGCTGCGGGCTTCAGCGGCCACGGCTTTGGCATCGGTCCAGGGGCGGGCCATTTGATCGCCGACATCGCAACTGGCGCGGCGCCAATCGTGGATCCAAGGCCCTACCGGCCGGATCGCTTTGCCGGACTTGCGGTCGGGAAGGTCTCCGATTTCTAGGAATCGGCGCCGAGAGGCGCGCTGCCGCGACGTGCGATCGCGATGCGGAATTTCATCTGCGGACAATGGACACACCTTCGCGTTCCCGCGGCGCATTTCGCCCGAGCTTTGCTTCATCTCTCCACCCTCATAACCAAGAGGGCGCAGGGAAGGCCGGGTGCTGACCTCGCACCCGCGGTCCGCTGCGCGAAA
>NZ_JBXAQU010000035.1:0-37146 GCF_058807535.1 Bradyrhizobium sp. GW821-FHT12B03
CCAATACTTCCATGCCCTCTCAGCCGGATGGAGCCTTAGAGATATGTGCATGCCCTAGGGCGAAGGCCGGGACCCATGGCCACCGAATTGAGTTTGGCGAAGGCTCGGAAGTTACCTGCATCGCGCCACAACCACTCCCTGCGATGTGTCCCGGCCTTCGCCGGGACGATTGCGGAGCGTGAGGCGCTTCCCCCTAGGCCCTTGACCAATCTTCCCTCAAAACCGCGGCGGTCGCTTCTCCGCGAACGCCTTGATGCCTTCCTTGATCTCGTCGCCGCGCATGCTGTCGCGGTGGCGCTGGTCGGCGGCTTGCTCGTCGAGCTCGCCGCGGGCGAATTCGTTGATGGCGCGCTTCATGCCGCGCATCGCCTGTGGCGCGTTGCCGGCGAGGACGCCGGCGAGCCTGTCGACCTCCTCGTCCAGGAATTCCACCGGCACCATGTCGGTGAGATAGCCGATCCGCAGCATCTCCGGCGCGCTGATCTTCTGCGCGGTCAGGAACAGCTTTTTCGCATTGTCGACGCCGAGCCGGGTCACGTAGCGTTTGATGCCGCTCGTGTAATAGTGCAGCCCCAGTCGCGCCGCCGGCATGAACATCTCGGCGGTATCGACGCCGATGCGGAAATCGCAGGCGAGCGCGAGATCGGTCGAGCCGCCATAGACGCCGCCATTGAGCCGGCAGATCGTCGGCACGCCGAGATCCTCCAGCCGGTTGACGACCACTTCGAAGGCAGAGCCCGCGCTCTGCTGCTCGCTCGCGCTCACCGCGCGTTCGGCGACCGAGTTCAGATCGTAGCCCGCCGAGAAGGCGCGCCCGGTGCCCGTGAGCACCAGCACGCGGATCGCGGGATCGGCCTCGATCCGGTCGAACAGCTTGAGGAGCTCGCCGAGGTCTTCGGCCTGGAGCCGGTTGAGATGCCTGGGACGGTTGAGGCGGATGGTGGCGCGCGCGCCACTGATTTCGAGCACGGGGCTGCTGGCTGCGTCGGCTATATCCGACATTCTTGTCTCCCTTTACTTACCTGTTTTCGAGCGTGCGGCGCTTGGCTTCTGCGTCGATGGTCTCGGCGAGGTCAGGATGCCGCGCCATCAGCACGCGAAAATCGACGAGATCGAGTACCAGCAGCCGCGACACCTTCGTGGTCGAGACGTTGGCGCCGCGCATGTTGTTGCCGAGCAGCGCCATCTCGCCGAAGAAAGCGCCTTCGCCGAGCTGTACCTTCTTGCCCGGCAAATCGACCTCGACCGCGCCGGCGGCGATGAAATACATGCAGTCGCCCTGCGCGCCCTTGCGGATGATCATGGTGCGCGCCGGCAGCTCCATGGTCCGCAGCATGTGGGTGACGTCGGCGATGGCCGCAGGCCCCAGCGCCGCGAAGAACGGCACCTTGCTGACGGATTCCCAGGTCTTGAGGAAGTTGTCGCGCCGGGTCTCCGCGGCAAAGCCGGTTGCCAGGATACCGGTCCAGAGGCCGAACACGCCGAGGCCGGAGATCATCACCAGCGCCGCCACCATGCGCCCCAGAGGCGTCACCGGCACGACGTCGCCATAGCCCGTGGTCGTCAATGTCACGACCGCCCACCACAGCGCGGCGGGGACGCTGCCGAACGTCTGCGGCTGCACGTCCCGCTCCAGGAAATATTCGGCGACGGAGGCGAGGAAAACCACCATCAGGAAGATCACGAGCACGCTGACCAGCGGCCCGGATTCCAGCACCAGCACGCGGCGAAGCTGGCGCAGGCCCGGAATGCCCGGCACCACCTTCAGCACCCAGAGCACGTTGAGCAGCCAGGCTGTCCGCAGCTCGACGCCGAGCAGCAGCGCCGCCGGCACCGCCAGTGCTCCGATCGCATCGACGATGCCCGACGAGGAGGACATGTAGAGCGCAAGGCGTCCGGTTTGCGACATGTGACGCAGCCGGACCAGCCATTCGAACACGAAATAGGCGAGGCAGGCCCACAGCAGGGCATCCACCCAACGGTGCGTCGTCTCATAGGCCGGGTTGACCGTCAGCAGCACCATGCTGAGCACGCCGACGGTGACCGCCACATAGGCCGCCTTGGTCATGTTGCGGCCGGCCGTGGCGGCCACGAACTGGGCCAGAGCGGAAATCAGCGGCTTGGACATACGGGAAGGCGGCTCGGTGGTGGCTCTTGCGATGGTGGCTTATGTGGTCCCGGCTGGGACTTCGGTGCCAAAGTGCCTGCCCGGGCCGAGGCCGTCAACGACGGGCACCGGCCGCGGTACGGCCGAATCGGGAGACGAAGGCGGGGTGCGGTAGCCGGCCGAGCCGCTACCTGAAATGTGGCGGCTCGTCGTAGCCCCGGCGGCTGCTGAAGAACAGCAGGATCATCAGGCCGATGCCGACGACCACGGAAAATCCAGCCCCCAGTGCGAGGGCCACATAGCCTTCCGCCGGGATCGGCTCGCCTTCGACCGTCATTGCGGAATAAGCGAAATAGCCAGCCGCGGTCAGCATTGCCACGAGGAAGATCATGAGGAGCGTACGCATGGCGCGTTCTCCGGTTGTATCCGGGAACCAACGGTTGCGGATCGGGAGGGTTCCCGGCCGCCGGTCGTTGATCCACCCGGACGGCGTCCGCCAGCCTTGCCTCGAGGACGCCAGCCCGGCGGATCAAGCGCTCTGCGCAGTCTTGACCACCACGACGTTGCGGTCGTCGTGCTGGGGAGGGCCGGCATCGTGGGCGGTCTTGTCGGTCTCGCCTGCACGGCGTTTCAGGTAGTCGCGACGCATGCCGATCTCGTCGCGGACGAATTCGTAGCCGAGCTTGAAGGTGTCGAGCCCGTCGGTACTGATCGTGCCGTCCCGGAGGCCGATGACTGCGCCGCGCAGGATGCCTTCCAGCTCGTCCTGAAGGCATTCGAGCTGATCGAGCGAATGGGCGTGCTCGATGCGCTCGCCGATGTCGAGGATGGCGGTGGAGAGCTCGCTGGCCTTCTCCGGCGCGATCCGGGTGATCTTGGCGTAGATCGCGGCAAAGATCGAGCCGATGACGCTCAGCGCGGCGGCGCCGAGATACATCAGGTCGCTGTATTTATCCATGAACGACTTGGTGTCGTCGTTGATGTAGTCGGCGGCCCCCTGATGCGCCATCACGAAAGCGTCCTTCTCCACGGAGGCCGGCTCGATGCGGGTCGCAAACCCGTTGTCGAGGCCGAGCGCGGCCTTGTTCTCGTAGACGATGCGCGCGAGGTCCCCGGCCGTGGTCGCCGACATCTTGGATTGCGTGACCAGCAGCCATTCGAGACCGATCGTTTCGAGATCGTCGTCGGGAATTTCGGGTGAGGCCGACAGCGTGCCTGCCGTCAGCGTTTCATCGGAGATGCCGGGGAATTTGCGTGCCAGCGTCTTGGTCTCGTCGATTGCGTTGAGCGTGAAGCCGCCGCGTTTGGCGACCTGCTCATAGGCCTTGTCCCGCACCGCTTTCGAGGCGTGGACGATCGCGACCACCGCACCGAATCCGCTCGCCGGCGCCAGCAGTTTGTCGAGCGTCGCGCCCTGGGGCGCCATCTGGATCTTTGCGGTATCGGGACCGTCGGGGACGTCGAGGATGCTGCGGACGAAGACGAGCGAGGATTCGTTCTCGGCGAGGACCGCGACCTTCTTCTTCTTCAGTTCGGCAAGCGACTTGATCTTCTTGCTGCCGGGTCCGAGCAGGAGCACGAGGTCGTGCTCGAGGATCGCGATGGTGCGTGCCCGCAGCGGCACCTTGGCGTCGGTGCGCAGCACGGCGAGGTCGGCCTGCTTGCGGTCGAACTGGGCGAGCGCCTTGGCATTGTCAGGGTTGTTGACGATCTTGATGCGGAAGCGCGAGGCGTTGTTCTTCAGGAGCGCGGCGAGCTTGGCCGCGAACAGCGCCTCGTCGCTGTTGGGTGCGCCGACGGCAAAGGTCAGCGTCTCCGAATTGTGCACCAGCGTGCGGCCGGCCCAGACGGTGGCCAGCGACAGCAGGAGGGTCAGCACGACGTACAGCAGGACCTGCTGCTGATTGGTCTTGATCACCTTGGGGCGCCGGGGCGGCGGTTCTGCGACCGACGATGTGGTCGGGCCTTCAGTACTCATGGCAGCACTCTGGCCTTATTCTGGGTCTTGGGCGGCTCGCGGATCTGATCGCTGCGTGCGCCCTGTAATTCGTAAACGTCTGAAAAAAGAACGATATTCTCTGCCGCCAATGATAGCGCGAAGGTGGCGGAATGCAAATTTCGAGCCGGAGGTAACCTTACCCGACGCCGGCGCGGCGATTGGTCATCCTATCACCAGTTAGCCACAGTTGGCGATTTTCCGGTTCCCCCCGGCTGCATTCCGCCGCGGGAGATGTCATAAATCAGACGTCCCGGCGATTTGACCGGTCCAAGAAGAAGTTGCGCTGAACGCTCCAATTTTTCTTGTCACGTCAATGAGGGCGTCAGCTTTGTCGTTTCCACCCATGTCATCGGCGGTTCCGGTCGAAGCGCTCATTGGCTGGATGTTGTTGCTTACGTTCAAGCACATCATCGCTGATTTCGTCCTCCAGACCGCCTGGATGGCGCATGGCAAGGACCAGAAGCACGGCTGGGCTCTGCCGCTCCTGGTGCATTGCCTGATTCACCTTGCGGTTGCACTGCCGTTGATCCTGATCGTCGCGCCGAAATTCTGGTTCGTGGCGCTGATCGATTTCGTGATCCACATCACGATCGACCGCGCCAAAGGACTCGTCTCGGCCAATTTCGGCGTCAACCAGGAGCACCCCTGGTTCTGGACCCTGATCGGCGTCGACCAGGCGCTGCACCATTTGACCGGCTTCGGCCTCTCCATCTTCATGGCGGCGAACTAAGACCGGCTGAATCTTGGCGGGTGCTCGGCCTCTTATGGTTCGAGACGCGCCGAAGGCGGCGCTCCTCACCATGAGGTCGACGATCCCGCCCCTGGCCAAGACGTCATCCCAAGACCTCATCCTGAGGGCCCGCCGAAGGCTGGCGTCTCGAAGGATGGCCCCAAGGAAAGCCTCAGGAAAGCCCCGCCACGTCCCATTGATTCGCGGCCAGGGCGCAAGCACCCCGGGTGACTACCGCCCAGGGTGGTTAACCTTTCGTTAGAGAATTGCGCTGCATCTTCCCCACACGAGGGAGAACTACAATGTTTTCAAGCCGCGACGCATTTGAAAGCGATTTCTGCCCGGTTCGCGACGAGCTCCTTGGCGAGATGTATCGCGCCAGCGAGAGTGGCCTGCCGAGGTTGGTTGAGAGTGTTTCCCCAGACGCACGCGCGAAGCTGGCGCTGTTCTGCTATCGCCGCAGCCACCTGCACTCGCTGGCGGTCGCAATCGCCGGCAGCTGCAGCGAGCGGGATCTGATCGAGAACGGTGGCCGGGTCGGCTCGACGCTCTACGCGCTGTCGCGCGAGGGCGCGGTCAAATCCGCGCCGTCATTGTCGGGTGGCCGCAAGCCGATCACGCTGTCGACCAAGCCGCTCTCGGTGCTTGCACCGCTCGATGACGAGCTCGACGACGAGATCAGTGAAGCCGTTCCGGCCTAACTAGGCTCGATCAACGGCAGCCCGAACTTCCGCCGCGCCATCGCGCATTCGGCGTCGCCCGGCATGCAGGTGCGGCACACCTCCGGCCGAACTTCATAGATGCCGCAGGCGGTCTCTTTCCCGATCTCTCCACGCAACGCCGCACAGCGGTCGCCCTCGCAGCGCATGCCGGACTGCCGCGCATTGACGAGCGCCTCCGGGATCGCCGCAAGCTCCTCGTCGCTCTCGATCGAAAACCGCGGCCAGTTCTCCGAATAGCCGCAGCACGCGCCGCAGCTCTGGCAGCAGGTCGACAGGTCGATGGGGGATGTCTCGTCCATCGTCGTCACGTATCCTTCAGGTATCCTTGGGCGGGCCCCAGACCAGGCTCTGCCGCCATCTTGCGCGCAGCACGTCGCGCCTTTCAGGGTATTTCTCGTCGAGATAGGTCGCCTCCACGACGCGGTCGGTGCGGAAGCTGCGGAAGTCGCTGCGCAGCTCGCACCAGGCCGCGAGCAGGCGCACGGCTTCGAGATAGCCGACCGAGATCGGCCAGATCATGCGCTCGCTGGGGCGGCCCTGCTCGTCGCGATAGCGCAGCATGATCTTCTTGCCTTCATGGATCTGCGCGCGCGTGCGCGCCATATCAAGGCGGTCCGGCTCCCTGTTCCAGCTCGGCCGCGCGCGGCTCGCGGGCTCCAGCACGAAGGGACGCAGGCGCTCAGGCACGGTGTCGGCGATCTTGGCCATCAGATCTTCGGCCGCACGCGCCAGTGTGGAATCGGCATGGCCCGCCACCCATTGCGCGCCCAGCACCGCCGCCTCGATCTCGTCGGGTGTCAGCATGAGGGGCGGCAGGTCGAAACCTTTTTCCAGGATGTAGCCCATGCCGGCCTCGCCGCGGATCGGCACGCGCTGGCCGATCAGCGTCGCGATGTCGCGATAGATGGTGCGCTTCGAGGTCTCGAGCTCGGCTGCGATCGCATCCGCCGTCAACGGCTTCCGCGTGCGCCGGAGCACCTGGATGATCTGAAACAGCCGGTCGGCGCGTCTCATGACAATTCTCTTTCCAAATCCCTGACCGCAGCCCGTTCAAAATCCGGCGCGTGGATGCTGACAGGATGTTGGCAGCAGGGGGGTTCTATACCGGGACAACACATCGACTGAAGAGGATTTGTCCATGATCGTCCCAACCCATTTCGGCTCGGCCGGTCCGCTGTGGCGGGTGCAGGCCATGCTGCACGCCTTGGCCTTCAGCCGGCTCATGTTTTTCGATCTCACCGTCGTCGACCTCCGCGTTGCGCTCGCGACCATGATGACACGCTCGCTGATCCAGGCCGCGGACGCGCTGGCCCGCCACATCATGGGCCGCGCCTGGCAGGGGGCCCGTTTCGCAGAAGATATCACGGCTGCTGCCACCATGGTGGCAGCAGCCGGTCGTTAGGTTCCGTCAACTTTCGCAGGTTCAGGAGAGCTCGCATGATCACGCTTTACGGCTTTGGCACCGGCTTCGGCCTGCCGGAAATCAGCCCGTTTGTCACCAAGACGGAGGTGCAGCTCAAGATGGCGGGACTGCCCTATCGGAAGGAGCGTGCGATGCCGCCCGCTTCGCCCAAGGGGCAGCTGCCGTTCATCGACGACGGCGGCGAGGCGGTGGCCGATTCCACCTTCATCCGCGCCCATATCGAGCGCCGCTACGGCTTCGATTTCGACGCCGGTCTGTCGCTGACCGAGCGGGCGCAAGCCTGGGCATTCGAGCGCATGATCGAGCATCATGTCTATTGGGCGCTGGTCGGCGCGCGCTGGGTCGATCCGGTCAATTTCGCCAAGGGCCCTGCGCATTTCTTCGACGGCGCGCCGGAACACAATCGCGAAAAATTGCGCGAGGATGCGCAATTCCGTGTCGCCGAGAACTATCTGCTTTCCGGCCTCGGCCGTCACGCGCCCGACGACGACGTCGATCTCGCGGTGCGCTCGCTGTTTGCGCTCTCGGTGCAGCTCGGCGACAAATGCTATCTGATGGGCAACAAGCCCTGCGGCGTCGATGCCACCGCCTTCGGTATGCTCGCCGGGATGCTGACGCCGTTCTTCGAGTCCGGCTTGCGACAGCGGGCCGAGGGCTTCCCGAACCTCACCGCCTATGTCGACCGCATGATGGACAGCTATTATCCAGAGTTCGCCTGGATTCCGCTGCGGCAGGCGGCTTAGGGCCCGCACTTGTGGGGCACTGAAGCTTCGACGTCGTCATGGCCGGGCTTGTCCCGGGCATGACGGCTTCAATTGCAATTTGAGTCTGGCAGTGAAAACAGCCGGCCCATCGGGCCGGCTCTCGTCGTCTCAAAGCTCTCGCTGCGTTTACTTCACCAGCGTGTACTTGCCGTTCTTCACGGTGAGCAGGATGCGCGAGCGCTCGTCGAGGCCGTAGCGGTCCTTTTCGGTGAAGTTGTAGACGCCCTGGCTCGCCGCCAGCTCCTTCTCCGACAGCAGCGCCTGGCGGATGGCTTCGCGGAATTCCGGGGTGCCCGGCTTGGCCGTCTTCAGTGCCGTCGGAATGATGCGCTTCAGGATCTCGAAGGCATCGTAGGAATGCCCGGCGAACTGGCTGCGGCTGTTCGGGCCGTACTTGGCCTCATAGGCCGAGTTGAGCGCAAGGCCCGGCTTCTTGGTGGCGGCTTCGTCCGGCTGGTCCTCGGGGTCCATCACCGGGCCCGACGCCATCAGCACGCCTTCGGCCGCTTTGCCTGCGATGCGGATGAAGTCCATGCTGGCGGCGCCATGGGTCTGGTAGATCAAGCCCTGATAGCCGCGCTCGCGCAATTCGGTCTGCGGCAGCGCGGCCGCGGTGCCGGAGGCGCCGACCAGGATCGCGTCGGGATTGGCGGCGACGAGCTTGAGCACTTGGCCGGTCACCGACGTATCGGGACGAGCAAAGCGCTCCTCGTCGGCGATGGTCATGCCCATCGGCACGGCCTGCGCCTTCAAATCGTTGAACCAGAGGTCGCCGTAGGAATCGGAGTAGCCGATATAGCCGAGGGTCTTCACACCCTTCGACTTCATGTGATCGTACAGCACCTTGCCCACGATCGGAATCGGCTGCGGCATCGCCACCGACCACTTCATGCGCTCCGGCGTGATCGGGAAGGGCGCGAGGCCGAAATGCGGAATGCCGGCTTCGTTGGCGACGTTGGAGACCGCGATCGTCGGCGGCGTCAGCGCCGAGCCCATGATGATGTCGGCCTTGGATTCGGTGACGAAGCGGCGGGCGTTGGTGGTCGCGGTGGTGGGATCGCCCCCGTCGTCGAGCACGATCACCTTCAGCGGCACGCCGCCGATCTCCTTCGGCACGAATTCCAGCGCGTTGCGCTCGGGGATGCCGAGCGCGGCGCCGGGGCCGGTCGTGGTGGTGGTGATGCCGATGGTGACTTCACTGGTCTGGGCCAGCGCGGGCAGGGCCGGCAAAGCAAGCGTCGCCGCGGCGATGGCGGCGGTCAGGTAAAAGCGTTTCATCTCTTGTTCCTCCCTTGACGTGTTTCTTTGAAAGCAGAAATCGGGGGGTAATTCAGCCCCCTCTTTTGGTGATGCGGCGATTTAGCTCCGGACCTAACTTCCTGTGAATTTGGCTACCATTTCCGCTGGAAACGGTGCCGATTTCAGCTTGTCGGGGTTGTCAGGATCGCGGCCGACCAGGACGCGGGTCTCAAAACCCTCGATCGCCAGATCCTCGCCCTTGTAGACGTTGTGCTTCACCTCGAAGCTCGATCGCTTGATGCTCTCGATCCTGGTTTCGATGGTGATCCAGTCGCCATAAGTCGAGGGGATGTAGAACCTGGACCGCGTGTCGACCATGGGGATGCCCACCAGGCCGTATTTTTTGACCAGATCCTGTTTGGAGAACCCGGCGACCTCGAACAGGGTCGAGGTCGAATCGTCGAACATCGCAAAATAACGCGGATAGTAGACGATGTTGGCGGGGTCGCAGTCACCCCACTGGATCTGAACGTCGCGCCGGTTCACGAACATGTGCCGCGCCTTATTTCGGCGCCATGCGCAGCGAGCCGTCGAGGCGAACCACTTCGCCGTTCAGGTAGGAATTCTCGACCATGTGCAGCGCGAGCGCGGCGAACTCGTCGGCGTTGCCCAGCCGGCGCGGGAAGGGGATCGCGGCCGCGAGCGAGTCCTGAGCTTCCTGCGGCAAATTGGCGAGCAGCGGCGTGAGGAACAGGCCGGGCGCAATCGTCAGCACGCGGACGCCGAATTGCGCGAGCTCGCGCGCGATCGGCAGCGTCATGCCGACGATGCCGCCCTTGGAGGCCGAATAGGCCGACTGGCCGATCTGGCCGTCATAGGCGGCAACGGAGGCGGTGTTGATGATGACGCCGCGCTCGCCGGTCGCCTGCGGCTCGAGCTTGGACATCTCGGTCGCGGCAAGGCGCAGCATGTTGAAGGTGCCGATCAGATTGACCTTGATCACCTTGTCGAAATCGGCGAGCGCCATCGGGCCGTCGCGGCCGACGACGCGCTTGGCAACGCCGATGCCGGCGCAATTGACCAGCACGCGGGCGGGACCATGGGCCTTGGTCGCCTGCGCGATCGCGGCTTCGGCGGACGCGGCATCCGATACGTCGCAGGTCACGGCCACGCCCTTGATCTCGGCGGCAACGCTCTCGGCGAGCTTGGCATTGAGGTCGCACACCGCGACCCTGGCGCCCTGCGCCGCAAGCTTGCGCGCGGTCGCCGCACCCAGTCCCGATGCGCCGCCGGTGACGATGGCTGCCTGATCCTTCAACAACATGGCATTCTCCTGGTGCGATGATTTCTTAGCCGACCGATATCACACGGTCCGATGGATTGGCAGCATAGAGCTCCTCGATCAGCGCGCTGCGATGCTCGAGCACCGCGCGCTGGTTGATCGAGCCCTTGTCGGTGACCTCGCCCTTGTCGATCGAGAGTGGCGTGTCCATCAGGATCGCGCGCGTGATCCGGGTCGAGGAGCCGGTGGCCGAAGCGAGGAAGCGTGTCAGGCGCTCGCGAAAGGCCTCGCGCACCAGCCGGTCGCGCGTCGAGACGATGAGATCGTCCGCCGGCAGCGTCGGGTTGATCAAGCGGCAGCCGTCGAGATCGAGCACGACGAGTGCGGAGACCTCGTCGCGATTGATTCCGGCGATGACGACGTCGCGCACCAGCGGTGCGCAGGCCGCGACGAAGCGCGCGCGCAGGGGACCCACGCTGACCCAGGTGCCGCTGCCAAGCTTGAAATCCTCACCGATGCGGCCGTCGAAATCGAAGCCGGCGTTGAGATCATCAGGGTCCGCCGGCTTGAGCGCGTCGCCCATCATGTAAAATCCTTCCTCGTCGAAGGATTTTGCGGTGATGTCCGCCTGGCGCCAGTAGCCGGGCATCACGTTCGGGCCCTTGGCGCGCACTTCCAGCTTGCCGTTGTTCGGCACCAGCTTGGCATCGTTGCCGGAGACCGGCAGCCCGACATGGCCGGAACGGCTGGTGCGCGGATTGACCGACATGAAGAACGGCGCGGTCTCGGTGGCGCCAAGGCCGGTCAGCATCGGCACGCGATAGCCCTTCTCCTTCACCGCGAGCTCGTCGAGGCTGTCCCAGACGAAGGGCGAGAGCGCTGCACCCGAGAAGAACATCGCATGCAGCCGGTCGAAGAATTTCGCGCGCAGGCCCTGGTCGTCGCGTAAGTAGGGCAGCAGAGACTCGTAGCCCTTGGGCACGTTGAAATAGACCGTCGGCGAAATCTCCTGGAGATTGCGCACGGTTTCCTCGATGCCGCCCGGCATCGGCTTGCCGGCGTCCAGATACATCGAGCCGCCATTGTAGAGCGTCAGCCCGATATTGTGGTTGCCGCCAAAGGTGTGATTCCAGGGCAGCCAGTCGATGATGACGGGCGGCTCGTCCTTGAGGAAGGCGAGCGTCTCGCGCAGCATCACCTGGTTGGCGCAGATCATGCGCTGGGTGTTGATGACGGCCTTCGGGTTGCCGGTCGAGCCCGACGTCAGCAGGAATTTGGCAATCGTATCGGGGCTGATCCTGCCGTGGACCGCGTCGAGATCGCCGCGGATCGGGCTCGCCATGAGGTCGGCGAGCAACGTGACGTCGCGCCCCGGCACGTGGCCGTAGGACGCCGCAATCTCCGTGCCGAGCGAAACATTGGCGGCGAGCGCGTCCGCAAACTTGTCGGCATCCTCGGCGAAAACCAGGCCGGGCGTCAGCAGCTTCATCAGATAAGAGAGCTTGCCGTAATCTTTCGACACCAGCGAATAGGCCGGCGACACCGGGCAGAACGGAACGCCGGCATAGAACGCACCGAAAGCCAGAAGCGCATGGTCGATCGAATTGCCGGAGAGGATGACCACCGGCCGCTCTGCCGAGAGGCCGCGCTGGATCAGGCCTGATGCGATATGACGGCTTGCCGTGAGCAGCTCGGCATAGGTGATCTTGCGCCAGCCGCGGCCGCCTTCGCGCTCGGCCATGAAGACGCGGTCCGGCGTCGTCGCCGCCCAATGATGCAGGCGGTCGGTGATGCGGACGGGATAGTCGCCAAGCGGCTGCTTTGGCTTGAGATAGATCGTTCCGTCGTCGCGCCGCTCGATGTTGCAGACGGGATCGCCGAACGAAATGGGCCGCAGCGGAAAAGTGTTCGCGCCGCGCTCCATGCTGGAAGAGGACGGCTGCGCGCTCATGATTTCGGCTTTACCTTTGCGGTCTTGTGCTCGAGGAATTCGCGGATCCTGCGCTTGGCCTCCTTGTCGCTCTGCGCGACCGTGGCCATCAGCGATTCCATCAACAGGCCGGTCTGCGGATTGGCTTCCGCGATCATCGGCAAGGCCTGGAGCACGGCGAAATTCGTCAGCGGCGCGTTGGAGGCGATCTTGGTCGCAAGCTCCAGCGCCTTGCCGAGCCCGTTGCCGGCTTCCGTCAGATATTGCGCGAAGCCGTAGGAGGCGCCTTCGGTCGCGGTATAGACGCGGCCGGTCAGCATCATGTCCATCATCCTGGCGACGCCGATCAGCCGCGGCAGCCGCACCGAGCCGCCGCCGCCGACGAAGATGCCGCGCTGCCCCTCCGGCAGCGCGAAATAGGTCGAGGGTTCGGCGACGCGGATATGCGCCGCACAGGCAAGCTCCAGTCCGCCGCCGATCACGGCGCCCCTGAGCGCCGCGATCACGGGCACGCGGCTGTACTGGATGCGGTCGAACACGCGGTGCCACATTTGAGAATGCAAGAGGCCGCCGGTGGCGTCGTGCTCGGTCAGTTCGGACAGGTCGAGACCGCTGGAGAAATGGTCGCCGATGCCGTGGATCACGACCGCGCCGATATCCTCAGGCAGCGACGCAAAATACTCACCGATTTCCAGGATAATGCCGTCGTTCAGCGCATTGCGCTTGGCCGGCCGGTTCAGACCCACGGTCAGAACCCGGTCCGCCCTCTCGATCCGGAGCAGCCCGGAGGCACCCGCGTCAGCGGTTTCGGCGTTTCCCTGTGTCATTTGCGTCCTTATCAGAATAGTTATGTTGTATAACGAATTCTGGGGGAGTCAAGAAGACTGATCGGGGGAAAGCCGATGCTTGGTCCCGGAAAAAAGACGACAATGCGGATGCAGAGCCGCTGCCCGAACGTCGGACGCCGATAGCCCCGGGCAGCTACGCAGCCTTCGTTCCGCTTTGGGGTTGCGCGACGAGATTGATGCCCATGGCATGGAGAACTTTTATCACAGTGCCAAATTCGGGTTTGGCCTCGCCGCCAAGCGACCGATATAAGTTCTCACGGGATAGGCCGGCTTTTTCGGCAATGGCGCCCATGCCCTGAGAGCGGGCTACCGCGCCGATGGCCATTGTTATTGCAGACGGATCGTCGGACTCGAAGGCTTCGGTGAGATAGGCCGCAATCATTTCGGGGCTGTCGAGGTACTCCGCGGCGTCAAATGATTTTGCTTTTGCCATGGTTCAGTCCTCCAACTCACTTGCGATCTGCTTTGCCACCGCGATGTCCCTTTGCTGAGAGCCTTTGTCACCACCACAAAGAAGAACGACGATCTCCTCGCCTCGCGGAACGTAGTAGATCCGGTATCCAGCGCCCTCATGGACTCTCATTTCGCTCATGCCGCCTCCGACCGGAGCAACGTCTCCGGGATTGCCGAGCGCTAAGCGATCGATCCGAGCAAGGATTTTCGCCTTTGCTCTCAGGTCTCGCAGGTTTCTGAGCCAGTCAGAGAATTCATCCGTTCTCTTGATTGTCGGCATATGTAGCGTATACGCTACATCAATCGCAGTGTCAACAGACCAGGCAGTTCCACGGCAGGGCGTGGCGCTCACGCCACCTGGTGCACGTCGATCACCACGCGATCCGCGTGGCGCGCGGCCGAGCCGACGAAAATGTGCTGCATCAGCCAGCGATACTTCTCATGCCCGGTCTCGAACCGCGGCACGGTGCGGAAATAGATCAGCTTTGGGTCGACCGGCTCGCCGCGCTTGAGTTTTTGCAGCAGCTCGACCGGGCCGAAGCGCATGCCCTTGTTTTCGACGTACACCGTCGCGCCGTCGTCGGTCTCGAAGGCGTATTTGGCCTCGAGGTCGATCAGCTCGTTGGGCCGGATGGTCTGGAAGTCGGCGCCGAACGGTAGCACCCGACCTGATATCGCGCCTTTCACCTCGCCGCCGAGGATCGGGATGATGCGGCGAACGCCGATGCCGGTCTCGCCGGCGGTGATGACGTCGCCAATGCGAGCGGTGATGGTGAAGACGTATTTGGTTTCGAGGATCGGTGTCATCGCTTCACCTCGTCAATGCGCCATCATCCGCGTCGGCAGCCACGTCGCCAGCAGCGGGAAGGCGATCAGGATCACCAGCCGCACCAGGTCGGTCGCCACGAACGGAATCACACCCTTGAAGATGGTGGAGAAGGAGACGTCCTTCACCACGCTTTTGATGACGAAGACGTTCATGCCAACAGGCGGATGGATCAGGCCGAGCTCGACGGTCATCACGATGATGACGCCGAACCAGATCGGGTCGAAGCCGAGATGCGTGATGACGGGGAAGATGATCGGCACGGTCAAAATGATCATCGCCATGGCGTCCATCAGGCAGCCGAGCACCAGATACATCACCATGATCAGCGCCAGCACGCCGTAGGGGCCGAGGCCGAGGCCGGTCAAGAATTCCGTCACCTTCTGCGGCGTCTGCGTCACCGTGAGGAAATAGCCGAAGATCAGCGCGCCGATCAGCACGGTGAACACGGCAGCCGCCGTGCGCGTCGCCTGCAGCAGCGAAGCCAGGATCTTCTCGCGGTCGAGCCTCCGCGTGACCACGCCGATGATGAAGGCGCCTGCGGCGCCGACGCCGCCGGCTTCCGTCGGGGTGAAGCGCGGCAGGAAAGGCAGGCCGTAGAGGCCGCCGATCACGAACACGAACAGCAGCGCCGGGGCCCATATCTCCTTCAGGCCCGCGAAGCGCTCGCGCCACGGCGTCGCCTTGCCCTTGGGCAGGAAGTCGGGGCGGAAATAACCGATCAGGAAGATCGTGATCATGTACATGGTCATCGCCAGCAGGCCCGGGATGATGCCGGCGATGAAGAGCTTGCCGATGTCCTGCTCGGTGATGATGCCGTAGACCGCGAGCACGGTGGAGGGCGGCAGCATCGCGCCCAGCGTGCCGCCCGCCGCGATCACGCCGGTGGCGAACGATTGCGGATAGCCGAAGCGGCGCATCTCGGGGTAGGCGACGGCGGAGAAGGTCGCGGCGGTCGCAACGGAGGAGCCGCAGATCGCGGCAAAACCGCCACAGGCGCCGACGGTGGCGATGCCGAGCCCGCCGCGCAAATGCCCGACAAAGCCGTTGGCGGCGCGGAACAGCTCGCGGCTCATGCCGGAATTGGACACGAACGAGCCCATCAGCAGGAACATCGGGATGACGCCGAAGGTGTAGTCGGTGACCGTGCGCATCGAGGTCTGGCCGACCAGCTTCAGCGCCGCCGTCCCGTTGACGAGGTAGGCGAAGCCGGAGACGCCGACGAGGCCCATGGCCATGCCGACGGGCACGCGCAGCAGCATCAGGACGAACAGGGAAACGAAGCCGATTAAGGCGACGGCATCGGTGCTCATGATTACTCCGTCGCCTTCAGTTTGGGATCGTGCATGTCTTCGGGATGGAAGATCAGCCGGTAGGTGCGGATCGCGATCAGCAGCACGGCCGAGACGTCGCCGATCCACGCGACCGCGAAGAACGGCCAGGTCGGCATGTGCATGTCGAAGGTCTGGACGTTGTCGTTGTAGGTGCCGCGCACCTTGTCGAACAGCGTCCAGGTCTGCACCGTCACGACGAACAGCAGCACCAGGGTTGCGAACACGTCGATCCAGCGCTGATGGCGCGGCCCGACATTGCCCCAGACGAGGTCCACGGTGATGTGGGTGCCGCGATAGGAGGTCGCGGCGATGCCCCAGAAAATGAGAATGCCGAGCAGCATGCGGCCGATGTCGAAACTATCGGGGATCGAATAGTTCAGCGTGTTGCGCAAGAGCACCGACAGGAAGATGTCGAGCGCGACGATGCCGACGAAGCCGGCCGCGATCCATTCGATCGAGTCGATGACGCGGTCCATCCAGGAGCGCTTCATGGGTGTTTCCTGTTCAAGAGCTTGTGAGTTCAAGATGCGCCCGCGATCGAGCTGCGCTCCCTCCCCCGCTTGCGGGGGACGGCTGGGGAGAGGGTGCTTCCACGATCGAGAACCCCCAAGAGGTGAGAGCCCTCACCCGGCGCTTCGCGCCGACCTCTCCCGCAAGCGGGAGAGGTGCAGCGAGTGCGTGCCACAGCTGGGCCTCACTCTGCCAGCGCGTTGTACTTCTTCAGCGACGCCTTGAGGTCCGCCAGCGCTGCGTCCGGATCGGCACCGGCCTTCTTGGCGCCGTCGCTCCAGGTCTTGACCAGCGGCTCGGCGGCCTTCTTCCAGGCCGCGGTCTGCTCCGCCGTCAGCTTGTAAACCTCGTGGCCGGATTCCGCCTTCACCTTATCGACGCCGGCATCCTCGAACTTGCCCCAGTGCTCGCCGACCACGCCGGCCATCTCGACCGAGCAGTTCTTGTCGATCGCGGCCTTCTGCTTGTCGGACATCGCATTGTATTTGTCCTTGTTGATCACGAACACGAAGGTCGTGGTGTAGAGCGGCGCCTCCATGTCGTATTTGGTCACCTTGTCGATGCCGAACAGCACCAGCGAGCCCCAGGGGAAGGTGACGCCGTCGGCGACGCCGCGCTCGATGATGTCGCGCACTTCGGGTGCGGAGGACTGCACGTTGGTGCCGCCGAGCGAGGTGACGAAATTCGCCATGGTGGCGTGCGCCGGGCGGATCTTCAGGCCCTTCACGTCCTCCGGCGTCACGATCTTCTTGGTCTTGGAGTGGAAGGAGGAGGGCGAGTGGACGAAGGCAAGGCAGTATTTGACGTCCTTCATCTCCTTCTCGGCGTATTTGCGATACCAGGCGTCCAGCCCCATCGAGCCGCCCTTGGCATCCGAGATCAGGAACGGCAGTTCGCCGGCGCCGATGATCGGGAAACGGCCGGGCTGGTAGCCGGGATTGACGTAGGTGACGTCCGCGATGCCGTCGCGTGCCATGTCGTAATGGTCGAAGGCCTTGCCGAGCTGCTGGGCCGGAAACACCTTGCTCTTGATGGTGCCGCCGGAATCCTTCTCGACCGCGGCCGCCCAGTCTTCCAGCGATTTCTGGAGCGGATGCGAGGCCGGCACCCAGTGCGAGATCTTCAGATCGAAGGTCTTGTCTTGCGCGAACGCGGGCGTCACGCTTGCTGCGAGCAACAAAGCCAGACAGGCTTTCCTCATCACACGTCTCTCCCTGTTATCGACGGCGGGCTTCGATGGCCCGGTCTCATTAATTAACATGTTATCTAATCGGCCGGCGCGTTCAAGCCGGAATTGGCGCGCACCTTGTCGCGACCCGTACGTCAGCCGTGTTGCATGGATTTGTCGCGGTTAGCGGCGACCAGCACTCCCCTTTTGCCCAACCGTTATATGGTATAATTATCCTGCGCGTCATGACGCGACAAGCGAGCCGCGACGAAAGCCTACAGGATCGGGAGGAGCAAGTATTGCGGACAAAAGTCGCAATCATCGGGGCCGGGCCGGCTGGATTGTTGCTTGGGCAACTGCTGCACCGTTACGGCATCGACAACGTCATTCTGGAGCGGCAGGGCCCGGACTACGTGCTCGGCCGCATCCGCGCCGGGCTCCTGGAGGAAGGAACCGTCACGCTGCTGGACCAGGTCGGCGCCGGCGCCCGGGCGCATGCCGAAGGCCTCGTGCATGAGGGCATCGAGCTGGCCTTTTCCGGCTGCCGTCACCGCATCGACATGAAAGCCGCGACCGGCAAGACGGTCATGATCTACGGCCAGACCGAGGTCACGCTCGACCTGATGAATGCGCGCAAGGCGGCTGGCCTCGATACGGTCTACGAGGCCAAGGACGTGCAGCCGCACGATTTCGATGGCAGTCACCCGCGCGTAACCTGGGTGAAGGACGGCGTCACCCACACGCTCGATTGCGATTTCATCGCCGGTTGCGACGGCTTCCACGGCGTCAGCCGCGCCAGCGTGCCGGCCTCGGCGGTCGAGGAGTTCGAGCGGGTCTATCCGTTCGGCTGGCTCGGCATCCTCTCCGAGACGCCGCCGGTCAGCCACGAGCTGATCTATTCCAATCACGCCCGCGGCTTTGCGCTCTGCACCATGCGCTCGATGAAGCGCAGCCGTCATTATGTGCAGTGTTCGCTCGACGACCATGTCGACCAGTGGCCGGATGATCGTTTCTGGGACGAATTGAAGCGCCGGCTCGACCAGGAGGCGGCCGACAGCCTCGTCACGGGTCCCTCGATCGAGAAGAGCATCGCGCCGCTCCGCAGCTTCGTTGCCGAGCCGATGCGCTTCGGCCGGATGTTCCTGTGCGGCGACGCCGCCCACATCGTGCCGCCGACCGGCGCCAAGGGACTGAACCTGGCTGCTAGCGATGCGCACTATCTGTCGAGCGCGCTGCGCGAATTCTACGACGAGAAGTCCAGCGCCGGGATCGATGCCTATTCCGCCAGGGCGCTGGCGCGCGTCTGGAAGGCGGTGCGCTTCTCCTGGTGGATGACCTCGATGCTGCACAAATTCCCCGACACCGGCACCATCGGCGCCCGAATCCAGCTCGCCGAGCTCGACTACGTCACCCAGTCGCAAGCCGCGATGACGTCGCTGTCGGAGAATTACGTGGGGCTGCCGTTTTAGGACGATGCTGACAGTGCCGCAGGGTGGGCAAAGCGAAGCGTGCCCACCACTTTGGTGCGCGGGGCGAGATGGTGGGCACGGCGCTTCGCGCCTTTGCCCACCCTACGGGATCGCATGCTGCCTCACACATCGCGCCCATTTCAAACACCCGCGCAAATCCCGTTTAAAACTTTGTAGGCGGTGAAACCGTCATCCACTTCGCGTTCAATGACCCCAGCCAATGACGCGAGGCACGCATGACCACCATCGACATCCCCGACGGCTTCGAGCCGTTGTCCCGCAAGAGCCCGCTCACCGAAGCCTGGGAGCCGATCTACGCAAAGAAAACTGAGAGGGCCGTCATCATCGGCCTTCGTCTGGCAAGGCCGCACACCAACGGCCGTGGCCTGATCCACGGCGGCCTCATCGCCGCGCTCGCCGACAATGCCATGGGCTATAGCTGCGCGCAGGCGACGGGCTGGGCCATATCCTTCGTGACGATTTCGCTGTCGATCGATTTCGTCGGCTCGGCTGAGATCGGCCAATGGTGTTCGATCGAGAGCGACGTGATCAAGACCGGCAAGACGATCTGCTTCGCGCAGAGCCTGATCAAAGCCGACGACGTCGTGATCGCGCGTGCCAGCGGGACGTTTCGCGTGGTGCCGAAGAAGGGGTGAGGTCTCGTGCCCCGGACGCTGCGCAACGCTTCTTCAGCGGTGCGCTGCTGAGCCGGGGTCCATCCATCCGCAGCCTACCCCGTGGCCTGCTGGGTCCCGGCTCTGCGTCGCTTTGCGGCGCGTCCAGGACACGAGACCTTCACCCAAACCGCCACTCCGCCGTCTCCACCACGAGATCGATGAACGCGCGCACCTTGGCCGAGAGCAGGCGCGAGGTCGGGTAGACGATGTGGATCGGCAACGCCGGCTGCTCGTACTTCGCCAGCACGATTCTGAGCCGTCCTCGCTTCAGCCCTTCGGCAGCCTGATACGCCAGCACGCGCGTCACGCCGCCGCCGGCCTCGGCATATTGCAGGGCGGCGTCGGCGCTGTTGCTGGTGAAGCGCGGGCTCAGTGTCACCTCGATGTCGCGGCCGTCCTGCACGAAGCGCCAGTTGGCGGATGGGCCGAACTGGATGGTCTGATGCGCGAGCAGAGCCTCCGGCGTCTTCGGCTCGCCATGGCGCTTCAGATAGTCCGACGTCGCCACCACGATCCGACGCATCTCGCCGACCTGGCGTGCGACGAGCGAGGAATCGGCGAGATGGCCGATCCGCACTGCCACGTCGACGGCGTCCTCGACGAGATTGACGAGGTGGTCGGACAGCCTGAGCTCGCCGGCGACCTCCGGATGGCGCTTGAGATAGGCGGTCATGACCGGACCGACATGAAGCCGGCCGAAGCCGACCGGCGCCGAGACCACCAGACGTCCGCTCGGCCGGTTGCGCTCCTCCCGCGCGGAGCCGTCGGCCTCCTCGACATCGGCAAGGATGCGCCGGGCGCGCTCGAGATAGCGCGTGCCGACATCGGTCAATCTCACCTGCCTGGTGGTCCGCTGCAACAGCCGCGCGCCGAGATGCTCCTCCAGCGCCGCGATCAGCCGCGTCACCGCCGAGGGCGACAGCCGCAGTTTTCGCGCTGCCGGCGCAAAGCCGCGCAGATCGGCGACGGTGACGAAGACGTACATGGCTTCGAGGCGGTCCATGGACATTATTGCATATATTGCAATGATAAAGTGTCAAGGCGGCAGATTGTTTTAGGTGCCAGAAGGTCCAGATTAGGCGGCGAAGACGCAGCAATGCGCCGGAATTTCAGGAGACGTTCCGATGACAGCAGCACACACCTATGCCAGCGACGTTGCCTTCTCGCCGGCGGTGAAATCGATCCAGGCCCGGAAGGGCTCGCGCGAGAACTATGCCCATGCCGAGCAGCGGGGATGGCGCACCGAGGTCGACGAGAATCTCGCGGCGTTCCTGGCTGACGCCAACAGCTTCTACTTTGCGACCGCCTCGGCCGACGGCCAGCCCTACATCCAGCACCGCGGCGGCCCGAAGGGGTTCCTGAGGGTGCTGGACAAGCAGACGCTCGCTTTCACCGACTACGCCGGCAACCGGCAATACATCACCCAGGGAAACCTGTCGGAGAACCCCAAGGCCTATATCTTCGTCATGGACTACGCCCATCGCCGGAGGGTGAAGATCTGGGGCGAGGCGCGTGTGGTCGAGGACGACGAGGCGCTGACGACGTCACTGATGCCGAAGGGATATCGCGCGCGGCCGGAGCAGGTGATCCTGTTCAAGATTGCGGCCTGGGACACCAACTGCCCGCAGCACATTCCGCAGAAGTTCGACGCTGCGGATGTGGCGCAAGCGCTGGCGGCGAGGGATGCGAGGATCGCGGAGCTGGAGGCGGAGGTGGCGACGTTGAAGGGGCAGGCTGCGACAAGCTAAACCGCAACCACGATTGCGAACTGGCTGTCATCGTTCAGGCGGGACAGCTCCATCTGCGCGGGAGCGAGCAGGCCGGCCAGGCGGCCTGCCTCGAGGCGATAGACGCGCTGTCCGCGGACCTCTGCGATGCGGCGCCCGGTGAGGCGCCATAGTTTCGCTTCGATCTCTTCGATCGTGAAATGCCGAACGTGAAACCGGAACGAGGACTTGTTGTGGCCAAAGGGCAATCCGCTTTCGAGCGGGCATGACAGCAGGATCGGTCCCGTGGTGGCCGCGCCGACCTGCCGCAGCAATTCATCGCAATCGGCGACGTGCTCGATCGATTCGAAGCAAATGGCAAAGTCGGCGGAAGCCGTGGCGAGCTCGAACGGAAAATAGGCCTGCGCAAAGACGACGCGATGATCGCCATAGGATGCTTCGGCCAGGGCGACCGCCGGCGCGGAGCCGTCAACACCGATGATTCTTGCACCGCAACGATCGGCGATGATTCTGGCCCCGTAGCCGTTGCCGCAGAACAGGTCGAGGCCGATAACCGCATGGGACGGCGCGACGTGCTGGCCCAGCCAGCGCGCGGCAAATTCGTAGCGGGCCGTGTGGTCCCGTCTGACGGCGTCAACGGCAGGAGCGGTCTGACGTTCACCACTCTTGAGCGAGAGATCGTGGTCTTCGCGTTGGGCCGTCGGGTTCCGTACGAAGCGGTCTCCAAGCGCGGCTCGAACCCCGGCCGCGGCAGGGTCCACGACGAGTGCACGCCACAGATCCGCCTCGGCCTCCTGCGTCAGCCCGATATTCGCCCTGGCGATCGAGCGCAGCAACAGCGCCTCGATATTGGTCGGCTGGGTGCGCAGAGTCGCATCGAGGTGAGCGACCACATCCGTAAAACGCTGTTCTTCCAAAAGCGATATGACCGAGGCCCAGCTTCCGCGCATTACGCCACCACCCTGTCGATTGCGCCAAACCCCCAATCCGCATTGAGCGCGCGCCGCAGGCGATCCTTCTCCAGTCGGTGCGACGATTCGGGCAGGCTGTGGCCTTCATCTAGGAGAGAGCGCCACGTTTGCGGCGCGTACCAGCCGGTATTCTGCGGGACCGCATCGCCGAAGCCGCCGGCCTCGCCGGGGGCGCCGGTGTCGAAGCGGTAGAGCGGCTGCTTCAGCGGGATCGTGTGCTTGCCGAACAGCTGTGCCTCGACAAGGCCGCTCGAATTCAGTGCGCAGACGGTCTCGATCTCCGGTTGCGCGAGGAGCTGGTAGAGGTTGAGGTCGGTCCAGCCGACCGAGCCCAGGCTCTTGATGGCCCGGTGCGTCGCCGAGAGCGGCCGGTCGTACGGGTGCGGCTTGAACAGCACCGCCGAGGAGCGGACCGACAGCTCGATCAGGTCCGGGAGGTGGTCGCCTAGCTGAACGAAGCCTCCGGTCGCGAGATCGAGCGAGGCGCGGTCGTCCGGAACCTGCCCCAGGATGAGCGCGGTCCCGGGCCTGAGGTTCAACGGCTTCATGAAGCTCGCCTTGCTCCTGACGAAGCCGGCGCGGAGCGCGGCGTCGCGGAGATCGAGCATGTTGTGCAGCAGGATCCGATGGATCGAGGCCCGGTTGGTGCGCGCCGCGAAGACCACATCGTCGAGGAAGCGCACCGGATAGAGGATCAGGTCGATGACGGCAATTCCGGCCTGGTCCAGCAGCCTGCACATCAGATCGGGCAGTTCGTAGCCGACCACGGTGGTGCCGCGAAACGGTTCCGTCACGGCATGCGCGATCCCGGCGGGCACGGTCTTGAGCGACAGGAGCTTGCCCCATCCTTCTGTTGTCAGCGGCAAGCCCGCCTGCTCGTACAGGTCGGGCGTGTGAAAATAGTGATGGTCCCCGCGCAGCCGCGCATCCCAGGAGGCCGTGCCGACCTGCCATCCACCGAGCTTCGCCGCGGTGCCGACAATGCCGTCGAGCCAGCGGACGTGCTTCCAGGTCCCGCTCTCCCAGGTCGTCCCGATCGGGTACGGCCGGAAGAGATCGGCGGTCAGGGTCAATCGTGGAGCCGTCATCGAGCCTCGCAATCCCCGAATAAACGCGCGAGGCGCCGGATTCAGGCGCGATAGTTCGGCATGGGTCCACGAACGCGGCGGACATCGGCCCGTTGCGTCGTCGGCGCTCTGAGCCTGCGGCCTAGATTACGCTCGCACCTTCGTGCTGGAAGCCGAGATAGCTCGCCGCGACGCGTTCGTTCGCCGCGATGTCGCTGGCCTTGCCGCTGAGCACGAACTCGCCGAGCTCCATCACATAGGCTTGGTCCGCGATTTTCAGCGCGGCCTGCGCGTTCTGCTCGACCAGCAGCACCGAGACGCCGGCGGTGCGAAGCTCGGTGACGATCCGGAAGATGTCGGCGACGATGATCGGGGCAAGGCCGAGGCTCGGCTCGTCCAGCATCAGCAATTTCGGCTCGCCCATCAGCGCGCGGCCCATCGCGAGCATCTGCTGCTCGCCGCCGGAGAGCGTGCCGGCGAGCTGCTTGCGCCGCTCCTTCAGCCGCGGGAACAGCGAGTAGACCCGCTCCATCGAGGCTTTCGCCTTGCTGCGCTCGATGCGGAAAGCGCCGAGCTCGAGATTGTCCTCGACATTCATGGTCACGAACAATTCGCGGTGCTCCGGCACGAGGCCGAGGCCCATCGCCACGCGGTCCTCGATGTCGAGCCGGGCGAGATCCTGACCGGCAAAGGCGACGCGACCCTTCAGCGGCAGGATGCCCATGATGGCGGAGAGCAGCGTGGTCTTGCCGGCGCCGTTGGCGCCGACGATGGTGACGATCTGGTCTTGGCCGACCTCGAGCGAGACCGAACGCACCGCCTCGACCTTGCCATAGGCGACATGCGCATCGGTGACGGACAACAGCGCGCTCATGCCGCCACTCCCAGATAGGCCTTGATCACTTCGGGATTGGTCTTGATCGTGGCGGGCGTGCCCTCCGCGATCTTGGTGCCGAAATCGAGCACCACGATGCGGTCGGCGAGGTTCATGACAAAGCCCATGTCGTGCTCGACCAGCAGCACGCTCATGCCGCCGTCGCGCAGCTCGCGCAGCAGCCTGGCAAGCTGCTGCTTCTCCATGTGGCGAAGGCCCGCGGCGGGCTCGTCGAGCAGCAGCAGCATCGGATCGACGCAGAGCGCGCGTGCGATCTCGACGATGCGCTGCTGGCCGAGCGAGAGCGAGCCCGCGAGCTGGTGCATCTGGTCGGCGAGGCCAACGCGCTCGATCTGGCGGGCAGCTTCCGCGAGCAGCTTGGCCTCGTCGGCGCGATCGAGCCGCAACATGGAGGAGATCGGGCCCGAATGGCCGCGCAGATGTGCGCCGATCGCGACATTCTCCAGCACGGTCATGTCGGGGACGAGCTTCACATGCTGGAAGGTCCTGCTGATGCCGAGCTTGACGATCTCCTGCGGCGGCGCGTTGTCGAGCTTCTTGCCGAGCACCGAGATCGAGCCTGAGGTCGCCGACAGAACGCCGGTGATCAGGTTGAACGTCGTGCTCTTGCCGGCACCGTTCGGCCCGATCAGCGCGACGATCTCGCGGGCCTGGACGTCGAAAGAAACGTTGTTGACCGCGATCACGCCGCCGAACTGCTTGCGCGCCTTCTCGACCTGGAGCAGGACGCTGGCCTCGCCGGGCGAGCGCGTGCGCTGCTCCAGTTTCAGCGAGGTGTCCGGCTTCTTGCCTCTGATTCGCTCGGGCAGGAACGACGTCAGCCACGGCCAGACGCCGCCGGGCGCGAGCTGGAGCAATGCCACCAGCATGATGCCGAACACGATGGTCTCGACCTGGCCGGAGCCCGGCAGGATCAGCGGCAGATAGCTTTGCAGCACCTCTTTCAGCACCACGACGATCGCCGCGCCCAGCACGCCGCCCCAGACATAGCCGGCGCCGCCGACCACCGCGATGAAGAGATATTCGATGCCGGCCTGCGCGCCGAACGGCGTCGGGTTCACCGCGCGCTGGAGATGGGCATAGAGCCAGCCGGAGAGGCCGGCCAGCACCGCGGCATGGATGAAGACCAGCAGCTTTGCGCGCGGCGTGTGCACGCCGAACGCCTCGGCGGCGACATGGCCGCGCCGCAGCGCCCGGATGGCGCGGCCGGTGCGGGAATCCAGGAGGTTCATCGTCAGCAGGGCCGAGACGATCACGGCGACCCAGATCGCGTAATAGATCGAGCCGGGCGAGAGCATCTTGAACGCGCCGATCGACAGCGGCGGGATCGCCGAGATGCCGTCGTTACGCCCGAGGAATTCCAGCTTGCTGAAGAGATAGAACAGGCCGAGCCCCCAGGCGAGCGTGCCGAGCGGCAGATAGTGGCCGGAGAGGCGGACGGTGACGAGGCCAAGCAGCACCGCCAGCGATCCGCTGACCACGAGCGACAATGGCAGCGTCAGCCAGGGCGACAGGCCGTAGGTCGTCGACAGCACCGCGGTGGTGTAGGCGCCGAAGCCCACGAAGGCGGCTTGCCCGAACGAGGTGAGGCCGCCGACGCCGGTGAGCAGCACGAGGCCCATCGCGACCAGGGCGGCAAGGCCGATATTGTCGAGCAGCACGATCCAGAACGGCGGCATGCCAGGTACGAACGGGATCGCCGCCATGACAGCTGCGAAGATGAGGATGGGAAGCCGGCTCTGCATGCGCCTCAGTCCTTCTCTTCCTCGACCGCGGGCGCGGCGAGCGAGCGCAGCAGCAGCACGGGGATCAGCAGCATGAAGACGATCACTTCCTTGTAGTTGGAGGCGTAGAAGGACGAGAACGCCTCGACGATGCCGACGACCAGCGCCGCGACGGCGGTGAGGGGATAGCTGACGAGGCCGCCGATGATCGCGGCGACGAAGCCCTTCAGGCCGATCAGGAAGCCCGAATCGTAATAGAGCGTCGTGATCGGCACGATCAGGATGCCCGACAGCGCGCCGATCACGGATGCCAGCAGGAAGGCGATCTGTCCGGACAGCGTGGTGCGGATGCCGGCCAGCCGCGCCCCCAACCGGTTGACGGCGGTCGCGCGCAGCGCCTTGCCGTAGAGCGTCAGGCCGAAGAACAGCCAGAGGCCGACGATGAAGGCGATGGTGATGGCGTAGACGGTGATGCTCTGGCCGGTGAAGCGCAGCGCGCCGGCGGTGAAGGAGCCTGACAGCACGGCAGGTCCGCGCTGGCCTTCGGCGCCGAAGAACAACAGGCCCAGCCCCTGCAGCGCGAGGTGGACGCCGACGGACGCGATCAGCAGCACCAGCACCGAGGTGTGCGCCAGCGGCTGGAATGCGATGCGGTAGAGATAGAGGCCGATCATCGCCACGATCACCAGCGATAGCGCGATGCAGACCGCCACCGGCGGCTTCTGGGCGGTGAAATAGATGGTCAGCGCCAGCACGATGGCCGGCAGCACGATGTTGGTGACGAAGCTGCGGACCACCAGGCGCCCGTGCAGCGCCTTGCGGGCCACGAACAGGTCGAAGGCGAAGGCGCCGATGCCCAGCGCGAGTGCAAGCTTTGCCGTGCCGGGCATCTGGCCCGCGGCCAGCGAGGCATAGGTCAGCGCGCCATAGGTGACGAATTCGCCCTGGGGAATCAGGATGACGCGGGTGACGGCGAACACCAGCACCAGCGCCAGGCCGAGCAGCGCATAGATCGCGCCATTGGTGATGCCGTCCTGCAGCAGGAACAGCATGATGGTGGTGTTCAAGACCGGACGCTCCCCCTTAAGATTAAGGACCGGCCTCCGCAATTGCGGTGGATGGTCCGCTCACAGCCATTGAAATACGCTGACGATATTTGATATGGTCCATAACAATTATCAAATATAACTTCAAGGGTGGCGGGCGACCCGTCCCGAATTTAGCGGGATTACGAGCACCAGGCGATGACCGTTTCAAAAACCGCTGAAAAGTCCTCCGAGAAGCCAGCCGACGCGGCCAAGGGCCGCAAGGACGCCGGCGAGCCGCAAGGTCAGGTTCACGCCGAAGCCCTCCAGCTCGGCGAGCTCTCCGAACAGCTCGGCTACGTCCTGAAGCGGGCGCAGCTCAAGGTGTTCGAGAACTTCCTGCGCTGCATGGCCTCGCTCCAGCTCACGCCGGCGCAGTTCTCCGTGCTGCTGCTGGTCGAGAAGAATCCGGGCCGTAACCAGACCGAGATCGCCTCCACCCTCGGCATCCTGCGTCCGAATTTCGTGGCGCTGCTCGACAATCTCGAGAGCCGCGACCTTTGCGCGCGGATCCGTTCCACCAACGACCGCCGCTCGCACATCCTGGTGCTGACCGACAAGGGCAAGGCCGTGCTGGCGCGGGCGAAAAAGCTCGTCGCCACCAAGCACGAGGCGCGGCTGAACGATCTGCTCGGCCAGGCCAACCGCGAAGCCCTGCTCGGGATGCTCGCCAAGATCGCCAACGAGTTCTAGCTCGGTCCCCGACGAGATCAGGCCGCGGCGAACCGGTCGCGCAGTGCGGGGACCTCGAGGGAGAGGAAGCGGCGCTCGATTTCAGCCGCCGGCAGCGGACGGCTGAACAGATAGCCCTGCATTTCCGTGCACCCTTCTGCGGCGATGCAGTCGAGCTGCTCGCGCGTTTCGACGCCCTCGGCGGTCGCGGTCATGCCCATCCCGTTCGCAAGCGCGGCGATCGCCCGCACGATGTTGAGCGACCCGGCATCGGTCGCGACGTCGCGCACGAAGGACCGATCGATCTTGATCTTGTCGAACGGGAAGCATTGCAGATAGGTCAGCGACGAGTAGCCGGTGCCGAAATCGTCCATCGCGATCCGGACTCCGAGCGCACGCAGCCGGTGCAGGATCGCGAGCGTCCCCTCCTTGTCCTGCAGAAGCACGCTCTCCGTAATCTCGATCTCGAGCCGGCTGGCTTCCAGCCCCGCCGCGGCGAGCGCGCCGACGATCACCTCGGCGAGGCCGGCATAGCGGAATTGCACCGCAGAAATGTTGACGGCGACATGGAGGTGTTTGGGCCACCGGCTCGCGGTCCGGCAGGCCTGCCGGATGACCCATTCGCCGATCGGCACGATCAGGCCGATCTCCTCCGCGAGCGGAATGAAGCTGCCCGGCGCGATCAGCCCGTGCTGCGGATGCTGCCAGCGGATCAAGGCCTCGAAGCCGCTGATCTCGCCGCCGTCGCTCTTGACCAGCGGCTGGTAATGCAGCTCGAATTCGCCGCCGGCGAGCGCCTTGCGCAGATCGAGCTCGAGCGCGCGGCGGCTTTGCACCTGCGCGCCCATGGCAGGCTCGAACAGGCGGTACGTGCCCTTGCCGTCGCTCTTGGCCTGGTAGAGCGCAAGATCCGCATTGCGCAGCAATTGCTCGGGTGTCGTGCCGTCGGCCGGCGCAATGGCGATGCCGATGCTCGCACCCGCGATCGTCTGCCCGTCGTCGATCTCGAACGGCGCGGCCATCTGCCCGATGATTTGTTGCGCAAGTCTGCCCGCCTCGTCGCCGTCTTCGATCGGCGCTTGCAGCACGACGAATTCGTCGCCGCCCATCCGGGCGATGGTGTCTCCCGGACGGACGAGGCGGCGCAGCCGCTCGCTGACGCCCCTGAGAAGCGCATCGCCGGCATGATGGCCCAGCGTGTCGTTGACCGACTTGAACTTGTCGAGATCGATGTGGTGCACCGCGAACATCCGGTCTGATGCGAACGCCTGCGCGAGCCGCTGGTTGAGCAGGGCGCGATTGCCAAGGTCGGTCAGCGAATCGTGATGCGCCATGTGCGCGATCTTCAGTTCGGCCTGGCGCTGCTCGGTGATGTCCTCGTGGGTCGCCACCCAGCCGAGATCCGGCATCGGCCGATGGCGGACCTTGAAGGTGCGCCCGTTGCGCATCTCGATGATGCTGTCGACGGGCTCGGCGGAGACGACGACGCCGGTCCGCCACTTCATGTATTCGTCCCGCGTCATGGCGGGCACGCTGCCGGCCTCGAAGCGCATGTCGACGATGTCCGACAGCGGCGTGCCGGGCCGGATGCGCTCGGGCGGCAGCCCGTACATGTCGATGAAGTCCTTGTTGCACACGATCAGCCGGTGACTGGCGTCGAAGAAGCACAGTCCGTGCGGCATGTTGTTGATCGCGATGTCAAACTGCATGTTGCGCTGTTGCAGCCTGGCGCTGAGCTCTTCGCGCTCGGTGATGTCCTCATGAGTGGCCATGCCGCCGCCGTTCGGCAGAGGGTGGGAGGCATAGGCGATGATCCGCCCGTCCGCGAATTCCTGCACGGTCCGTTCGCTCACGACCGTGCCTTCCGTCCTGGCGCGGATATAGGCATCGGCCTCGCCGCGGATCTTCAGCCCAAGCTTGAGGCGATGCTGGATCAGATCACTGACAGGCGTGCCCGGCCGCACCTGCTCCGGCGAAAGGCCGTAGATGTCCATGTAACGCCGGTTGCAGTAGACGACCTCGCGACGTCCGTTGAAAAGGATGATGCCGAGCCAGAGGTTGTTGACGGCCTGTTCGAGCAGCCCGCCAAGGACGAGCGGGTCGAGGTCGCCGACCTGCCTGTCACGATCGTCCATGTGTCCTTGCCCTCCCTCAAGCGCGGCGCCATTAGAGCAGAGTCAGGTGAATGATCGCCATGATCTGCCTCATCCGCAGGCAGCTTCCTGAAGTTGCAACGAATTTCGCGTTAAAGAATCCGGCGGTTTCCGCGCCGATGCCGGCCGCGTACACCCTGCGTTAAGCATACCGGCGCCGAGCGTCGCAGACGCCAGGCGCGCGTTGCGCGCGCCAGTCCCGACGTGCCGCGGAAAGGTGGTCGCCTCAGTCGACCAGGATCACCCGGATGTCGTTCACGTTCGTCAGCGTCGGCCCCGGCATCAGCAGATCCCCCGTGGCCTCGAAGAACGTCGTCGCGTCGTTGTTGTCCAGATAGGCCTGCGGCTGAAGTCCCTGCGCCTTCATCTTGGCAAACGTCGCAGCATCAATCAGCGCGCCGGCAGGGTCGGTGGGATGACCGGCGCCGCCGTCGGCGCCGTCGGTGTCGCCGGCGAGCGCGGAGATGTCAGGCGTGTCCTTCAACAGCGCAGCCAGCGCCAGCGCGTATTCCTGGTTCGGGCCACCGCGGCCATTGCCGCGCACGGTGACCGTGAGCTCGCCGCCGGAGAGGATCGCGATGCGCTTGCCTTGCGCGCGTGCTTGCAGCGCCAGCCTGGCGTGATCGGCGGCGACGTCGCGCGCCTCGCCTTCGAGATCGGCGCCGAGATCGATGGTCTCGTAGCCGGCGTCCTTGGCGAGCTTCACGGCGGCGTCGAGCGACTGCTTGGGCCGCGCGATCAGCTCGAAATGCGCGCGGGCAAAGGCGGCATCGCCGGGTTTGCAGCTTTCGTTGGCAGGATCGTCCAGCGCGCGTCGCACGGCGTCGTCGATGTCGAGCTTGTACTTCGCGACGATCGCGCGCGCGTCGGCGAGCGTGGCCGGATCGGGCACGGTGGGGCCGGAGGCGATCGCGGAGGGATCGTCATGCGGCACGTCGGAGATCGCGAGCGTCGCGATCTCGGCGGCATTCTTGCCGGCGTGCGCCAGACGACCGCCTTTGATCCGCGACAGATGCTTGCGCACGACGTTCATCTCGCCGATCGGCGCGCCCGAGCGGAGCAGCGCCTTGTTGACCGCCTGCTTCTGCGCAAAGCTGATGCCGTCCACCGGCGCGATCCAGTTCGCCGAGCCGCCGCCGGTGAGCAGCACCAGCAGCAGATCATCGGGCCCGGCTTCGCCCGCGAGCGCGAGCGTATCGGCGGCGCCCTTCAGGCCGGCTTCATCGGGTACGGGATGGCCGGCCTCGACCATGCGGATGCGGCGCGTCGGCACGCCGTAGCCGTGGCGGGTGGTGGCGATGCCGACGAGGCGTTCCGGCGCGAGTCCCAGCGTGTCGAGATAGTACCGCTCCGCCGCCGCGGCCATCGCGCCGGCGCCCTTGCCGGCGGCAAGGCAGATCACGCGCCCCTTGGGTGCGGGGCGCAGATGCGGCGCCAGAATCGTGTTCGGATGAGCGGCGGCAACGGCGGCGTCGTAGAGCGCGCGGAGCAGGGGACGTCGGTCGGTCATGACGAAAAGCCTTCGGCGGACTATAGCAACGACATGCCTACCGCATCGGGCGCGAAAGCGTAAGCGGGCTTTACCGTCATTCGATTGTGCAATCGCGTGATCATAATCGGAAGGCAAGCAAGAACCCCCAGTGCGATGAGCACAGGGGGTTCTTTCGTCGTCGTGTATTTCAGCCGTCTAGCCGCCGACGTCGGCGCTGATCACGTCGCCGAACAGCTCCCACTTCTCGCCCTTGAACCGCTCGAGCCGGAGTTGGCTGATGGGTGCAAAGTCGGTCGGCGAGGTGTTGATCTGGATGCCCGGCAGCAGCACTTCGGTGCGGTAGTCCTTGAGGCTGGCGGCCTGCTTCATGATGTTCGCGCGGGTGAGATCGTCGCCGCACTGCTTCAGCACCTGGACGAGGGTCTGCGCCACGCCGTAGCCGACGATGGTGCCATGGTCGAGCTTGTCGCCCTCCGGGAAATACTTGGTCATGAAGGCGAGGAAATCCTTCATGCCGGGGTCGTTGTTCCACTCGGGATCGGAAACGTCCTTGAGATAGTCGGCGGAAATGATGTCCTGGGCATTCTCGAAGCCGGCGGGCTTGAGCACGCTGCCGACCGAAGCCGAGACGTTGTTGAGGAAGTGCAGCGGCTTCCAGCCGATCTCGGCGTTCTTCTTGATCGCCTGCGCCGCGAATTTCGGCGTCGTGATGTTCATGAAGACGTCGGCGCCGGTCGACTTCAGCTTGACGATGTGATTGTCGACGGTCGGCTCGGAGGTCTCATAGCTCTCCTCCATGACGATCATCGAAGCGGCCTTCGCCCCGAGGCCGTCCTTCAGCCCCTTCAGGTAATCCTTGCCGTAATCGTCGTTCTGAAACAGCACGGCGATCTTGGCATCCGGCTTGTTCTTCAAGAGCCACTTCGCATAGATCTGCGTCTCGCTCTGGTAGTTGGGTTGCCAGCCCATGGTCCACGGGAAGTCCTTCGGATCGTTCCACTTGGTGGCGCCGGTGGCGACGAACAGCTGCGGCACCTTCTTGGAATTCATGTATTTGTGAATCGCCGAGTTCGGCGGCGTGCCGAGCGAGTTGAAGATGAACAGCACCTCGTCGCTCTCGACCAGCTTGCGCGCCTGCTCCACCGTCTTCGGCGGCGAATAGCCATCGTCGTAGGAGATGAAGTTGATCTTGCGGCCGTTGATGCCGCCCTCGTCGTTGATCTTCTTGAAATAGGCGGCCTCGGTCCGCCCGATGATGCCATAGGCGGAGGCCGGTCCGCTGTAGGGCATGATGTTGCCGATCTTGATCTCGGTATCGGTGGCGCCGGTATCGTATTTCTTCTGGGCCGATGCAGTGGAGGCCGAGGCCGCAATGAGCGCAAGCGCCAGTGACGCGGCCGCAAGTTTGCCGGTGACAGCGGGCATTCCTATCTCCCTATTTTCTTGGTGTATGCGCCTTGCGTTTCTTGTCTTGATTGCCTTTTGGCAGCGCGGCCGCAATTCAATACGATTTGCCCGAAGGCTTCAAGGAAAAGCCCCCGCGGCGGAAGCCGCGAGGGCTGCGTCTTTAGTCGGGCGGCGAAGGGTTAACCGCCGACGTCGCCGCTCAAAATTTCACCAAATCGCTCCCAGCCATCGCCCTTGAACCGGATCAATTGCAGCTGCGAGAGCGGCGCGAAATCGGCCGCCGAGGTGTTGACCTTGATGCCCGGCAGGAGGCCCGCCGGCTCGAAGTCTTTCAGACCCGCGGCCTGCTTCATGACGTTCTCGCGGGTCAGGTCGTCACCGCAGGCCTTGAGCACCTGCACGAGGCCCTGGCTCACGATATAGGCATACATCACCGACGCGTCGGCGCGGTTCGCTTCGGGATAGTACTTATCCAGGAACTGGTTCCAGGCCACCATCGCCGGGTCGCTCTTCCATTGGGCGTCGGTCGGGTCCTTGAAGTATTGCGACGAGATGATGTCCTGCGCGTTCTCGAAGCCGGCCGGCTTGATGACGCTGCCGATTGAGGCCGAGACGTTGTTGAGGAAATGCAGCGGCTTCCAGCCGAGTTCGGCGTTCTTCTTGATCGCCTGCGCCGCGAATTTCGGCGTGGTGATGTTCATGAAGACGTCCGCGCCGGAGGCCTTCAGCTTCACGATGTGCGAGTCGATGGTCGGCTCGGAGACCTCATAGCTGTCCTCGACAATGATCAGCGAGGCCGCTTTGGCGCCAAGCCCGTCCTTGAAGCCCTTCAGATAATCCTTGCCGTAATCGTCGTTCTGATAGAGCACCGCGATCTTGGCATCCGGCTTGTTCTTCAGGATGTACTTCGCGTAGATGATGGTCTCGCTCTGGTAGTTCGGCTGCCAGCCCATCGTCCACGGGAAGTTCTGCGGATCGTTCCACTTGGTTGCGCCGGTGGCGACGAAGAGTTGCGGTACCTTCTTCTGGTTCAGATATTTCTGGATCGCCGAGTTCGGCGGCGTGCCGAGCGAGTTGAAGACCAGCAGCACCTCGTCGCTCTCCACCAGCTTGCGCGCCTGCTCCACGGTCTTCGGCGGCGAATAGGCGTCGTCATAGCTGACAAAGCTGATCTTGCGGCCGTTGATGCCACCTTCCGCGTTGATCTTGCGGAAATAGGCTTCCTCGGTCTTGCCGATCACGCCGTAGGCGGAGGCCGGTCCGCTGTAGGGCATGATGTTGCCGATCTTGATTTCGGTATCGGATGCGCCGGTGTCGTATTTCTTCTGTGCCGATGCTGCCGTGGACAAGGTGGCAGCCAGCAGGAGGGCAGCCGAGAAGGCCCCCAACCGCACATGCATCGCAGGCATCTTGATCTCCCTAGAAAAGGTTTGAATGTGTCGATTGCTTTTGATTGGGGGCGATCGTTGCGTACCGCTCCGTCGCACATTCAATACCCATCCGTCGCCGCCAGCAAGAAGAACGCCCTGCATAACTGTCGCAGGACGCGCAATCTATTTGAAGCAGTGCGGAATATTCCGGCGCGTGAGATTTCGCGCGCCGTTAATCATTTGCGCGGAAGTTGCCGAATGTAGAAGAGGCTATCTTGAATTGTTCTGCTTCAGTGACCCATCTCGCTCGAGATGATGTCGCCGAACAGCTCCCATTTCCTGCCCTTGAACCGCATCATCTGGAGCTGCTCGATCGGGGCGAAATTGTCTGCCGCGGTGTTGATCTTGATGCCGGGCAAGAGCGTATCCGGCTCGAAATCCTTCAAGGAAGCGGCCTGCTTCATGACGTTTGCATGGGTGAGGTCGTCGCCGCACATCTGCAGCACCTTCACCATGGTCTGGGCGGCGGCGTAGCCGAACACCACGCCAGCATCGAGCTTGTTCCCCTTGGGTTCGTATTGCGCAAGGAAGTTATAGAACTTCTTCATGCCGTCATCGGCGTTCCATTGCGGGTCCGAGCCGTCCTTGGTGTAGCTGGCCGACAGGATGCCTTGCGAGATCTCGATTCCCGCCGGCTCCAGCACGCCGCCGACCGAGGCCGAGACGTTGGAGATGATGTGCATCGGATGCCAGTTGATCTCGGCCGCCTTCTTGATCGCTTGCGCCGCGAATTTCGGCGTGGTGATGCTGATGAAGACGTCGGCGCCCGAGGCTTTCAGCTTCACGACGTGCTCGTCGATCGCCGGCTCCGAAGTGTCGTAGCCGTCCTCCAGCACGATCATCGACGCCTTGGCGCCCAGGCCGTCCTTCAGCCCCTTGAGGTAGTCCTTGCCGAAATCGTCGTTCTGGTAGAGCACGCCGATCTTCGCGTCCGGCTTTTCCTTCATGATGTATTTGGCGTAGATGCGCGCCTCGCTGGCGTAGCTCGGCTGCCAGCCCATGGTCCAGGGATATTGCTTGGGGTCGTTCCACTTCGAGGCGCCGCTCGCAACGAACAATTGCGGCACCTTCTTCTCGTTCATGTATTTGCGGATGGCGCCGTTGGTGGAGGTGCCGAGCGAGCCGAAGATCAGCAATACCCCGTCGCTCTCCACCAGCTTGCGCGCCTGCTCGACCGTCTTCGGCGGCGAATAGCCGTCGTCGTAGGAGATGAACTTGATCTTGCGGCCGTTGATGCCGCCCTCGGCGTTGACCTTGTTGAAATAGGCTTCCTCGGTCCTCCCGATCGCGGCATAGGCGGAGGCCGGTCCGCTATAGGGCATGATGTTGCCGATCTTGATCTCGGTATCCGAAGCGCCGGTGTCGTATTTCTTCTGCGCCAGCGCGGAGTCGGTCACCGCAGTGCACAACGCGAATGCGGCCAAGCAGGCCGCAACCTGAAAACGAACGGCGATCATTGTTCGCCTACCCCGGGCTGGATCGGCCGCATTGAACAAGATTGTCGGAGAACGTCAACAAAAAGCCCCCGCGGTGACCCGCAGGGGCTTTTCCAGGGTTGGACTATTGCGTCAGCGCGTCACTCGGAGGCGATGTCGCCGCTGATGATCTCGCCGAACAGTTCCCACTTCTCGCCCTTGAAGCGCTGCATCTGGAGCTGGGAAATCGGGGCGAAGTCGGTCGGGCTGGTGTTGATCTTGACGCCGGGCAGCAGGGTGTCCGGTGCAAAATCCTTCAGGCTCGCCGCCTGCTTCATCAGGTTGGCGCGGGTCAGATCGTCACCGCACATTTCGAGGACCTTGGCGAGCGTCGACGCGGCGCCATAGCCGTAGACCATGCCGGTGTCGGTCTTGTCGGCGCCGGGCATATACTTGTCGACGAACTCGTTCCATTTCTTCATGCCGGGGTCGTTGGTCCACTGCGGATCGGTGGAGTCCTTGGCATAGGCGGCCGACAGCACGTTCTGCGAGGCCTCGAAGCCGGCCGGCTTCATCACGCTGCCGACCGAGATCGAGACGTTGGTGAGGATCTGGAGCGGCTTCCAGCTGAGCTCGGCGGTCTTCTTGATGGTCTGGGCGGCGAACTTCGGCGTCGCGTAGATCAGCAGCACGTCGGGATTGGCGGCCTTGATCTTGACGATGTGGCCGTCGATCGACGGCTCGGAGATCTCATAGCTCTCTTCCATGACGATCATGGACGCGGCCTTGGCACCCAGTCCGTCCTTGGTGCCCTTCAGATAGTCTTTGCCGAAATCGTCGTTCTGGTAGAGGATCGCGACCTTGGCGTCCGGCTTCTCCTTCATCAGCCATTTCGCGTAGATCTGCGCTTCGCTCTGGTAGGAGGGCTGCCAGCCCATGGTCCAGGGGAAGTTCTTCGGGTCGTTCCACTTGGTGGCGCCGGTGGCGACGAAGAGCTGCGGGATCTTCTTCGCGTTCAGGTATTTCTGGATGGCGCTGTTCGAGGGCGTGCCGAGCGGATTGTACACCGTCAGCACCTCGTCGCTCTCGACCAGCTTGCGGACCTGCTCGACGGCCTTCGGCGGCGAATAGGCGTCGTCATAGGTGATGAAGTTGATCTTGCGGCCGTTGATGCCGCCCTTGTCGTTGACCATCTTGAAATAGGCTTCTTCGGTCTTGCCGATGATGCCATAGGCCGACGCAGGACCGCTGTACGGCATGATGTTGCCGATCTTGATCTCGGTATCGGATGCGCCGGTGTCGTATTTCTTCTGGGCGAGTGCTGCGCCGGAGGTGAGGGTCGCGACCGCCGTTACAAGTGCGGTGGTTCGCAGTATTCTTCCAAGAAACAATTTGGTCTCCTTCAATGGGGGTTTCAGTTCTTTCTGAGCCGTCCGGCGAGTTGCTGGCCCAGGATCGCGACTTGCCTTGCGCCGTGCGGCACGAGGTAGATGACGGCAAACAGCAGCACGCCGAACACCGCGCCGGAGAGGCCCTTGGAGATGCCCTCCGCGATGTTCGGCACGAAGATGATGAAGGCCGCACCGACGATCGAGCCGGGCAGCCAGCCGACGCCGCCGACCACCAT
>NZ_JBXAQU010000036.1:0-33432 GCF_058807535.1 Bradyrhizobium sp. GW821-FHT12B03
AACTCTCGACCAATTGCTACGAGTGAGCGATACACAGGGTGTTGCGACGAGTGATTGAATCCGCCCTGGATCGCCCGGTCAAGCCGGGCGATGACACCGCCTTTGTGACGAGGGCGCCCCCTGTGAACTAATGCAGCCATTTCACCGGCAAATTCTGCAAGCCCCGGAAGGCCCAGCCGCCGATCCGCACCGGCTCGTCATCGGCGATCTCGATCCGGCCGGCGCGCGCGAACAATGTCGGCAGCGCGACGTCGGCGATCATGGCGCGCGAGGCGAAGGCGCCGGCGCAGAAATGCGGGCCGGCGCCGAAGGCGACGCTCTTGCTGGTGTCGCGCTGCACGTCGAACTGATCGGGGCGCTGAAAATGTTTCTCGTCGCGATTGGCGGAACCGAACATCAGGAACACGCGCTCGTCTTGCTCGAACGACACGTCGCGAATGGTCCACGGCTTTGCGATGCGCCGCGGCGACATGCCGATCGGCGAGATCCAGCGGGCATATTCCTCGAAGGCGTCGAGCCAGGTCACCTCACCCTTGCGCACGAGGTCGAGCTGCTCGGGATGGGTCAGCAGCGCCCAGACCGTGCCGGCGATCGCCTTGCGCGGCTCGTTCTGGCCGCCCGAGATCGCGAGTTTGACATTGGCGCGCACGCTCTCCATCGGCATGCCGGAGGCGAGCAGCACGCCGAGGATGCTCTGATCGGGCTTCCCACGCATCACCGGCAGGATGTCGTCGATCGCAGCATCGATGCCCGATGTCGCGGCGTGGCAGCGCGCCTCGACCGCGGGATCGCCGCCGTAATTGGCGATGCCCTCGATCATGCCTTGCGACCATGCATCCATGTCGGCAAAGCCGATATTGGTGAGGCCGGTGACCGACTTCAGGCACTCGCCGGAGAACGGCAGCGCGAAGTCGCGCATGAAATCGATCCGCCCCGGCTCGAGGCTGTCGATGATGCGGTCGGCATGGGCCTGGAACAGCGCGGTCCAATGCGCCTTCACCGTCTTCGGCGACACCGTCGGAAACATCGCGCGGCGCTCGACCAGGTGGGCCTCGCCGTCCTTGCGCATCATGTTGTGGCCCATCAGCCGGTTCATCAGGCCGGCGGGCTGGTGCGAGGAGAACACGTCGATCTGCTTCTCCGAGATCGAGATGTCGTCGCGGCTCGTCAGCAGCGTCGAGCCGAGCTGCGGCACGAAGGCGATCGGCGCTTCGTTTCGCATTTTTGCGAGCATCGGATAGGGGTCGGCCCAGAACGCGGCCGGGTCGATGTCGATGCGCGGCGCGGTGCTCACGGTGGTCTCCCCCGGGGATTTTCGTGTCCTTTGCGGCAAGGCTAGCGAAATCCGGTGGCGCCGTCTGTCCCTATCGATAGGGACGGACGGCATGCGATGGCGTCAGCGCCTCCGTGAGAAACATCACACAGCAGGGCCGCGGCCCGGAGTGCTCGCCAATAGGTGCAGAGAATCCAGGCATTTTGAACCGTGGGCGGAGAAAGTGTGACCAACGTCGCAGAGCTTCGTGAAGGGTTCCAATATCTGCAACGGGATCGTTTCATGGATCGGAAGCACTCCCGTGAAAAACCATTTTGCACTGCTGGATCCGCTGCGCTTCGGGACCGCTCTCGGGGTCGCCATTTTTCACCAGATGTTTTGGTCATGGGCCTGGGTTTCGATTGGCGTCCCGGGCTTCGAGCGCTACGTCGCCGCCGATGTACTCTACCCGTCTGCCGCGCCCTTCACATGGTTCGGCTGGGTGGGCGTCGAGATCTTCTTCGTCATTTCCGGCTTCGTGATCGCGAATTCCGCGTCCAAGTCTTCGCCGGGCGAGTTCTTACTCGGTCGCGCACTCAGGCTTTATCCGGCGGTTTGGGTTTGTGCCACCGCGACTCTCCTTGTTCTGCTTCTCTTCGGAAGTGGACCGGCATCCGAATTCATCCTGCCCTACATCCACGCCATGCTGATGGTCCCCAAGGGGGTCACGGGTCAGTGGCTTGATGGCGTCTACTGGACGCTGGCTGCCGAGATGGCGTTTTATGGGCTCGTGTACTGCGCGATGCACTCGAAGAGGGTCACGCTGAGGCACCTGGCTTGGGGTCTCACCATCTACAGCGCGATATTCAATGCGGCCGCGTTGCTGGTGCTGTCGTGCACGACGCCGTCCGATTTGATCTATCTCGTCGTTCTGATGTTTCGGGTTCCGGCCGCAGCATTCCTGTTGAATCATGGCTGCTTCTTTGCACTGGGCATCTGGCTGTTTATCTCTGCAAACAGGGAATTGACGAAGCTCGAGCGGGTCGCAGTCGCCATCACCTGTCTTTCGGGGGCCGCAGAGATCTACTATTTTGCGTCTTTCTTCCTGAGCTGCATACCAGCCATCGCCGACCAGTCAGCCCTCGTGCCGATCATGGTTTGGGCTGCCGCAGTGCTCCTCATCGCCGTGTGCGCGAACCGGAACAGAAACAGGCACGCCGCGGGGATCGCTTCTCCCGAGGCGCCGGCCTATTGGAGAACGCTTGGACTGATCACCTATCCGCTCTATCTCAGCCACAACGTCATCGGCACCGTGATCATTCGCACCCTGGTCGATGCCGGCCTGGACGCCACCACGGCCGTGTGGATCCAACTGAGCATTCTTGTGCTGATCTGCTGGTTCATCTGCGCGAAGGTCGAGCCGGCCATCCGGGGTGCGATGACCCGAACGATTACTTATTTCGGACAGCTTCCGGAAAGACAGTCAACATCGAGGCGCACGAGGTTTTCTCGGGGGCTGGGCCTTCGGCCGCCCGTCCCGGCAAAGATGGTCACTACGCTGCAATAGCCAATGGCCTGCTGGAGCATCGCGCTTTAGACTGGCTTGAACTCGTCGCATCTGCCCTGGGTCAAAGAGCGGCCTTCGGATGGCGACAGGTCCTCGGGCCAAGGCAGGGCGTATCGGCGGGACGTATCGGATGAAGGTCACCAGAGAGATGGTGGATGAAGACTTGCGCGGCCGATATGCCTTTGGGCGGATCATCGCAAGCTCTGTTCACACGAGATGGTTCTCTCTGATCGTGTTCCGTTTCACTGCGGCCGTCTTGCGGGGAAGCAACATCAGGGGACTTGTCTGCCGAGAGCGACACATTCCAAGCACGAGTGGCGGGGCGCCCATTCGCCTGAGAATCTATCGGCCAGCCGCGGCAGCTGGACCGCTGCCGATCATGCTCTACTTGCATGGCGGCGGTTACATTCACGGGGTGCCCGAGCAATTCGGCTCAATCCTCAAGGATTTCATCGAGACGGAGCCGTGCATCATCGTCGCGCCGGACTATCGAAAGGCCGTTGAAACGCCGTACCCGGCCGCATTCGATGACTGCTACGACACCCTGCTATGGATACGGGATCATGCGGCCTCCCTCGGCGGTAGAACCGACAAATTCATCGTGTCGGGCCATAGCGCGGGTGGAGGGCTTGCGGCCGCCGTCTCGCTCAAGGCAACCGATACGGACGACGCAAAAATAGCGTTTCAAATGCCGATATATCCAATGATCGACGACCGGCAGAACAGCGCATCCGTCGTTGGAAACGACGCACCCGTTTGGGATGAAAAAGCCAACAAGCTGGCATGGGCCCGCTATCTCGACGGCGTGAAGGACGTTACGCCTTACGCGGCTGCGGCACGCTGCACGGACTATACGAAATTGCCGCCGACGATCACATTTGTCGGCAGTCTCGAGCCATTTCGGGATGAAACGAAAATCTACGTCGAGAACCTTCGTCGGGCCCACATTCCGGTCGAGTTCGAAATGTTCGACGGCGCCTATCATGGCTTCGATATGATGGTGCCAGACGCGCCGATCAGCAGGCGCGCAAATCGGTTCTTGATGGAAAACTTCCGGAAGTTTGCTCAGCGGTATTTCACTTAGGCTTCAAGCGGCCAGTAGCCGTCACTGCGGCGCCGGAGCAGGAGCGGGTTTGACAATCACCATCCACTGCTTGCGCGCCCAGCGGCCCCAACGGGTAGCGGCCTGCGTATAATATTCCCAATGCAGCGGCCCGCGCCGAAAGCAAGGGTTGCGGGCGACCGGATCGGACTTGTCGAGGCTGCGCAGGAAGGGATCCGCGAGCTCCGAGCTCGAGAAATCCTGCACGCCCGTCAGCACATCGTTGCATATGTGCGCCCGCAGCTTTTCGCCCTTCATGAGTATGGCTTTTTCGACATCCCAGACGATGGCCGTGCCGTCGCGCGAGGTCGTGACAAGTCTTGCGCCATCACGACTGAACTGGGCATCCGTCACCCAATCGCGATGACCGCGCAACGCTGCGATCTCTTCGCCACTTTCAGTGTCCCATAGACGCGCGGTTTTGTCGGCAGACGCCGTGACGATGCGCGTGCCGTCGGGGCTGAAAGCGACGTTCGTGACGAAACCTTCGTAACCCTTGAGAACACTGACGCTCGCGCCTGTCTCCATATCAAGCACGCGCGCCGGTTTCCAGGCATAGCCGGCGAGGATTCGCCTGCCATCGCCGCTGAAAGCCACGGCGACGACACCGCCGATATCGAACGGTAGAGAGCGGATCATTCGACCTGTCTGCCCGTCGAACAGGCGGGGACGCGGGCTCGCGGCGCTGTCGCGAAGAGTTGGCGAATTGGCCAGCAGGAGAAGCTTGCTGTCGGGGCTGAAAGCGGCATGCGAGAGGCCCACTTGTCCCTCCATGACCGCGATCTGCCTGCCGGACCTTGCGTCCCAAAGGTAAGCGTTCTGACCCATCCCGGCAGTAACGACGCGCGTGCCGTCCGGGCTGAACGCCGCCGCGGGAGCATTTGGTGTCGTGTGCTTGCCCTTTTCCGGGCCGGCCAGAACGATACGCTCGCGTCCGGTCGCAGCATCCCAAAGGCGGCCGGTATTGTCGAAGGCCGTGCTGACAATGCTCTGGCCATCGGGACTGAACGCAACGGATTTGATGCCCTCGAAACTGTCGCGGCCATGCCCGGAAAATTTGAGCAGCTCCGTAGCAGTCGCCACGTCCCAGACGCGCGCGGTGCCGTCATCGGAGCCGGTGACGATCCTGCTGCCGTCAGGGCTGAACGCAGCACTGACAACGCCCTTCTCATGACCAAGCAGGATCGCCCTCTTGTAATTCGGCTGCGCGAGCCACACACGCGCCGTTCCATCGTCGGATGCGGACAGCACATAAGCACTCTCGGGGCTGAAGCTCACGTCGGTGATCCCACCTGTATGGCTCCTCAAGTCGGCAAGCTCCTCGCCGCTCCTGACATCCCAGATGCGAACGTCGTCACTCCCCGGTGCCGAGGAGATGAATGAGAAGGACATGACCATCGCTGCCGACGCTTTGCCGTCCGATGCCGATCCCGAGGCGAGCAGCCTTCCGTCGCGGCTGAACGCCAGTGCGCTGACGGCGTTCGCATGACCTTTGAGCTCGCGCTTCATCCGTCCACTGTCGGCATCCCAGAGACGCACGCTGTTCCCGACGCATCCGGCAATCGTCTTGCCGTCGGGACTGAAGGCGGCGCACCGAAGATCGGGGGAGCCATCGAGCCGCAGCTTTTCAGTTCCCGTGGCGACGTCCCAAAGCGCTGCATTGTCGGCCGGGGTTCCGAGGGCAGCGTAGCCGACGAGCACCTTCGCGCTGTCGGGACTGAAGCCGGCGTAATGCACGACAGAGCCGCCGAGGTGAACGGGATCAGAGTCGCTTGCCATGTTCCAGACCCGCGCGCCGTCTCCCCAAATCGAGACGACGTGCTTTCCGTCGGCGCTGAACGCGGCGGTGCCGAGACTGGAAAAACCATCCGGAGCCTTTTGGGCTGCGAGCTCCTTTGCCGTTGCAGCATCCCAAATGCGGACGGTCCCGTCGCCTGACGCGGTGACGACGCGCGTACCGTCGGGGTTGAACCGAGCGCTATGAACGCCTCGGCCGTTCCCCGAGAGCATTCCGATGTGTTTCCCGGTGGCGGCATCCCAAAGTCGCGCTGTCTTGTCGGCCGATGCCGTCACAATCCACCTGCCGTCGGGACTGAACTCCGCGCCAACCACCCCCTCGGTATGTCCCCTCAACATCGCAGCCTGCAAACCTGTCTCGACGTTCCAGATGCGCGCCTCGCCGTCATCCGATGCCGTGACGAACCGTTTGCCGTTCGGGCTGAACCTTGCGGTTCGAACAGGTCCTGCATGTCCAACTGCTGCGAAGCTCAATCGATTGGTCAGCGCCGCGCCGGCGAGCTTGCCTTCGATGGCTGTCGAAGTCGGTGTCCAGGGCATCGCACCTTGAGCCGGAAATGTCTGCAGCGCATAGCGCATGGCCCGGTCATAGCGTTGCGCGTGCACAGCCGTGTCGACCGGATTGACGAACACTGTCTGCTCCCGCCACGTCGTCTCGATGTCCTGCCAGATCACGCCGGCAAGGCCCGCCAGCAACAGTGCGCCCACACCCGCCAGCGCCCGGCCAAACCACCTCTGGAACCACGCCGTCCGTTCGAGTTGCTGGCGCGTGCGCTGCGCCTGCGCCTGCTCGGCGCGGCGGCTTTCCTGGATGAAGGCGCGCTGGTCCCCGGTCACCTCGGGCGTTTCCGGCGAGGGCGGCGGCTGCGAGGAAATCCACAGCTCGGCGTCGTCGGTGTCCTTCCCGCGAAGCAGCGCGTACTCGTCCTTGTTGCGCGCATTGGCCCAACGCAACGCCAATTCGCCGATGCGGGTGTGCTCGCGTGTCCAGGCGATGTCGCGCATGAGTGCGCCCGCGAGCGTGTTCAGCCCGGGCTCGAGCGCCTCGCCCGCGTCCATGAAAATCCAGTTGAGGCGGGACAGGCGCGAAGGAGCGTTTTCGGCGCGCCGCACGACCACCGGCAACAGGCGCTTGCCCATGCGCTCGGTTTCGTTGAGCTCCCAATCGCACACCGAGGTGGGCAGAACCGAATCCGGGGAGATCAGAAAGACGACGGCGTCCGCGCGTGCGATCAGGGCCGTCAACCGCTCGCGCCAGGGCTCGCCGGGCAGGATGTCCTTCTTGTCGAGGTAGGATTCGAACCCGCGTGCGACGAGGGACGCAACCAGCGTTTCGGCGAGCGTCAGGTCCTTGCGCGAATAGGAGACGAAAACACGGGTCTGGCGGCAAGCCCCGTTCTCGCTGGCAGCCCAGTGCTCCGGCCTTCCTGGCGTTCCCTCCGCCATGCCATTTCCCACCCTCAGTTCAGGCGGCTCGGCCCCGCCAGCAGGCCCAGCACAATCGAAAACAATTGGTTCTGCGCGGAGATGCCGAGCCGCTCATAGGCGCGCTTGCGGTAGGTCAGGGTCGAGTGCAGGCTGATGCCGAGGGCCTGCGAGATCGCCTCGGAGTTGAAGCCGAGCAGGATGCGGCGGCACACCTCCTGCTCGCGCGGCGTGAGATCGGCGAGCGGCGCGCGGGTCGCAAACAGCGTGGCGAGATCCTGGTCGTGCCTCGCAGTGCCTTGCTGGAAATGACGCGCGACGCTGGCGCCGATCGCCGGTGCCATCGCCTCGAGCCGCGCACGCTGGGCGTCGCTGAAACGGCCCTGGGCGGCGATGCGGTAGAAATTGACGTAGAAGCAGGTGTCATCGACCCAGATCGCGGTGGCGCATTTGTCGACGATGCCGGAATCGTTGAAGAAGATCTTTCGATAGCGCGCGCCATACATGCGCGGCGCGAAAGCCGGCAGCAGGATCGGCGCGCCGCCCTCGCCCTCGAACAGCGCATCGCGATTGGGGTCGGATTCGTGGAACTGCCCGGCATAGGCCGCGCCGAGATCGCCGCCGATCGGGATGTTGCCGGCATCGAGCAGGCAACGCGCGCGACCTGCGCGCGTCAGCGCAAACACCATGCAATGACCGACGTCCGCCTGCCGGCGGAGCGTGTCGATCAAGACCTCCGGGAAATCGGGCCGGCCGATGGCGAGCACCGCGGGCGTGACGTCGCCTGTCGCGGGATTTGTGCGCACCGCCTGGGACCGCATCGTTTCCTCCGCAAGATGTTGTTTTGCGGGAGGATAGCAGCAAGGTGATTTCCGCGGAAGGCGAAAAGGCCGGCGCCTGCGGACGCAGGTTGCAATCACGCTCCGGTGGATCGCAGGGGCGCCCTACGGGCCACACAGTCGATCTTCGACGACAAGCGCTTGGCAGGTCTGCTTCGGGTCGAGCAACGGAAGCCGCCAACGCGATTGTCATTCAATCGCGAGGGACAGTCAGCCCACCGGTCCCGGTGTCCAATCGTCCCCTGAAAGGGGGCTCACTCTTACGTCATCGATGACGCCGCGCTCCAGGCTCGGATCGAAATGGCGCATGGTCCGCTCGTTGAAGTCGATGATGCGGCCGGGCCTGAGTGGTCCCACGTCATTTATCTTGACGATGACCTTCTTGCCGACGGCCTCGACGAGGGCATATTTCGGCCTCGCACCAAATTCGACCCCGCCAAATTTCCAGCGCAAGCTCGTCTTGATGGCAGCCGCCCAGACCGAGGGATCATAACGCTCGCCGGAGGCCGTGCTCGGACCACCCTCCTCCTTGCCGGGCTTGAACGGATTGTACATGGATGCAGCGCCGACGACTGCATTTTCGGAGGCGGCACCGGCGACGGCGCTGGAGTGAACCCCGCGCGTTTCACATCGGGCAACGGCAGCAGAAACGGCAAGCGCAAGCAGGGCGCCGCAAAGTGCGGCGCTCGAGCGGAACAGCATCATATCTCCTGTGATTTTTTGATCGTCGGTTCCCGGCACCGCAAACAGGGCAAGCGAACGCGGACGCGTTCATGAAGCTTGCGCCGATCCTTCGCGGAATCGCGCCAAAACGTCTGGCTATGGAACCGTCGTGCGAACCAGAGCGGTTCCCACGCAGTGCTTTACGTTGTCACCGACTAAGACAGAGATTGCGTCAGCAGCATGACTTCACGAACGCCCTACCCGGCCGCCGCCTTCACTGGCGCGACGTTGACGGCGAGCTTGCCGTAGCGGTCCGTAAACGCCTCGGTGTCGATCTCTTCCAGCTTGATCTCGCCGCTCATGACGCCCTGCTTCCAATCAGCCTGCGCCGGATCGTTCTGGAACTCCGGCATCACCTCGCGGCCGAACAGCTCGAGCGATTCGCAGATGTGCTCGTGGCTGTTCTTGCCGGCCTGGTTGAGCAGGATGACCTGATCGATATGCGAGGACTGGAATCGCTTCAGCTTCCTGCGGATGGTTTCCGGCGAGCCGATCAGGCCGCCGCGCAGCGCGGCCTCCTGCGCTTCCGGATTGTCGCGCTTCCACTTGTTGTACTCGTCCCACATGTTGACGGTGTAGGGCGCGGGCCGCTGGCGGTTCTGCGAGGCGCCGTAGAAGCGCAGCGCGAACTGGAAGAAGGTGGCGCCGTCGGCGCGCGCACGCGCCTCCTCGTCGGTCTTCGCGCACATGAAGAACGACACCAGCGCCATGTTCGGGTTGATCTCGTAGTCGGCGAGCTTGTGCAGGCGCTTGGTCATGGCGTTGTAATAGGCGTGCACCCAGGCATGCGCGGCATCCGCGCTGACGAACTGGAAGCCGAGTGCGCCAAAGCCGTGGCGGCCGGCGCGTTCGATGGTCGGCAGCTGCGAGCAGGCCATCCACAGCGGCGGGTGCGGCTTCTGCACGGGCTTGGGCACGACGTTGCGCAAGGGGATGTCGAAATACTTGCCGTGGTGCTCACTGCCGGCGTCCTTGAACATCGGGAAGATCGCGGCGACGGCCTCCTCGAACACTTCCTTCTTGGTCTCCATGTCGCGCCCGAACGGGGTGAGCTCGGTGATCGAGGCACTCTCGCCCATGCCGAATTCGCAGCGGCCGTTGCTGAGCAGATCGAGCACCGCGACGCGCTCGGCAACACGCGCGGGATGGTTGGTGGTGAGCTGGAGGATGCCGTGGCCGAGCCGGATGTTTTTGGTGCGCTGGCTCGCGGCGGCGAGGAAGGATTCCGGCGAGGGCGAGTGCGAATATTCCTCGAGGAAATGATGCTCGACGACCCAGGCGTGGTCGTAGCCGAGCCTGTCGGCGAGTTCCATCTGCGAGAGCGCGTTCTGATAGAGCTTCAGCTCGTCGCCGGCGACCCAGGGCCGCGGCAGTTGCAGCTCATAGAAGATGCCGAACTTCATGACGCCTCTCCCGCTTTATTCTTGTTGGGCTCATCTTAATGACTAAGGCCAAGCTGTCTACGGAGCAGCAATTCCACTAGGCGGGAGAACGCCCGGCGTGATGCGGCCTCAACATGAAACTAACGCTGTTGGGTGCGGCTAACGGTCCGCCCGCGCGCCGCTTGATCTAGATCAAGGCAAACGGACCTCGCCTTCCTAAGGTACGGCAAGGCAACGGCCCGGATGCCGTCCCGATTCCCCGTACCATTCATAGAGACCGAACATGTCGGCCCCTGACGACACGACATCGCGCGTGCGCCGTAAGCGCGTGGAGATTTTCGCCTTCCTGTTTCTGACCGCAGTCGTGATGCCCGTCCTCGCGGTCGGAACGGTCGGCTCCTACGGGCTCGGCGTCTGGATCTACCAGATGTTCGCCGGCCCTCCCGGCCCGCCCTCCCGCCATTGACTCCCCCAGAGCGAAAGACAGGCATCATGGCCCAAGTCTCACTCAATAAAGCCACTCTGAACCGCCGCGCATTGATCACCGGCCGGATGCTCGGCGCCGACCGTATCGTGCCGCCGCCGGGCGCCGAGATCGCCAGCATCATCGTGCAGGCGCGCCCCGAGCGCCTCACTGAACTGGAGGCCGACATCGCAGCACTTCCAGGCTGCGAGATTCACGGCCGCGATCCGCGCGGCAAGCTCGTCGTCGTCACCGAAGCGCCCGATGCCGGCAGTCTCGGCACCCTGCTCAACACCATCCAGTCGCTGCCGAACGTCTACTCCGCAGCGCTGGTCTTCCACGCCATCGAAACCGCCTGAGCAAGGAAGAGCCATCATGACATCGCCGAAGCTCGACCGCCGCCAGATGCTGAAGCTCGAGGCCGCCGCGATCGCGGCCGCCGCCGCCGGACTCCCGGTACCGGCGCTCGCCGCCAACCTCGCCACCGAACGCGAGGTGAGCGAATTGAAATGGGACAAGGCCGCCTGCCGCTTCTGCGGCACCGGCTGCTCCGTGATGGTCGCGACCAAGGAGAACCGCGTCGTCGCGACGCACGGCGACATCAAGTCCGAGGTCAATCGCGGCCTCAACTGCGTCAAGGGCTACTTCCTCTCCAAGATCATGTACGGCCACGACCGCCTGATGCAGCCGATGCTGCGCAAGACGGGCGGCAAATACGACAAGAACGGCGACTTCACGCCGGTGTCCTGGACCGAAGCCTTCGACATCATGGAGCTGAAGTGGAAGGAGGCGATGAAGAAGCGCGGGCCGAACGGCGTCGCCATGTTCGGCTCCGGCCAGTGGACGATCTGGGAAGGCTATGCCGCATCGAAGCTGTTCAAGGCCGGCTTCCGCACCAACAACATCGACCCCAATGCCCGGCACTGCATGGCCTCGGCCGTCGCCGGCATGATGCGCACCTTCGGCATCGACGAGCCGCCCGGCTGCTACGACGACATCGAGGCGACCGATGCCTTCGTGCTGTGGGGCTCCAACATGGCGGAGATGCACCCGATCCTGTGGACGCGCCTCGCCGACCGCCGGCTCTCCGCGCCGCATGTCCGCGTCGCCGTGCTCTCCACCTTCGAGCACCGTTCGTTCGACCTCGCCGACATCGGCATGGTGTTCAAGCCGCAGACCGACCTCTATCTGCTGAACGCCATCGCCAACCACATCATCAAGACCGGCCGCGTCAACAAGGACTTCGTCGCCGCGCACACCGTGTTCAAGCGCGGCCAGACCGACATCGGCTATGGCCTCCGGCCCGAGCATCCGCTGCAGAAGAAGGCGACCGGCGCGGCGAAGCCCAACGACTCCACCGACATGAGCTATGACGAGTACGTCAAGTTCGTGTCGGAGTACACGCTGGAGAAGGCGGCCGAGATGTCCGGCGTGCCGCTCAACCGGCTGGAGGCACTGGCCGAACTCTATGCGGATCCGAAGACAAAAGTGGTCTCGTTCTGGACCATGGGCTTCAACCAGCACACCCGCGGCGTCTGGTGCAACAACCTCGTCTACAACATCCATCTGCTGACCGGAAAGATCTCCTCGCCCGGCAACAGCCCGTTCTCGCTGACCGGCCAGCCCTCGGCCTGCGGCACCGCGCGCGAGGTCGGCACCTTCTCGCACCGCCTGCCGGCCGACATGGTCGTGACCAACAAGGAGCACCGCACCAAGACCGAGCAGATCTGGCAGCTGCCCGAAGGTACCATTCCCGACAAGCCGGGCGCACACGCCGTGCTGCAGAGCCGGATGCTGAAGGACGGCCTGATCAACGCCTATTGGGTGCAGGTCAACAACAACCTCCAGGCCGGCCCCAACGCCAACGAGGAGACCTATCCGGGCTTCCGCAATCCCGACAATTTCATCGTGGTCTCGGATGCCTATCCGTCGGTGACCGCGCTGGCCGCCGACCTGATCCTGCCCACCGCGATGTGGGTGGAGAAGGAAGGCGCCTATGGCAATGCCGAGCGGCGGACGCAGTTCTGGCATCAGCTCGTCCCTGCCCCGGGCGAGTCGAAGTCCGATCTCTGGCAGCTCATGGAATTCTCCAAGCGCTTCAAGATCGAGGAGGTGTGGCCGGCGGAGCTGATCGCCAAGAAGCCTGATGTCCGCGGCAAGACGCTGTTCGACGTGCTCTACAAGAACGGTCAGGTCGACAAATTCCCTGTTACCGACATCGAGCCCGGCTATGCCAACGACGAATCCAAGGCGTTCGGCTTCTACGTGCACAAGGGCCTGTTCGAGGAATATGCCCAATTCGGCCGCGGCCACGGTCATGACCTCGCGCCGTTCGAGACCTATCACAGGGAGCGCGGGCTGCGCTGGCCTGTCGTCAACGGCCAGGAAACGAAGTGGCGCTTCCGCGAGGGCAGCGATCCCTACGTCAAGCAGGGCGCGGACGTGCAGTTCTACGGCTACCCGGACGGCAAGGCGCGGATCTTCGCGCTGCCTTACGAGCCGCCGGCGGAATCGCCCGACGGTGAATATCCGTTCTGGCTCTCGACCGGCCGCGTGCTGGAGCACTGGCATTCCGGCACCATGACGCGCCGCGTGCCCGAGCTCTACAAGGCCTTCCCCGAGGCCGTGTGCTTCATGCATCCGGACGATGCGCAGGAGGCGAAGATCCGGCGCGGCGACGAGGTGAAGGTGGTGTCCCGCCGCGGCTTCATTCGCGCCCGCGTCGAGACGCGCGGCCGCGACCGGCCACCGCGCGGCCTCGTCTTCGTGCCGTGGTTCGACGAATCCAAGCTGATCAACAAGGTGACGCTGGACGCCACCGATCCGATCTCGCTGCAAACCGATTTCAAGAAGTGCGCCGTGCGCATCGAGCGGGTGAGCCTGTCATGATGAAACGATTTGGAATCGCCCTGCTTGCGGTCGCGATCGCCGCGGGCGCAAGCTCGCTGACCGCGCAGACGGTGACATCAGGCCTGCGCGGCCCGGCCCCGCTCAATGACGAGGGGCCGGCGCCGCCGATGCTGCCGAACCGCAACACCTCCGAGCGGGAGGTACGCAACTATCCGGAGCAGCCGCCTGTGATCCCGCATACGATCGACGGCTACCAGATCGACCTCAACGGCAACAAATGCCTGTCCTGCCACGCGCGGGCGCGCATCGCCGAATCGCAGGCGCCGATGGTCTCGATCACGCATTTCATGGATCGCGACGGCCAGTTCCTGGCCTCGATCTCGCCCCGGCGCTTCTTCTGCACCGAGTGCCACGTGCCGCAGAGCACCGCCAACCCGCCCGTCAGCAACGATTTCACCGACATCGACACGCTGCTGTCGCGCGCAAGCCCTGGTGGCCGCCGATGACGACGACCGCCGACGAATCCAAGCCAAAGCGCGGCTTCATCGCGCGAAGCTGGGACTTTGCGCGCGAGCTCTGGCAGGTGCTGATCCGGCCGAGCTCGGTGTTCGGGCTCGGCGTGCTGGTGCTGGCGGGCTTCGCGGCCGGCGTGATCTTCTGGGGCGGCTTCAACACCGCGCTGGAGCTGACCAACACCGAAAAATTCTGCACCGGCTGCCACGAGATGAAGGACAACGTCTTCGCCGAGCTGAAGTCGACCATCCATTTCAGCAACCGCTCCGGCGTGCGCGCGACCTGCCCGGACTGCCACGTCCCGCACAACTGGACCGACAAGATCGCGCGCAAGATGCAGGCCTCCAAGGAGGTCTGGGGCAAGCTGTTCGGCACGATCGACACAAGGGAGAAATTCCAGGATCATCGCCTGGAGCTCGCCGCGCATGAATGGGCCCGCTTCAAGGCCAACGATTCGCTGGAATGCCGCAACTGCCACAGCGCCGATTCCATGGACATCACAAAACAGTCGCCGCGGGCTTCGGTCGCGCATCAGCGCTTCCTGTTCACGGGCGAGAAGACCTGCATCGACTGCCACAAGGGCATCGCCCACCATCTGCCCGACATGCGGGGTGTGCCCGGCTGGCAGTGAGGCGATCGCATCTGACCGGTCGCTCGCTATCGCCGCCACAGCGTCATGGCCGGGCTTGTCCCGGCCATCCACGCCTGGCTGCACGGCACGAAGAACGTGGATGCCCAGGACAAGCCCGGGCATGACGACCTCGACCGCGCTTGAACCGGCGGGGCGAATGGTTAGTTTTGGGAGATGGCGAATCGCCTCGTTTCGCCCCTCCTCAAGATAGATATGGCCACTTTCACCCCGCATCAGGATGCCGCGCTCAAGGCCGTTGGCGACTGGCTGAAAGCCAAACCCGGCCGGGGCGGCACGCCGCCGGTGTTCCGCCTGTTCGGCTTTGCCGGCACCGGCAAGACCACGCTGGCGCGGCATATCGCCGACGGCGTCGACGGCGAGGTGAAGTTCGCCGCCTTCACCGGCAAGGCGGCCCTCGTCATGCGCAACAAGGGCTGCGACGACGCCTCCACCATCCATTCGCTGATCTACCGCGCCCGCGAATCCGGCGAGGAGCAGCCGAGCTTCGAATTGTGGGACGACGCGCCGGCCTCGAAGGCCAAGCTGATCGTGATCGACGAATGCTCGATGGTCGATGCCGAACTCGGCCGCGACTTGATGTCGTTCGACTGCCCGCTGCTGGTGCTGGGCGATCCCGCTCAGCTGCCGCCGATCCAGGGCGGCGGCTTCTTCACCAACACCGAGCCGGACGCGATGCTGACCGAGGTGCACCGCCAGGCGCAGGACGATCCGATCGTGCGGATGTCGATGGACGTCCGCGAAGGACGCGAGCTCGACATCGGCCGCTACGGCGAGAGCGAGGTGGTGTCGCGGAAAGAGCTCGACCCCGATCGCGTCATGGGTGCCGACCAGGTCCTGGTCGGGCGCAACAACACGCGACGCGCGTACAACATGCGGGTGCGGCAGCGCCAGAACATCGAGGACGCCTTTCCGGTCGCCGGCGACAAGCTGGTGTGCCTGCGCAACAACCGCAAGAAGGGCCTGTTCAACGGCGGCCTGTGGCGCGTGAAGTCGCGCAGCACCTCGCGCTCGAAATCGCGCATCCTCTCGATGCGGCTGTCGCCGGACGAAGATTTCGGGCACAAGGTGACCAAGGTCTCGGTGCGCGCCGACTGTTTCGAGGGCGGCATCGAGCAGATCGCCTGGGAACAGCGCAAGCCCTATGACGAGTTCGACTACGGCTACGTGCTGACCGTGCACAAGTCGCAGGGCTCGCAATGGGACGACGTCGTGCTGTTCGACGAGAGCTTTGCGTTTGGGGAGAGCCGGGCGCGGTGGCTGTACACGGGCATCACGCGGGCGGCGAAGCGGCTGAGTATCGTCGTTTAAGCGTCGATGCTTTGGCAACGCCGTGGCCTCAACCTCCGCTCGTCGTCCCGGACAAGCGAAGCGCAGATCCGGGACCCATACCCACAGAGAGACGTTTTGCGAAGACTCGGAGTGGGAGCTTTGCCCCACACTCCTCCCTGTGGATATGGGTCCCGGCCTTCGCCGGGACGACATCTGTTATGACGCTCCGCCGTCGCGTCACACGGCTCGCGGCTACTTCCCCGCCACGAAATAAAAATCTTCCCGCCCCGGCGGCGAGCCATAGGTGAACGGCTGCTGGCCGTGCTTGGTCGCGGCCCAGACGTCGTCGCGGACGATGTCGAACAGCTTTCGGATCTCGACGCGCGGCTCCTTCATTTCGCGGGCGAGCGCGGTGGCAAACGGGCTGTCGGCGCCGCCGTCGCCATCCATCGCGGTCTCGCCGTGCTTGGCCGCATAGACCACCATGAAGCCGGCGCCGGGCTCGATGTTGGAAAAGCCCTTGTCGACCAGTTTGAGCGACAGCGTGCGCTGCATGGTCGGCGCGAACGGATTGTCGCGGCACGCATCCAGGATCACGAGCCGCAGTTTTCGCGCAGCCCCCACCGCGGCGATGACCTGCTCCAGGGCGACCGCCTGGCTCTCGGCATCCTTGTCGGCGGCGAGCTTTGCGTCGATCGGAACGAGATAGTTCACGCCGCCGATCTCGAAGCCGTGGCCGGCGTAATAGACCACCGCCCAATCCGCCTTTTCCGCTTCCTTCGCAAAGGTCTGGAGCGTCTCGAAGAACTTGTCGCGCGTGAGATCGGTCGACGCCACCACGGTCTGGAAGCCGACGTCGCGCAGCGCGCCGGCGATCAGCTTGGCGTCGCGCGGCGGATTGTCGAGTGCATGCACGTTGCGATAGGCGCCGTTGCCGATCACCAATGCGACGCGACGCGTGGTCGATGACGCACCCGGCCCCTGCGGGGCGAGCGCGGCGAGCCGCTCCTGCGCCCTGGCGCGGGCGCGCGCGATGTCGAGGTCGTCAAACGGCGTCAGCGCATAGGCCGCGGAGCGGTAGTCGGCCCGCGCCTGCGCAAGATCGCGCTTGCGCTCGTAGATCTGACCGCGGCCGGCATAGGCGCGCACATTGTTCGGGTTGAGCTGGAGGACGGCGTTGTAGTCCCTGAGCGCGGCCTCGACATCGCCCTTGAGCAGATAGACGTCGCCGCGATTGGTGAGCGCGTACTGGTACTTCGGCAGTTTCTGGATCAGGCCGTTGCAGTCGGCCAGCGCCTCGTCGAACCTGCCCATCAGGCCGTAGGTGGTGCAGCGGTTGGAGGTGATCTGCTGCGCGTTCGGCTCGATCTTCTCGGCCTCTGCGAAATCCGCAAGCGCGCCGTCATAGTCCTTCAACAGCGTGCGCACGCGGGCGCGATTGGTATAGCCGAGCAGGAATTTGGGCGCGTATTTGATCGACAGGTTGAAATCGTCGAGCGCGCTCTGCAACGCGCCCCTGCGCATCTGGATGACGCCGCGGTTGTTGTAGGGAACGCCGAACGTCGGCCGCTTCTGGAGAGCGAGGTTGTAATCGGCCATCGCGAGGTCATCCAGACCTTTGCGCTCACGGGCGAGGCCGCGCAGGTTGAGCGCGATGACATTGTCGGGATCAAGGTCGAGGGCCATGGACAGGACCTCGATCGCACGATCGAGGTCGCGCTTGTTGATCAAGGTGTTGCCGCGCACGGAGAGCGCCACCGCCTTGTCCTTGCCGGTGACGCGGTCAGCGTTGAGCAGAGCATCGCAGGCCTGGGCGCGGGCCTGCATGTCCGACTGCCGATCCCGGCATATCGTGAGATCGTCGCCGAGCTGCGGCTCGGCGGACGCAAACGGCAAATATGACAACAGGACGAGGAGGGTCAGGGAAACGACGCGCAACATGTTCGGCAATCAACTCCACCGCCACTCAATTTAAGTCGGCGATCCAACAATGGGGTTCATTAAACCCGATTTGACCGCGACGCCAAGAGGGCGCCAAGAGGACGCCGGGAGGGCAGCCAGCGAAGGCCGATTCCTCACGGCTTCGTGTCCGTCCCGGCGTAACAATCGGCACCTGTCGCCGTATCTCAAGTGACCAAAATGCCGCCGGGCAGGCTGTTCGCCCGGGGCCAACCGACCTAGAGTATCCACCTTCCGCAAAGAGGATCCGCCATGCGCCGCCCCGCCCTCCTGTCTCTGCTGGCTGCTACGACCGCCCTGACGCTGGCCTTTGCCGTGCCGTCGCGGGCCGCCGAGGAGGCGGTCGTGATCCCCGCCCCGACCATGGACGCGGCGCCGGCGAGCGGCATCCAGACCGCCGTGATTGCCGGCGGCTGCTTCTGGGGCGTGCAGGGCGTGTTCCAGCACACGGCGGGCGTCGTCAATGCGGTCTCCGGCTATGCCGGCGGCACCAAGGCGACCGCCGACTACCAGACCGTCTCGAGCGGCCGGACCGGCCATGCCGAAGCGGTCGAGATCAAGTACGACCCGAAGAAGATCTCCTACGGCAAGATCCTCCAGATCTATTTCTCGGTGGTGCACGACCCGACCCAGCTCAACCGCCAGGGCCCCGATGTCGGCACGCAATATCGCTCGGCGATCTTCACCACCTCCGACGAGCAGAAGAAGGTGGCGGATGCCTATATCGGGCAGCTCAACGGCGCCAAGGTGTTCAGCAAGCCGATCGTGACCAAGGTCGGCGCTCTGGAGGCGTTCTATCCGGCGGAGGCCTATCATCAGGACTATCTGACGCTGCATCCGAACCAGCCCTACATCGCCTACAACGACCTGCCCAAGGTCGAGAACCTGAAAAAGCTGTTCGCGGATAACTACATCGAGAAGCCGACGCTGGTGAATGCGAATGCCAGCAAGGCCACCAACTGATCGAGAGATCGCAGAAGAAACGGGAGACCCATGCCCGACGCCAAGACGAAGACCACGGACGACAAAGTCATCAAGAGCGAGGAGCAGTGGCGCAGCGAGCTGTCGCCGATGCAATACGCGGTGCTGCGCGAGAAGGCGACCGAGCGTCCCTTCTCCGGCGAATATGAGCACGACCACCGCGCCGGCACCTATGTCTGCGCCGGCTGCGGCAACGTGCTGTTCGAGTCCGACGCCAAGTTCGATTCCGGCTGCGGCTGGCCGAGCTTCACCGAGCCCGCCGTCGAGAGCCATATCGACGAGGAAAGGGACGTGAGCCACGGCATGATCCGCACCGAGGTGCTCTGCGCCAAGTGCAGCGGCCATCTCGGCCATGTCTTCCCCGACGGTCCCGGGCCGACGGGGCTGCGCTACTGCATCAACTCGGCGGCGCTGAAGCTCGAGCCGAAATAAAGAGAGTGCACCTGGCGCGGCGCCGGGTTCCGCCATGGAACCCGGCGCCGCGATGTGCTTTTCTTCTCTGGCGGTGCGGCCGATCATCGCATTTGGCGGCCGCCAGGGAGGATGCCATGTCACTCGGGACCATCCTGATCATCCTGGTGATCATCTACCTGCTCGGCGGCCTGTCCGGCCGTGTCGGCGGTTATGGCTATGGCATGGGCCATTCCGGCATGGGGATCGGCGGCGTCGTGCTCGTGGTGCTGGTCGTACTGCTGCTTCTCGGCAAACTATAAACCATATAATGCATTGAAATTATTTGGTTTATTGCCCCTGCGGAGCAGCTATGCGCAGATTCATCATCTCCCATCGCAGGGGTCGCAATTTTGTCAAAACGGCCTATATTAGAGGTCGAAAATGACCCTGTGCGGCGGGCCCACCCAATCGTGGCCTCCTCCGCCCCAAACCCCACGCGCTTAAAGCCCCAGAGAAGATCACGAGGTCTTTGACCATGCGTCCACTGCGTCCGTTCAACTTCAACACTTCCGCCGAGCTCTTCCCCGCCGCGATCCGCAAGAAGAAGCGTGCAGGCTTCACCTATCGTCGGTTCGGCACCGCGGCCGAAGCCGTGCAGTTCGCGATGGAGCAGTTGCCGACGGATTCGCTGAACGGCGCCTATCTCCAGGTCGAGGAAGCGCGCTTCGACCAGAACGGCATCCGCTCGCTCTATGAGAGCGAAGCCTTCCCGCTGCCGCGCCACCGCAAGCCCGAGCCTGCGGCCGCGGAAACCGACGCCGACGCGGCGTAAGCTTTTTCGCAAAGCCCGATGTGCGCAGGAAGCGCGATGGCCAAAAGGTCATCGCGCTTTTTGCGTTTTTGGAGCGGCGCTCTCTCGTCTCCCTCGCCCGTTCTTACGGGGAGAGGGCGGGGTGAGGGGCTGCATCGGCAGTCACTCTGACAGTTGGACTCGCGGAGACTCCCCCTCACCCGCCGCGCATTCGCGCGTCGGCCTCTCCCCGCAAGCGGGGCGAGGCGAAGAAGGCGGCATCACGCGCTACATCCGCGGCTGCTTGTCGAGCCAGCGGCGGAGCAGGCGCACATTGCGCATGTTGGCGCGGAACATGACGTCGAAGGCATCGCCGGCGAACGGCACCATGCCGACCACGCCGTCGACCGCGACATTGCCGAGCATGCGCGCCGTGATGTGCCAGGGCGCGCCCAGCGCGCGGGCCTCGCGCACCAGCCACAGCGAGATCGCGGTGGTGATGATGTCGCCGACCACGGGGATCAGGCCGATCAGTCCGTCGATGCCGTAGCGGATGTTGGTGCCGGGCAGGATGAAGGCGACGTCGAGCAGCTTTGCGATCGCCTCGAGCCGCGCGATGCGCTGCTCGCGCGTCAGGTTGCCGAACGGATTGGCATTCCCGAATCCTTGGCCGAACTCGAAACGAAATTCGCGAAATCCCTGCTCCAGCGTCTCGGGCCGGATCTCGCGGCCGTCCTGGTCGATGACCGGCCCGCGCGCGTCGGTGCCTGAGGTGGCGCGCGAATGGCTCCCGGAACGGGATTTGCGCGGAACGATGATGTCGTCGTCGGACATGGTCATGGCCCAGGTGAAACGCGGCAACGCGGCAGAGGTTGCTGCCCCGCGCCCGAACGTCGCGCAGTCAGGTCGGAGCGGTCGCGGCCTGCGGCTCCTCGACATATCGATGCACGAGCCAAGACGAAATCACCGACGGCACGAAGCCGACCAGGCCGTACAGGATGAACTGAATCGCGCCTGAATCCGGCCCGCGCGAGCTGTAGGTCAGCGAGGCGAGGACGAAGGCGAACAGGCCGACCAGCAGCATCCGCAGCACCGGTCCGACCCGGCGGATGTGGACCAGGATGTCGTCGACCGCGCCGATCATCAGCGAGGGCAGGAAGCCGAACAGATAGCTGTATTGCAGGGTCTTGAAGAACACCGCGAACAGCTTGCCGACCTCGCCGAGATTGGTCTGGGCCCAATAGCCGGACTGATAGGTCGTCGTCAGCAGCAGCAGGAACCCGCCGACGAACGGTCCGACCAGCGCAAACACCAGATAGCGTTTCATCAAGCACCCTCACACTTTGTCTCCGTTATAGCAGCGCCCCGGGAACCTTGAATAGCGGGCGCCGGCTCCTCCCCGGGGGGAACAAGTGGCGGGGCGACGAGTTCAGACAGGACCTCAATCGCCCCTGGATCACCCTTGGATTGGACTGGAGCCCGCCGATGTCCCGCAACTTTCTTCTGGCGACGATCACACTGGCAATCCTCGGCGGCCTGTCGAGCGCGCCCGCTCTCGCGCAGGGCCACATGGGTACGCCGCAGGAGCAGAACGCCTGCTCGCGCGACGCATCGCGGCTGTGCCGCAAGGACCTCGGCAATGACGGCGCAGTGCAGGGCTGCCTGCAAGCCAACCGGGCCAAGCTGTCGAAATCATGCAGCAAGGTGTTCGAGAGCCACGGCATGTGAGGATCGAAGACATTCCCTGTGAACGAAGAGGTGAAGCCATGCTGCGCGACGAACAGCTCTCGATCCTCAGGGACATCTGTCAATCTGTTGCCTTTGCCGACGACCGGCAAGGCAAGATGGGGCAATTGATCGCCGACGGCTACGTGATGAAGGACGGCGATCTGTTCGAGCTCACCGCGAAAGGCGTCACCGCCGTCGAGGAACACGCCGCCGCACTTGGCGAGCCCGACGCCACAAGCGCGCCATCCTATCGCCTCATCTGACGGAACGCGTCGGTTCGGCGTGACGTGCGCGCAACAATTGCGAATTCGTTCGCGCGGCCCATTGCAGCCATACGACAATGGCGCATACTTGGCTCGGGCGGCGCAGCACTTTTCGATTCGAACATCACGAGAGATCGAGCAACCACATGCGGGACGAGATTCCCGGCGTGATGGCTGCGACATGCGGCAGGTCAAGCCGCGTGCGGCGCCCCAAAACCAAGCGGCTCAAGCCCACGGAACTCGGGGACGCATTCTGCATGACACGCAATCAGACCATCGCAACTCTCTTCGCCCTCGCCACCACCATCGCATTCCAGACATCGCCCGGCTTCGCCTTCTCGTCCGAAGCGCAGCAGATGTGCTCGGGCGACGCGATGCGGCTGTGCTCCAGTGAAATCCCCGACATTCCCCGGATCACCGCCTGCATGGTCCAGAAAAAGGCGCAGGTCAGCCCCGGCTGCCGCGCAGTGATGGACCGCGAGCACGCCGCCGCAGCAGCATCGCGCAAGCGGGAAGCCGCCGCGCAATAGGCGATTGCGCCACCGGATCGCCCGCCCCTCCGGCTCGCAGGAAACCTTGTCGGGGTGTTCGACATTTATCCGTTTCGAACAGTCATCGGAGCGGAACATGGTTCTACGAACACTCGAAACGCTGGTCGCACTTGCCGTGATCGGCATCGCAGCGCCAGCGCTCGCGCAAGGCGCGGGGGGCGCAGGAGGTGCGGGCGGCGCGGGCGGCACCGGAGGAACGGGCGCGGCCGCCGCAGGTTCGACAGGCGCTTACGGAGCCGGTGCCTATGGCGCCGGCAGCTACGGAGCGCCGAGCACCGGGGGTTTCAGCGGCCCGAGCACGCTCGGACGGCCGACCAATTCCGGGACGACGGACAGCACGAGCGGCACGAACAGCACGACGGGAACGGCAGGCAGCGGGGTCTCCACGCCAAGGAAGGCGACGAACTATTTCGTGCCCTCCGATCCGTCGCTCAGCGGTCCGAGCGCGACGGCGGCCGCCCAGAAAAACTCGGCCGTCAACGGTTCGAATACGGCACCGGGGACGAGCCAGTCGTCAGGCACCGTCGGTGCGGCGAGTGTCGGCGTCGGCCATTCTGCCAACGGCCAACCGATCGGCAGCTCCGGCTCGGGCCTTGGCTCGCCCGAACAACCGATCGGCTCGGGTTCAAAATAACCGGCCTAATCGCCCCACTGCGCGAAGGCGTCGTTGAAGGCGCGCTCGCCGGGAGCGCCCTTCTCGATGGCGATGATGGCGCGGCGCTGGTTGGCGTAGACCAGCGGCACGTCGAACCAGGAGCGCTCCTTCAGGAGCTGGACATTGCGGGCGCGGTCGGCATCGACATTGGAGAGGCCGACCAGGAAGAAGCCGTCGGTGACCTTGACCGCGAGCCCCGCGAGCGGCGTGCCGCGCGCCTGCTCGTTCGACTTCATCAGGATGCCCGGCACGTTGGAGACGCTACCGCCCGGAAAATCCTGCGGCAGGATGAAGGTCAGCTCCGCGGTGTGGCTCGCCGGCAGCGAGGAGTCGGTGTTGCGGCGGAACGACATCGTCATCTTGAACTTGCGGTCGGGAATCTCGATGTCGGCGCGCACCGCGACATCGGCCTTCTGGTTGCCCGACGCCTTGATTGGCTCGAGCCGCCACACCACCGAGCCGACATATTGCTTGCCCTTCGGATCGGACGGATCCTCGTCATAGAGCACGACCTTCTGCGCCACCGGCGCGACCGGCTGGTCGCTCGCCGAGGGCTGGCCGACGCGATCGGGAATCTTCGGCTTGCTCTGCGGCTGCGACGGATCCTTCGGCGTCTCCACCACCTGGGTCGGCGAGGACTTGAACAGATTGGTCGCGATCTGCAGCAGCGGCTTGCCCCAGAGGATGCCGGCACCGACCAGGATCAGCACGATGCCGACGGCGATCGCGCTCTTGAACGGGAAGACGGAGCGGGCGCGCTTGGGCTTCTTGGCGTCGCGGTCGAGGACCGGGATGTGCGGGCGCGTCGACGCCTGCCGCGGCGCATAGCGCTCGGCCTCCTCGATCGACTCGTCGTAGGAATAGGGCGCATCGCCCTCCCCGACGCGATTTTCCAGGCTCGGCTCGAGCCGGTCGAATTCCGGCGAGGGCGAAGGCACGTTGGCGTAGGTGCGGCGCGCGGCACGGTTGGCCTGCGCGGCGGCGCCGCCGAGATCGTTGGCATCGGCGGTGATGTCGCGGAAGCCGCGCACGCCCGGGGCCGGCGGCAGCGCCGGCGGCGGTCCGATGTCCGGCGGGCGGCGCCCGCCTTGACGGTCACCTTGACGATCGCGGCCGGCAGGTGGAGGCGGCTCCGGCATCGGCGGCGGCGCGGGCGGAGAACCAAGCGGACCTGGCTGGCGCGTTGCGTCGAAACGGGGGGCGCGCGGCGGACGCTGGGCATCGCCCTGGTCATCGACGTTGAAGGAGGGGCGGTCGGCACGTGGCGGAGGCGGGGCCGGACGGGTGCGCGGCGACGCCGCCGGAGGCGCTGCGGCCGGGTTGGCCTCGGTGGCACGGGTGCTGGCGCGGCGAAAGGCATCGCCGCTGCTGCTGCTGCGGGCGCCGCCACCGGGACGCGAGGCGTCGCGGGCACGCTGGGCGGCCTCCGATTCGACCTTGCGGACGGCCTCTTCCAGCGACAGCCGTTCGCGTGTGATCTCGGATTCGGAGAGCGGCGGCTGAACGCTGCGGAGCTGCGCAATCAGAGCCGTACGGGCCCGCTCATAGAGCGCGCGACGGCTCTCGCCGGGAGCATTGGGGTCCAGGGCGGCAATAGCGCGGGCAATCAGCGGATAGTAATCAGCCATTTCTACTCAACTATACGCGCGTCCCGGTAAGATATCGTTAAGCCTCAAACGGATTTTGTACCAGGATAGTATCTTCGCGTTCGGGGCTGGTGGAAAGCAGCGCAACGGGACACCCCACCAATTCCTCGATCCGGCGGACATATTTGATCGCCTGGGCCGGCAGGTCGGCCCAGGAGCGCGCACTGGCGGTCGGCTCCTTCCAGCCCTCGATGGTCTCGTAGATCGGCTCGACCCGGGCCTGGGCGCCTTCGCCGGCCGGGAAGTGGTCGATCTCCTTGCCGTCGAGCTTGTAGCCGGTGCAGACCTCGATCGAGTCGAAGCCGTCGAGGATGTCGAGCTTGGTCAGCGCCAGACCGTTGATGCCGCAGGTGCGGACTGCCTGGCGGACCAGCACGGCGTCGAACCAGCCGCAGCGGCGGGGCCGCCCGGTATTGGTGCCGAACTCGCGGCCACGCTCGCCGATCTTGCGGCCGATCTCGTTGTCCTGCTCGGTCGGGAACGGGCCCTGTCCGACGCGGGTCGTATAGGCCTTGCACAGCCCGAGCACATAGCCGACCGCGCCGGGGCCGACGCCCGAGCCGGTCGCGGCCTGCGCCGCCACCGTGTTGGACGAGGTGACATAGGGATAGGTGCCGTGGTCGACGTCGAGCAGCGCGCCCTGCGCGCCCTCGAACAGCATGCGCTTGCCTTCGCGCCGCTTGATGTCGAGCAGCCGCCACACCGTCTCGGCATAGGGCAGCAGCTGCGGCGCCAGCGCGGTCAATTCCTTCAGGATGTCCTTGCCGTCGAACTCCGGCAGGTTGAGGCCGCGGCGCAGGGCGTTGTGGTGAGCCAGCAGCCGGTCGATCTTGTGCGGCAGGGTGTCGAGGTCGGCGAGGTCCATCAGGCGGATGGCGCGGCGGCCGACCTTGTCCTCATAGGCAGGTCCGATGCCGCGGCGGGTGGTGCCGATCGCGGTCGCCGCGTTGGAGGATTCGCGCAAGGCATCGAGCTCACGGTGCAGCGGCAGGATCAGGGTGACGTTCTCGGCGACGCGCAGATTGTCCGGCGAGACGGCGACACCCTGCGAGCGCAGCTTGGTGACCTCGTCGAGGAAGGCGGAGGGATCGAACACCACGCCGTTGCCGATCACCGACAGCTTGTGCTCGCGCAGCACGCCGGAGGGCAGCAGCGCCAGCTTGTAGGTCTTGCCGTTGATCACCAGCGTATGGCCGGCGTTATGGCCGCCCTGGAAGCGAACGACGATGTCCGCCTGCTCCGACAACCAGTCGACGATCTTGCCCTTCCCTTCGTCGCCCCACTGGGCGCCGACGACGACAACATTGGCCATTCGCGGGTAATCCCTCTGAAGATTTTAGATGCGCCCAGCCCAAGTGACGGCCGGGGGCCGCTCGCACGCGAGGCAGCACAACCGGATAAAGGAAGCGGCCCTTCTAGGCAAGCAAGAACGGGGCTTTTTCGGGGCCCAAAGCGCGATCCAAGCCCTTGATATCCCCCTAAAATCCGCCTTGCCGGGCCGGCCCTTCAACATTACGCCCGGATGCGGCCGTCAATGACTTCGATGGTGCGGTCGCAGCGCCGCGCCAGATCCATATTATGGGTCACCAGCAGAAAGCTCGTGCCGCTGTCGCGGTTCACCTGCCGCATCAGCTCGAACACGGCGTCGGCCGATTTGGTGTCGAGATTGCCGGTCGGCTCGTCCGCCAGCACAAGATCGGGATTCATGGCGAGCGCGCGCGCCACCGCCACCCGCTGCTGCTGGCCGCCCGACATGTTGTTGGCGAGGTTGCCGGCGACTTTCTCCAGCCCGACCTGCGTCAGCAGCCGGTTCGCCCGCTCCTCGAGCTCCGCAGATGGAAAGCCGCGATCGGCCAGCATCGGCATCATGACGTTCTCCCGCGCCGTGAAGGCCGAGATCAGGAGATGATACTGGAAGATGAACCCGATGGTGTGGCCGCGCAGATGGGTGATCTCGGTGTCGCCGAGTGCAGCCGTGTCCTGTCCCTTGATCAGCAGGCGGCCGGAGGTCGGCCGGTCGAGCAGGCCGACGATGTTGAGCAGCGTGCTCTTGCCCGAACCGGACGGGCCGATCAGCGCCAGGAACTCGCCATGGTCGAGCTTGAGGTCGACGTCATGCAGCACCTCGGTCTCGGTCGGCAGGCCGACATTGTAGGCCTTGCACACATTTTCGAGGCGGAGGATTTCGCTAGCCACGGATCGCCACCACCGGATCGAGTTTCGCGGCCCGCACCGCCGGCGCCATCGCGGCAAGCAGGCCGGTGACGGTGGCAAGCAGGGCCGTGTAGATGAACAGGCTCCGCTCCAGGATCAGCGGAAACAATTCGGTGCCGTCGGCCTGGCGTGCCAGCGAATGCCAATAGACCAGCGCGAAGGCGCCCATCGCCGCCCCGAACATCGAGCCGACGAATGCAAGCAGGCCGCCCTGCACCAGGAACACGCGCAGGATCTGGCCGCGTGAGGTTCCCATCGCGCGCAGGATGCCGATGTCCTTGGAGCGCTGGATCACCGAGACCACCAGCACGGCCGCGATGCCGAACGCGACGGACAGGCCGACGAACAGGCGGATCAGGGTGTTGGTGTTCTGCTGGGCCTGCACCGCGGTGAAGAACTGCGCATTGGTCTTGATCCAGCTATCGGCCTCGACCGCATTGGCGCCCTGGATGCGCTGGGCGATTTCCTCGGCCGCATAGATGTCGCCGACCGTCATGTCGATGGTGGTGATGCCGCCGATCATGCCGAGCAGCGACTGCGCGGTGCGCAGCGCGGCATAACAGATGCGCTGGTTGGCGCTCTTGTTGCCGAGATCGACGAGGCCGGACACCGTGAGCACGCGCGTTGCGCCGGACGCGGCGCGAATGTTGAGCTTGTCGCCGACGGTGGCGCCGAGATCCCTGGCGAGCTCGATGCCGATGATGATGTCCTCGCTGGTCAGGCGCGGCTCGCCGGCGACGATATAGTCCGGCACCTTGACGATCTTGAAATAGGAGTCCGGTTCGACGCCGGACAGCGTGACGGAACGGCTGGCATCGCCGCGCACCACGAGCACCGAGCCGAGGATGGTCGGCGACACCGCCGTGACCTCGGGCATCGCGCGCATCTGGCTCGCGATCTTCGGCCATTGATCAATCGAGATCACCCGCTGGCTCGGGCGCTGCACCACCGCGTCTTCGAGCTCGCCTGCGCCCTTGCGCAAGGGACGCGCGACCTGGTCTGGCGCGAGCAGCTGGATCTGCGGCTGCGAGGTCAGCACGCGCTTGATGAAGTTCGCCTGAAGCCCCGCGAGCATCGCCGACATGAAGACGATGACGGCGACGCCGATCGAGATGCCGCCGATGATGAAGATGGTCTGGAGCCGGCCTTCGCGCAGGAAGCGCACCGCCATGGTCCATTCGAACGGCAGCCAGCGGTTCATTGCAGCACGGGCCGCAGGCGCTGCCCGGTCAGGACGCCTGAATTCTGCGGGATCCCGACGTCGCCGGCGGCGACGCCATCGGTGATTTCGACATGGCTGTTGCCGCGCAGGCCGATCTTCACCGGTCGCTGGCTGGCGCGTCCGTCCTTGATGCCGAGCACCCAGGGGGCGCCCGACAGGACATCGTGCACCGAGCGCAGCGGCAGGACCAGCGCATCGTCCTTTGCGGCGACCTCGATATCCACCGAGACCGTCATGTCCTGTCGCAGATAGTCCGGGGGATCGGCGACCGTCAGCTTCACTTCGACCGAGGCGCGGGAAATGTCGACGCCGGGATTGATGTAGGTGATGGTGGCGGGAAAGCGCCGGTCAGGATAGGCATCGGCGGAGGCAACCGCCTTTTGCCCGAGCGCGATCTTGCCGAGATTGCGTTCGTCGATCTGCAGCACGAGTTGTGAGTCACCGGCCGGCGCGAGCACCAGCAGCGCCTTGCCCGGCTGCACCACCGTGCCGCGCTCGACGCTACGCGTTATCAGGACGCCGTCGCGGGGCGCGGCGATCGTCGCGTAATTGAGCCGGGATTCGGCGGTGTCGAGATTGGCGCGGGCCTGGTTGAGCAGGGTCTGGGCCATCACATAGTCGCTGCCGCCCGGGCTTGCCGTGTAGACCTGAAATTGCGCCGAGCGCATCTGGGCGCGGGCGACGTCGAGCGTCTTCTGCGCATCGTCGAGCGCCGCGCGCGTCGCATAGCCATTGTGCTCGAGCTGCGCCGTGCGGTCATAGGTCTGCTGGGCGTTGAGCAGCGTCGCCTTGGCCTGCGTCAGCGCCTCGTCGGCCGAGGGCCGCGTCAATTCCTCGATCTGCCTGATGCGCGCCTCGGCCTGGGCCACCGCGCCTTGCGCCTGCACTACGCTGGCTTTCAGCTCGCGCGATTCCAGCGAGATCAGCGGCTGCCCCTTGGTGACCTTCTCGCCTTGCTGCACCAGCACCTCCTGCACCGTGCCGGTGAGCTGGCTGCCGATCTCCACCCGGAACGGCGTCTCGACGTGGCCGCTCGCCACCACCGTCTCGATCAGGCGGCCGCTCTTGACCTGATCGACCACGACGGCGGGCCCGAGGATCGTGCGCACCCCTTGCCAGACGCCTAGGCCGAGCAGCACGACGACCGCGAGGATGAACCATTTGTGACTGAGAAATCCCGACCACAGCGCGGCGACCGAGAACCGGCTCTTGTGCTGTGGCAGGACCATTGCTTGCTCGACCATGAAACGCCATGCGAATCGCGCCGAACCGGCCGACGGATTCGTCCTCATCTCGATTTGGATTGTCGCCCAAGCGGAAGGCCGGGCTCGATTGCCGGCAAAGCTAGCGCGCCCTCGGCATCCCAGATTGCGGTAGGTCAACAGGTCACGCCGAATTTCGAGGCATCTGCCCTCACGCTTTGAAATGGGAGCCTCGCTTGCCTGACAGTCCAGCGCACGACGACAACCAGTTCTGGCGTCTTTCACCCGATGAGCTTTGCAAGCGACTGGGCTGCGGGCCGACGGGCTTGGCCGCGGCCGAGGCCTCCGAGCGCCTCGACCGCTTCGGGCCGAACAGCGACGCGCCGCCCCACATCGAGGGCGCGATGCGTGCGATCCTGCGCCGGCTGCTGGAGCCGCTGTCGCTGATCCTGCTGGTTGCCGGCATCGTCTCGATGCTCACCGGCGACGAGATCGGCGGTCTCATCATCGTCCTGATCCTGACGCTCTCGATCGGGCTCGACACCGTCCAGGAAGGCCACGCGATCCGCGCCGCGGAGGTCCTCCGCCGCTCGGTCGCGCTCAAGGCCGAGGTCAAGCGCGACGGCGCGTTCGGCCAGATCGACGTCGAGCGGGTCGTCCCCGGCGATCTCCTGCGCGTCCGGGCCGGCGACATCATCCCGGCTGACGCGCTGGTGCTGGAGAGCACCGCCTTCACCGCGGGTGAAGCGGCGCTCACGGGCGAGCCCTATCCGGTGCAGAAGCGCGCCGGCCCCGCCACCGATCCCGACGACACGTCGAATGCGCTGTTCCGCGGCGCCGTGGCGCAGACCGGCGAGGCGATCGCGCTCGTCGTCAGGACCGGCCGCAACACCGTGTTCGGCGAAGCGGCCGCCGCGCTGGCCGAGACGCAGGCGCCCTCCCCCTTCGAGCGCGATTTGCGCGAATTCGGCCTCGTCGTCGCGCGCGCCACGCTCGCGCTGGTGCTGGTGGTGCTCACCGTCCGCGTCGTGTTCGGCCGGCCCGTGCTGGATTCGCTGCTGTTCGCGGTCGCGCTCGCGGTCGGGCTGACGCCGGAGCTGCTGCCGATGATCACCACGGTGACGTTGTCGCGCGGCGCGCTGCGCATGGCCGGCCGCAAGGTGATCGTCAAGCGCCTCGCCGCGATCCACGATCTCGGCGCCATGACGGTGCTGTGCACGGACAAGACGGGCACGCTGACCTCGGCCGAGATCACGCTGGCCAAAAGTCTCGACGCCGAGGGCAAGGACGACGCCCGCGCCGCGCAGCTCGGCGCCATCGCGGCCTCGCTCGGCGGCGACCGCGGCTCGCTCGATGCGGCGCTGGTTGCCGGCCGGCCGGACGCCGTGCAAGGCTGGACCCTGGCCGGACGGCAGGCGTTCGACTTCTCGCGCCGGCTGGGATCGGTGCTCGCGACCGGCCCCGACGGCACGCTGCTGATCGTCAAGGGCGCGCCGGAAGCCGTGCTCGAGCTGTGCGTGATGGATGACGGCGCCCGGACCAGCGCGATCGCCTGCGTGCATGAGCTCGCGACGCAGGGCCTGCGCAGCGTCGCCATCGCTTCGCGCCCGTGGACCGGCGCAACGCGCGAGGTCGAGACCGCGGACGAGACCGGTCTCGTCTTCGAAGGTTTTTGCGCCTTCGCCGATCCGCCGAAGCCGACGGCCGCGGCCGCGATCGCACGGCTCGCGGCAAGCGGCATCACGCTGAAGATCCTGTCGGGCGACGATCCCGTGGTGGTGAAGCGGCTCGCCGGCCTGGTCGGGCTGAACGCCGACCGCGTGCTGTCGGGCACCGACATTGCCGCGCTCAGCGACGATGCGCTGGCCGTGCAGGTGCAATCGACCGACGCCTACGGCCGGCTGGCGCCCGATCAGAAGTCCCGCATCGTGAAGGCGCTGCAGGCAAGCGGAGCGGTGATCGGCTTCCTCGGCGACGGCATCAACGACGCACCGGCGCTGAAGGCTGCCGATATCGGCCTGTCGGTCGAAGGCGCGAGCGGCGTGGCGCAGGCCGCCGCCGACATCATCCTGCTCGCCTCCGATCTCGAAGTCGTCGCCGACGGCGTCGAAGAGGGCCGGCGCACCTTCGCCAACATCATGAAATACGTCCGAATGGGCGCGAGCTCGAATTTCGGCAACATGCTGTCGATGGCGATCGCCTCGATGGCGCTGCCATTCCTGCCGATGCTGCCGACGCAGATCCTGCTCAACAATCTGCTCTACGATCTCTCCGAGCTCGGCATTCCCTTCGACCAGGTCTCGCGCCAGGCGACCGCGCAGCCGCAGGTTTGGAGCATGACGCGGCTGGTACGTTTCGCCGCGATCATGGGGCCGCTGTCCTCGGTGTTCGACTTCCTGACCTTCGGCGCCCTGCTCATGCTGTTTCAGGCGTCACCGGACGAATTCCGCACCGCCTGGTTCATCGAATCCATGGCGACGCAGATCCTCGTGATCTTCATCATTCGCACCAATGGCCGGCCGTGGCGCAACTGGCCCGATCCTGTGCTGTCCGCCTCCTCGCTGGTCGCCTTGCTGGTCGCGATGGTGCTGCCGTTCACGCCGGTCGGCGCCTGGTTCGGCTTCGTCACGCCGCCACCGATCATGATGGCCGGCATCGCGCTTCTGGTCGTCGTTTATCTCGCCTGTGCCGAACTGCTAAAACCGTTTGCGATCCGTGCCGGGCTGAAGGGTTGAGCGAGGTTCCGGCCGTATCGCCCACGCATGGAGGCGATGCGCCTCGCCCCATTGATATCGGGCACATTTCCGTGTCTTTGAGCAGGCCGGGCTACGAGCCGGCCCTGATATCACAGGGCCGGGGCCTCGGCGTATGACGCGGGGCCATAACAATCACAATGTCCGCCACCGGCCAGACCACCAGCACGGAGACATCCGGCCACAGCTGGATCGCCAACCAGCCTTATCTGCTGCTCAGCATCACCGCGCTGTGCTGGGCCGGCAACGCCATCGTCGGGCGGCTCGCCGCCGGCCACATCCCGCCCGTCACCCTGTCGTTCCTGCGCTGGTCCTTTGCTTTCCTGCTGGTGCTGCCGTTCGCCTGGAAACATCTCGCGCAGGACTGGCCTGCGATCCGCAGCAAGCTCGGCCTGATGGTCACGCTCTCGATCACCGGCATCGGCGCCTTCAACACGCTGCAATACTGGGCGCTGGAGCATACCCAGGCGCTCAACACGCTGCTGCTCCAGTCGGCCGCGCCGCTGCTGGTGGCGCTGTGGTCGCTGGTCATCCTCGGCATCCGGCTCACCGCGGCGCAGGCCTTCGGCGTGCTGCTGTCGATGTGCGGCGTGCTGACCATCCTGCTGCATGGCGACTTCACCACGCTGTCGAACATCGAATTCAACAAGGGCGACCTCATCTTCATCGTCGCGCTGCTGATCTTCGCACTCTATTCGGTGCTGAGCCTGAAGCGGCCGGCGATGCACGGCCTGTCGTTCCTCGCCTTCACCTTCGGCGCCGGCGCCGCCTGCCTCATCCCGCTGGAGATCTGGGAACTGTACGCGCGTCCGGTGATGAAGCTCGACGGGCCGAACCTGCTCACCCTGTTCTATGTCGCTGTCTTCCCCTCGACGCTGGCCTATCTCTGCTTCAATCGCGGCGTGCGGCTGATCGGCGCCAACCGCACCGCGCCGTTCTTCCACGTGGTACCGGTGTTCGGCTCGATCATGGCGATGGTGTTCCTGGGCGAACACCCGCAGGCGTTCCACTTCATCGGTTTCGCACTGGTGCTGTCGGGCGTGTTCGCGGCGTCGCGGAAGCAGGCGGCTTAGGGCCGTGTACTCATTAAGCGGCTTGGCCGATTGATGTCTGCTCAACCCCCACAGCGGCGGAAGAGCGGGACCTCGCCCGAGGTCGCAGAAGGGCCGATTTCGTTGAAAAAGGCTGCAGTAGTCCGATGTATTGGCGCCAGCTCCGAAGCGGCCTAGCGGCTGGGTTCT
>NZ_JBXAQU010000037.1:0-31140 GCF_058807535.1 Bradyrhizobium sp. GW821-FHT12B03
GCCGAGACCCGCGGTGGTGTCGGCGGCGTGGGCCGCGCCACGGCCTGGGGCCGCGGCGGCGATGCGATCGGTTTCGCTGCCTGCGGCGGCGGCGACGGCTGGGTCTGTGGCCTGACTGGCTCGCGCGCGGCCGAGGACGGCGGCGCGGCCGGCCGTCCCGCGGTGCCCGGCGGCGTACCGGGCGCGGATGCGCCGGGCCGCGGCGAACCGGGCGGCTCGCGCGTGGCCGCCTTGGCACGATCGGCAGGCGCTGTGCCGGGCGGGGTCTGTGCCACCGGCGGCTTCGGCGGCTGGCCGGGCGCAACAGTCGGCTTCGCCGTAGCGGGCGCAGCAGTCGTCGGAGCGGCAGCTGTCGGTGCAGCAACCGTTGGCGCACCGGGATGCGCCGGCAGTGTCGTACCGGGTGCCGTCGCCGTCGGCGCGGGCCTGCCGCCCGGCAGAGGCCCTGCCCCCGCCGGCGGCGCCGGCGGGCCGCCATGGGCACCGGGAACCGGTAGCGTGTTGGCTTGCGGCAACCGGGTTTGTGGCACAGCGGATGGCGCAGCGGGCGGCACCGCGGTCGGCGCGACATTGGCCGGCACCACCGGCGGCGTCCCGGGCCGTGTCCTCGGCTGGATCGTGGCGCTCGGCGGCATCGGCGCCCTGCCCTGCTGAATCAGGGCCGCACGCTGCGCGACCGCCTGCGGCACCGCGGGTCCAGCCGGAGTGGCGCGGCCGGCAACCGCCGGCGCCAGATTGCCCGGTCCTGGCCCCGGTCCTGCTCCCGGCGGCGCGATCGGCGGCCGATTGATCACGGTGTTGATGACCGTCCTGTTATGGATGTTCTGGTAGATGATGTTGTTCGGCGGCGGCGCGACATAGACCGGCGGCCGGACGAACACCGGGATCGGCACGAACATCGGCTGCGGCAGCACGAACAGGCCGACCACGGGCAGCGGCGGCTCCAGCACGACGAAATCCGGTGGCGGCGGCGGCAGATAATAGACCGGCGGCGGCGGTGGCGGCGCGAAGCCAAAATCAGGGTCGCTGAAATACAGCACGGGCCGGTCGACATAGACCACCTCCTCCGGCGGCGGCGGTGGCACGTCGTAGTCGATCATCGCAAAGCTCGGCGGCGGCTCGGCCGGCGCGGTGAGGATCGCCAGGCGCCGGCGCGCATCGCCCGCATGCGGGCCGCGCGGATAGCGGCGCAGATACGACCAATAGGCCTCCGGCGTGTCGGTCCGGTACGTCCGCCGCCAGGTGATCGCCTCGCGGCGCGCCGCGACGATCGCCATCACGCGCTTGGACATCGGATCGTTCGGATAGGCCGCGAGAAATTCCTCGTAGGCCGGCAGCGTGTCGCGCGCGAGCGCAGCCGCATAGGCGTCCTGCACACCGAGATCGCGGATCGGCTTGCTCCGGATCGCCGCGACCTGGTCGGCCGAGGCCTCCGGCGGCGGTGCGTCGGGCCCGCGATCGAAGAACGAGAATGGGGCGGATATCTTCTGCTCGTTCCAGGGCACCTGCGCGCCCTTGGAGGCCTCGTTGACGCGCAGGCGGAGGCGATCGAACACCTCGGGCAGCGGCAGGCCGCCGGTGCGGATCATCTCGGCCAGCGACTGCGCGTAGATGCCGTAGGGCCCCGGCTCCTCCGGCGCCACCGTGCCGGGCGCGGCATTGAAGGCGATCAGCATGTTCGGATCGGGTTCGACCAGCGCAAGCCCGCTCGCGATCGGCTGGCCGCCCTCGATGAAGGGCTGCGCGCGGGCTGCGTCGAGCACGATGATGTTGGCCTTGAGCGGAATGGAAGCGAGCTGGCGCGCATAATCGCCGATCCGCAGGCCCTCGGTCGGAATGTCGGTGTCGCGGGTGATGCTGGAATCGACCGGGATGAAATAGTTCTCGCCGGCAAGCTGCACGCCGTAGCCGGCGAGATAGATCATCGCGACGGTGCCGGGGCCGGAGGCCTGCGCCTTCTGGATGAAGTCGCGAAAGCTCTTGCGCAGCGTGTCACCGTCGAGATCGCGCGCGCCGACGACGTCGAAGCCCGCCGCCTGCAGCGTCTGCGCGATCAGGCCGGCGTCGTTCGCCGTCGTCGCCAGCGGCGACTTGGCATAGGCGCCGTTGCCGACCACCAGCGCGATGCGCTTCTCCTGCTGCTGCGCGCGCGCCGGACCGGGCGCGCCTGCGGCAAGGACCGCGATCGGCAGAAGAAGGCCGATGAAGATTCTGAGCGTCCCACGCATGGCTTGTCTGCCCGCTTTTGCTGTTGAAGTGCCACCGCGCATCAGAGGCCCGGCCGGCTGAATGGCGCTTGAACGAGATGCTCGGATTGAGGCGGTGGGATGGCCGCCCCGACGCCGGCGTCAGCTCCGCGTAAGCTCGCAGCCGGCGTTGCGGTGCGTCATCGCCGCGCGACGTGATCGCTCACGCACCCCGCCAGCATCGTCCCCGCGGCCAACAACGACGCGCCCCGTCGCAGCATCGCGCACCCCATTCCATTCCCCGGGTGCATGCCAGCCAGAAACAGCGAGGTTGCAACATGATCCGATGACGATCGCGCAGGCCGCGCCGTCAGAGCTGCTGCACGTCCACCACGCCCGCCACCGCCTTGATCGCGCCGGCGATCTGCGGCGAGACCTTGAAGCGGCCGGGCAGCCTCATCTCGACCTCGGTCTCGAGGTCGAGCATCAGCACCAGCGAGACTTCACCGTCGCCATTGGAGCGCGGCGCAATCCCCGGGCTGCCGACCTTCGGCGCGGCGCCGTTCGTGGACGCCATCTCGGGGCCCGCGAGCCGCTTGGCGATCGAGTCCAGCGGCTTGGTGTCGCGCAGGAAGATGCGCAGGCCCTTTTGCGTCTTGGCGGCGGCATCATCGAGCGGCTCGGCATGCAGCACGCGAGCGCGCACGTCCTCGCCCTGGAGCTCGGCGCCGAGCTGCAGCAGCACGGCGGCGCCCGGCTCGAGCACGTCGCGGTATTGCGCAAGGCCCTCGGAGAACAGCACCGCCTCAAAATGGCCCGTGGGATCAGAGAGCCCCATGATGCCCATCTTGTTGCCGGTCTTGGTGCGCCGCTCCATGCGCGAGACCACGGTGGCCGCGACCTTGCCGGCGGTGGCGCCGGTCTTCACCGCGCGCGAGAATTCCGCCCAGCTCTGCACCCGCAGGCGCTTCAGCACGGTGGCGTAATCGTCGAGCGGATGTCCGGACAGGAAGAAGCCGATCGCGTCGTATTCGCGGCGCAGCCGCTCGGCCGGCAGCCACGCCTCGATCTGCGGCAGCATGATGGTCGGCGCATCGGCCGACATGCCGAACATGTCGTTCTGGCCGATGGTCGCGGCCTCATGGGCGCGCTGGCAGGCGGCGAGGATCGCGTCCGCTCCGGCGAAGACGCGGGCGCGGTTCGGCTCAAGCGTGTCGAAGGCGCCGGCGGCGGCGAGACTCTCGATGATGCGCTTGTTGATCGCGCGCGGGCTGACCCGGGCGGCGAAATCGGCGAGCGAGGTGAACAGACCGTTCTTGGTGCGCTCCTCGATGATCTGGTCGATCGCCTGGATGCCGACGCCCTTGAGCGCTGCGAGCGCGTAGTAGATGGTCTTCTCGCCGACCTCGAAGGTCGCACCCGAGCGGTTGATGTTCGGCGGCTCGACCTTGATGCCGAGGCGCTGCGCCTCGGAGCGGAATTCGGAGAGCTTGTCGGTGTTGTTCAGATCGAGCGTCATCGACGCCGCGATGAACTCCACCGGATAATGCGCCTTCATGTAGGCGGTGTGGTAGGACACCAGCGCGTAAGCCGCCGCGTGGCTCTTGTTGAAGCCGTAGTCGGCGAACTTGGCCAGCAGCTCGAAGATGGTCTCGGCCTGCCCCTTCGGCACGCCGTTCTTCACCGCGCCCGCGACGAAGATGTCGCGCTGCTTGTCCATCTCGGCGCGGATCTTCTTGCCCATGGCGCGGCGCAAGAGGTCGGCGTCGCCGAGCGAATAGCCCGACATCACCTGCGCGATCTGCATCACCTGTTCCTGGTAGATGATGACGCCGAAGGTCTCCTTGAGGATCGGCTCCAGCACGGGATGCAGATATTCCGGCTCCTCGTCGCCATGCTTGCGCGAGCAATAGGTCGGGATGTTCGCCATCGGGCCGGGGCGATACAGCGCCACCAGCGCGATGATGTCCTCGAAACGGTCGGGGCGCATGTCGATCAGCGCGCGCCGCATGCCCTGGCTTTCGACCTGGAACACGCCGACCACGTCGCCGCGCGCCAGCATCTGGTAGCTTTCGGCATCGTCGATCGGCAGCGTCGCGAGATCGACATGGATGTCGCGCGGCTTGAGCAGCTTGCACGCGACGTCGAGCACGGTCAGCGTCTTCAGGCCGAGGAAGTCGAACTTCACGAGCCCGGCCGGCTCGACCCATTTCATGTTGAACTGGGTCACCGGCATGTCGGATTTGGGATCGCGGTAGAGCGGCACGAGCTCGCTCAGGGGACGATCGCCGATCACGATGCCGGCCGCGTGGGTCGAGGCGTGGCGCGTCAGGCCTTCGAGACGCTGGGCGATGTCGAAGGCGCGCGCCACCACCGGGTCCTCGTCGCGGAACGCCTGGAGTTTTGGCTCGCTCTCGATCGCGGCGGCCAGCGTCACCGGCGCGGCCGGATTCTGCGGCACCAGTTTCGTGAGCTTGTCGACCTGGCCATAGGGCATCTGCAGCACGCGGCCGACGTCGCGCAGCACGCCGCGCGCTTGCAGCGTACCGAAGGTGATGATCTGCGCGACCTGGTCGCGGCCGTAGCGCTGCTGTACGTAACTAATCACCTCGCCGCGGCGGTCCTGGCAGAAGTCGATGTCGAAATCCGGCATCGAGACGCGTTCCGGATTGAGGAAGCGCTCGAACAGCAGGCCGAACTTGATCGGGTCGAGATCGGTGATGGTCAGCGCCCACGCGACCAGCGAGCCGGCGCCCGAGCCGCGGCCCGGTCCGACCGGAATCCCTTGGCTTTTCGCCCATTTGATGAAGTCGGACACGATCAGGAAGTAGCCGGCGTACTTCATGCGCATGATGACGTCGAGCTCGAACGCCAGGCGCTTGCTGTAGTCCTCTTCGGTGGTGCCCTGCGACAGGCCGTGCACGCGCAGGCGGTTGGCGAGCCCCTCCTCCGCCTGGCGCTTCAACTCGGCCGACTCGACCGCGGCCGCATCGGAGCTGCCTGCGGCGCCGACGGTGAAGAACGGCAGGATCGGCTTGCGCGTCATGGGGCGGAACGAGCAGCGCTCGGCGATCTCGACCGTCGAGGCCAGCGCCTCCGGAATGTCGGCGAACAGCACCGCCATTTCGGCGCGGGTCTTGAAGCGGTGATCGGGGGTGAGCTGCACGCGATCGCTCTCGGCGATCAGCCGGCCGCCGGCGATGCACAACAGCGCATCGTGCGCCTCGTAATCGTCGGTCGCGGCGAAATACGGCTCGTTGGTCGCGACCAGCGGCAGGCCCTTGGCATAGGCGATGTCGATCAGGCCGCTCTCGACGCGCCGCTCCCTGTCGATGTTGTGGCGCTGCAACTCGATGTACAGCCGGTCGCCGAACAAGCCGGCCAGACGCTCGCAGCGCGCAGCCGCAAGCTCGGCGTAGCCGCCGGCAAGCGCCAGCGAGATCGGCCCGTCAGGGCCGCCGGTGAGCGCGATCAGGCCCTCGGTCTCGCCTTCGAGCCAGTCGAACTTGATGAATGGTGCGTGGCTGTCGGGCGTTTCCAGGAACGCGCGCGAATTGAGCCGCATCAGGCTGCGATAGCCGCGCTCCTGCGCCGCCAGCAGCACCACGCGCGACGGGCCAATGGCATTGCGTGCGTTCGGATCCTGGTCGCCGAAATCGATCGCAAGCTCGCAGCCGACGATCGGCTGGATGCTGGAGCCGGCCATCTTGTCGGAGAATTCCAGCGCACCGAACAGATTGTCGGTGTCGGTCAGCGCCAAAGCCGGCTGGTGGTCTTTCTTCGCGAGCTCGGCGAGCTTGGCGATCTTGATCGAGCCCTTGAGCAGCGAATAGGCCGAGTGAACGTGAAGGTGGACAAATCCGGCGCTCGGCATGGTCGCGTGACGGCCTCTTGCAGATGAGATGGAGCGGTCGCCGGCTCCTCAACGCATCCTGCGCTTGCTCGGCCGACTCGCCTCACAATGGTGGGGCGTCGGGCCGCGAGAGTCCACGCCGGAGCCACGGAACGGCCGCGTCGTCCCGCTTTTCCCCAGGGGCTATTGAGTGGAGCATCATGAATCGCCGTACTAGAGCTGCGGAATGACCTGCGCCCAGATTGCGATCATCCCGACGAACAGCGAGATCGAGGCGAGTGCGGCGGCTTCTTCCACGAAAATCCTGAACATGGCTTGCTCCCTTGCTGGAACGTATGCAGAACATTGTTCTCATTTCGTTCTCAGGAGTCAAGCGCTGTCGGTCACGTCAAAATGCGATGGTTAACTCGCTGAATTCACGCAATAAAAAAGCCCCGGCACGAGGGCCGGGGCTTTCCGCAACCGCTCGATATGAGCGATCTGTATCAGTACCGACCGAGGATCGGGCCGCCGAACTTGTAGTTCACGCGGACGAGGCCCATGTCGACGTCCTGCTTGGTATGGATCGCCAGAGTACCGAGGCCGCCGGTCAGGGTCTGATCCTTGCCACCCAGGAAGATATGGTCGTACTCGACGCCAACCGACCAGTTCGGAGCAAAGCCATACTCGAGGCCTGCGCCGACCGTGCCGCCCCAACGGGTGTCATTGGCCGAAGCAAGCGACACGCCGGCGAAAGAAGCGTCGTACTTGGTGCCGACCACAGCCGCACCGCCCTTGACGTAGACCAGCACGTTGTTCCAGGCGTAACCGACCTGACCGGTGATCAGACCGAACGAGTCGATCTTGGTGTTGTTGGTGAAGCCGGAGATCGCGCCGACGTGGCTGCCGGAGAAGTCGGCCCAGTTGCCCTGACCTTCGACGCCGAACACCCACTGGCCGGACTGCCAGCGATAGCCGATCTGACCACCGACCGTGCCGCCGGTCGCATCGTGCGAACCGTCGCGGCCGAAGCCGACCAGATCCCAGGTCGCGTGCGAGGAGCCGCCGCCGCCGTTGATGCCGATGTAGAAGCCGCTCCAGTCGTAGATCGTCGCGACCATCGCAGGAGCCTTGGTGTACGGCCGCGCCGCGAGATCAGCAGCCAGCGCCGGTGCAGCCGCGCTCAGCGCGACGAGGCTCACAGCGGCAAGCAACAAGTTCTTCTTCATTTGAATCCCGTTCCAGTTTCTTCAGTAGGCCCCCGGGCCGTGGCGTCGTCATACCAGCGATCGACGGAATTGCTGTAACCGCGACGCAACAGTTCACTCCAAAGGGCCGCGCTTCATTAACGAAGATTTATCAGAGCGCGTCGGAAACCCTTTGAAACAAGAGTTTTCAGCAATTCCAATGTCGACTACACGAGATACACTGCGCACGCGCGTAACATCGCCGCGCGCACATTCGCGTGATTGGAGATTCGAGATGCGTGCATTGATTGCCTTCCCAATTGTCGCCATATTTTCGCTCGCGATCGCCACATTCACGCTCGTGTTCGGCGCAAGCACGCCGGCGCGCGCGTTCGGAACGCATCATGCTTTTTGCCTGACCGGTGACGAGTGGCCGGGGCTCAGCAATTGCAGGTTCGACACCTACGCGCAGTGTCAGGCGAGCGCATCGGGGCGCGCGCTGACCTGCATCGCGAACCCGTATTTCGCAGGCCAGAGCGACGATCCCTACGCCTACCAGAATCGTCCGCGCACGCAGGTGCCGGGCTATCCTCCCGGCCATTACCTGCCGCGCTGAGATGCGCAGCGCCTGCCTCACGCTCATCGCGATCGGCACGCTCCTCGCCGGCGCGCCCGCGCGCGCGCAGACCTATGATCCCAGCTATCCCGTCTGCATGCAGATCTACGGCCAGGTCGGCTATTTCGACTGCCGCTACACTTCGCTCGCGCAGTGCAGATTTCTCGCCGTCGGACGTTCGGCGACGTGTGTCGTGAACCCGTATTTTCCGCAGCCAGGACCGACACCCTCACGCCGGTCGAGGCCCGCCGATTAGGACCAGGGTGGGACGCTCAACGACGACGCGACCTCGAAGGCCCCGGCCTCACCACGCTGCGCCAGGCCGTCACACAGCAACAGGGTTGCGTCGTCCAACCCACGATGCCGTTCGTGCGCCGTGCGCCAATGATCCCAGGCCGAGGTCTCGATCTTGGCGAGGGCGAGCAGATCGCGCGCGAGGTTGACCCTCGCAAAGAACAGGCCGGTCGTCGCTCCATGACCGAGCTGCGCGGGATCGATGAGGCCGATGCGGCATAGCTTCCACGCCTCCACGCCGGTGACGTACGCCGTGCGAGGCACGTCCGTCGGTTCGAAGTCGAATTTGAGGACGTCGCGGTGCAACTCGTCGAGCTGAGCATCGACGAGAACCCAGCGTTGCTCGTCCGGCGCCCAATATTCGCACACCCAATGATCGTCATAGGGATTCCCAGCGAAGTACGTGCCGAAGCCGCAGCGTATGCGGGCCGGCACGCCGTGATGCCGCAGAACGCTGCACAACATCAACGAAAAGTCCCGGCACGTCGCCAATACCCTCGACGTATCAGGTCGGGCGACAGTCGGAGATCGGGAGTCGATCGTCAGAAGCTGATCCAGGCGCTGGGCCACCGGCAACGTGGCACGGCTCTGACCGTGGAACGCCGCGAGGTTCAATCCTTGCCGCTCGATCCATGCTTCGTGGATCAGCAGGCCGTGTAAGGTGCGACACAGCACTGCGATATCCAGCGGCAAGCCGCCGATCAGCACGGCATAGGGACCGGGATCGGTGAGCGCGCTATGGCTGGCGTAGTTGGACGTCGCGGATTCAGCCATCGGTGCATGTTGGCAAGGACGCGCAAATCCTATCAGGCTCCTGTTCCCGCACAACGACGCGATTTGCGCATTCGATGATCAAACGCGCGAGCGATGGCCACACCTAAATCGGGACGCTGATATGCACCCCGCCCCGCGTTGAAGCTCCGCTGTTGACGCAAGCTGATCCCGGTTTAAGTACCACAGACAAATCTTGCAGGGGTGGCGACGTTCGCTGGGCTGGTTCCCGTTGACGCCACCAATGCAGGACACATGTCGATATCGCCCCAAGCGACCTCGCCCCGCGCGACCGCGGCTTCCGCGCCTCCTCACCTCGCCATCGTCCTGTGCTCGCTTGCGATGGGCGGCTTTGCGATCGGAACCACCGAATTCGCATCGATGAGCCTGCTGCCGTTTTTCGCCGCCGACCTGCGCGTCGACGAGCCGACCGCGGGACACGCGATCAGTGCCTACGCGCTCGGCGTGGTGCTGGGCGCCCCGCTGATCGCCGTGCTTGGTGCGCGCTTCGCCCGGCGCACGCAGCTCCTGGTACTGATGGCCGTGTTCGCGATCGGCAACGCACTCACCGCGCTTGCGCCGGGCTTTGGCTGGATGATCGCGGCCCGCTTCCTCTCGGGATTGCCGCATGGCGCCTATTTCGGCATCGCCGCGCTGGTCGCAGCCTCGCTCGTTCCGCAACATCGCCGCTCGCAGGCGGTCGGCCAGGTGATGCTCGGCTTGACCTGCGCCACCATCGTCGGCGTGCCCCTGGCCAATCTGATCGGCCAGGCGGTCGGCTGGCGCGCGAGCTTTGCGCTCGTGTCGTTGCTGGCGCTGCTGACGGTCCTGCTGTGCGCCCTGTTCGCGCCGCGCGACCGGGCCGGCAGGTCGGATCCGCTGCGCGAGCTCGGCGCTTTGAAGAGCGGCCGCGTCTGGATCACGCTGGCGATCGGTGCGATCGGCTTTGGCGGCATGTTCGCCGTCTATACTTATCTGGCGACGACGCTGATCGAGGTCACCAAGGTGAGCACCGCGGTCATCCCGTTCTTTTTGGCCGTGTTCGGCGTCGGCGCCACGCTCGGCAATCTGTTCGTGCCGCGCTTTGCGGACCGCGCCCTGATGCCGACGGCGGGCATCATCCTGTTGTTTGCTGCGGTCGCGCTCTTGCTGTTTCCACTTGCCGCCGGCAATCCCTGGCTGCTTGCGGCAGACATCTTCGCCATCGGTGCCAGTGTCTCGCTTGGCGCTATCCTCCAGACCCGGCTGATGGACGTCGCCGGCGACGCGCAGGCGCTCGCCGCCGCGCTGAACCATTCGGCCTTCAACACCGCCAATGCGCTCGGCCCGTTCCTGGGCGGCCTTGCCATTCGCGAGGGGCTGGGCTGGACCTCCACCGGCCCGGTCGGCGCTGCGCTCGCGCTGCTCGGCTTCCTGATCTGGATCGTCGCCTGGCGCGACGCCCGACCTGCGCCGGCCGAAATGACCTCGCGACGGGGTGCTGCTTCGCCAGAGAGCGCTCCGGCGAGGCGAGCCCCGCCGCTTGCCCCGGATGACCGGAGCCGCTCGGATTCTGCCAGCGATCCGGTGGCATGATTTCCGCGCTGGTCGCGCGGCGCCTAGGACATCCGGAGCTCTGGCCCGGGATACCTCAACCGGCCAGCGTGACGATCAGAGGTCCGTTTCGGGTTGCGATCACGGTGTGCTCGTATTGAACGGTCGGCGCTTCGGGGCTGCTGTAGAGCGTCCACGGATCATCGCCACCATCCTGTGCCCACTCAGCACCCAAGGACAGGAACGGCTCGACGGTGAACACCAGGCCGTCGCTCATGATGCGGCGTTCGGAGCGGTCGGGCCATGTCGCGATCTCCGTCGGCTCCTCATGGAGCAAGCGGCCGACACCATGACTGGCAAGATTCCTGACCAGGCTGTAGCCGTTCTTCCGCGCAAATGTCCCGATGGCGTTGCCGATGCCGGCAATCGGCTTGCCGGCGCCGACCTGCTGAAGGCCCGCCCACATCGCCCGCCGGCCATCCCTGCAAAGGCGTTCGATCGCGCGGGTGGCGGGCGGAACGGCGAACGAGGCGCCCGTGTCCGCAAAGAAGCCGTTCTTCTCGGCGCAGACGTCGATGTTGACGAGATCGCCACGCGCGATCCGACGGTCACCCGGAATGCCGTGAGCGATCTCCTCGTTCACGCTGATGCAGGTCGCCCCCGGAAAGTCGTAGGCCAGCTCCGGCGCCGAACGGGCCCCGGCCGCTTCCAGAAGTTTTCGCCCGATCTGGTCGAGTTCGGCCGTGCTCATGCCCGGCTCGAGCGCCTTCCCCATCGCCTCCAGGGTATTGGCGACGATGCGGCCGATCTCCTTCAGGCGCGCGAGGTCGTTGTCATCAGAGATTGTCATGTCGGGGCTCGTCTGAAAGGGCCGACATAGCGCTTGTGAGGCCGGCTTGCAAACGGGAGCGCCCGCCCGGACGTCGACGAAATAAACCTGCTCCGACATGCCACCGCAAGTTGTGAGCGCGCCGATCATCGTATAGCATCAGCGCTTGCTCTTCACCGCGCCCGGTCGATCGTTTGATGCTTGCCCGTGTCTTGCTTCTCGTTGCCTCGCTCTTGCTGCCCGGCGCTTTGCGCGCAGAAGGAACCCCGGCCGAGAAAGCCGGATTTGCCTCCACGCTGATCATCTATCTCGCCAAGGGAGCGCCCGACGCGTGCGGGCCGGGCTGCGACCGCTGGATCGCCATCGAGGGCCAGATCGACCGGGACGCCGCGCCGCGCGTTCGCCGTTTCCTGGCCGGGGTCAAGGACACGCAGCGTCCGATCTACCTGTATTCGCCCGGCGGCAGCGTCGATCCATCCTACGAGATCGGACGGCTGCTGCGCAGCCGCAAGGCCATCGCGCGCGTCGGCCGGACGATGGTGACGGCGTGCGCCGCGGGCACGCAGATCGACGCGGCATGCCTCAAGGTGAAGAACGCAGGCGGCGAGATCGAGGCCAAGCTCACCACCTACCACGCCATGTGCAACTCGGCCTGCGGCTTTGTATTTATCGGGGCGACGTCCCGCGAGGTGGCCCCCGACGCGGCGCTGGCGGTGCATAATTCCAGGCTGACCCTCCAGTTTCGTGGCAATCCGCCTCCAGAGGTGGTCGCGGAGGCCCGGCGGCGTCGAATAGCCAGCGGTGACCGCGACCGCGCCGCGTTCATCGTGGCGATGGGGATCAGCCGCGAGCTTGATGAACTGATCCGGACAGTGAAGTTCGAGAACCTGCACATGCTGACGCGGGCCGAGCTCTACCGTTTCGGCATCGACACGCGGCCGCTGGCCGAAACGACGTGGAAGCTGGAGAACCAAGCACGTCCGTTCGTCCGCAAATTCGCGGTCATGAAGCAGGAGAACGGCACGTCGTTCCGCATGATGGAGTGGCGCCTGTCTTGCGAAAGCAACAAGCGCGTGCCGCTGACATTCACAGGCGAGATCGACGAGGCGTCCGCCAGCAAGAGCATGGTCCTGATGACGGCGGATGCCGAGGCGGGCAATGAGACCGGAGGATCTGCAATTCGGTCCGGCAAGTACGAATTCTGGCGCGGCAACATCGATCCCGACACGATCAAGGCGATGCTGGCGTCCCGCGCCATGCATGTCCGCCAGACCACGACGCACCAGGACGACAAGACGAACACGACGAGATTCGACATCGACTTGACGGGCCTGGCGTCGGCATGGACACAGCTCAAATCATCTTGCTCTCTGTCCACGCTGAACCCGATCAGCCCCTGGTCGGCCACGGTGCCGAACATCAGCCCAACGCCCCCGGCCGTGCCGGCGCCGTAAGCGAGACGCCCGCTTTGGCGGGCTCCTCACCATGAGGGTCTAAAAATTCCGCCGCAAAACGCGACTTCATCCTGAGGCCCCGCCGTAGGCGGGCGTCCCGAAGGATGGGCCGCAAGCGAGCTCCTCGCCGCTTTTTCCTTCATACGCAATAGCCTTGAGTTTCCTCGAACGCGCCCCAAAGCCATTCCTTGCGATTTAAGGACCAATCGGTCTATATATGAGCAATGAGCCGTCAAACCCCAGCGCCGTCCCCCCGCGGCCGCCCCCGAAGCTTCGACATGGACGCCGCCGTCGAACGCGCGATGGGCGTGTTCTGGTCGCGCGGCTATCACGCTACGGCGCTTCCGGACCTGCTTCGCGCGACCAAGCTCTCGCGCGGCAGCCTTTACGCTGCGTTCGGCGACAAGCACTCGCTCTTCTTGCTTGCGCTTGATCGCTACATTGCCGATGCCGTGGCGCGAATGGATAGCGAACTCGCTCCCGCCAAAGAACCGATCGACGGCCTGCGGGCCTTCCTGGCCGGCTATGTCGACCGCACCGGCGGTGCCAATGGCCGGCGCGGTTGCCTGCTGGTGGCCACCGCCATGGAGCTGGCTGGCCAGGATGCCGAAGTCGGCCGTCGCGTCGCGGGTTTCTTCAAGGCCATGGAGACCAAACTGACGAATGCACTGTCCCGGGCGAAGACGGCCGGAAAGCTGGCCGATGGCGTCGAGCCTTCAAGCGCCGCCCGAATTCTCGTCTGCTTCGTCGAGGGGCTGCGCGTGGTCGGCAAGACGGCACCGGCGCGGACCGCATCGCAAGCCACCGCTGACGCACTGCTCGACCGCTTCATGAGGTAACCACCCCACGGGCGCCCGGCGCCATTGGCGCGCGCCGATATTTGGACTGATCGGTCTTGAAAGGAACAATGCCATGTCTGCGATCCAGATCGTCTGCGCGGTGGCCGTTCCCCTGCTCTGGGGCTATCAGTTCGTGGCCATCAAGGTGGGCGTCACGGAGTTTCCGCCGCTCTTCTTCCTGGCGCTGCGCTTCCTGGCCATCGCGCTGCTGCTCGTGCCGTTCGTCAAGAGGCCCACGCGTCAACAGATCGGCCCCATCGCAGCGATCTCGATTTTCCTGGGAGGGCTGAACTTCGGGCTGTTCTATGTTGGGCTTGGGCTCGGCTCGGGAAGCATGTCGGCGATCGCCTATCAACTCGCCACACCCTTCACCGTCCTGCTCGCCTGGCCGCTGCTCGCGGAGAAGCCGTCTCTCACCACGTCCGCCGGCGTCGTGCTTGCGTTCGTCGGCGTGGTGGTGTTGGCAGCTGAGCCCGGCCTGTCGGCAAAACCGCTTCCGCTGCTGCTGGTGGTCGGGGCCGCCTTCGCATTCGCGGTCTCGAACGTGCTGACCAAACGCTACGGCCCTTTCGATCCCCTGATGTTGATGGGGTGGTCGTCGCTGCTCACAGTGCCGCAAGTCTTGGTGATGTCGTTGCTGCTCGAATACGGCCAACTGGCGAGCCTCGCCACGGCAGATGGACGTGGCTGGCTGGCGCTCGCCTACACGATCTTCATCGGCGGTATCATCGGGTTTGGCCTTTGGTTCTGGCTGATCGCCCGCTGCTCCATGGGCCGCGTCGCGCCCTTCGGCCTGCTGCTTCCGGTGTTCGCCTTGATGTCGAGCGTCTTGTTCCTCGGCGACCGCGTGACCCCGAAATTGATTGCCGGCGGGCTGCTCGCGATCTCCGGCGTCGCCCTGACGCAAGTGAGACCGAGCGTTCGAACTACCTAAACCGGCGTGTAGATCACGAGCTTCAGCGCGGGATCGTCATTGGCCTGGAAGCTCGTATGCTCGAACCGGAGCAGGCCCTTGGTCGGATGGTTCATGGTCTTGAGGCCCGACGAGGTGTTGCGGATCTCGTGGGCCTCCCACCATTTGACGAATTCCGGGCTGCCCTGCCGCAGCCGCGTCAGCAATTCGGCGAAGGCGGGATCGCCGGCCCAGACGTCGTGGGTAGCGCGGAACATCGCGACCATGCTCTTGGCGACATCCGCCCAGCCAGCGCCGTAGAATTTTCGCGTCTGCTTGTTGGTCAGCACCAGCAGCAGCGTATTGCGGTCCTGCTCCGGCAATTTCCCGAAGCCGAAGATGTCCTCGGCGGCGGCGTTCCAGGCCAGCACGTCCCAGCGCCGCCCCGTGATGTAGGCCGGCTGTTGCAGGCTCTCGACCATCCGCCGGATCGGCGGCGGCACGATCTCCGGCACGAAGGCGGTCCTCGCGCCGTCACGCGCCAGCGCCTTCAGATGCGCGTGTTCGGTCTTGGAGAGACGCAGCGCCCGGGCCAGCGCGTCGATGGTGGTGACCGAGGGGCTGACGGTGCGGCCCTGCTCGAGACGGATGTACCAGTCGACGCCGATGCCGGCGAGCTGGGCGACCTCCTCGCGGCGCAGGCCCGCGGTGCGCCGCCGGCGGCCTGCGGGCAGGCCCACGGTCTTCGGCGCTAGCTTTTCGCGGCGGGACCTCAGGAAGTCGCCGAACTCGACGCGGCGTGGATCGGCCATGGCTTGCTCCCCCGATGGAGGGTTTTGACAATACTAGGATAATACCAGGCCTTCTTGTCCCTTCAAGAGCGGCGCATATCAGCTTCACCCTACCTTGAGGTGAACATATGAAAGCCGCCGTACTCAAATCCCTGGGAACCCCGCTGGTGATCGAGCATGCCCCCGAACCGGTGCTCGGCACCGGCGAGGTCATCGTCGACGTCGTCGCCACGCGCGTGCTGTCCTACATGAACGAGGTCTTCAGCGGGGAGCGCAATTATGCGCTCGATTTGCCTGTTATCCCGGGCCCCGGCGGCATCGGACGGGTACGGGCGATCGGCCCGGACGCGACCAAGCTTGCCGTCGGCGACTGGGTGTTCTGCGACCCGACGGTGCGCTCGCGCGACGACGCCGTGGCGCCCGATATCGCCCTGCAGGGCCTCACGGCGGCCGGTCCCGGCGGCATGCGCCTGCAGCAGCATTTCCGCCACGGCTCGTTTGCCGAGCAGATGCGGGTGCCGACCGAGAATGTGAAACGGCTCGGCAAGATCACGGCCGAGCAGGCCACGCAATGGTGCGCGCTGGGTACGCTGCTGGTGCCCTATGGCGGCTTCCTCGCCGCCAATCTCCAGCCGGGCGAGACCGTTCTGGTCAGCGGCGCCACGGGCAATTTCGGCAGCGCGGCGGTGTCGGTCGCGCTGGCGATGGGCGCGGCCTGCGTGGTGACGCCGGGGCGCAACGAAAAGATCCTCGCCGACCTCGTCCGCCGCTTCGGTGATCGGGTGAAGCCGGTCAAGCTCACCGGCAACGAGAACGACGACCGCGAAGCGATGAAGCGCGCCGCGCCCGGGCCGATCGACTGCGTGTTCGACATCATGCCACCATCGGTGAGCACGACCGTTGTGCGCGCGGCCATCATGACCGTGCGCCCCTACGGCCGCGTCGTGCTGATGGGCGGCGTCGGCATGGCCGGCGGTGCGGGCCTCGAGCTGCCCTACCCCTGGATCATGCGCAACTGCATCAGCATCCACGGCGTCTGGATGTATCCGCCGGATGCCGCCGCCCGCCTGATCGCGCTGGTGCGATCAGGGCTGCTGCGGCTGGAGGAGTACGAGACCACGGCCTTCGACCTCGACCATGCCAACGACGCCGTGGCGCATGCCGCGGCCAACGGCGGACCGTTCAGGCTGACGGTGATCCGGCCGTAAATCGCCGCAGGCGACCGCGATGCGCCAGCGCGGCTGATTTGCTCGACGCGTCAATCGCCTGGCAGGCGTCAGGCCAGCAGCGGCTGAAACAGGCTGGCTACTGTGCATGGGGTTGTTTTCGCAGTTTTTATTCGAGCTCGACCACCTGGCCGTTCGACAGCGAGACTCGCCGGTCCATGCGGCCGGCGAGTTCCATGTTGTGGGTCGCGATCAGCATGGAGACGTGGGTCGCCTTGACGAGCTGCATCAGGGCCTGGAACACGTGGTCCGCGGTGTGCGGATCGAGGTTGCCGGTCGGCTCGTCCGCAAACAGCACGCGCGGCGCATTGGCCACTGCGCGTGCGATCGCGACGCGCTGCTGCTCGCCGCCCGACAGCTCGGCCGGGCGGTGGGTGATGCGGTCGCCGAGGCCGAGATAGCCCAGAATCTCCTTGGCGCGCTTGACGCTCTCGGACTTCTTCAGGCCGCGGATCATCTGCGGCATCATCACGTTCTCCAGCGCCGAGAACTCCGGCAGCAGCCGGTGCGACTGGTAGACGAAGCCGATATCGGTGCGGCGGAGCTGGGTGCGCTCGATGTCGGGCAGTTGCGAGGTCGGCGCGCCGTTGACGTAGACTTCGCCGGAATCCGGCGCTTCCAGCAGCCCCGCGATATGCAGCAGCGTCGACTTGCCCGAGCCGGACGGTGCCACCAGCGCGACCGATTGGCCCGCCCACAGCGCGAGCTTGGCGCCGTCCAGGATCGTCAGCGGCACCTCGCCCTGCAAGTACTGCCGCTTTATCTCGTGGAGATAAATGACCGGTACATCCTCAGCCCCCTGTTGCTGCTCCATCAGCCCCTCACTCGTACCGGAGCGCTTCGACCGGATCGAGGCGCGCGGCGCGCCACGACGGGTAGAGCGTCGCCAGGAACGACAGCGTCAGCGCCATGATGACGACGGCCGTCGTCTCGCCGACGTCGATCTCGGCAGGCAGTTTCGACAGGAAATAGAGCTCCGGCGAGAACAGCTCGGTGCTGGTCAGCCAGGACAGGAATTGCCTGATGGATTCGATGTTGAGGCAGATCACGAGGCCGACGAAGAAGCCGACCAGCGTGCCGACCACGCCGATCGAGGCGCCCGTGATCAGAAAGATGCGCATGATCGAGCCTTGCGAGGCGCCCATGGTGCGCAGGATCGCGATATCGCTGCCCTTGTCCTTCACCAGCATGATCAGGCCGGAGACGATGTTGAGCGCCGCGACCAGCACGATCATGGTCAGGATCAGGAACATCACGTTGCGCTCGACCTGGAGCGCGTTGAAGAAAGTCGAGTTGCGCTGGCGCCAGTCGACCAGGAATACCGGCCGTCCCGCAGCCTCCGTCACCGCCTTGCGGAAGGCGTCGATCTTGTCCGGGTTGGTGGTGAACACCTCGATCGAGGTGACGTCGTTGCTGCGGTTGAAATAGGCCTGCGCTTCGGCCAGCGGCATGAACACGAAGCCGAGATCGTATTCGGACATGCCGATCTCGAACACCGCGACGATCTTGTACGGCTTGATGCGCGGCGTCGTGCCCATCGGCGTGACCGCGCCCTTCGGCGCCACCAGCGTGATGCTGTCGCCGGCATGCAGCGACAATTGATCGGCGAGGCGCCGCCCGATCGCGACGCCCTGCCCGTCATCGAAGCCTTCGAGCGAGCCCTGCTTGATGTTCTTGGCGATCGAGGTGAGGTTGTTGAGGTCGTCGGAGCGGATGCCGCGCACCAGCACGCCCGAAGCGTTCCACGGCGAGGACGCCAGCGCCTGGCCGTCCACCACGGGCGCCGCGAGCCTGATGCCCTGGACCTGGCTGATGCGGTCCGCGACGTCCTTCCAGTCGGTCAGCGGCGATTCCAGCGGCTGAACCAGGATATGGCCGTTCAGCCCCAGGATCTTGTCGAGCAGCTCCTTGCGGAAGCCGTTCATGACGGCCATCACGATGATCAGCGTCGCCACGCCCAGCATGATGCCGAGGAACGAGAACCCGGCGATGACCGAGATGAATCCCTCCTTGCGGCGCGCCCGCAAATAGCGCCCCGACAACATCCACTCGAATGGCGCAAAAGGCGCGGTTTGCACGGTTTCGGTCATGGTCTCATCCATCGCTCGATAATCCCATGATTCGGGGTCAATTGTGGCCGGATTGGCGGCCGCGATATCGGGCGATGAACAATATTCAGCCGACCAGCCGGGCGACTGCGTCCGCAGGCGACATGGTCTCGCGTGAGCCGTCGCTGCGCCGCTTGAGCTCGACCTTGCCGTCGGCGAGCCCCTTCGGCCCGATCATGATCTGCCAGGGAATGCCGATCAGGTCGGCGGCCGCGAATTTGGCGCCGGCGCGCTGGTCGGTGTCGTCGTAGAGCACGTCGACGCCCTTGGCCTGGAGCTCCGCGTAGAGCTTCTCGCAGGCCGCATCGACGGCCGCATCGCCCTGCTTGAGGTTCAGCACCACCGCGCGGAACGGGGCGACCGCCTCCGGCCATTTGATGCCGGCATCGTCATGGCAGGCCTCGATGATGGCGCCGAGCAGGCGCGAGACGCCGACACCATAGGAGCCGCCATGGATCGGCACGTCGACACCGTCGGGCCCCGCCACCATTGCCTTCATCGGCTCGGAATACTTCGTGCCGAAATAGAAGATCTGGCCGACCTCGATGCCGCGGGTGTTCAGGCGCTTGTCCGCAGGCACTTCCTGCTCGAACCGCGCGGCGTCGTGAACGTCCTCGGTGGCGGCATAGACCGAGGTCCACTGCTTGATGATCGGCGTGAGGTCGCTCTCATAGTCGACGTCCTCGCCCGGCACCGGCAGGTCCAGCACGTCGCGATTGATGAACACGCCGGATTCGCCGGTCTCGGCGAGCACGATGAATTCATGGCTGAGATCGCCGCCGATCGGGCCGGTCTCGGCGCGCATCGGGATCGCCTTCAGCCCCATCCGCGCGAAGGTGCGCAGGTAAGCGACGAACATCTTGTTGTAGGCGACGCGCGCCGCGGCCTCGTTGAGATCGAAGGAATAGGCATCCTTCATCAGGAATTCGCGGCCGCGCATCACGCCGAAGCGCGGACGCTGCTCGTCGCGGAATTTCCATTGGATGTGATAGAGATTCAGCGGCAGGCTCTTGTAGGACTTCACATAGGCGCGGAAGATCTCGGTGATCATTTCCTCGTTGGTCGGCCCGTACAGCAGCTCGCGCTTGTGGCGGTCGGCGATGCGCAGCATCTCCGGGCCGTAGGCGTCGTAGCGACCGCTCTCGCGCCAGAGGTCGGCAAGCTGAAGCGTCGGCATCAGCAGTTCCAGCGCGCCGGAGCGGTCCTGCTCCTCGCGCACGATCTGCTCGATCTTCTTCAGCACGCGGAAACCCAGCGGAAGCCAGGCGTAGATGCCGGCCGCCTCCTGCCGGATCATGCCGGCGCGCAGCATCAGGCGATGCGAGACGATTTCCGCCTCTTTCGGATTTTCCTTCAGGATGGGCAGAAAGAACCGCGACAACCGCATGGCAATACTCGAGGAATCAGTGATGGCCTGCAGTGAAAGCGGATTGGGAGCGAAAACACAAGACCGGGAATGAGGAAAAGCCGCTAACACGACGGAATTCCTTGTCATTTTTCCGTCGACTTCAGGTTCAGCTTGAGCCGCAGCAGCGCCTCTTACGGCGTCACATCGAGTTCGTCCTCGAGCGTGATCTTCTCGAAGTCGGTCACCAGCGCATCGATCCGCACATGCCAGCGGCCGGCAAAGGGCAGCTCGACCCTGCGCACATGCCAATAGCCATCCGCCCCCAGCGAGGCATCCCGCTCCATCGGCTCGATGGCGCGCTCGGGCAGGCTCAGGGTCAGCGTCACCTCCTTGGCCTGTAGCGGCGTCGCCTCGCCCGTCATGAGCTGGAGCACGAAGTCATCGACACCGGCCCTGCCCGGCGAGACCAGCACCTGGAACATTGCCTTGTCGGTGTGGATGTGGATCGCCAAGGGCGTTTCCGGAACAATGGTCCGCGGCGGCGGCGTGAAGCGCCAGCCGGCGACGACGGCAAGGATCGCAAGGCCGATCACGCATTCGAGCAGGATCGAGCGCTTCAACGCCGGCGCAGCCGCCTCGTCCCGTGCCAGCGCCGGGGTCAGGCGAACTCGGTTGAGCGCCGCCAACGCCAGCAGTGCAGCGACCAGTGCGAGCTTGATCGAGAGGATGAGGCCGTAGCGGGTCTCGACCAGCGCAGCCGGCTTTTCAAGCTGGACGACCGCGAGCGCAAGACCGGTCAATGCCAGCATCGCGACGACAGGCACGGCGATCCGGGAGAAGCGGTTCACGACGGGCAATGCCGCTCCCGGCCTCGAGAGGAGTGCAGCGAGCGGGGCCAGAGCCCCGATCCAGAACGCAACGCCGAGGCCGTGGAGGAAGATCGCCGGCCGGGTCAGCAATTCGGGCGGCGCCGTTGCGGCGTGCCCGGTCATGGCCAACGACAACCCGACGCCGACAAACGCGATGAGCGCAAGCGCCCGCGCGTACCACACGCTACGCAGCGCCAGCATCGCCAGCAGCATCGCGGTGACGGCGACCAGCACTGCAGGACCGGCGCTCGTCACTGACGCCACCTTCCACGGGCTAGCGGTCGCGAGCGCTCCCGGCGGCAGGCCGAGGAGGTCGAGGCCCAGGACGCCGAGGGAGACAACAGCGCTCGGCAGGCCAATCACGAACGCGACACGCGCTATGGTCGTGCCCGTCATCGACCATGCAATCCAGCGCGCGAAGAACACACCGCCGACGCCGACGAACAGCCCGAGATAGAGACCGACCCGCGCCAGCCAGATCAGCGCGTTCAATCCGCCATCCGCAGTGGCCGGAGGCTTCGTCGCCGTCGGAGCGCCGACCGAGAAGATCACCGATCCCACGACGGGATGACCGTCCTCAGAGATCACGCGATAGCTGACCACCGCCGTTCCCTGCGGCAGGTCCGGCGGCATCGCGACCGAGATTGTCTTGCCCGACACGCTGACGCTTGCATCGGCCCGCGCCCTGCCCGCACCGTCGATCAGCAGAATCGCGCCCGGCGTCACCGCTTCGTTGAAGCGCAGCTCCACCGCGTTCGGCGCGGTCTTCAGGATGCTGCCACTCGCCGGCGCGACCGAGACGAGGGCCGCATGCGCCGACGCGCCGGTCGCCAAGCCAACGATCAGGAGCAGTGTCGCAAGCGCGGCGAGAAGGCGCATCAGGGTTTCGGCAACAGCTTCACGCCAGGCGCCGGCGACTTGCCCTCGTGCGAATGCCCCGCCCCCTCCGCCGGAATTTCGATCCAGCGGCTGACCCCGGTCTCGCACTCCTGGACGACGGGGAAGTACAGGGTCGTGTTCGGCTTGAGCTTGTCGGTCAGCACCGTGTGCATGACGAACTCGTCATAGTTCTTGTCCGCCAGCTTGCCGCCGGACCACGCGACCTCCTTGACACCGGAGGAGAGCTTGTTGCCGTGATAGTCGTACTCGCTGGCATATTTGCCCTCGACGACATCGACGCTCCAGCCCGCCTTCGGCATCGGCTTCACCGCGATCACCCCTTCCGGAATCTGGACGCGGATCTTCACCGTGGGCGAGCCAGCGCAGCCGTGCGGTACCGCGAAGACGGCCTTGTACGATCCCCCCACACTCGCCTGCTTGCCTTCGAGGAAGACGTGCGCACTCGCCGGCGCTGCCGCAAGTACGCCGAGAAGGATCAGCCAGGTTCGCTTCGACATGTTTGTTCTCCCGAAGGTCCAGGTCATGCTCGTCACATCTTCATTCCCGAATGATCCGGCATTTTCTTCATCATGTGCCCGCCATCGCCGGGCGCCTGTGCGCCGACGCCCTGCACGTCAAGGGAGACGGCGACCTTGCCGGCCTTCTCGAACTGAAGCGTCACCGGCACCTTGTCGCCCTGCTTGAACGGCCCCTTCAGTTCCTGGAGCATCAAATGATAGCCGCCGGGGGCGAACTTCACGGTCTTGCCCGGCTCGATCACCAGCCCCTTGTCGAGGTGGCGCATCTTCATCACGCCATTGTCCATCGCCATCTCGTGGACCTCGGCCTTTCCGGCGATATCGGCGGAAACGCTGACCAGCTTGTCCGCCGCCGTTCCCTTGTTCTCGATGGTCAGATAGCCGCCCGCGACCTTGGCCCCGCCCGGCGTCGCCCGGCTCCAGGCCTGCGAGATGACGAGATCGCCGGCCTTGACGTCGTCGGCGCGCGCCGGGGCTGCAAACATTGCGGCGGAGAGCGCTGCGAGCGCGAGCATGCGTGAAAGCTTGTTCATGTCGTTTGCCTTTCTTGTCGTCGTGAACATCATCCCACCCGTCAGAACGTGTACTTGCCGGCGAGAACGAAGGTTCGTCCCGGGAACGGATGGAACAGGAAATACTGCTCGTTGAAGAGATTATCGATGCCGAAGTCGAGCGCGAAATTCTTCGTCGCGTTATAGTGCATCTTCAAGTCCACAACGAAAAAGTTATCGAACGCGCCGTAGACGTGGGAAACACGATCCGTGTTGTCCAGCGTCGAGTACTGCTTGCCGCTATAACGTGCGGCTATCGTATAGGCCCAGCTGTCGTTGGGCCGATAGGTGACGCCGAATTTGGCCCGCCAGTCCGGGACGTAGGGCACCCGCTTGCCGACGACGCTGGTCGCGCCCTTCCAGCTCGGGTCGGAGATGATCCTGGAATCGACGTAGGTCACGCTGCCAAAGACTTGCAGGCCGCTCACAAACACGTTGTCCTTGTCGCCAGACAACTCGACGCCCTGCATGCGAATCGCCGCGACGTTGCTGACCGCCGTCTGCACCGACTGGACGCCGCCCGCATCCGTCACCGTGGTCGACTGCGAGATCAACGCATTGTTGGTGCGTTCGCCGAACACGGTGAGCCGCACGCGCCCGTCGACCCAGCGGCGCTCCAGATTGAGCTCGCCGGTAAAGTCTTGTTCCGGCGACAGCAGCGGATTGGCCAGATAGGTGACGCCATTAACGGTGATGTTCTGATAGAGCTCAGTGACCGTCGGATAGCGGTAGGCTTCTCCGAAATTCGCGGTGATGTTCCAGTCCTTGTCGGGATCGAACGAGAGCGACGCCTTCGGCGAGAAGTTGGTCGAGGACAGCCCCGGCTGCTGCGTCAGCACAACCGATGTGATGACGCCGGCACTGGTGGCCGTGGTGTTGAGGTTAAAGCCCTCGACCGCCTGCCACCTCTCAAGCCGCCCGCCGAACGTCAGCTTGATGTTCGGCGTAATCCTCCAGGCATCCTGTAGCCAGAGCGCTTCAGTGCGCGTCTCGCCTACGCCGGTCGAATAAAGCTGGCCGTTGCCGGTCGAGGAGGCGTTGTACCAGACGGTCGAGGCGTAGACCGGGTTTTCGAGCCGGTAGCGGTCGCCATGCACACCAAAGCTGACCTCGTGCTGGCCATCGATTCCGAACGGACGCCAGATACCCTTGGCGTCGGCGTTCTGCCAGTTGGTACCATCCATCCGTGTCACCTTGCCGTTCAGGGAATAGCCAAGGCCCGGCGACGGCACGACCGTATAGGGACTGACCTGAGTGTCCTGGAGATAGTTGTAGCTCGAGGCCGAGAGGTCGAAATCGAAGACACCCCTGCTATCGCTTTTGAGCGAGACGGCATTGCTCACATGGAGCTGATCCCAGGTGTACTTGCTGTTGGCAAAGCTGCTCACTCCTCCGAATGTCGGCAGACCCGTCGCGGTCGATTTCAGATAGGTCTGCGGATCGGAGGTCTGGTGGTTGTTCCAGATGCCGAACGAATACGTCGCCTGCACGAGCGGCGCGACATCGTAGGCGAGGCGGAGATTGCCGGACGTCTGCTGCGAATGTGCCAGCGCGCCGGTACCGACGACATTGGCGACACCACCTGTCTTGTTCTGAGCGGCGATCGTTCCCACCGTGCCGGCGGGCCCTACCCCAGGCGTGGTGCCGAAGGTCGTATAGCTCAGCGGCTGCTGAAAGCTGTCGAGATGGTTGGCGCTGACCAGCCAGGACAGTCTGCCGTCGCAGTTGCCCGCAGCGACGCTGGTCTGGCTCGTCACATACGTGTCCTTGGTGCCGTACTGATTCCACGGCATCACAGAGACCGTTTCCTTGGCGGTCGCGAACGGCTTGTCCGGCATCTTGGAGGTGATCAAGAGGACGCCACCAATCGAGTTGCCGGGATAAGCGGCGGCGAACGGGCCGTTGAGGTAGTCGACCCGTCCGATCGCTTCCGGCGAGATCAGGTTCCAGCGCGGCGACGAATTGGTGTTGTTGTTGCCGATCAGCGCCGAGATGAGGAGGTCATCGTAGTAGATCAGCGTACGCGCGCTGGAGTTCAGGCCCCAGCTGCGCGTCGCCAGCACCGCCTGGCTGTCGCCGTCGTTGCGCTTCCGCACGAACAGGCTCGGCATGTATTTGACGGCGTCCTCGGGGTCCTTGAGGTTGATCGTCTCGTCGATTTCCTTCGCCGTGACGCTGAAGGAGCGCTGGGGCAATTGATAGCGCGCCACCGCGGCCGGCGGATCCAGCGACGGGCGGGCGCGGCCCGCCCCCTGCTCGCCGGCAACGGCGGGAGCGGCCCGCTCGCTGGCCGGCTTTTCCGACCGGCTCCGCGCGGCAGCCGTAGGCATTGCCGGCTTGCGCGGCTTGGGCTTCACTATGGCAGGCGCGTCGACGGTGACCGGCGGCAGCACTGCGCTGCTGCTTTGGGCAAAGACTCCGCTCGACGACGCGAGCAGCGCGGCCTGGACGGCAACGATGCTCACGCCGCGGCGGGCATGACAACGTAACATGGGGCATTCCTGACGCCGGCTCTCCCTCCGGCCATTCGACAGCATCAATCGCCAGCGGACGGACCGCGGCGACAGTGGGGGTCGTCAGGAAAGGCTTGGCGGCGCACGCGCCTGGGCACTTCCGCCCTTTTTGACGGAAACGGTGGACACATCCACCGCGTGCCACGCCACGCGTTCGGCGTGGCGGAAGGGAATCGCCAGTGCAAGCTGCGACGGCGAATCGAGCGACGCGCTTGCCTGGGCCAGACAGCAGATCGCGCACGCAGCACCATGCGCGGTTGGCGCGCCGGTCTGATCGTTCAAGCCGCTCTGTTCGCTCGCGCTGTGGCAGATGACGGCGGCCGACAGCGGATCGGCCACGGCCTGGCCGGCCGCCCAGCAGGCGGCGATCGGGGCCAGCACCTGCATCACCAGAGCGAGCAGGACCAGGGGTAGGAATTCTTGCAGCCGTGCGCGCATCCGCCGAACCATTCGTTCGTGCGCTAACTAAGCACCCCGCCGGGACCCGAGTCGAGGTCAGTTCCGCAACCGGCTTGGCCCAGCGCAAATTTCTTGAAAACTGTGCTCGAAGCGCCCCACCGCAGGGCCGGGTCCAGCATTTGAGGCAGCCGAGCCGCCCCGCCCATCCACAGATTTCTTTTATTTGTCATATGCTTACACACCTAAAAGCCCGATCGTTTCGTTAACTGCTCGAATTTTGAACAATCGTTGCCGAAAATGATGACAAGTGAGAAAAGTTGATCTAGCATCCCCTTGCTCAGACGTGACCGTGAGGTCGAAGTCTGGTGGTCCAAGTCTCGGGAGGAGCCCCTGGCGCGCAAAACGCAGCGTCGCCCCGTCAATCAAGAGCAAATCTTAGAATCGGGGATAATAGGGTCGACACAATTTTCGAGCGGGGCTAGGGCCCCGCTCTTTTTTTGCCTGCATGGCTTCGATGCCAATGAGCGCTTTCTCTAATCTCATCGAAAACAACCTCGAACTCGCGACCTCGCGCTGCGTCGATCTCACACCGGTCGTCTATCAACGTCTGTTCGAAGTTCATGCCGAGACGGAAGCAATGTTCGGCTCGCAAGGCAGCGAGTTGGCGCAGAGATCAATGCGCGCGCTGACGATCGAGGCGATTCGCGATTTTGCGGGCGAACGTCGCGGACACTTCCGGTTGATCGCCTGCGAGGTCGCCTCGCACGGCACGCTGCGCGAGCTGCTTGGCGATGATTGGCCTGACGCTTTGCGCTGCACCAACGCGAGTGCGGCGATCTCGCGACTGATTGCAGATTGAGTGGCATCAGCTCTTGTGAGACACTTTCGGAGATCGGTCGCGCAAGCAATGACGCGCCGACGATAAAATCTATGGGAGCGAGCGATGTCCGGGACGAAAGATTTCTCGACGACGAGGCGCGATCTTCTTCAGGCGGCAGCGACCGCCGGCGCCGCAACTGCCATCCTCGGCAGCATGGGCATAAACCCTGCACTGGCCGCCGAAGTCGGACGATCCGAGAAGCCGCTGAAGGCGGCCTTCTCCAACGCAGGCCTCCAGGCGACCTGGTGCGCGCAGGGCAAGCAGGCCGCGGAGTTCTGGGGCAAGCTGTTCAACGTCGAAGTCACCTGGTTCGACGGCCAGCTCGACGCGGTGAAGCAGCGCGCCGCGATCGACAACATGGCCTCGCAGAAATGGGACTTCGTCGCGATCCAGGCCTTCGGCATCGGCACCCTCACCCAGCCGGTGCAGAAGATGATCGACGCCGGCACGCCCGTGATCGACATGGACACGCTGATTGCGCCGCTCGACCAGATCAACGTGCACTCCTTCCTCGCCCCCGACAACGAGTTCATGGGGGCATCGGTGACGCAGGCGCTGTGCAACGCCATGGGTGGCAAGGGCAAGATCATCATGACGCAAGGCGCGCTCGGCCATACCGGGGCGCAAGGACGGGCGAAGGGCTTCAACAACGTCGTCAAGCAATTCCCCGGCATCGAGGTGCTCGACACCCAGCCGGCCGATTGGGACGTCTCGAAGACCGCGCGTCTCTGGGAAACGTATCTGACGAAGTACCCGCAGATCGACGCGGCGTTCTTCCACAATGACGACATGGCGCTGGCCGCCGCCAACATCATGAAGGCACGAGGCCGCACCAACATCCTGATCGGGGGCGTCGATGCGATGCCGCCGGCGATCCAGGCGGTGAGCGAGGGCCGCATGTTCGCAACCGTGCGCAATCCGTCCTGCCGCATCCATGGCGGCGCGATCATCGCGGGCGTCTCCGCCGTGGTCGGCGGCGAGAAGAGCGGACAGGGCATTCCCAAAAACGTCGTCACCGACGGCCCGGTCGTGACCAAGGCCAATGCCGCGGGGATGCAGTGGATGCAGGATCACTTCCTGATCTGAGCCTCCATGGAAACGGCTCGTTCGCCCATCCTGGAACTCCAGGGCATCACGAAGAGCTTCGGCGGCGTCGAGGCGCTTCGTGGTGTCGACTTCGCGCTCCATCCCGGCGAGATCCACGGTCTCGTCGGCGAGAACGGCGCCGGAAAAAGCACGCTGATGAAGATCATCGCCGGCGTGCACACCGACTTCTCCGGCCGTTTCCTGATCGGTGGCAAGGAGACCCATTTCCGTTCGGCGCGCGATGCGCATGCGGCCGGCATCGCCATGGTGCATCAGGAGCTCAGCGTCGCGCCCGACCTCACGGTCGCAGAGAACGTCTTCCTCGGCAACCAGCCGACCAATGCCCTCGGCCTCGTGCAATGGCGGCGCATGGCGCGCGAGGCGGGCGAGCAGCTTGCCCGCTTCGGCATCGACGTCGATCCGATGAGCCGGCTCGGCGACTTACCGATCGGGCTCCAGCAGCTGATCGAGATCGCCCGCGTGCTGTTCTCCGGCGCGCGCATGGTCATCCTCGACGAGCCGACCTCCGCCCTCTCCCCGCCTGAGGTCGAGCGGCTGTTTGCGACGCTGCGGCGCCTGCGCGAGGACGGCACTGCCATCGTCTTCATCTCGCATTTCATCGAGGACATCCTGCTCGTGTCGGACACGGTGACGGTGTTCCGCAACGGGCGGAAAGTCGCGGAGACGGCGAGCACGGCGACCAGCAAGGGCGCGCTGATCGAGGCCATGATCGGCCGCGGCGGCGAAGCGCTCGAGCACAGCTACACGGACGACCTCATGCTGCCGCGGCCGAGCGACAGCCCGGTGGTCCTGAAGGTCGACCAATTGTCGCTCGCCCGCAGCCTGAAGGACATCTCCTTCGAGGCCCGCGCCGGCGAGGTGCTCGGCATCTACGGTTTCATGGGCTGCGGCCAGCAGGAGCTGTCGCGCATCCTGTTCGGCAAGCTGAAACCTGATAGCGGCACGCTCGCCGTCGACGGCACGCCAAAGACTTTCGCCAGCACGGCGGCGGCGCGCCGCGCCGGCGTCGCGCTGGTGCCGGAAAGCCGGCGCGACATGCTGTTTCACCAGGAGCCGGTCTACAAGAACATCTCGATCAGCATTCTGGATCGCATCTCGTCGCTGCTGCTCAAGCCGGCGCAGGAGCGCGACATCGCGCAGCGCCAGGTCGAGCAATTGCAGATCAGGCCGCCGGTGGTCGGCCTCGATCTCGGCATGCTCTCCGGCGGCAACCAGCAGAAGGTTGCGCTGGCAAAATGGCTGACCTATCCGCCCAAGCTGCTGGTGCTGTGCGAGCCGACCCGCGGCATGGACGTCGGCGCCAAGAACGATGTCATCAACATCGTCCGCGACCTCCGCACAAAAGGGCTTGCGATCATCGTGCTGTCGACCGAGCCGGAGACGGTGCTGTCGCTGGCCGACCGCATCCTCGTGCTCAAGCGCGGCGCGGTGGTGCGGGAATTTTCGAACGAGCCGGTCAGCAAGGACCGCCTGCTTGAGGCGGCGTGACGGAGCAGCACCATGGCGAGCAGTGAGACGGTTCCGGCGGCGGGTGCGCGGGCGCGCGGCCTTGCGCCCTTCCTGCGCTCGCAGATGCGCAACATCGCGCCGTTCCTGACGCTGATCTTCCTCTCCGCCTTCTTCGCCTTCGCCAGTCCCTCCTTCGCGACGCTCGACAATCTCGGCAACATCCTGACGCAGGTGTCGGTGACAGGCATCATCGCCGTCGGCCTCACCTTCGTGATCCTGTGCGCGGAGATTGACCTGTCGATCGCCAGCATCGCCAACGTCACCGGCATTGCGGTTGCCTACTTCACGCTGCAGGACTCCTACGTCAACATCGCCAACATTCCCCTCCCCGGCGCGGTCGCGATCATCCTCTCGATCCTTCTCTGCGCCCTGCTCGGTCTCGTCAACGCGCTGGGGCTGACCGTGATCGGCATCCCCTCCTTCATCATGACGCTCGCCATGATGCAGATCGCGGCCGGCGTCTCCGCGCTGCTGGTGCGCGGCCAGATCGCCTACAAGGTGCCCGGCGTGATCACCACGCTCGGCTCCGGCTCGATCAGCGGCATTCCATGGATCGTCATCGTCGCGGCCATCATGCTGCTCGGCGGCCATCTGGTGCTGACCTACACGCGCTTCGGCCGCTACGTCTACATGGTCGGCGGCAACCGCGAGGCGGCCGAATATTCCGGCCTCAACGTCAAGCTCATCCTCGGCGCCGTCATGGTGATCTCGGCGGTGTGCTCCGGCGTCGGCGGCATGCTCGGCGTCGCCCATTTCGGCAGCGCGCAGCAGAACGAGTTCGACACCTATTTGCTCGACTCCATCGCCGCCGTCGTGGTCGGCGGCACCAGCCTGTTCGGCGGCCGCGGTGGCATCGGCAACACCATCGTCGGGCTGTTCGTGCTCGGCGTCCTCAACAACGGCCTCGACCACGTCAACATCGACAGCTTCCTGAAGATCCTGATCCGCGGCCTGATCCTGCTGGCCGCGCTGATCATCAACGTCTATGCGCAGCGGCTGAGGGAAAAGGTGGCGGAGTAGACCGCCTCAAAACAAAAACGCGAAAACAACCCCATGCACAGTAGCCGGGGCCAGCGAAATCAACGGCTTGCGGGCGACGCTACAAAATTGCTGATTTTTCGAAATCCATTTGACGCGTCGGGCAAAACAGGAGTAGGATGTCATCATGGCGGAAAGCGCGTTTAGTGAGCATTGAGCTCAAGATGCGAACATTACAATTGAGCGCGCCGCTCCCGATCGTCTCCCGGACCAACCTCATCGCCTGCGAACAAGCCCCCGCCTCGCACGTTTGCCGATCGAAATGCCGTGCCGGACATACAGATAAACCGCGAGAAAGACGATAAACAGGCCAGCTATCCAACGGCCGGCAGCAAATACCGCAACGCAAAGCAAGAAGACGAGAAATCCCACGATAGTCCAAACCAACGCGAACCCCAAGTAGGTCCGCCCGGTCGGAATATTGCTCACATTACGCGCCATGGCTTCCGTTCAACCCGATGCCTCACTACCTGTACATCGCAAGTCAGCGAAGCAATAGGCCAACGCCAAACACGCTTCGCCACGTCAGGCCGATGCGAACTGCGCCAGGTTAAGAGCCAATGATCAGAATAGTTAAAATCGCCGTGCAGATCGCATGGACGGTTTCGGCCGTAGGAATCTGCACTTTCGTTGGCGGTGTCTTCGGTTGGACACATCACGAGTGGTTGGGTGCCATCGCGCTCGGGACCGTCGGATTTTGCGCGGGAGCGATGCTGGCAGCATCACCTCTCGCATTTCTCGACATCCTGGGCGGTGGATTGTGACTGGGAGGCTCACCTCGGCTTCTGCGCGCTAGCCAGAGCGTGTGCTCATGGACCTCCGCTTCCGAACACAAAGCGGAAGTCTACGACCTTCAACGTGTTCAGCGGCTTGTGACCCTGGCTGTGTGAAAACGCTGCGCTTGAAGTGATTCGCGCGATATGATTCCCGCACGATTTGCGGGGGCTCGG
>NZ_JBXAQU010000038.1:0-21869 GCF_058807535.1 Bradyrhizobium sp. GW821-FHT12B03
GTCCTGCCAATTAGACAGACTGAATCACTGATCCCTCTGCGTCGCAACCGCCGCCTTTTTCAACAGAATCGGCCCAACTCGGACTTAGACTGAGGTAGGCCTGCGCGCCGCTATCAGAGACAGAGCGGACTTCATGCGAAGTGCGGCGCGGGTTTAAGAGTAAACGCCCTGGCTCAGCTGTGCCGCCGCTTCCTTGGAAACAGGCGGTCGCGGATATAGCGCGAGGTCGGGGTCAGGCGGATGCCGCGCGGCTTCTGCCAGGCGGCGCGGTCGATCTCCTTCTTGTCGCCGATCGCGAGCCTGCCCCTGGCGCCCTTGGCGATAAAGATCGCATCGCTCATCTTGCGGCCGGAGCGCTTGTTCCTGGCCTTCACTTCCTTCCAGAGGCTGATCCTGCCGAGCTTCAGCTTGGGCAGCTCCTCCTTGATCTCGCGCCGCAGGCAGTCCTTCTCGGACTCGCGCGCACGTTTGCGGCCGCCCGGGAACATCCAAAGGCCATCCGACCGTCGTCTGACCAACAAGACCTTGCCGCGCTTGGCGGCAACCAGCTTGGAAGACTTCGCCATTGCTGCCGTAATCGAAAATAGAATCGTCCCAATCGTAACTTGTCTAGTCGGATAGACAAGTTCGGGACGCGCCTTGATCACAGGCTGCGGGCCGTCGGCCAGCTGCGACACGGCGGGCAGATCACGCCGTACGAGGGCGCGAGATCAGCCCTTGCTCGCTTTCGCGCCCGCCCCTGACCGATCCTCCGTCCTGATCCAGGCCATCATCATCTCCCAGGCCACCGACAGGATGATCGGCCCGATGAACAGGCCGACGATGCCGTGGGCGAGCGTGCCACCGATCACGCCGACGAAGATCACGATGGTCGGCGTGGTCAGGCCGCGCCCCATGACGAGCGGCTTCAACATGGTGTCGATGAAGCCGACTAGGACGAGAAACACCGTGAGCAGCAGCGCGGTGGTCACGTCCTTGGCGGTCCATATCCAGATGATCACGGGCAGCAGCACGAGGAAGGCACCGATCTGCACGATCGAGAGCAGCAGCACGATGAAGGCGAGCAGACCGGCGCTCGGCACGGACGCGAGCTTGAAGCCGATGCCGGCGAGCAGTGCCTGCACGATCGCGACGCCAATCACGCCTTGCGCCACGGCACGGATGGTCGCGCCTGCGAGCCCGAGGAAATGCTCGGTCTGCTCGGGCACGATGCGAAACAGGAAGCCGCGACCGGCGGCCACGAGCCGCGGCCCATGCGGAAACAAGAAACCGGCCACGAACACCGAGACCAGAAACTGGAGCGTGCCGACGCCCGCATCGCCCGCGAGCGACAACAGTGGCCCCGCCAGCGGCTGGAGATAGGGGGCCACCTCTCGCAACACGGCCTGGATGTTGTTCAGGGCCTGGTCCCAGAGGTCATAGAGCCACGGGCCGACGACCGGCCACGACTTGAGCTGCTCCGGCGCCGACTGAAGCGCGACGTTGCCGGTGCCGAGCTGGCGCGCCAATTCACGCACGCCGTCCACCGCGCTGATGCCGAGCCAGGTCGCCGGGCCGATGACGATGCCGAGCGTGATCAGGGTGAGGATCGCAGCCGCGGTCTTGGGCCGGCCGCCGAGCATCTTGGCGACCCAGCTGAAGGCCGGGTAGAACGCGACCGCCAGCACGCCGCTCCAGGCCAGGATCGGCACGAACGGGCGGATGATCAGGAAGGTCCAGATGATCAGCAGGCCGAGCAGGCCGAGCCGGATCACGAGCTGGATGATGTCCTCTCCCGTCAGGAGCTGACGGAGGCTTTTCACGGGCACGACCTTCCTTGCGACATCGACGCGGGTTCCGGCACTTGCACGGTCCAGCCGTTATTGCCAGCCACGGGCCGGGCGTCAAGGCAAGGCGGGCTCGCGCCCGGCCTCCACCCGGGAAAATCCTTCCAGGGCGCAGCGCCCGGCTTGGCTAACGGCGATTAACCGGATTTCCCTGCGCCGGTTTACGCCGATGCAAAGGCCCGCGCCTACCGTGCACCGAGGTCCCCAAGAAACATTCAGTGCAATGGCCAACAGCATCTGGACGATCGAAGAATTCACCTGCACCGGTTGCAGCATGAACTACACCGCGACGAGGGAAGAGCACAGCGAAGCGCATTCCGGCTGCTTCAAATGCAGCATCTGCAGCGGCGTGGTGCACTCCTGGTCCGGCAAGCATCACTTCTTCGGCTGGCAAGCCGTGAAGACCAAGCCCCCCGTGTTCGGCCGGCGCTGGGCGGACGTGGAGTGGTAGGCTGGGGCGACGCACACTTCACGCAAAATTCCTACTGCGATCGCCAACCCTGCCGTTGCGGGGACAGTAGCGATCCCTTGATCATGGCAACTGCTCCGACATAAAAAACCCGCGGCGGATTTCTCCGCGCGGGTGTTACGAATTTTTCGATGATGCCAATCTGCCAGTGTTTTGCCCGACGTGTCAAATTCGGACGACGCGGAGCGACGCGCAGTCGCGATATCCGTGAGCCGTTCGCGTCAGACAACGTCCGAGAAGGGCCTGCTCGGCGGCGACTGAAAATGACGAATGCATTCAATACCCCCGCTACTGTGCATGGGGTTGTTTTTCAGCTCTTGGTTTGAGGCGTTCGGACGCCAGCACTTCAGAGCCGGCGGCGCGGCATCAGGCCTGGGATCGGCGGCGAGCAGTTTGCCGTGGCACAGAGATGAGGAACTGGCGCTTCTGCTCAGCCGCGACACCGGATAGACTCCCCTGCCTGCAACTGAAGCCGATACGCAATGACCGCTCCTTTCGTTCCCCAGATCGCCCTCTATCGCAACTGGCTTGCCACGCAGCGCGGCCTCAGCTTTGCGAGCTACGAGGACATGCGGCAATGGTCGGTGCGCGATCTCGATGCGTTCTGGCGCAGCATCTGGGACTATTACGGCCTGCAATCGCCGACGCCGTTTGCGGCCGTGATCACCGAGCGCAAGATGCCGGGCGCGATCTGGTTTCCCGGCGCGCAGGTGAACTACGCGCGTCAGGTGTTCCGGCATGTCGAAGCTGCCGATGCCGCCGGCCTGCCCGCGATCGTCAGCGGCGGCGAAGACGGCAAGCTGACGGAGACCAGCTGGCCGGAGCTCCGGCGCAAGGCGGCTGCCCTCGCGCTGCATCTGAAGAACAACGGCATCCAGCCCGGCGACCGCGTTGCGGCCTATCTGCCCAACATCCCCGAGACCATCATCGCATTTCTCGCGACCGCCTCTATCGGCGCGGTCTGGAGCGTCTGCGCACCGGACATGGCGGCGCCCGCCGTGATCGACCGCTTCAAGCAGATCGAGCCAAAAGTGCTGATCGCCTGCGACGCCGTCACCTATGCCGGCCGGCGGCATGACCGGCGCGACATCGTCGCCGAGCTCCGGCGATCGCTCCCCACCGTCGAGCATGTCATCCTGCACAGCGAGGCGCCTGCTGCGCCGGATGCCCTGCTCTCCGAGATTGTCGCCATGACAAGCGCTGCGATCGACGCCTTCGAGCCGATGTGGCTGCCGTTCGATCATCCGCTCTGGATCGTTTATTCCAGCGGCACCACCGGCCTGCCCAAGCCGATCGTGCACGGCCATGGCGGCATCGTCATCGTGGTGCTGGCGCTGCTCGGCCTGCACAACGACATCGGCTGCTCCTATCACCGAAATTCTTTCGGCGAGCGCTATCACTGGTACTCTTCGACCGGCTGGATCATGTGGAATTCGCAAGTCGGCGGCCTCCTCGGCGGCACCACCTGCTGCATCTTCGACGGCAGCCCCGGCGGAGCCAAGGACAAGCCGGACTGGACCACGCTATGGCGCTTCGTGGCGCAATCGAAAGCGACCTTCTTCGGCGCGGGCGCGGCGTACTTCGCCAACTGCGCCAAGGCCGAAATCGATCTTGCCGCCGCCGGCGATCTGTCGCGACTGCGCTGCCTCGGCTCGACCGGCTCGCCGCTCAGCGCCGACACGCAGGCCTGGTTCAACGACCGCTTCGCCGCACTGTCCAAGACCAATGGCAGCACGGCGCAGGCCGACATCTGGTGGGCGAACATTTCCGGCGGCACTGATTTCGCCGGCGCCTTCATCGGCGGCAACCGAGAGCTGCCTCAGACGCCGGGCGCGATGCAGTGCCGCCTGCTGGGGGCCGCCGTCGAGGCCTTCAGCGAACAGGGTCGCGCCGTCACGGGCGAGGTCGGCGAGCTCGTCTGCACCGAGCCGATGCCCTCGATGCCGCTCTACTTCTGGAACGACAAGGACGATGTGCGCTACCGCTCCAGCTATTTCGAGACTTATCCGGACAATTTCGACGGCAGCGGCCGCGGGCCGGTGTGGCGGCACGGCGATTGGCTCAAGGTCAATCCGGACGGCTCCTGCATCATCTATGGCCGCAGCGATGCCACCATCAACCGGCACGGCCTGCGCATGGGCACCAGCGAGCTCTATTCCGCGATCGAGGCGCTGCCGGAAGTGCTGGACTCCCTCGTCGTCGACCTCGAATATCTCGGCCGCGACAGCTACATGCCGCTGTTCGTCGTGCTGCGCGACGGCGTCACGTTCGACGGCGCAATGCAGGCCAAGATCAACAAGGCGATCGAGGCCGGCCTGTCACGCCGCTTCCTGCCGAACGAGATTTTCGCCGTCGCCGAGATCCCGCGCACGCTCTCGGGCAAGAAGCAGGAACTGCCGGTCAAGAAGCTGCTGCTCGGCCAGCCGGTCGAGAAGGTCATCAACAAGGAGGCGATGGCCAACCCAGCCTGCCTTGACTGGTATCTCGCCTTCGCGCGCGACTATCTGGCGCGGAACGCGGCCTGAACGGAGATCGCCCCAATTGCGCCGGTGCCGTTTGGATTCCGTTCACCGATCACGGCTAGATCAGGATGTATCGTCCGTAACGAATGTGCGCCATGGCCGACCTCAACGCCGTCATCACCAGGCTCAACGACCGTCTGCTCCGCCTCGAGGGCGAGCTGTTCGTGCTGCGCTCGCTGGCGCGCGCGACGCTGACCTCGGGCGACGACCACTCCGAACGCATGCGCAAACTGGTCGTGGCCGCCAAGGTCGCGCTCGACGACGAGGCGTTGAGGCCGCTCGACCAGCCCACACGGAAGTATGTCGAGGCCGCCAGCGCCATGGTCGACGAATTGCTGGTCGAGCCGACCAAGGCCCGACCGCTGTTCACGGTAATCGACGGCGGGAAGCACTCCTAAGGGAGCCGCCTGGCAAAGCGCGATGACGACTCATCCAAATCTCATCGCGCCGCAGGCACGCTAGCGCCCGTACATGCCGGGCGCGCGGGCGCGGTTCGGAAAGCACTGTCCGTTCGAATAATTGTAGTCGTAGCCGTCAGGACAGAGTCCGCCACGGCGTCCATAGTACTCGGGACCGCCGTAGTCGCCTCGATAGTAGCCCCGCCCTCGGTAGGTCGGTTGGGGAGCCGTGTAGTAACCAGGCGCGTGATAGTCGTTGGGATAGCAGCGGCCGTTCGAGTGGTTGAAATCATAGCCATGAGGACATTGCCCGCCCGGCCCGCCTCTGAACTGAACTTGCTCCACCAGGGGCTCGGGCGATGCCGCAGGCACGGTTGCAAACGCAAGCAGGCCGGCCAGTGCGAGCTCGATCATGACATTTCCTCTAATGATGGGGACAAGCCTAGCAGGATTCGCGTCCCACGAAACGACCCGCTGATTGAGGCATGGCCGGGCTGAACCATGCATGAACCGGAATTGGACTGCGACGATGTGCCGTACCTTGGCCCTCGCAGGAGGTCGCCTTGCGGAGCCGCGCTAGAGCGCCGTGGAGTTCTCGGCCTTCAGCCGGCTGAGGCCCGCCTCGATGATCGCGATTTCCTCGTCGATCTGGCCGATCGGCAGGCTGAAATCATAGCCGGACCTGCTCTTCAGATCGACCGCGAGCCGCTGCCGGTGCATCATCAACTCGTCGAGGCCGCGCCGGTTCTTCAGTCGGACGTAGACGTCGACGATCTGCTCAATCGCGCTCGGCATGAAATCGGTCCCGGCGAAAAGGCCCGCGCGGCGCACCCACGCCGGCGGGACATTTTCTGTGTCGCGGTACGCAATACAAATCCGCGACGGATTCGTCGATACGCCAAGCAGGTTGAGAACGTGTTACCGTCAGATGATTTCGCGGCGCGCAGCATGAAAAAGCCGCTGGCGATCATGCCAGCGGCCAAAGCCGGGTTCGAAAACGGATCCGGAATCAAATGTCGCCAGCCCCGGTGCATGCCAGTTCTAACGACAGACCAGGCATTCCTTCTGTTCACAACGAAACACAGGAACCGGCCCATCCACCATTTGCTATCCGACCGTGGCGCTGCGGCAACGCTAGTCGGTGACGCAGACATAGGTGCGCGGCAATCGGCGATAGGCGCTGTAGCGGTAATGCGGCCGGTAGGCGTAGCCGCGATGGAGCGCCGGCGGCTCCTCGCCGTAATAGGCGCCGTGATAGAAATTATAGACCGGTCCCCCGGCGCAACGATAAGCGTCCCAGGTCGGACCAACGAACGGGGCGACGCCGATCTCGGGCGGAACCGCAGGGTATGGCCCGCCGGCATGGGCCGGGGTGACAGCAACCAGCGTTGCCAGAAGGAAAAACCACGCACTTCGCATGCGCGCGCTCCTGATACCGTGCAATGCGCGTATGCAAGCATCGGAAGGGTCGGCTGCGCAATCGTGGAATTCGTGGCGTCCCGCGCCCGGCGCATTGTTGATAACCGGCGCAAACGGCCCGCGGGTGGTGACACGGCGCCCGGACGTGTTATCGGGGTATGACGCAGTTGCGAGACGGATCGGACCCCCATGCGCATTACCCTCGTCGGCTCCCGCCATTTCGGCGTGGTCACCCTGAACATGCTCCGGGAGCACAGCGTCTCGATCGTGCGGGTCGTCGTGACCGACGCCGAGGATCGCCTGGCCGCTGCGGCCAAGGCCGCCGGCATCGAGGTGGTGGTGCAAGCCAACCCGAAGCTGGTGGTGGCCTCCGAGATTGCCCCCGACACCGATCTGATCATCACGGCGCACAGCCACGCCCGGATCGGCAAGGACGCGCTCGCCGCAGCCAGGCTCGGCGGGATCGGCTATCACCCCTCGCTGCTGCCGCGTCACCGCGGCAAGGCTGCCGTGGAATGGACCATCAAGGAAGGCGATCCGATCGCCGGCGGCACGATCTATCATCTCGCCGACCGCATGGATGCCGGCGCGATCGCCGCCCAGGACTGGTGCTTCGTCAAGAAGGGCGAGACCGCCCGCGAGCTCTGGGAGCGCGCGCTCGCCCCGCTCGGGCTCAAATTGCTGGCCGACGTGATCGACTACGCCAAGGTCCACAAGACGCTACCGGCCAAGGCCCAGGACGAGCAGTTCGCGACGTCGGCGCCCAGCTTGTCCTGAGTCGCCTCCCGGCGTTTACCCTTAACGTGAAGCCGCATTGATTTTGCTTGAAAAATTGGAACCAAAAACACAAATAAACCATTGTTTCCACAGGAACAATTTTCGATTTGGCGTCGCAACAAATTTCCGTCACATTTCGTCCGAATAAACGTCTGCATATCAGACAAATTCAAGGACGGAATTCATGCGTTTTGGTCGCATCGCGGCGTTCTGTGCCGCTTCAGTTTTTGCCGGCACCCTCGCCGCCACCGCCTTCGCCCAGACCCCCTATGACGGCAACTGGCAGGTCACCATCGTGACCAAGTCGGGCTCGTGCGAGCCGACTGCGAGCTCGATGCTGACGGTTGCCGACGGCAAGATCACCGCGCCCGGCGCTAACGTTTCCGGCACCATCGGCCGGGAGGGTCTTGTGAAAGTTTCGATCAATGGTGCATATGCCAACGGTCAACTCAGCGGCAACGCCGGATCGGGGAAGTGGAATGGAGCATCTGCAGGCATACCGTGCAGCGGGCGATGGGAAGCATCGCGCCAATAAACCAACTGAGGCACGCGCCGGAAGCCGGCGGCTGCTGATCGCAGCCGCCGTTTTGCTTGCGGCAGCGTTCGTGAACACTGAAAGCAGGGCCCAGTCCGGCCCGTTTGCCGCGCTTGCGGGCAGCTGGAGCGGTGGCGGCACCGTCACTCTGGATGACGGCTCCACCGAGCGCATCCGCTGCCGGGCCAAATACGCCCCGATCGGGCCCACGATGGAAATGTCGCTGACCTGCGCCAGCGATGCCTACAAGTTCAATCTTGCCGCCAGCGTCAAGGCCGAGGGCAGCGCCGTCACCGGCAGCTGGTCGGAGGCCAGCCGCAACATCTCCGGCTCGCTCCAGGGCCGCGGCGGCGGAGGAAATTTCGACGTAGCCGTCTCCACCGCCGGCTTCAACGCTAACCTCGCGCTGAAGACGAGCGGCAACAAGCAGACTGTCACGATGCGCGCCGACAGCCAGTTCCGCGGCGCCAACATCGCGCTGTCGAAGTAAGATGACAGCACAGTGATCCGACCATCGACCCGGCGAGTCTCGCCGGGTCTTTTTTATGGGTTCGGGACGAACGCCGTCACCTCGATCTCGACCTTGGCCCGGTCGTCGACGAGGCCGCCGATATAGAGCAGCGTCGAGGGCGGGAAATTGCGTCCCAGCGTCTCCTTCCAGGCCGCGCCGATGCCGGCACCTGCGGCCTCGTATTCGCTGCGGCTGGTCAGGTACCAGGTCAGGCGCACGATATGCTCGGGGCCGGCCCCGGCCTCACCCAGGAGCTTGATGATCCGCTTCAGCGCGGCCCCGACCTGCGCCGCCATGTCAGGGGCGTAGTCGCCCGCCTCGTCGCCGCCGGTCTGCCCGGCCAGCACCACCCACCGGCCCGGCCCCTCGACCACGACGCCGTGGGAAAAGCCGCGCGGTTTTTTCCATTCGTCCGGCTGCAAGATACGCATGAGCTGCTTCTCCCATTTCGCTCGTTGACCTTCCCTTAGCACGCACCCGCGCATCGCTGCATCCGCAGTTTTGGCCGTTGCAAACCGTGCCGATGTCGCTGATACCGACCTGCCTTCCAACGCCCTTTCCGGTTGCATCTCGCGCCCATGACCAATCCTCCGTCCAAGACGATGGCTGCATTGTGGATGGCCGGCTGGCTGTCGTTGACGCTGGTGATGGCGGTCGCGGGACGCGAGGCGGTGCGCGAGATGAACGTCTTCCAGGTGCAGGAGGTGCGCTCGCTGCTCGGCATCTGCTTGCTTTATCCGATGATCCGGCGCGCCGGCGGCTTCGCAACGCTCAAGACCGCGCGCCTGCCCCAGCACATCGCGCGCAACCTGATCCACTACGTCTCACAGCTCGGCTGGTTTTTCGCACTGACGCTGATTCCGATCGGCCAGGTGGTGGCGATCGAATTCACGATGCCGATCTGGACCGCGATCCTTGCCGCCAGCTTCCTGTCGGAGCGCATGACATCGTGGAAGATCGCCGCGATCGTGCTCGGCCTCGTCGGCGTGATCGTCATCGTGCGCCCCGCAACCGGCGAGATCAATCAGGGCCAGTTGATCGCGCTCGGCGCGGCGGTCGGCTTCGGCGTGTCCATGGCGCTGGTCAAATCGCTCACCCGCACCGAGAGCGCGCTGGCGGTCCTGTTCTGGATGCTGGTCGTGCAGTCGGTCGCAGGCGTCCTTCCGACGCTCTACGTCTGGGCCTGGCCGCCCACCTATGTCTGGGGCTGGGTCGCGGTGATCTCGGTCTGCGGCACGTTTGCACATTATTGCCTTGCCAGCGCGATGCGCTACGCGGACGCGACGGTGGTCGTTCCGATGGACTTCCTGCGGGTTCCCCTCACTGCGGCTGCCGGCTGGCTGCTGTATTCGGAGCGGCTCGACGGCTGGACGGTGCTCGGTGCCGCGCTGATCCTGTTCGGCAACCTCCTGAATCTGAAGCCGGCCGGCCCGGTTCCGGCCCGCGCGCAGTGAACCGGCGCACCGCCTCGCGCGACAAAACAAAGTGGTCAACCGTGATCTGGATCACGTTGGAGGGGCATTCCATCGTGTGACACGTTCGGCCGCAAGGCAATGGGTTGGGTGAACGTCGTTTTGCTAGCGCGAAGCCGTGGGTTTTCGTGTAGGTTCGCTGCCAATTTGTTGCTGTCTGCAATACGATTCTGTTGGGGATTTCAGATGCGCTACCTCACCATCCTCGTCTCGCTGATGTGCATGGCACTGTCGGTCAGCGCCGCAAAGGCGGACCGCCGCGTTGCATTCGTCGTCGGCAACGGCACCTACAAGAACGTCGCGCAATTGCCGAACCCGCCGATCGACGCCAAGGCGATGGCATCGACGCTGCGCAATGTCGGCTTCGAAGTGATCGAAGGATCAAACCTCACGCGCGATCAGATGACGGAGAAGCTCCTGGACTTCGGCCGCAAGGCGCAGGGTTCCGACATCGCATTGTTCTATTATGCCGGCCACGGCATTGCCGTCAGCGGCAGCAACTATCTCCTGCCGGTTGACGCCGACATCAAGTCGGAGATGGACGTTAAGCTGGGCGCGGCCATCAACATCGATCTGACGCTGGAGCAGACCATGGGCGATGCCAAGGTCAAGCTCGTCTTCCTCGATGCCTGCCGCGACAATCCGTTCGCCGCCAAGATCAAGTCGAACTCCGCGACCCGCAGCGTCAACGTGCAGAGCGGTCTTGCCGAGATGAAGTCCGGCGAAGGCACGCTGATCGCGTTCGCAACCGGCCCGGGCCAGACCGCGCTCGACGGCCAGGAGGGCAACAACAGCCCGTTCACCCGCGCCCTGATCGACAACATCACCAGGCCCGGCATCGAGATCCAGCAGGCGATGACCTCGGTCCGCGCCCAGGTCAATGAGGAGACCCACAAGGGCCAGCTTCCCTGGGGCCATACCAACCTGATCGGCGCCGTCTATCTCAACCAGGCTCCGACGACCCAGGTCGCCAACGCGGCGCCTACCGCTTCAAGCAACGTGCCGGCGGCGACGGCCGGCAGCTCCGATAGTGTCGAGCTCGAGTACTGGCGCTCGGTGAAGGAGTCCAACAAGCCGGAAGAGCTCAACGCCTATCTCTCCACCTATCCGAACGGCCAGTTCAAGGCGCTGGCGCTGGCGCGGCTTGCCGCGATCAAGAGCGGCCCGTCGACCACGACGCGCAACCTGAACGCAGGCGTTGATCCCGCCACCTTCACCGACGATGCCAGCCAGCTCACGGAGGACCAGATCGGCCTCGACAAGGGACAGCGCCGCGACGTGCAGCGCCGTCTGAACGGGCTCGGCTTCGACACCAAGGTCACAGGCGCATTCAACGATGAGACCCGCACCGTGCTGAAGCGCTGGCAGGCCGTCCGTGGCTATCCGTCGACGGGATACCTCAACAAGCTCCAGCACAAGGCCCTGCTCTCGGAGATCGTGGCGGCGGCGCCTGCCACCGCGAGCGAGGACAGTCCGAAGCCGGCCCGGCGTGCCCCCTCACAGGCCCAGAGCGCACCGGCACCGGCTCAGCATCGCAACAGCGGCGGCGGCGATGCCGGCGCGGCCTTCGTCGGCGGCGTCGTCGGCGGCATGATGGGCGGCATGTTCCGCCGCTGAGGCGAAAGGCCATATCTCACACACAAAAGCCCGGCTCACCGCCGGGCTTTTTCGTTGCTAGTCATCTTGGGTAAACCAGAGCACGAGCGTCCGGATACGCGGCATCGCCTGCGTCGTCATGCTCGTGCGAGTCATCTCCGCGATGCGCGGCGCCAATGATGAGAGATATCCACGGTCGGGCACCGTGCTTATTTGTATGAATCATCCTTGTCGATACGGTGATTTCAAAGGCAATCTCCGCATCATCCTAACAATAGAGCAACTTCGGATTATGAGCGAGCGAGCGGACATTCTGGTGATCGGCCTCGGTGCCATGGGCAGCGCGGCCCTCTATCAATTGGCCAAGCGAGGGGTCAAAGCGGTCGGCCTCGACCGCTTTGACCCTCCCCACGCCATGGGATCCAGCCACGGCGAAACCCGCATCACCCGGCAGGCCGTCGGCGAAGGCCGCGATTACGTGCCCCTGGTGCTGGACACCCACCGGATCTGGCGTGAGCTTGAAGCCGAGACGTCCGCCGAGCTGCTGAACCCGTGCGGCGTCATCGTCATGGCGCCCGGCGTCGGCGAGACGTCACACCACGGCAAGCCGGATTTCGTCGCACGTTCGATTGCCGCAGCTCGTGACTTCGGCATCGCGCATGAAGTGATCGACGGGCGAGAGGTGGCTCATCGCTTCCCGCAGTTCCTGAACCTCGAGGGCAACGAGAAGGCCTATTACGAGCCCGGCGGGGGATACGTTTTTCCAGAGCGATGCATCAAGGCACAACTGACGCGCGCGGAGCAGCTCGGCGCAACGATACGCACCGGAGTCGAAGTTCTCTCGATCGTCCAGAGAGGCTCCGCCGTTCGGGTGGAAACGTCCTCAGGCACATTCGAGGCGGACCAGGTGGTGGTGTCGGCCGGCGGCTGGAATGCTCACCTGCTCGGTACGCCGTTTGACCGCGTGCTCACAGTGAAGCGGCAAGTGCTGCATTGGTACGAACTCGACGATACCAGCGCGTATCGCGCCAACGCCCCCGTGTTCATCTGGATGCATGGCGCGACGGACGTCGATTACCTCTACGGCTTTCCGCCGCTGCCAGGCGACCGCCGCCTCAAGGTCGCGACCGAGCAGTACGAGACCAGCACGACGGCCGATACCATCAACCGCACCGTCGATCCGGCGGAGTCGGACAAGATGTACCGGGAGCACGTCAAGGGGCGGCTCGCGGGCGCCACGCCGCGCGTCGCGCAGGCTGCCGCCTGCATCTATACGGTGACGCCCGATCGGGGCTTCATCATCGACCGGCATCCCGACCAGGACAGAGTCTTTGTCGTCTCGGCGTGCTCCGGTCACGGCTTCAAGCACTCAGCCGGCATCGGCAACGTCGTCGCCGGGATGGTGACCAACGGTCGAAGCGAGATCGACCTCAGCCCGTTCTCCGTGTCCCGATTTTCGTGACGTGTGGCGCGAGCCTACTTCCCCGCCGCCTTGCGCAGCGCCTCGTTGATACGGTCCTGCCAGCCGGGGCCGCCTTCCTGGAAGAACTCCAGCACGTCCTGGTCGATGCGCAACGTGACCTGCTCCTTGATCCCCGGCGCCACGTTCTGCTTCGGCGGCGCCAGGACGACCTTGGCCGTCACCTTCTTGAACGCCGCCTCGGCCTCGGTCCTGGCGTCGCCAAGCGTGCGCGGCCGCCTCGGTGGTTGATCCGCCATGTCCTAGATTCCCTCAAACAGAGCCGTCGAAAGATACCGCTCGGAGAAGGACGGCACTATAGCCAGGATGGTTTTTCCCGCAGCTTCCGGCCGCTTGCCGATCTGGAGCGCGGCTGCGATTGCCGCGCCCGAGGAGATGCCGCCCGGAATGCCCTCGTGCCGCGCCAGCGCGCGCGAGGTCTCGATCGCCGTGGTCGAGTTGATTTTCACGATCTCGTCGATCACCGACCGGTCGAGGATATCAGGGACGAAGCCAGCGCCGATGCCCTGGATCTTGTGCGGGGTATGCTGTCCACCTGACAGGACCGGGCTCTCCTCCGGCTCGACCGCCACCACCCGCAGCGAGGGCTTGCGCGGCTTGAGGACCTGGCCGACGCCGGTGATGGTGCCGCCGGTGCCGACGCCGGCGACGAAGAAATCGATGTTGCCGCCGGTGTCGTTCCAGATCTCCTCGGCGGTGGTGCGGCGGTGCACCTCGGGATTGGCGAGATTCTTGAACTGCTGCGGCATCACCGCGTTCGGTGTCGTCTTCACCAGCTCCTCGGCAGCGGCGATCGCGCCCTTCATGCCTTGTGCTGCCGGGGTCAGCACCAGCTCGGCGCCGAGAAAGGCCAGCATCTTGCGCCGCTCGATCGACATGGACTCCGGCATCACAAGCTTGAGCCGGTAGCCGCGCGAGGCCGCCACAAAGGCGAGCGCGATGCCGGTATTGCCCGAGGTTGGCTCGATCAGCACGGTATCGGGCTTGACGATACCGGCCTTCTCCATGGCGACGATCATGGCCGCGCCGATGCGGTCCTTCACGCTCGCGGCCGGGTTGAAGTACTCTAGTTTTGCCAAGATCGTCGCATCCACGCCGTGCATGCCCGGCAGCCGACGCAAGCGCACGATCGGCGTGTCGCCAAAGGCCTCGACGATCGAAGAGTAGATCCGGCCGCGGCCGGGTTGGTGCACTGCACCCGTTTTGGACGATGCGTCCATCATGAACTCCCTGTGGCGACAATTTGCGCGTCTGTCGCAGCCCCCTGCGCAGTTACCGACAGCTTGTGGCGCCACGCAAGCGGCAATCCGGCCCGGGCGGTACCCGCTGCATGGCAAGATTACGTGAGCCGGCCAGTCGGGCCCGCAATATCCGAAAAACTCAAGGTTGTTTCTCTCCCCGTTATCAATCTTTTCACGATTGCCATGCTGAACTGCCGGCCAGCGTCCTGCCGTCGGATCAGCGCTCGTGCCTTAGCCAGATACCCTCCGACAGGCGCCGTCCGATCGCGGTCGCGGCGGGGCTGCCGCAGCCGATCCGATCATTGGGCGGGGTGCCCAGAACATCCCGAATGGACGGGAGCGGCAGAGAACGCGTGATGCATCGACGGCTTGCATTCATCGACACGCTGCGCGGCATCGCCGTCCTGTCGGTGGTGGTCCAGCATGCGCTCGAGGTGATCGTGCGGGAACACCCGACCGGCGCGTATCATTCGATCCTTCACGACGCGATCGGCTACTACATGAATTTCGGCCGGTTCGGCGTCGTGCTGTTTTTCCTCGTCAGCGGCTTCGTCATTCCGTTCAGCTTTCCGGACAGCGCCAATCCCGTGAACGACTTCTCGATCAGTCGTTTCTTCCGGCTGTACCCGGCCTACTGGACCTCGATCGCGATCGGACTGGTCACGATGCAAGTGGTCGACTCCAAGACCTATTCCCTGTCGCAGATCGCCGCGAACTTCACGATGCTCCAGACCTTCCTGGAGGTCCCTCACCTCTGGGACTTCTACTGGACGCTGACGATCGAGCTGCTGTTCTACGTGGCCTGCATCGTTCTCTTCTCGGCAGGACTGCTGAAGCGGCGCCTCACCGCGGTCGCGATCGTCGCTGCAACCGCCCTGGTCGGGACGACGGTGGCTCTTCTGATCGAGAACAGGGCGGCCTGGATCGTGATTGAGGCCGGGTTGAACCTTTCAGCGATGTTCCTCGGCAAGATCATTCGCGACACTGTCGTCGGCGGAGAGCTGCGGTGGCGGCATGTGGCCGCCTGCACGGCGCTTTACGCCGTCTTCGCGATCACGCTGGCCAGCAGGCGCTATGGCGGGGTCTATGAGGAGGACTTCTTCTACAGCTATTCGATTGGGGCGGCCTATGTCTGTGCGGCCCTCGTCTTTGTCGCATTCGCCGCGTTCGGCGAAAGGATGGCCTGGCGCCCGCTCGCATTCGTCGGCCTCGTCAGCTATTCGGTCTATCTGATGTCCCCGTTCGCCATGGTCTGGATCCACCGTTACGCCTGGCTTGGCGACGGGCCACTCGGATGGTTCGCCTTCGTCACCGCGGTCGTGACGTCGTCGATTTTGGTCAGCTGGATGACATATTCCCTCGTCGAGAAGCCCTGGATCTCGTTCGCCCGCAAGCTCCGCTCGGACCGCAGCAGGCCCGTCGCTCTCGCGCCGGCCCTCGGCCGACAAAGCGCGTCGCGCTGATCGAACGTTACGACGCGCGAAGCCGCGCGGCGAATTATCGCAATGCACACGAATTGTTTGCGCTGCGATAGCTGAACACGCCGAACCGTGACGCCGGCATCAGGACACGTTGCAGTGACGCCAATTTTATAAAAGCCAACGCTTTTGTGTTGCGACCTCGTCAACGACTTCTGCTTATGTTAGACTTACGTCTCAAAGCAGGGAGGTCACCACGATGTCAGCAGTTGCTGAAGTGTTGTCGACCGTCGCGCCGAACCGCGATCCGCGTTGCAGCGAGTTGCCGACCTGTCCCGTCTGCGCCGACTCCATGGTCGCCGCCGAAGCATCCGCCTACGTCTCGGACCACATGATCAGCTATCTCTGGACCTGCGACAATTGCGGCTACGGCTTCGTGACCAAGCATGCCGTCAAGCACCGGATCGTGTGCAACTGACCCTCAGTCGACCTAGCGCGGGGCGATGTCGCCCCTCGCCCAGTCCTCGCGCGTACGCTGATAGAACTCCTCGAACGTCCCGTGTGCGATCGCGTCCCTGATGCCCTGCATCAGGGACTGGTAGTAGGCAATATTGATCTCGGACAACAGCATCGCCCCCAGCGTCTCGCCCGCCTTGACGAGATGATGCAGGTAGGCGCGCGCGCAGTTGCGCGTCGAGGGCCATGAACTTTGTTCGTCGAGCGGACGCGGATCGTCGGCGTGGCGCGCGTTGCGCAGATTCACCTGGCCGAAGCGGGTGAAGGCGACGCCGTGCCGGCCGTTCCGCGTCGGCATCACGCAATCGAACATGTCGATGCCGCGCTTCACCGCTTCGAGGATGTCGTCTGGCGTGCCGACACCCATCAGATAGCGCGGTCGCTCTTTCGGCAGCAGCGGTGCGGTCTCGTCGATCATCGCCAGCATCACGGCCTGCGGCTCGCCGACGGCGAGGCCGCCGATCGCATAGCCGTGGAAGCCGATCTCGACGAGGCCCCTGGCGCTGGCATGACGCAGCTGCGGTATGTCGCCGCCCTGTACGATACCGAACAGCATGTAGCCGGCGGGCGCGCTCTCGAAGGCGCGCTTGCTTCGCTCGGCCCAGCGCAGCGACAGCTGCATCGCACGGTCGATATCGTCGCGCTCGGCCGGCAGCCGCACGCATTCGTCCATCTGCATGGCGATGTCGGAGCCGAGGAAACGCTGCACCTCGATCGAGCGCTCCGGCGACAGCTCGACCTTGGCGCCGTCGATATGCGAGCGGAAGGTGACGGCGTGCTCGCTGACCTTGCGCAGGTCCGCCAGCGACATCACCTGGAAGCCGCCGGAATCCGTCAGCATCGGCCCGTTCCAGCCGGTGAACCGCTGCAGGCCGCCCAGCGCCGCGATCCGCTCGGCACCGGGACGCAGCATCAGATGATAGGTGTTGCCGAGCACGATGTCGGCGCCGGCATCGCGCACCTCGCGCCAGTGCATGCCCTTCATGGCACCGGCGGTTCCGACAGGCATGAAGGCCGGCGTCCGCACCACGCCATGGGGCGTGGTCAGGCGGCCGGCCCGCGCGGCGCCGTCGGTGGCGAGCAGTTCGAAATGATTGGGAAGATCGGTTTTGGGGAGAGTCATGGCGGTGCTTATTGCGTGTCGGCAGAAGCCGATCAACCCGCTCGCACCGCGCCTTGGTTCAGACTGGGACACATTTGACGCGTTTATTCAGACCCTCCGCGCTTGTTAAATAAAACGATACCGTGTAGTTTTATCTTGGGGCTGTACGAGATGGCGCGGCGAAATTGCCGGCGGCCACATATGCGTGATTCCCAGCCACTGACGATGCCCCCCGCTGCATGTTCGAACGTAATGTCCGGCCCCTCGCATGGCTGGATGAGGCAGACAGGCGCCCGCCTGACCGGATTTCTGGTCCTGGCCTGCATCCTGGCGCTCGGCGCCTGCACCTCCCTGCCCCGCACGCCCTATACCGCCGCCGAGGCGAGCACATCGCGCGTGCTCGATATCGACGGCCTGCGCCGCTACGCCGACGATCCCGTTACGAAATTCAACTTCGAGAAAGAGCCCAGCACCGCGACACAGTCCTATCTGGCGCTCTCCGGTGGCGGCGCCGACGGCGCCTATGGCGTCGGCGTGCTCAACGGCTGGACCGCGGCCAGGACCCGTCCCACCTTCTCGGTCGTCTCGGGCGTGAGCACCGGCGGCCTGATCGCGCCCTTTGCGTTTCTCGGTTCGCACTATGACGACACGTTGAAGGAGGTCTACACAAGCGGCATCGCGGAGAGCCTCCTGAACGATCCAAGCATCATGCGCGTGCTGTTCGGATCCGGCCTGTTCGGCAATACGCGGCTGCGCGAGCTCGTCGCCCGCTATGTCGGGCCGGAGATCCTGGCGCAGGTCGCGCGTGAAAACGCCAAGGGCCGACGTCTGCTGATCGTGACGACCGACCTGGACACCCAGCGGACCGCGATCTGGAACATGGGCAAGATCGCCGAGGTCGGCACGCCCGAGGCGCTCAAGCTGTTTCGCGACGTGATGGCGGCCTCCGCCAGCATTCCCCTGGTATTTCCACCGATCATGATCGACGCCGAAGGCCAGGGCCGCAGATTTCAGGAGATGCACGTCGACGGCGGCGTGACGGCGCCGGTGCTGACGCTGCCGGAAGCCTTGCTGTTCCAGGGCAGCCGGCTGCCAGGCAGTGCGAAGATGGACATCTACATCCTCGTCAACAAGAAGATCGAACGCAATTTCGAACTCGTGTCCAACAGCACCATCGACGTCGCCTCGCGCAGCCTGTCGTCGATCACGCAGTCGCAGACGCGCTCGATCATCTTCTCGACCTATGATTTCGCCAAGCGCAATCACCTGGGCTTCCACCTCTCCTACATCGCGCGCGACTACCCGGCGCCGCCTTCGGAAGGGTTCGACACCGCCTATATGCGGGCGCTCTATCAGTACGGATATGAGAAGGCGGCCGCCGGCCAGGCCTGGACTTCGGCGGTGCCATGAGACCCCGGCGACGGAACGAGGTCGTATCGAGACCGTTGACGATACGGCCAACTCGGCCAGATTCGCGATGACGCTCCCGCTCCTGCGCGTTATAGAGCAATGATTGACGTCACGACCGCGCAGGAATCATTGGGCATGGGATTGACTGCGACCAAGGCAAGACCGGCAACGCCGCGGCGCGAGGTGCCGAAATCGCGCGGCGGCCGGCCGACCAAGACCGCCGCCATCGAGCGCGACCAGCGGCTGATCGAGGTCGCGACCCGCCTGTTCCTCGACCGCGGCTTCGACGCCACCTCGCTCGATGCTGTCGCGGAAGCGGCCCGGGTGAGCAAACCCACCGTCTATTCCCGTTACGGCGACAAGCGCGGCCTGTTTGCCGCCGTGCTGAGGCGCGAGATCGCGCGCTGGCTCGCGCCGCTGTCGGCGGCCGCCGAGACCCAGCTTTCCAGCGCCTCGGACATCTCCGTCGAGCAGCGGCTGGTCGAGGTCGGGCGCGAGATGCTGAGCTTCACCTGCGGGCCCGATGCCGTCGCCTTCAGCCGCATGATGACGTCACAGGCCATCAATTTCCCCGATATCGCCAAGCTCGGCATGGAGGAAGGCTGGCTCAAGGCTGTCGCCACGACGGCGCGCTTCTTCGACCATCTGGTGGCGCAAGGCGCGCTCGATATCGAAGACACCACCATCGCAGCGGAGGTGTTTCTCGATGTCGTCGTCGGTCACACCCACCGCATGGCGACGTTCGGAACGGCGCTGGAGCTGAAGTCCGCTGAAAAGCGGATGCGTACGGCGATCAAGCTGTTCCTGGCCGGTGCGCTGGGTCCTGCCGACCGCGTCCAGGACGCCACCAAGGGCACGCCGCGGCGACGCTCGTCCCGCTGACAATTCCGTGAGGTTGCGATCTATCCCCAAGGGGACCCACGCCACGCCATTGACCAAAATAAAACGATACGGTATGGTTTAGTTATAAGTCGGGACGGGCCGCTTTTTCACCAGCCCCAAAGAGGTCCGTACCGCTTCGATCGCCGCGACGGGTATAGCCCGCCACGACGCTCCGCGGCCGGCCGATGCCCAAGGCCGGCCGCGATCTTCTTTCGGATGATCGGGTCCGCTCGCCGACCAAAGGTTTCGAGCATGACGATAGCCAAACGATGGACCTCGCGACTGCTTGCGATCGCCCTGCCCGCACTCCTCCTTGTCGCGCCGGCGCAGGCGATCGTCACCACGGGTACGCCGACCGCACTTCACAGCGACACAGATGGTGACGCCGAGGCGGACCGCCAAGCTGTCAGCCGCGAGATCGAGCGCTTCCGCGGCTCATCGATCTCGATCAGCCAGGCCATGGCGATTGCCGAGGCCCGCCACGCCGGCGCCACGACGGCAGACGTGAGCTTTGACGGCGCCTCCGGCGTGCCGGTCTACCGGGTGAAGACCCTGCATAACGACCGGATCTGGCGCCACACCATCAATGCGGCGACCGGCGAACTCGTCGGCGGCGAAGCCGCCCTTCCCCTCGCCGAGCTCGACCATGAAGACCGCGACAACCTCGCAGCGCTCGGCGCGATCAGGCACCGCCTCGCCGATGCCGTGCGCGTCGCCGAGCGCGCCGCATCGGGCAAGGCGATCAGCGGTGGCCTGGTGCGCGAGCGCGGCCGGCTCAATTTCGCGATCGTGGTGATCAGCGGCGACGACCTCAAGGAGGTCCTCCTGGAGCCGCCGGGCGCACGGACGAAGTAGAGACCGGTCCCGGCCACGGCCACAATCCCGCCGAAAAGCCATTGACGGGCGCAAGACTCTCCCGCATAAGTCGCCGCCATGTTCACGACCACCAAACGCACGACCAAAACCACCACGGCCTTCGGGGCCCGGGGAGGCGTGCGCTTGTAGTCGTCGACTAGAACGCAATCAGCTCTACCGAAGCCCCGCCCATGATGGTCCGGGGCTTTTTTGTTGTCTAAATCGCAATTCAATGGAGGACAAAGTGAGTAACGATCCCGTCGTCGCGATTGTCGGCGTCACCGGTGCGGTGGGCGCCGAATTCATCGCCACCATGGACAAGCGCGGCTTTCGCGTCGGCAAGCTCAAGGCACTGGCGAGCGCCCGCTCGGCCGGCAAGACGGTGTCGTTCCGCGGCCAGAACGTCGTCATTGAAGAATTGACAGAGCGTGCCTTCGAGGGCGTCGATATCGCCCTGTTCTCCGCCGGCGGCAGTATCTCGAAGAAGTTTGCACCGATTGCGGTCAAGGCGGGCGCCGTCGTGGTCGACAACTCCTCCGCCTTCCGGATGGATCCGAACGTGCCGCTGGTGATCCCGGAGGTCAACGCGGGCCGCATCCGCGACCACAAGGGCATCATCGCCAACCCGAACTGCGCCGCGATCACCGCGCTGGTGCCGCTCTGGCCGATCCACCAGAAGAACCGGATCAAGCGCGTCATCATCTCGACCTACCAGGCGGCCTCCGGCGCCGGCGCCGCCGCGATGGACGAGCTCGTCGAGTCCACCCGCGCCAGCCTCAACGGGCAGGTCTATACGCCGAAGGTGATGCCGCACCCCTACGCCTTCAATCTCTTCAACCACAACACGGCGGTCGACCCCGAGACCGGCTACAACGACGAAGAGACCAAGGTGATCAAGGAAACCCGCAAGATCTTCGAGGACGAGACGATCGCGATCGGTGTGACCTGCGTCCGCGTACCGGTATTGCGCGCGCATTGCGAGGCCATCACCTTCGAATGCGAGAAGCCGATCAGCGAGGACCAGGTCCGCGCCATCATGGCGCGGGCGCCCGGCGTGAAGGTCGTCGACGACCGCGTGAAGAACTACTTCCCGATGCCGATCGACGCCTCGGGCCAGGATGACGTCCTGGTCGGCCGCATCCGCAAGGACCTCAGCGATCCCAGCGGGCATTCGATCTCGATGTTCGTGGCGGCGGATCAGCTGCTGAAGGGCGCCGCGCTGAACGCGGTGCAGATCGCGGAGCTGTTGCCGCAGCGGGTGATGGCGTAACGAAGCAGGTACGTAGTGCGTAGGGTGGGTTAGCGTAGCGTAACCCACCACTGTCTCTATCTGCGGAAACAGAAGTGGTGGGTTACGCCTTACGGCTAATACTACTGCGTCATGGGCGTTGACGTCCATTCGAAGCTGTAACGGAGCCACAGCACGGACATCGCGGCAAG
>NZ_JBXAQU010000039.1:0-20440 GCF_058807535.1 Bradyrhizobium sp. GW821-FHT12B03
CCCCGGATCAGCGCCAAAATCTCGTCGCCGTCACGCTCCGCATCCGACTGCCGCTTCAAGACCAGCACGCCGCAGCCTTCGCTCCAGCCGGCGCCGTCAGCACCGTCCGAGAAGCTCTTGCTTCGGCCGTCGGGCGCGACGGCACGCAACCGGCTGAACTCCACAAATACCGACGGCGTGCTCATCACCTGCACACCGCCCGCCAGCGCCAGATCGCACTCGCCCTGCCGCAGCGACGCGCACGCCAGGTGCAGCGCCGACAGCGACGACGAGCACGCCGTATCGATCGTCATCGCCGGACCTTGCAAACCCAGCGCATACGACACGCGGCCGGAAAGCACACTGCTGGCCTGGCCCGTCTCAGTGTAGCCATCCATCGACTCCAGGGAGATGCCGCTTTGCCTGTAGTCGCTTCGCATCGCGCCGAGATAGACACCCGTGCTCGATTCATTCAGCGATTCCGGTGGTAGCCCCGCCCGCTCCAGCGCCTCCCACACGACCTCCAATACCAGCCGCTGCTGCGGATCCATCGACACCGCTTCGCGTGGCGCGATGCCAAAAAAGCCCGCGTCGAATTGATCGACGTCGTGCAGGAAACCGCCTTCACGTGCGTAGCTCTTACCTCGTGTCTCCGGATCTGGATCGTACAGCGCACGGCTATCCCAGCGCTCCGGAAACGGTCCGATCGCATCCCGCTCTTCCGCGAGCAGCGTCCAGTAGGCCTCTGAATCTTCTACGCCGCCAGGCGCGCGGCACGACATTGCAACGATTGCAATCGGCTCGTCCCTGGTGCGCGCCCGCGTCGAAGCTGTTCCGGCGGGTACATCCAGTTCCGGAAAGATTTGGCGCAAAAGCAGTGCCGCAATCGCCTCCGGCGTCGGATAATCGAACGCCAGCGTCGTCGGTAGCTTGATCCCGACCTGCACCGACAGGCGGTTGCGCAGCTCGACCGCCATCAGCGAGTCCAGCCCCAGCCCCTTCAACGGTGCATCGGCGGACACTGACGCAGCATCGGGCAACGCCAAAATCGCCGCAATGCTCTCCTGCACCAAAACCACGAGGCTTCCGAGGCGCTCATTCTCGGGCAGCCCGCTCAGGCGACGGCGCAAGGTCGATGCGACCGGGCCCCGCACCGCTGTGCGACGCTCGGAGATTTCCCGCACCTGCAAAGGTGCCGCGGCTTGTTCAACGTGATGCTCGAGCGCAGGCTCGGCCGCAGTCCGACGGAGCGTCACACATCCCACCGTTGCGACCGGCTGTCCCTTCTCGTCCCACAACACCATCGAGGCCGACCTTTGCTCCGAGCTTTCAGACCTGCTCAGATCAAGACGTATCCTCAACTCGCGGGCCCCGTGTGTGTGCAGCCTCACGTCCGACCACGAAAATGGAAGCGGCATGCTGCCTTCGGCCGCGGCAAAACACTCCGCCGCAAACACATGCAAGGCGGCATCGAAGAGCGCGGGATGAATGCCATTCTCATCGGCGGGAGACTCCGCGCCGGCGGGCAGAGCCACTTGCGCATAGATCGTCTCACCGCAGCGCCAAACTCCGGTCAGTCCCTGCAAAGCCGGCCCGCAATCGAGTGCCTGCGCACTCAGCCGCACATAGAGATTCGAGATGTCGAGTTGCGTAGCTCCTTCCGGCGGCCACGCCTCCAGAGGCAGCCCAGCGGAATCTTCCCGGCCCGCCTCCTCGGCTCCCGCAAGCACGCCCTGCGCGTGGAGGATCCAGCTGTCCAACCCCGTGCTCGATGCCTCATCCTGACTATGGAGAGAAAAGGCACGATGCCCCTGCGCATCGGCAGCCTGCACCTGAATCTTCACCCGCGATCCGCTCGCGGTCGAAATCAGCAGCGGCGCGACGAGCGTCAACTCGAACACTCGCGGACTGCCTACGGCGAGTCCCGCCGTCAGCGCCAGTTCCAGCAGCCCGGTCCCAACCAGGGAGACGCGATCGAAATCCTTGTGATGCGCTGACCAGGGATGTTCCGACAGCGACAGTCGGTAACTGATCAACGCCGAACCGGTTAACAGGTCATACGTTGAGCTGAGATGCTGCATGGCGACCAATCACGTCAAAAACAAGTAAGCTACAACTCGTACTGCTATTCATACGGCTATCCAGAAGTCATCGGCCACCAAGCGTGGCCCTTCGATGCGCAGTGCTGGATTTTGAACTTCGTCCGGGCGGCCTCTCCTTCACATTCGTTGCAGGCTTCGACGAGTCACTCAGGCTGTTCGAGTTGCTCAACCGAACTGAACGATGCACCTGTCAGCGATCGGCCTTGCAAAACGGAAAACCAAGCACAGCCCTGATTGGGTCACAAGGCGCATGTGGGCGTCAACAATTTTACAGGCGAGCCGATTCGCCGGCATCGGAAGCAAACTAATACGACGCCGCGAATTCGAATGTGACGCGGGCCACATAAACAGCGTCGAGTTTTGGGTGGTCAGGGTGATGGAACCGCAATCTAGACCCTCCGCAGTGAACCCGCTGCTTCAATTCTTGCGGCTAAAGCTACAACAATATCTGCTTCAGCCCGAACTTTTTTCGACTTTCATGTCGGACATCATCCGAAGATCCTGTTCGGCGACCAAATTCCGCCGGGATCAATTTCCACTTTAATGGATTGCCAGTCTAATTATACTTGTTCCCAGCGTCCAGACGGGACCGACGTCGTTCGAGCAGGCACGACAAGCAACGCCGAGAGGAGTCGAGGTGCCGGGATCCCTGTTTGCCACCAGTGATCTTCACAGCTCATTCTCGGAGAACAGGCGTGTCATCGAGGAAATGCGTCCGGACTCGCGCGACGACTGGCTGATCGTCGCCGGCGATGTGGACGATACATTCAGCAAGATCGAGCAGACGCTCTCGCTATTGCGGAGCCGGTATGCGAAGGTGATCTGGACGCCCGGCAATCACGATTTGTGGACCCTTCGTGACGACCCGGTCCAGCTGCGAGGCGCGGCCCGCTACCAAGCGCTCGTCCAGATGTGCCGCGACAACGACATTCTGACGCCTGAAGACGAGTATGCGATCTGGCCGGACCCGAGCGGCCCTCTGACGATCGTGCCGCTGTTCCTGCTCTATGACAATTCCTGGCTTGCGCCCGGGACAAAAACAAAAAAGGAATCCCTGGCCTACGCGCATGAGACCGGGGTGGTCTGCGCCGACGAGGTGCTGCTGCATCCGTCTCCTTATCCGGATCGAGAATCCTGGTGCAGCGCGCGGCTGGAAGACACCGAACGTCGGTTGCTCGCCCTGGCGCCGGACGTGAAGACGGTCCTTGTTGGACACTGGCCGCTGATCCGCCAGCCAACCCACGCGCTGCGATTTCCGGAATTCGCGCAATGGTGCGGCACGACCCGTACCGCCGATTGGCATATTCGCTTTCGCGCCAGCGTCGTCGTCTATGGTCACCTGCACATCCCGCGGACGACCTATTACGACGGTGTCCGGTTCGAGGAGGTCTCGATCGGTTATCCGCGCGAGTGGAGCAAGCGCAGCAAGCCGCCAACGCCCAGGAAGGTGCTGCCGGCATGATTGAACAGCTGCTGCCGCACGGCGTCGTGGCGGTCGAGACTTTTGAGGATGTGCCGGGCCAGCAGAGTTTTCCGGGAGAGGAAGCTCTCGTTGCGAACGCCGTCGAAACCCGTCGCCGCGAGTTCATGACAGCGCGACGCTGCGCGCGCGACGCACTCGCCAAGCTTGGCTACGCCCCGGCCCCGATCCGCGCAGGCCCCAGGCGCGAGCCGCTGTGGCCGGAGGGCATCGTCGGCAGCATAACTCATACCACCGGATTCCGGGCGGCCGCGGTAGCTCCACATAGCGTGGTTGCGAGCATCGGCATCGATACCGAACGGAACGACCGGCTGCCCGACGGCGTCGAGGACTCCATCACAGTTCCCGGAGAGCGCGAGATGCTAGCTGCGCTGTCGCGCGCATTTCCGGCGACGCACTGGGATCGGCTGCTGTTCAGCGCGAAGGAATCCGTCTATAAGGCTTGGTATCCTCTGACAGGCCGCTGGCTCGGCTTCGAGGACGCACGACTGGTCATCGACCCGGTAGGCACGTTCGCTGCCAAGCTGCTCGTCGATGGCTCCCGAATTGACGATGGTCCACCGCTCGTTGAGTTTTGCGGTCGGTTTGTAATTGCGCATGGCCTAATTGCGACTGCGGTGACGGTGCCTTCCAATGCTATCGCACCTTGCTCACGACCCGATCCCTGAACCGTGGCGCCTGTATAATCGACGCATATGTAGCCGGCGAGGCCGACGGAACTCGGCGATTGATGTCGCAATACTTTTTCTGCGTGGAAATTTTGAGGCCATCAGCCATGAAGCAAGCCGTACTAGCGATCATCTGCTACGCCTTGCTGGCAAGTCCGCATTCGGCGAGGGCGGACGCAGTTTTCGACCAGGACATGGCGAGCCGCTATCTACGGGCGGCGCAGTCCGGTGACGACGAAGCTCAGTTCTACCTCGGCGCGCTCTATTCGGCTGGCGTCGGCGTGGCGCGGTCCGACCAAGAAGCGTTCCGCTGGTTCAGCCGCGCCGCCAATCAGGGCCATTCGCACGCGATGCTGATCCTTGCCGGCCTCTATGCCACCGGACGCGGCGTCGAGAAAAACAATGCCGAGGCCTATAAGTGGGCCTACATCGTCAACGGCGCCTCCCGCGTCGACGAGTTCCGCAACGGTTCCAGCCAGCTCATGGGCGTCCTGGAGAAGCGGATGAACTCGGACGATGTCTACAAGGCCAAGAGCGACGCCGGAAAGTGGCGCGCCGTGGCAACCAACATGCCCGCCCCGATTACGCCTCCGGCGGCGGACTATTCACGCGCGGCCCCGGTGCTTCCCGCCCAAACGGTGACTGGCGCAGCCCCTGCCCCCACACCCCCGCCTCCGCAACCATCCAAGCCCTCCAGCGATGACAATCCGCTGGAAGCGCTCGGCAAGAACATCTCCAAGGACGACATCCACGACTTCCTCAAGCAGATGCCCGGGCTGCGCAAGAAATTCGGCTATTAGGCAACAGAAACCGCGATGAGCATCTTTCGCATATTGGGAATTGCCGTCCTCGCGGCTGCCGCCGGCGCCGGTTATTACGGCTACACAAACTATTACAACCTCCAAACGGTCACGACCAGCATTGCGACCACTGCACCCGTCTCGGAAGCGATCTATGGCACCGGCACTGTCGAGCCCGCGCGCTGGGCCAAGGTGGTGCCGCTTCAGCGGCGGCGCCTGATCGACCTCTGCATCTGCGAGGGGAAGACGGTGAAGGCGGGCGAGGTGCTCGGTCGCCAGGATGACGCCGAGGAGCGCAATGCCCTGAATGAATTGCAGATATCAGGCCAGCAGGCGGACCGCGATCTCGATCGCGCCACGAAAGACCGCACCAAGGACGACGCGACGCAGAAGGAATATGAGCAGCGCTGGACCCGCGTCCAGGAATACAAGAGCCGAATTGCGGCCCAGCAAACGAGGATCGACCAGCTCGTGCTGCGCGCGCCGCTCGATGGCATGGTGCTACGGCGCGACGGCGAGGTTGGCGAGATCGCGGGCCCCACCGATGTGCTGTTCTGGGTCGGGCCACCGCTGCCGATGCAGGTCGTCGCCGAGGTCAATGAAGAGGAAATCAGCCGCATTGTGGTCGGCCAGAAGGCGCTTCTGCGCAGTGAAGCATTCCCCGCACAGGCGTTGCGCGCCAGCGTCTCGCAAATCACGCCGAAGGGCGATCCGACCCGCAAGACCTTCCGCGTGTATCTCCTGCTGCCCAACGATACGCCGCTGCGGATCGGCATGTCGGTGGAAGCCAACATCATCTTCCGTGAGAAGCCGTCGGCGACCATCGTTCCGGCCGAGGCGGTCTCGGGCGATTTCGTGCAGACCGTCAACAACGGCCGCCTCGAGCGCGTGCCCGTGCGCGTCGGCATTCGCGGCAGCCGCAATGTCGAAATCATTGGCGATATCTCGCGCGGCATAGCGGTGCTCTCGCCGGCCCGACCCGACCTGGCCGACGGGACACGGGTCCGCATCGACACGAGCAAGCAGGCAGCCTCGCCGCAGGAGATGGAACCCGCCGCAGCGCCGGACCCGGTCCAAAGCAACCGGATCCCAAGCAGCCAGATCCCAAGCAGCCAGCCGCAGGTCTCAACGACAGTCCCCGCGCTGCCGGTCTCCCCCAGCGTCAATCCGGATGATGCGGGAATCTCGTCGGCGATTTCCGCCCATATCGACTCCGTCGTCAACGACGCCCGGCGTAACGTCGGGAAATTCGCCAATCGCTGATCGGACGCAATCGGAATGGCCAGCAATCTCCTCGTCAACATCGCCTGGACCCACGTCACGACCAGGGTCAGGCAAACGCTCGTCGGCATGGCGGGCGGGGCGATGGGCGTCGGCTTCACGATCATGATGGCGGGGCTGATGGAAGGCTCCCAGATCGACTTCCTGCGCCAGCTCGTCGACACCATGCCGCACGTGACCGTGCAGGACGAACGACGCGCGGCGCCGGTGCAACCCGCCGAGCGCGAATACGGCGCGGTACAGATGTCGAGCGTCGCCAACGTCAACAACCGCCCCGGCATCCGCACTCCGAATTCGATGATGGCCTCGCTCCGCGCGTGGCTTCCCGGCGATGTCGCGCCCTCGGCGCGGACCAACGCGATTATCGATCACGGCGGTCGCGTCGGCATCACGCTGATCGGCATCGATCCCCAGCTGGAGGTCAGGGTGTCGAAACTCGGCTCGCAAATGCAGGAAGGCCAGGTCAGCGACCTACAGCGCGCGCCGAACGCGGTTATCATCGGCCTCGCACTGGCCGACAAGCTCGCGATCAAGACCGGCGACACCGTGAGCCTGATCAGCGGCCAGGGCACGCAGGTGAGCGCAACCGTCGTCGGCATCTTTCGCTCCGGCATCAAAAGCGTCGATGAGGGACAGATCTACGCGACGCTCGGCACGGCCCAGGTGATGATGGGCCAGAGCGGCATCGTCAACGAGTTACATGTGCGGCTGAACAACCCCATCCTCGCCGATACGATTGCGAAGCGGATCGAGGGGCAGATCGGCTACAAATCCGTGTCGTGGCAGGAGGCCAATTCCGACCTGCTCTCAAGTTTCGCGGTCCGCGACTTCATCGTGCTGACGGTGATGGGCGCGATGCTGCTGACGTCGTCCTTTGCGACCTACAACATCATCTCGACCATCACCAACGAGAAGCGCCAGGACATCGCCATCATGAAGTCGCTCGGCATGCGCGCGACGTCCGTGCGCAGCATCTTCATCATGGAGGCCGCCATCATCGGCCTCGTCGGCATGATTGCCGGGTGGGCCATCGGCTATGCGCTTTGCTATGGCTGGTCGCAGATCACGATCTACAACTCGTTCACCGGAACCAACGTCCCGATCTCGATCTATTATTCGCCGCTGCATTACATCATCGCCGGCGGCATCTCGCTGCTCTGCTGCACGGGCGCGGCCTTCTTCCCGGCGCACAAGGCGACGCGGGTCCATCCCGTCGATATCATCCGGGGCGCCTCATGAGCGAGATTGCGTTGCAGGCGGTCGGACTGGTGCGGCGGATCGAGGGCGCGATCTCACACACGCTGGTCAACGGGATCGACCTCGCGGTCAACAAGGGCGAATTCGTCGCCATCACCGGGCCCTCGGGCTCGGGCAAATCGTCGCTGCTCTATCTGCTCGGCCTTCTGGACGCACCGACGGATGGCGAAATCATCATCTGCGGCCAGCCGACCTCGAAATTGTCCGACGACGGCCGCGCCCATGTGCGGCTGACAAAGTGCGGCTTCGTGTTCCAGTTTCACTTTCTGCTGCCGGAATTCACTTCGCTCGAAAACGTGCTGCTGCCGATGCGCGCCGAGGGCAGGATGAGCGAGAAGGACATGCAGGCACGCGGGCTCGATCTGCTCGGATCGCTTGGGTTGACGGATCATGCCCAGAAGCGACCGAACCAGCTCTCCGGCGGCCAGCGGCAGCGCGTCGCGATCGCGCGCGCACTCTCCAACCGGCCCGAGATCATCGTCGCGGACGAGCCGACCGGCGCGCTCGATACGTCTTCCACCGAGCAAGTATTCGACATCCTGCGCGAGATCGCCGATCAGGGCCGCACCGTCGTGGTCGTGACCCACGATCCCGCGCTCGCCGCCCGCGCCGACCGCCGCTTGCATATCGTGGACGGAAAGATCGCGCAGACGTTCGAGAACCAGAAGCTCGCGCCGGAACCGGTGGTGGCTGCGCCGACCGATCACTGACTTTCCTGTGCATTTCGCGGCCGACGCTATCGCCCCAAGGCTGGTTTTCGATGGAACCCGAACCAACGGGGTCCGCCGCGCATTGAATTGCGCGGGCGCTTCATAGTTGCGCAGGGCCTCATTGCAACTGCAGTGACGGTGCGTTCCAAGGCCGGGACAGATTGATCGCGCCTCAGCGCTCAATCCCGAACCTCAGCGTCAATAGAGCAGACCAAATTGTAGCCGGCTGACGCGACCGAAGTCGGCTATCGATTCCGCGATGCTTACTAGAGCGTCGGCGGGAAACAGCTAGTTTGCCTCTTTGTTAATCGACAATGCTTCTTGGATGGACATTGTTGCATCAGACCTCGTCGAGAACCGACAACTAGCCAGCGCTCATTCTGCTGCGTATATTCTTGGAGAGGATTATGAGACGTATGTCACATCGCAGATGAGCATACTGTTTTAAAAGAAGAAGAGTGCCTTCGATATCTCGACCTTCGATTTTTCACTCGAAAACTTTTCATGGTCCGGTGCAACATGCGGTTGTTGGTCATAGATAACTACGACTCGTTCACCTACAATCTCGTTCATCTCCTCGCCGAGATCTCCCAAGAGCCACCACTCGTCGTGAAGAACGACGCGATTAGCTGGGATGAGCTCAAGGAGAAGCAATTCGATGGAATTGTGATTTCACCAGGGCCTGGGCATCCGGAGCAGCCAGAGGATTTCGGGCTCTGCAAACGCGCTATTGAAGAAACCAACGTGCCGCTGCTCGGTGTGTGCCTTGGTCATCAAGGCATCGCCGCACTCTCAGGAGGTCGGGTCGTTCGAGCGCCCGCGCCAATGCACGGACGAACGTCTCTCATTCGACATAACGACACCGGAATCTTCAAGGGGATTCCTTCCCCCTTCAAAGCAGCTCGATACCATTCGCTGGTCGCACAACAGCCCCTTCCCTCGTGCCTGGAAGTGACGGCCTGGACGGAGGACGGCCTGATCATGGGGCTTGCCCATCGCGATCGGCCGCAATGGGGTGTTCAATTTCATCCCGAGTCCATCATTACCGAGCACGGCCGGAAACTGTTGGAAAATTTCTGTCGGATGATCGATCCGTCACGAAGCCGCCCGAACGGCCACGACAAGCCATTGAACGGCACTTCACTGAACGGCAAGTCATTGAATGGCACGTCACTGAACGGCTTCGCTCACCGGAAGGAGCTGGAGGCATCTCGCAAGCGAACATTCTGGAGAGAAATTCCTCGCGAGATCAACATGGAGGACGCGTTCACGTCGCTGTTTTCCGAATCCCCCCATGCCTACTGGCTCGATAGCAGTCTCGTCGAACAGGGCCGGGCGCGCTGGTCCTATGCAGGCGATGCGTCGGGTCCGAACGCGGCCTGCATTCAATATCGATGCTCGGACAAGCGCCTCGAAATAACCAATCGTACCGGCACGCACATCAGGCACACCGGGATTTTCGAATATCTGGAGCGGATAGAGCCCAGCCGCCCCGAACCAGCTCCTCCCTGTCCGTTCGTGGGTGGATACGTCGGATGGTTTGGCTATGAGCTCCGGAACGACTGCGGTTCGCCGACAGATCGAAGCGCAGCGACGCCGGATGCGATGTTCATCTACTCGGACCGCTTCATCGCGGTCGATCACGTCGAGAAGAAAACCTATGTCTTGGCTGTCGACGAGCCGGCCAATGCGGATCGGGCGAAAAAATGGATTGATCACACCATCACGACGATCGAACAATCTGCTCCGCCGGAGATGCCCGAGGTTCGGAACATCCCAAATGAACCCATCAAGTTCTTCCTCGACCGCGACAAGGAGACCTACCTGTCCGACATCCGCCGATGCCTGGACTTGATACAGCAAGGCGAGACATATCAGGTCTGCCTGACCAACGAATTGCATTGCAACTCCGATGTGGACCCGTTGACGCTCTATCGAACCATGAGGAAGGTCAATCCGGCCCCTCATGCTGCATTCATCAAATGGCCCGAGGGCGCCGTCCTGAGCGCCTCGCCCGAGCGTTTCCTCGCGATCGACACCAACGGGAAAGTCGAGACCAAGCCAATCAAGGGCACGATCAAGCGCGACCAGGATCCATCCAGGGACGACCAGCTCGCCGAGCAACTGAGAACGAGCGAGAAGGATCGCGCAGAAAACGTCATGATCGTCGATCTGCTGCGAAACGATCTCTCGCGAAGCTGCAGCCCCGGCAGCGTTCGCGTGCCCAAGCTGTTCGATGTGGAGACATATCGCACGGTTCATCAATTGGTCAGCACCGTGACCGGCACGCTGGAACCTTGCGCTGGTTCCGTCCAATTGATCCGGAATGCATTCCCCGGCGGCTCGATGACCGGAGCGCCCAAGACCCGCACCCTGCGATTCATCGACGAATTGGAAGGACGAGCCAGAGGCGTCTATTCAGGCTCGTTGGGCTGGCTGGGCAACGACGGGGCGGTCGACCTGAGCATCGTGATCCGAACTATCGTTGCGAGCGGCGGACGTCTATCAATGGGCGTCGGAGGCGGCGTGGTGGCCGCCTCAACGGCAGAGGGCGAATTCGACGAAATGCTGCTGAAGGCGGCGGCCTCGATCAAATCCGTCGTCGTGGCGCTCACCGGCGGGTTCAGCCCGGACCGATACGAACTCATCGGGGCGGACGAAACAGACGGCGCGCCGGCGAATCCAAATTGATGGTTTGCGGGATGTTCGTATGAGCGCTGTCTGGCTCAATGGAGATTTTGTTGATCAGAGTGAAGCTCGTGTGCTTGTCGCAGATCGAGGCTTCACTCTGGCAGACGGCATTTTCGAAACGATCAAGGCTGTGGGCCCTACGCCCTTTTGGCTGTCCGAACATTATGAGAGACTGAAAGCCGGAGCAGCCGAGATTGGGCTGACGATCCCTTTCAGCGAGAACCGTATCGGCGATGCGATCGATCGATTGCTGGCGGGCGCAACCGAAGATTCTCCAAGCGCAATCCGATTGACGGTCACGAGAGGACCAACGGCCAGAGGGCTGTGGCCGAAGGAAACTGCTTCACAACCGACTTGCGTCCTGACCGTAGCCCCCAGTCTCGCCACGTTTCCGCAGGCTTTTGTCGTCTGTCGATCCACGCGTCGAAACGAACACTCTCCTCTCTCGAGGATCAAGTCGCTGGGCTATGGAGACAATATTCTGGCCCGCAGGGAGGCAATCGATCGCGGCGTTGATGACGCCATCATGCTCAACACGGAAGGGCATGTGGCGTGTGCAACCGTCGGCAACATCTTCCTCAGGATCGATGGCGCCTGGGTGACACCGCCGAAGGCAGACGGGATATTGCCCGGACTGGCTCGCAGGCGCTTCATCGCAGAACTCGAGGCTGCCGAAGCGTCCCTATCCAGTGACGCGCTTCGGAAGACGGATGCAGGCTTCGTTTGCAACAGTCTGGGGTTTTCACAGATCAAGAGCATCGATGGCCGTGATTTGCCCGGCGATTTGACCAGGATTCCGGTCAAGGCCGTCTATTCGCCGTAGCGAAACCCATGCCGGACAGTTCACGCCGGATGTGGGCTTGCCCCATGTGCGTGCTTGTCGATGGCATCGATGATCTCTGGCCATATCGACGTGGGGATCGCGTGGCCCATGCCTTCGACGATCATGAGCTTGGCGCCGGGAATGGAAGCCGCGGTATCCTCACCAGCCTTCGGATCGACCAGAGGATCGGCAGTGCCGTGAATCACCAGTGTCGGAGCCTTGACCTTGCCCAGTCGTTCCTTGCGGCTTCCGGATGCGAGGACGGCCCGAATCTGCCTGCCGACGCCGGCCGGATTGAGCCCGCGATCAAAGACACGTTCGGCACGGGACCGGTCGAGGGCTTCATCCTCGGGAAAGCGGCCAGCCCGGAGCACCTTCCAGTTTCGTTTAAAGCGCGCGATGAATTTGTCGCGGCTCGTGGGTTGCGGCTCCGTCAGCAAGGAGACGGCCTCGTTGCTCGGCTGCGGCAAGTCGGGATCGCCTGTCGTCGACATGATCGAGACTAACGAACGCACGCGTTCGGGGAAAGTAATCGCGATTTCCTGGGCGATCATGCCACCCATGGAAGCGCCGACCACATGCGCCGAGCGAATGCCAAGCACGTTCATGAGCGAGATGGTGTCCTGGGCCATGTCGCGCAGAGTATACGGCGCGGCGGGCGGGATGTTCAGAAATCGCACCTTCAGCATTTCCCAGAGCGTCAGGCGCTTGCCGCCGGCAAGCCTGGAAGATTGGCCGGTGTCGCGATTGTCGAAACGGATGACGCGAAATCCACGCGCTGCGAGCTGCTCGCAAAAGGCGTCGTCCCACTGCACCATCTGGCCGCCCAGCCCCATGATCAGCACCATCGGCTCGGCGCTGGCTTCGCCGAAGATTTCGTAACAGATGTCAATGCCGTTCGCCTTGGCGATCCGTGGCGGCTTATGGGGGACTAACACAGCGAAGCCTTCCGCAACTGCTTCCAACCTCCTGCAATGCTCCGCGCTGCCGCATTGTTCCCATTGCGCCCTCCATGAAACACGAGAAGAAGGCGCGTCCGGCTCACAGGCGAATCCTCGGATTCAGTATTTCGTTGAGTGGCGGATCAGTCCCACGCCGTCACGCTCATGGTGCGGTTGAAGACCTCACCGAAGACAGACGAACTCTCGTTTGAGCGACAATCGTGACCGAGCTAGCTCGGGCAGGCCGACGTGTTCGGTTCATTCTTCCTGGAGGAGAATTGGCTCTTCAGCTGCTGAATTTCGTTCATCGCTTCGGCAAGTTGAGCTTCACGCATTGCGAGCAGCCGCCGAAGCGTGCGAACTTCTTCGTCCGTTGATTGAGAATCCATGCGCGTCTCTCCGATGCGATAATATGTCCTATGAGTGTTGGGCAGACGGCCTTACAGAAACACCGAAAATTGTTCTCTCCGTCCTCCGACGCAGCCATCAGCTTGAAAATCTGTCGTCACCAAGAAGCGCCCCTCTCTCCGACAGGTTGCAGTTGACCAACGAGCGTCTGAGGAGTCTTAATTGCACGCGCTATATTTCCTCTCTCAATATTGCTCCAATGCTTGGCCCCTGGATAGAGTTTCGCCCGGAACGCCCGAATGCGCGGGCACGTGTCTTATGCATCCCCTTTGCCGGCGGGAGCGCCCAAGTTTACCACACGCTGGCGCGAAGCATGCCCGAAAACATCGAGGTTGGCGCGGTCCAGTTGCCGGGACGCTGGAATCGCAGGCGGGAGCCTCTGTTGACCAGGGTCGGCGAAGCATCCCGGATCCTGGCTGGCGAAATGGCACGACTGTCGCGGATTCCTTACGCCCTGTTCGGCTATAGTCTCGGCGGGCTTATTGCTTTCGAAACCGCCCGTATCCTGGCGCAAGACGCAGATCTGCAGCAACCGCGCGCGCTGGTCGTGGCTGCAGCCGAAGCACCGGCGGAGAGGCGAAGCCGCCCACATTTGCACGCGCTTCCTGATGCCGAGTTCATCAAGAAGCAAATCGATCGGTATCCCGGCGGCATCTCTCCGGCTGTTCTGGCCGAGCCCGATCTTGTCGAGATGCTATTGCCTGTGCTCCGGGCGGACACGAAGATGTTCGAGACGTACCAGTACACGCCCGGACCGGCGCTTGCTTGTCCCATTTACGCGATGGCTGGAGAGCATGACCTCCTGTGCACGCCGGCATCAATGGCTGGCTGGGAAAAGGAAACGAGCGGGTCGTTCTTTAGCGAAACAGTCGCAGGAGATCACTTCTTCATCAACAACGCCGTCGATCGCGTGCGTGCGACGATCATGCGAGCTCTCGATTGACGAGCCGGCATCAAGCAACGCCCTGATCCGACAAGGGGTGAACTTCATCGACGGCGTCGCCTCCCTCAGCCGCGGGCGGAGCTGTGCGGTCCTGCGCAGTCGCCGCGCGCAATTTGAAGCGCTGAATCTTGCCCGTCGCGGTCTTCGGCAATTCGGTGCGGAATTCGATCCAGCGCGGATATTTGAAGGTCGCGAGCTGCTTACGGCAATGGTCACGCAGCGCGAGCGCCATTGCTTCGTCCGGTCTGCCGGAAGGCTTGAGAATGACGAACGCCTTGGGCCTGATCAAGCCATCCTCATCGGGCCATGCTGCGACCGCCGCTTCGAGCACGTCAGGATGACTGAGCAGCGCGCCCTCGACCTCGAATGGCGCGACATAGATACCGCCGACCTTCATCATGTCGTCCCGGCGCCCGCAGTACACATAGTAGCCGTCCTTGTCCTGCATGTATTTGTCACCGGAACGGGTCCACGCGCCCAGAAAGGTCGAGCGGGATCGCTCGAGGTCGTTCCAATACATGATCGCGGACGTCGGCCCCCGAACCTGCAGCTCCCCCATCTCACCCTGCGGGACAATGGCGCCGGTCTCGTCAACGAGACGAAGCTCGAAACCCGGCACGGGCTTGCCACTGGTGCCCGAGCGCATTGTTCCCGGGCGGTTGGCCAGGAATGTGCTGAGCATCTCCGTCGAGCCAAGCCCGTCGTATATGTCCAGGCCAAAGCGTTCGCGCCAGGACTGCGCAATAGCGACCGGAAGCGCCTCCCCTGCGGACAGGCAGCACCGAAGCCTCACCGCCTCGCGTTCCACGGGATCCGCCGCCAGGAACGCCGTATAAAACGTCGGCACCGCAAAGAACACGGTAATGCCGTGCACCCGCATGAGGTTCGCGACCGAGTTGGGAGTCGGGCGCTCCGACGCCAGCACCGTCGTGGCGCCTACCGAGAGAGGATGAATCATCGAATTGCCCAGGCCATAGGCGAAGAACATTTTCGATACCGAATGGACGACGTCGTCCTCGGCGAGGCCGAGCACCTGAGCGCCGTAACAAGCGGCGGTGTAGCCCAACGTGGCATGGACATGTACGGCGGCTTTTGGCGTTCCGGTCGAGCCCGAGGTGTAAAGCCAGAAGCAGATCTCGTCGTTGACGGTCGGCGCGGTGTACTCGGTTACAGCGGCCGCTTGCAGGGCGTCCTCGAAGAGCGCGTGCCCGAAGCTCTGGCTGCCCGACACGAGAATGTGTTCAAGGTCCGGAGATGCATCGATCAGATTTGCGAAGAGCGGGTAGAGCTCCTCCGAAACGATCAGCAGGCGGGCGCGGCTATCCTCCAGTATGACGCGATATTCCGCTTCGCTCAGCAGAGTATTGACGGGTATCGCGACCACCCCGGCCTTGACGGCGCCAAGAAAGGACGTCGGCCAATCGATCGTGTCGGTCAGGCAAATCAGGATGCGTTGTTCGCTCTGAATGCCGAGGCCGCGCAACAGATTCCCGAACCGGGCGACCCGCTCCGCAAGCTGGCCATAGCTCCAGGTCCCACGCGAGTCGATATAGGCGGCCTTGCCGCCGCGCCCCGCTTTCAGATTTCGGGCAAGGACGTCTTCGGCGAAATTGTAGAGACGCGGCACGGGCGTGTACGCGCCGCGGTCGACGTCCCGATCGGGAGCGTGCAGGACTTGAGTATTCATGCTCTTCACCATGGACCTTATTCGAACACGGCGCGCGCGGAACCTTCCGTGCGTCAGATCACGTTTTGACCTTCCGGATGTAGCGGATTTGCCGCTGCATGAGCAGCAGAGAAACGACTGCAGCCGTCATGAAGCCGAAAACGATCCAGCGATTGCCCACGCCCACGATGTCGTCCAGGAGCGACATGTCACCCTTCGCGGCCAAATAAGCCGCCACACAAAAGGCAACGGCCCAGATTCCGTAAAGCACGGCCCTCGTCTGCATGCTCTTCAAGGCTGGGTTGAAGAACTGAAACGATGCCGTGAGGCTGCTTGCGTCGGACAGCAAACGGCCCGTCCGATGCTTGGACGCGAGCACGACTTCCGGCCAGCGATAAAGCCCCTCCCTGACATCGGAAACAAAACCCCGCGTAAAGAATTCAGGCAAGTCCGAAAGCCAGTCATAATCGGGCGCCAGTTCGGAAACGACGGCGTCGACGGTCATGATCGTCTTGTAATAGATGCTCAGCTCCTGCGGCATCAGTATCTTGTGACGTCGCGCAATCGTCATGGTGCCCATCAGCAGATCGGTCGTGAGCCGCCGCACGTTCGCTCCGCCAATATCCAGGGACAGTCGATACATTTGATACGCGATGAAGAACTCCTCCCGCGCCTGCCGCAGGTCGGTATCCTCCGAGGGAACGAGAAGTTTGAAATTTTCCACGACGGCCTGCTCGATGTTCCTCCGATACAGGTGAATGAAGATCTTGGAGAGTGACGACCGGAACTCCCTGGACAGCCGTCCGGTCGCACCAAAATCCACAAATCCGATCTTGTTTCCGCGGAGCACGAAGACGTTGGCGGGGTGGGGGTCCGCGTGAAAGATCCCATCACGAAAGATTTGGTTGTAGATCGACCAGAAGTAATTTCGCGCGATCGTCTTGAGATCGTCGGGTTGCAAGTTCAGATCGCGCAAGGCTTCGGGATCCTTCGCCCGTACCGCGTTGCCGACCTCCAATAGCGAGATGCCCGTCAGCAGCTTGGTGGCCAGCACGCGCCTTGAACAAAACTCGAAACGAACCTCCGCACAGCGCTGAATCGGGTCATGCTCGGATCGCACTTGTATCCGAAAGCTGTTCTTTGCCTCGGTGGTGAAATCCAGCTCCTCACGACTCCACTTTTCGAATTCTTCAGAGAAAGAACGAAGCGCGCTTCCTCCCAGCGAGTCCATGAGGCCCACGAGGAAGGATATCATCCGAAAAATGCGGAAATCAGCTTCAAATTGCCCCTGGACACCGGGCCTCTGCACCTTGACTGCGAGCTTCTCGCCATCGTGCGCGGTCGCGATGTGGACCTGCGCGATCGAAGCGGTTGCGTGCGGAACAGGATCGAACGATGCAAACAACTGCTCAGGAGACGAACCAAGCTCCCGCAAGATCACTTCACGGATCGCCTCGTAGGGAACGGTCGGAGTCTGGTTGAGAAGCTTCAACAACTCGGCACAATATTCAGTCGGCAGCAAGTCGAACCGCAGCGCGAGTGCCTGTCCGATCTTCATCCAGGCGCCCCCTAAATCCTCCAAAAAGAGGCGCAGACGCACTTCGGGCGGAACCGCTACTTTTCCTGGCCAGAACTTGGGGCGGATATAGAAACGCGAAGCAGCCGCGATAATCTGGCAAAGACGGCGCGCGCCCAAAAACACGTGGCCAATCCCATCGAACAATTGCTAATCACTCATCACGGTCAGATCGCGACCGACAATATTTGCCAAAACTGAGATTTAGCACGATGCCACCGGATTTGTACAGCCTCGCCCCGAGAGGCCATCGTAGCACACGTTGAGTGACGACAGATACACCGAGCATCACAGTTCAGCCGAACACGTCTCGCCACAATCGGCTTGCACGCACTTGCAGCGGAACCTAGGATTGCGACAGCGAGAGCCCGCCTCAAATTTGCGCAATGGCGGATAACACGCGATGGAGCGGCTGCTCGATATGTTCAGAACGATAGCGCGCCTGTTCCAACTGCTGCTCTTGCTGGCGCGCCACCAGCTTCCCGCGACATTGTCCTTTCGATCGAGCCCGCAGAAATCGGCACGCGCCCTGCGCGTATTGTTTGAGAAACTGGATTTCACTTTCGTCAAGCTCGGTCAGGCTCTGGCTCTCCGCTTCGACCTGTTGCCGGCGGACTATTGCCAGGAACTCCTGCTGATCACCAACGAGGTCGCCGCAGAAGAGTACGCGGCAATTCATCAAATCATCGTCGAAGATCTCGGTCGTCCTCCCGAGGAGATTTTTGCGACGTTTGAGCGCGCGCCATTTGCAATCACGTCAAGCGGACAAATTCACCAAGCGAAGTCTCGCGGCGGCGTGCGCCTTGCCGTGAAGATACAAAATCCGGCGATACGAAAGAAATACGCTGCAGACATCCGCTTGATGCACTGGCTGGCTGCGCCACTCGACTGGGTAGGGGCCTTTGGAGCAAACTCGGTTGCCGCCTATGTCAATGAATTTGAGCACGCTCTGTTTTCGGAACTCGATCTCGCGGACGCGGCGCGCAATGCCATTGTCATGTCGGAGTTATCGAAGGACGACGAAGCCGAGTCCGGCTTCACCGTGAGAGAAGAATACACCGCCAAACGCATTTTGACCTGGGAGTTCGTCGACGGGATACCCGTCCAGCGGATCTTGAACGCAATCAAGCAGGATGACCGCCAATACCTCGAGAGACTGAAAGACCAGCACTACGATCTGCGCCTGATCGCCCGACGCATCTACTGGAGCACGCTCAACCAGATTTACCGGGACGGTCTGTTCCATTCCGACCTCAGTCCTGCCGGCATACTGGTCCTGCCCGACAATCGAATAGCCCATGTCGACTTTGCCGTCGTCGGACGGTTCACCGAGGAGCACCAGGATTCGTTTCGATTTTTCATGCAATACGTCCTTCGAGAGCAATTTGACGACGCGATCGACGAGCTGTTGCGATGGATCGAAGCTCCGCCGAACAGGGACCTCGCCGGATTTCGCCGAGATATGTCCCTCGTATTTGAAGACTATCTGGACGGCTTCCGCAGTCCCGTCGGAAGCGTGACCTGGCTGGCCGCCAGGCATGTCGTGGTTCGGATGATGTCCGCAGTACGAAAACACGGCTTGTCCATTCCCGCTACGGTCTCGCTGTACTTGCGAACTTTGCTGACACGGGATGCGATCGTCTTCGAGCTCTCGCCCAACTGCAATCCATTGACGGACGAGGCGCGATTCATGGTACGCGCCGCCCGCATCGACGTTGGCGAAACATTCGGGCAGCGGGAACTGATTGGAAGCGTTACCGAGACCTGGGGAGAGACCAAGGATATCATAGCGAATGTAAGCAAGCTGCTTACGTCCGGTCGATCGATCGAAGTGTCGCTCCGCATGCTGCAGGCTCGCCTCCTGCAGTATGGCATTTGGACAGCCTTGATCGGCACAATCGCATCTCTTGGCTTCCGGGAGAATGCATTCGCGAGCCTGAATGCCGCCCTCGGTGTCGGGCCATATTTCATTCCGGGAACGCTGCTGTTCTGCGCCTTCATTTTTATGCTGTTGGCTCTCCGTCAGGGGCGCAAGCTTGCTGCTATCGAACAATCTAATGTGATCGGGCAAGAGGTGAGCCAGCGCAGTCTCGGGCGTGTGCGGTAGCGTTCTTCACTCGGCACAATCAATCCTGTCGTGAGGCGACAGTTCGCGTGTCATGAGCAGCTGTCCCGCCAGCATTCGCGCTATCTTCGATTCGGAAGTGCCGCGGCGATGGAGCAATCCGCGCCAACGAACGGGGTCCACGCGGGGTCTCGCACACGGCGAAGTGTGACCCAAAGCACAAAGTCGCCCCAAGCGACGCTCGAACATGATTTTCGATCCGCACCTGCGCGACCGGGGCGGATGGACAAGTCTTTAGGACATGCTATCTTTTGTCGACCCATATTGGAGATCGTTCATGAGCAAGGCTTCGACGGAGTCCCGGCGTTCTGAAAGCGATACCTTTAACGAACACGAGCCGTGGGCGGTACACGATTCCGACATCGCAGCTTGGGCCGAGCGCGAGAAGAAGCGCCGGCAAGCGTGGCTCGAAGGGCCGAATGAAGAAGAAAAGCAGGCATGGGCTGATGCCGAGCGGCAACGCCGCAAGCGTCAGTACCGGGAAGATTTGTTAGACATCGATCTTTTCGACATTGATCTCGAAGAGGGTCGGCGAATGGCTGACCGGATGGCCGATCGGATGATGGCCGGCTTTACAAACCGGATGGTTGAGACACCTCTTCGCAAGCTGGGCGACCTGCTGCGCGAGGGACGGAATGCCGAGTCTCGTTCGAGGGAACCGTTGCGCAGGCGTCGCCGGGTCCACCCGGACGATATTGATTGAGGATCATTGCGACACTTGTGTGCGAGCACCTCGGCTCGCACACAAAGGGCGTTATCTGGCCAGCGACGAATAAGCAGCTCGTTCAGGTGTCTGGACGGGCATTTTCTTTGGCGATCGGCGAGCCGGAGCCGGTCTTGACGTAATCTCTCGGTCTTGTGCGTGGCGGTCACATCTCGCGAAACCGAATGCGCCTGCGGCGCGCAGGACCAAGTCACAGTCGCGTAAAACCGCGCTGGAGAAGTGTGTCATAAGTCACATAACTTTGCAGCACCCTCCGATTATTTTTA
>NZ_JBXAQU010000040.1:0-19886 GCF_058807535.1 Bradyrhizobium sp. GW821-FHT12B03
GGATTCCCGATTCTGGAACCCCTTACCCTCGACCCGAGTCAATCCGTCGCACCAGATATGTGCATGCCCTAGGGCCTTCGCCGGGACGACATTGGGGAGAGGGCTCGCACTTGCCTCACGCCAGCGTATGCACGATCACCGGACCCGCGGCGGCGCGGGCGTCGCCGGCCAGCAGCGGGCCGAGATCCTTCTCGATCCAGGCGATCGCGCGCCGGTTCGCCTCCTCCGCCTGCTCGAACTTGTCGAAGATGGAGATCGCGGTGACCGTGTCGTCGCCGGCATAGACGACGTAATAGGCGCGGAAGCCGTCGACGTCGCTGATGATCGGAACGGCGCCGTCCTTGATGCGGCGCGCCAGCTCTTCCGCGCTCCCGCTTTTCGCCTTGGCCTGACGGATGGCGGCATACATGGCTTCCTCCTCCCGGCTATCGATGTGGGGCTTCGTGCCCCCGATGAATCTACACCTCGGCGCCCGTCCCGTCATCCTGAGGTGCGAGGCGTGGGACGCAACGCGTCCCACGGGGAGCCTCGAAGGATGCACGGCCGAGCTGATGCAGCGGGGCCGTCGCCCTTCGAGGGCCGCTGAAGAAGCGGCCACCTCAGGGTGACGGCGAGGGGTATCGACCTTGGTTAACCCGGCACTAATCCGCCCGCGCGATCTGCAACCAACGGTTAAGCACGCCTCAACATCGCTGCCATAGTCTCGCCCCACTCACGTTTCGCAAACAACGGTGGCCTATCCTGCCGGCGAAGTGACATCAGGGGGTTCATCATGCGCATTGCGTTGCTGCTGACTGCGACCATTGTCGGCGCGCTTTTCGCCAGTCCATCCAGTGCCGGACCGCTCGATGCGTCCACCGACGCGGCGCAGGCGTTGCCGCCGGGCTTCCAGAGCTACCGCGGCTACATGTTCGACATATCCGAGAATCGCGACCGCAAGGACGTCGACAAGCTCACCGACAATCTGAAGAGCCAGATCGACGTCGTCGAAGGCGTCGGCCTCTCCCCGCGCGTGCTGCGCTTCTTCCACACCGTTCCGATCGTCGCGAGCGAGCTGGCCTGCCTCGACGAAGGCGCCGCGACCGCTTGCTACGGCCGGGTCACGCCGGACATCCAGCGCACCGCTCCCCGGACGCTGACGGTCTGGGACCCCGGCCAGCAGCGCTGGACCAATCCGAACGCCGTCGACCTCGCGGTCGATTCGGGACTCGGCGTGATCATGCTGCGGCCGGACATGATGCGATACGAGAAAGAGGCGGTGCTGCTGCACGAGCTCCTGCACGCCTATCACGCGCGCCTGTTGCCGGACGGCTACGCCAACAAGGGCGTGATCGGCTATTATGCCCTGGCCAAGTCCAAGGACCTCCTGCCCAAGGAATCCTATGCGCTGAAGAATCCCATGGAATTCTTTGCCGTGACCGCCAGCATCTTCCTGGCCGGAAAGAGCGAATTCCACGATCCCAAGTCGCGCGAGACGCTCAAGGAAAAGATGCCGGACTATTACAAATACCTGGTCGGCGTGTTCGGCTTCGACCCCGATCCGGCCGCGTCGAGCGGCCCGGTTGCCTCGCTGAAGTGAGGCGGACGTAGCCCATCCGTACCAACCAGGCAAAAAGCCGCGCGAAATGCGCGGCTTTTTTGTTTTGAGGCGTGGAAGCTGCGGATGACGCCCGGCCGGGAATTGCCAAGGCGGGGCCCGATCTGCATAGTCCCGCCCGCATCGATACTGTTTTCAAGAGGATAGAAGAACATGGCGGACGCCGACCTGGATGTCGTGATCCGGCAACTGGCCAGACAGCTGCATACGGGCCTGATGACCCGCGCCAAGGAGCGGCGGGATCGCTTGAACGGCCTTGCGGCCAAGGCCAAGGGCAAGGAGACCGGCGACCGCTTCAAGATGATGGCCAAGGCCACCATGGAGCAGGCCACCGCCGCCGCCAAGCGCCTCCAGATGTCCGCCGACAACGTCGCCGACAGCTACGCGCGATCGATGCGACTCGCGGCCAGCACGCCGATCGCGGTGAAGGCGGAGAAGAAGCCGGCGAAGGAGAAGCCGGTGAAGAAGGCGAAAAAGGCGAAAGCCAGGAAAGCGAAGTAAGGCGCGGGCTTCTTCCTTCTCCCCTTGTGGGAGAAGGTGGCGCGAAGCGCCGGATGAGGGGTTGCTTCCGCAACCTCCGCCGCAAGAAATTCAAGCGCGGAGAGAGACCCCTCACCCGTCTCGCCGCTACGCGGCGAGCCACCCTCTCCCACAAGGGGAGAGGGGAAAAAGCCCGCTGCTTCTGAATATCATCACCGCCTGGGCGCAGCGACCCGGGTCGGCTCGGCGCTGGCGAGTTCGGCGAGCTTGGCGCGCGCTGCCTCGCGCGTGCGGCCATCCTTGCCGACGGGCAGCGCCAGTGCCGCCTCGAAATCGGCCCGCGCATCGTCGGCCTGCCCGCGCGCAAGGAACGCGAGGCCACGATCGAGGCGGGCCTGCGCATCGGAGGGGTCGAGACGGACCGCCGTGTTGTAGCTGAGGATGGCGCGATCGAGATCGCCGGTGGCGGCGAGCGCAAGACCGCGCTGGTGATAGGGCGCGGCGTGCTTGGGATCGTGTGCGATCGCCTCGTCGTAATCCGCAATGGCGAGCTCGAGGTCGCCGTTCTGCCGGCGTGCGAGCGCGCGGTCGCGATAGAGCGAGGCGCGGTTGGGATTGAGATGGATGGCCTCGTCGAAATCGGCGATCGCCCGCCGCCAGTCGCCGTGGCGCAGCGCGATCCGCCCGCGCCCTTCATAGGCAAAGGCGATCAGCGAGCCGCGGAGCGGCGAGAAGCCGATCACGGCCGCGCAGACGTCGGGCTCGTCCTCGTCCCCGCAATTGACGACCATATGCGTGGACAGGCCGATCAGCACGCCCAGGACGATCAGCAATGGTACGGCAGCTCTGGTCATCTTCGACGCTGACCGGCAACGGGCCGGCCACGCATCCCCTTTCGAAGGAAGTGTCACGCCGAGGTGTTAACACCGGCCGGGCCGATCCTGTGTGCGCCAGGTCACAAAACCGTACGCAAATCCTCGCCGGTTCCGGATCAGCCCCAAGGACCACGTGAAGGACCACGTGAAGGTCCACGCGACGACGAGCGGCCCCACGGGCTCGCCGGCGGATAGTTTTCGTTGGCGCCGACGGACGGCGCGGCCTGCGCGCCGAGCGCGGCCGCAAGCTGCTGGAGCGCGGCGACGCGGTTCTGTGTCGAGGGATGGGTGGCGAAGAGACTGTCCACGCCGTGGCCCGACAGCGGATTGATGATGAACATGTGCGCGGTCGCGGGATTTCGCTCGGCCTCGAAGTTCGGGACCTGATGTGCGGCGCCTTCGATCTTCACCAGCGCCGACGCCAGCCACATCGGCTGCCCGACGATGCGCGCACCGAGATCGTCCGCGGCGTATTCACGTGTGCGGCTGATCGCCATCTGCACCAGCATGGCGCCGAGCGGCGCCAGGATCATCATCAGGATCGAGCCGACGATGCCCGGGCCGTTGTTGTTGTCGCGATGGCCGCCGAAGAACATGCCGAACTGCGCCAGCATGGAGATCGCGCCCGCGATGGTCGCGGTAATCGTCATCAGCAGCGTGTCGTGATGCTTGATATGTGCAAGCTCGTGCGCGATCACGCCGGCGAGCTCCTCCCGGCTGAGCTGGCGCATCAGGCCGGTGGTGACGGCGACCGCGGCGTTCTCGGGATTGCGACCGGTCGCGAACGCGTTGGGCTGCGCCTCGTCCATCAGGAACACGCGCGGCATCGGCAGGCCCGCGCGGCCCGCAAGCTCGGCGACGAGCCCGACCAGCTCGGGCGCGGTCGAACGGTCGACCTCATGGGCGCCGTACATCGAGAGCACCATGCGGTCGGAGTTCCAGTAGGTGAAGAGGTTGGTCGCCGCTGCAATCACGAGCGCGATCATGGCGCCGGAGGCGCCGCCGATCAGATAGCCCACGCCCATGAACAGGGCGGTGAGGCCTGCGAGCAGCATTGCGGTACGAAGATAGTTCATGGCCGTCTCCCGGCCGGCTGCGGCCGCAGAAGGCGTTGCAGGCCGGCGCTCATGAGGTAGGGATGACCCCGGTCCGGGTGCAAGGTTTCAAGGTGCGTCGCGGCGCCGCGGCACTTGACCCAACCCGGGACGCCCGGGCACGATCGAGACCATGCATTTCGAGATTCTCGGCGAGATTACCGAGGTCGAAACCTTTGCCAGCGGCTCGGGCATCCGCGAGATCGCCCGGCTGCGACGAATCTGTGGGCGGGGGCGTTGGCGCAAGCGCAAAGGCATCGCCCGGGTGCGATTATCCGATGGCTCTACTCACCTCGCTGAGATACATTGGTATGAGGCTGCCGGCATCGGCCGCAAGGAATTCAAGATCAAGAACCTGCTTTGACAATCATGACGAAATCACGAAGCAAGCAACTGGTGATCTGCGTGGACAATGAGAGCTACGCCGCCTCTCTCGAGACGCGTAAGATCTACGTAACGTTGCGCGATGCGGCGGCCGAGAAACTCGACATGCTGCGGGTCGTCGATGAGTCCGGCGAAGATTATCTGTATCCGAAGACGTTATTCCGTTCCATCACATTGCCACTCGCCGTGAAGCGCGCCGTATTGGCGGCCTAGCGCTCATCCGCCCAGCACCAGAGATATCGATACCGATGAACTGCCTTGGTTCTCGCCTTGCGGTCGTAACGATTGCAATCGCCTTCGCCCTTCCCGCGTCCGCCCAGCTCCTTCCGCCGCCTGCGAAGCCCGCCGCCCCCAAGGCCACTGCGCCCTCGCCGCGCGCGGCCTCGTGCCATAACGGGGCGAGCTTCGATCGCTTCCTCGCCGACGTGAAGAGCCAGGCGGTTGCCGCCGGCGTCTCGCAGCGGACGATTGCGGAGGCTTCGCCCTACCTCGTCTACGACCAGGGCATCGTCAACCGCGACCGCGGCCAGCGCGTGTTCGGGCAGCTGTTCACCGAATTTGCCGGCCGCATGGCCGCGCCCTATCGCATGCAGAACGGCCAGCAGCACATCAAGCAACATGCCGCTGCCTTTGCGCGCGCCGAAAAGGAATACGGCGTACCGCCGGCGGTGATCGCCGCGTTCTGGGGCCTCGAGAGCGATTTCGGCGTCAACATGGGCAATCTGCCGACGCTGAAATCACTGGTGTCGCTCGCCTATGACTGCCGGCGCTCGGAAATGTTCGTGAACGAGACCATCGCCGCGCTGAAGATCATCGACCGCGGTGATTTGCATCCCGACGAGATGGTCGGCTCCTGGGCCGGCGAGCTCGGGCAGACGCAATTCCTGCCCGTGCATTACGTCAACTATGCCGTCGACTATGACGGCGACGGCCGGCGCGATCTCCTGCGCAGCGAGAACGACGTGATCGGCTCGACCGCGAACTACATCGCCAACGGATTGAAGTGGCGGCGCGGCGAGCCATGGCTGGAGGAGATCAAGGTGCCCTCGAGCCTGCCGTGGGAGCAGACCGATCTCACCGTGCAGCTGCCGCGCTCGAAATGGGGTCAGCTCGGTGTCACCTATCCCGACGGAAGGCCGCTGCCGAACGACAATCTCGCGGCGTCCGTGCTGTTGCCGATGGGACGCTTTGGGCCGGCCTTCATGGCGTATGCGAATTTCGCGGCCTATACCGAGTGGAATAACTCGCTGATCTACTCGACCACCGCGGGCTATCTGGCCACCCGCATCGCGGGCGCAGCGCCAATGCGCAAGCCGGCGGCGCCGGTCGCGCAACTGCCGTTCAACGAGCTCAAGGAGTTGCAGCAACTGCTGGTGCGCGCCGGCTTCAATGTCGGCAAGGTCGACGGCGTGCTGGGCCAGCAGAGCCGCGCCGCCGTGAAGGCGATGCAGATCAAGTTCGGCCTGCCGGCGGATTCCTGGCCGACCGCGGAGCTGCTGGCGCGCATGCGCGGCGGCACGGCGCAGGCGCAGCCGGTGGGCACGATCCGGTAGAATTTTCGCACTGCACAAGCCGCTTTTGCGATTGTATTTTTCCATGAGGCTCCCATGTGAGTAGCTCAGGTTTTCTCCTGAGACTTCCCTCATTGAAGCGAGCATCACATGTCCTTTTACGACGCCGTCGTTCCCGCCTATTTGCAAATGCTGAACAGCCTCACCGGCCTGCTCACCAAGGCCGAGGCGCATTGCGCGGCCAAGAAGGTCGACCCGAGCGTGCTGCTCGGCTCCCGCCTCTTCCCGGACATGCTGCCGCTGTCGAAGCAGATCCAGCTCGTCAGCGATTTCGCGGCCAAGGGCTGCGCAAGGCTGACCCACAGCGAGGTGCCCTCGACGCCCGACACCGAGACCAGCTTTGCGGAATTGAAGCAGCGGCTGGCCAAGACGATCGACTACGTGAAGTCGTTCAAGCCCGCGCAGTTCGAGGGCGCCGAGACCAAGGACGTCACCTTCCCGGCCGGCCCCGACAAGTCCATCACCATGAAGGGCCAGCAATTCCTCAGCGCGTTCTCGCTGCCCAACTTCTATTTCCACGCCACGACCGCGCACGGCATCCTGCGCCACAACGGCGTCGAGATCGGCAAGCGCGACTTCCTCGGCGCGAACTGAGTTGACACGGCCGCGGTGGCGGAAATCCTCTGCCGGGGCCCAAATTGCACATGAATTATGCTACGCGGTCCCCGCCGCGTAGCTCGCCTGCACTTTCCGTATGGCTCCTCCCTTGCGCTGGTTGCCGCGATGCACAAGTGTTCCGGACCTCTCACCGCCTGGAAGCATCCCCATGAGCCGTCCGACCAAATTGTTTGAGACCTACAAGCTCGGCCCGATCACGCTGGCCAACCGTTTCGTGATGGCGCCGCTGACGCGCAACCGCGCCGTCCCCGGCACGTTCGTTCCCGGCGCGCTCGCCGCCGACTATTACGGCCAGCGCGCCTCCGCAGGGCTCCTGATCACCGAAGCGAGCCAGGTCTCGCAGCAGGGCCAGGGCTACCAGGACACCCCCGGCATCTACAGCAAGGACCAGGTCGCCGGCTGGCGCAAGGTCACCGACAAGGTCCATGAGCGCGGCGGCAAGATCTTCATCCAGCTCTGGCATGTCGGCCGCATCTCGCATGTCGACCTTCAGGCCAATGGCGCAGCGCCTGTCGCGCCGAGCGCGATCCGCGCCAAGGGCAAGACCTTCGTGAACGGCGGCTTTGCCGATGTCTCCGAGCCACGTGCGCTCGAGCTCTCCGAAATTCCCGGGATCATCGACGATTTCAAGCGCGCCACGAAGAACGCGCTGGAGGCCGGCTTCGACGGCGTCGAGATCCACGGCGCCAACGGCTATCTGCTCGACCAGTTCGCCAAGGACGGCGCCAACAAGCGCAACGATGCCTATGGCGGCTCGATCGAGAACCGCGCGCGGCTGATGCTGGACGTCTCCAGGGCCGTCGTGGCAGAGGCCGGTGCCGATCGCACCGGCATTCGCATCTCGCCGGTGACGCCGGCCAATGACATCTCCGACAGCAATCCGCAGGCCTTGTTCGATCACATCGTCGACGGCCTCAGCGCGCTCAAGCTGGTCTATCTCCACGTCGTCGAGGGTGCCACCGGAGGGCCGCGCGATTTCGCGCCGTTCGACTACGCGTCCTTGCGCAAGCGCTTTGCCGGCGCCTATGTCGCCAACAACGGCTACGATTTCGATCTGGCGACCAAGGTGCTGGATGCGAACGCGGCCGATCTCATCGCCTTCGGCAAGCCGTTCATCTCCAACCCCGATTTGGTCGAGCGGCTGAAGAAGGGTGCCGCGCTGAACGACTGGGACAAGGCCACGTTCTACGGCGGCAGCGCGAAGGGCTACACCGATTACCCGACGCTGGAGGCGGCGGAGTAGAGGCTGAGCTCCTTCCACGCCGTCAGTGCGGGGGAAGCGGCGAGACGATCCAGATCTGCTCCGCGGAGATTGACCTGGATCTGCGCTCACGCAGATGCGCGGGTCTCACCTTCGCCCGCCACCATCTTCTCCACGATGCGACGCATGCGCTGGGGCGCAGCGTCGATGGCGAGGCGGATGCATTTGGCGTCGGGGCGGGCTTGCGCGACTTGCTCGATGCGCTCCAGGATCTCCTTGTCCTCATTGAAGGCGATTCGAAAATCGGCGTGCAGGCGCTGATCCGTCTCGAGATCGTCCAGCGCAAAATTGCGGACGTGCAGCCAGTGATCGATGCAGACGTCGTCATCGACGGGCGTGATGAAGTGGCAGGCAAAGATGCGAAGGCCGCTTCCGCGATCTGCCGGATCGACAATCGCGCCGGCATCGGCGCTGCCGAAATCGATCACCGCGATGCAGGGCGCGACGTAGTCGTAATAATGCCAGCGGTCGACAGCCCCTCGGAAGTTGCCGTACTTCGTAAACAGCGGGATCGGCTGCGCGTTCTTGATCCATCGCCACACCAGGACGCCGCGCTCGCCGAACGTATGCTCGACCGGAATCTCTTCGCTCGCTGAATTGCCGAGCGTCGACAGATGCACGAAGCTGACATGGGCGGGATCACAGAGGTTATCCGCGAGATTGAGGTAGCCGGTCTCGATCCGAAGCGCATCGCCTTCCGCGGCATGCCAGCCTGACTGATGATACTGCGGCAGGTCGTAGACCAGCGACGGATCGGCCAGCGCGGGGTCGCCGGGCCAGATCCAGACCAGCCCCATCTTCTCTCTCAGCGGATAGGAAGGTACCCGCGCGTTGGGCGGAATCACCGGCTGCCCGGGAATTCGAACACAACGCCCGTCTGGCCCAAACGTCATGCCGTGGTAGCCGCACTCTATGGCATCGCCCTTGAGCTTGCCCATCGACAGCGGCGCCAACCGGTGCGGACAGACGTCGTCGAGCGCTATCACCTGGCCCGCTTCGCCACGGTAGACGACGAGGTCCATGCCGAGAATGCGATGGCGCGACAGCGCGCGCGTCACGTTGCGCGACCAGGTGAGCGGATACCAGGTGTTGCGGGGAGCGAGCAGGTTCATGGAGCTGGGCCTCTAGTTCTTCAGTTTGGCGAGCACTTCGGAGTCCGCCGGCTGGTAAGCGGTGCCGTCGACGTAGCGCCAATCGGTCATGACGCCCTGGCCGTCTCGTACCGCGATCCTGCCGATATAGACGCCCATGGTGGATTGATGATCGATCGCACGGAAGGCGACCGGGCCCACCGGAGTATCGACCTTCAGATGCTCCATGGCCTTGATCAGGTCGCCGGTCCTGGTCGAGCCTGCAGTCTCGATCGCCTTCGCAAGCACGAGCGTGTTGATGTAGCCAATGAGCGCGCCGATGTTCGGCGGCTCCTTGAAGCGGCCGACATAGACTTGCAGAAACGCATCATGTGCCGGCGTCCTGATCTCGCTCTGGGGATAGCCGGTGACGAGCCAGCCTGCGGGCGCCTCATCCTTCAGCGGCGCAAGATATTCCGGCTCGCCGGTGAGGAGGCTGACGACGGAACGGCCGGCAAAGGCGTTTCGCGTCGTCCCTTCGCGCACCAGCTTGACGAGGTCCGGACCGAAGGTTGCGTTGAAGATCGCCTCGGGATTTTCCGAGGTCATCGCCTGGACGACAGCGCCGGCCTCGATCTTGCCGAGCGGCGGCCATTGCTCGGAAACGAACTCGACGTCGGGGCGCAGCCGCTTCAACTCGCGCTTGAAGCTTGCAACTGCCGCTTGCCCGAACTCGTAGTTCGGCGCGATCGTCGCCCAGCGCCGGGCAGGAAACTTGGCCGCCTCCTTTGCCAGGATCGAGGCTTGCGTATAGGTGCTCGGCCGCAGCCTGAACGTATATCGATTGCCCTTTTCCCAGATCAGCGCATCGGTCAACGGTTGCGAGGCGAGGAAGAAGATCTGCTTCTGCTTGGCGAAGTCGGCAACCGCGAGGCCGACATGCGAGAGGATGGTGCCGGTCAGCAGGTCGACCTGCTCGCCCTCAACGAGCTGGCCGGCGGCCGTGATCGCCACGTCGGGCTTTCCGGCATCGTCGCGCGCGACGATCTCGAGCTTGCGGCCGAGCACGCCGCCTTTTGCGTTGATTTCGTCCCGGGCGAGTTCCCAGCCCTGGCGATAGCCGCGTGTTCCGACCGGCAGGGCTGAATAGCTCGATATCTCGCCAATCTTGACCGGCGGCGGCTCCGCCGCCTGCGCAACGCCCCAAGCCGATACAAGACCAAGTCCGACGAAGGTCACGACAGCCGGAATTCGCATGTCAATCTCCCGCCATTGGGACTACCTGATGTATGTAGTACTTACTACATAGCGAATACCAGACGGGAATACTTGTCAACGGTGAACAAATGGGAGGGCTTGCCAAAAAAGCGGCAACCTCCATCCTGCTGGCTGTGATTCCGGGGATGCACAATGGTCAATGATACGGAGCCGCCTATCCGCGAGCTCGCCGCCCCTCGCCTCAAGCGGAAGAAGGCCGCGGCGGTCCGGCGGGCGCGAGCCCCCGATCAGACTCGCGAAGCGATACTACGCGCGGCCGTCACCGAATTTGCGCGCGAAGGCTACGGCGGCGCACGGGTCGATCGCATCAGCAGAGCCGCCAAAAGCAACGACCGGATGCTCTATTACTACTTCAAGAGCAAGGAGAAGCTCTTTCATCAGGTCATCGAGCATTGCTACGCCGATCTGGTCGCCTCGGAAGAGGCGCTCGATCTCGATTTTTCGAGACCGCGCAAGGCGCTTGCCGATCTGGTCGCCTTCAACTGGGACTACTATTGGGCACACCCGGAGCTCTTGAGCATCCTGGCATCGGAGAATCTGTTCAAGGGACGTCACGTCAAGAACAATATCCGCCGCAGCTTCGCCAACACCCAGCTCGGGATGCTGGAGCGCGTGCTCCAGAGCGGCATCGAGCGCCGCGAATTCACGGCGGACTGCGATCGCTTCCACCTCTATCTTTCGATCCTCTCGCTCACCTATTTCTACCGGGCCAATCTCTACACCTTGTCGAGCTACACGCAGATCGACCTTGCCGAAGAGGCGCGACGGAAGGCCTGGCTTGCGCATGTCCAGGCCATGATCGAGGATCTGGTCAAGCCGAGGAAGTGAAGGCAACGGCAGACGGGAAAAGGCCGGGATCATTCCCGGCCTTTGTCTTCATTGACGCACTCTGCGCAACTCCGACACGTGCTCAGCGCCGAGAAACGCCATCGCGGTGTCCATCTCGCCGACGAGCATGCGCAAGACCGCCTCGGCACCGGCCTCGCCGCCGGCTGCGAGGCCCCAGAGCGGCAGGCGGCCGAGCAGGACGGCTTCGGCGCCGAGCGCGAGATATTTCAGCGCATCCGTGCCCCGCCGGACCCCGCTGTCGGCAAGCACCGTCAACCGTCCCTTGACCGCTTCGGTGATCGCCGGGATGCATTCCGCCGGCGCGGGCAGGCAGTCGAGATTGCGTCCGCCATGGGCGGAGACGACGATCGCATCACAGCCGAGCTCGGCCGCGGTCACCGCATCCTGCACCGCAAGGACGCCCTTGATGATCAGCTTGCCCGGCCAGATCTGGCGCAGCCAGCGCACGTCGTCCCAGTTGAGGCGATGGTCAAGGCGGACGGCGTCCGCGATGCCCGGCCGGGTGATCGCCGTGCGGAATTCGTCCGGATAGTGGCCGTAGGTCGGCATGCCCTCGCTCAGGAGATAGCGCGCCAGAACACTGATGAGCCAGCGCGGATGCCGCGCGACGTCGATCGTGCTGCGCAGGCTCGGTGCGAACGGAATGCCGAAGCCGTTACGCTTGTTGTACTCGCGGTTGGGCGAGACCGGCGTATCGGCCGTGACGACGAGGATCTCGCAGCCGCAGGCGCGGGCGCGCTCCAGAAGTCCTGCCGTCAGCGTCCGATCGCGCCAGACATAGAGCTGGAACCACAGCGTCGCATCGGGCGCGCCGCGCCTGACGGTTTCGACCGTGGTCACCGATTGCGTCGAGATGCAGACGGGAATGCCGACACGCGCGGCCGCGCGCGCCAGCTTGGTCTCGCCGTCATGCGCAACGAGGCCTGCGAGCGCGGTCGGCGCCACGACGAGAGGCGCTGCGAAGCGTCGTCCCAGGAGCGTGGTGTCGAATGAACGTCTGTCGTGCCCGGTCAGCACCGATGGCGTCAGCGTGATCTCGTCCAGCGAGGTGCGCAGGCGCCCCAGCGCGACCTCGTCCTCCGTGCCGCGATCGATATAGTCGAACAGGCCGCGCGGCAGGAATTTTTGCGCAACGCTGCGGTAGTCGTCTGCATTCAAGAGCATCCGCATCAGGCGGCGTAGCGGTTGAACTTCGAGATCGAGGTCGCGGCGACATGGACATGCTGCACGAGCTCGGCCTCGGCGCGCTCCTTGGTCCAGCGCGTGGTCGGCACGGAGATGTTGACCGCAGCGACCGCACGGCCGTGCTCGTCGATGATCGGCGCCGCGACCGAAATGTCGCCCATGACGCTCTGGTTGATCTGGATCGAATAGCCGCGCGAGGCCGCGACGCGCACCTGCTCCAGGAGCTGGTCCGGGTCCGTAATCGTATACGGCGTCAGCGGCTCGAGTTGCGTGCGCTTCAACAGGTCCTGCCTCACCTCTTCAGGGAGCGCCGACAGGATGGCGATGCCGGACGCCGTGAAGTAGGCCGGCAGCCGGCTTCCGATCACGAAATCGATATGAATGAGATGCCGGCCGGGAAAGCGCGCCACGAACACGACCTCGTGGCCGTCCAGCTCGTGCAAATTGCAGGTCTCGCCGAGATTGCGGCTCATGTCGAGGAGATAGGGCGAGGCCTTGTCGATCAGTTCGTTGGCCTTGAGATAGCTGTGCGAGAACTGGAGCACTTTCGAAGTGAGGCCATAGTTGCGCGTGCCCTCGATCCGCCTGAGATAGCCGAGCGTCTCCAGCGTGTAGACCAGGCGCTGGGTGGCGCTGCGATCGAGGTTGGCTGCGCGCGCGATATCGGCGAGCGTCAGGAAACGCTGCGGCCCGTCGAAGGTGTGCAGGACCTGAAAGGCCTTCTCGGTCGAGCCGACGAACAGCGACGAGCGCGCCGGCTCGGCACTTTTGCCGACACGCTTTTCCGCACGAGCTTTGTCCGGGCTCGCTTTGTCCAGGCTCTTGGCTTTGACAGCCTTCCTTGATCCGCCCTGGCCGCTACGCGCCATGTCGTCGTCCTTTCGTCACCCAACGTTTTCGGTGAGCGCCAACTGCTTCTTGAACTCGGCGCGGAATGCCGAGACCAGCGCCTGCGCCGGCTGCACCAGCGGCGCCAGCATGCGCGGCGCATCGACGCCGACCATGTCCATCACCGCCTTCATCGGCCCCGGGTTGGTCTCGGCGAAGGCCATGTTCATGAACGGGATCAGCCGGCGGTGCAGGCTCAACGCCTCCGCGGTGCGACCCGCGATCGCCGTCTCGTAAATTGCGCGCCAGGCGCGCGGCAACAGGCACGCGGTGACGACGATGCCGCCCGTCGCACCGGCCGCCAGATGCAGCGGAAACAGGCTGTCCTCGCCGCTCAGGACCGCGAAGCTGTCGTCGACGCCGGCCACGACTTGCAGGAAATGGTACATGTCGAGATTGCAGGCCTTCATGCCGATGATGTTGGGATGCCTGGAGAGTTCATGCAGGATCCTGGGCTCGATCGCGATCCGGGTACGGTAAGGGATCTCATAAATCAGGACAGGCACGGGCGAGGCGTCGGCATAACGCAGAAAATAGTCACGAACGCCAGCCTGAGTCGGGTTGGTGTAATATGGCGTAAGAACCAGCAGACCGTCCACGCCTTCGGCGGCGAATTCACGCCCGGCCTGGAGCGCATCGTGAAAGCCGGTGTCGAGCACGCCGGCGATGACCGGGCCCTTGCCCGCCATCGCCTTCACCGACAGGCCGGCCATCCTGATGCGCTCGGCACGTGCGAGCGCGCCGTATTCGCCGGTCCCGCCGAGCGGCACCACGCCGTCGATGCCCTGCTTGTTGAGCCAGGTGAACATGGCCGAGACCGCGGCGGTATCGATGGTGTCGTCGGCCTTCACCGGGGTCGGAATGGCCGGGAACAGGCCGCGGAGGCGATTGGCAGTGAGCATGATGTGAACCTCTGGTTGGAATGCGGAGCGGCTACCTTGCGGCAGCGCGCCGACGCAGGCGTTCGGCGACGAAGATCAAGAGCCCCATGAAGACGAACAGGCACGTCGAAACGGCGGCGATCACGGGCGAGACCTGAAGCGTCACCTCGTCCCAGAACTGCTTGGGCAGCGTGGCGTTGAGGCCGCCGGTCGCGAACAGCGCGATGGTGAGCTCGTCGAACGAGGTGGCGAAGGCAAACAGGAAGGAGGAGAACATGCCCGCGCCGAGAATCGGAAAGGTGACGTGGCGCAGCGTCGCAAAGGGGCGTGCGCCGAGGCTTTGCGCGGCATGGTCGAGCCGCGTGTCGTAGTTGCGCAGCACGGCCATCATGGTCATCACCACGTAGGGCACCGCGACGACGGTATGTCCGAGGATGAGGCCAAAGGCGCTGCCGACCAGGCCCATTTGCGCGAACACATAGAACATGCCGACCGCGATGATCATGCGGGGCACGACAATCGGCGACAGGATGAAGGCAAGCCAGGCAGCCTTGCCGGGAATGTTGCTCCTCACCAGCAGGAACGCGGCCGGCGTTCCGATCAGCATGGCGAGCCCACCCGTCCCCAGACCGACCAGCAGCGAGCGCAGGAACGCCTGGGTCCACACCGGCGAATGCAGCACAGTCTCATACCAATGCAGCGTAAACCCCTGCGGCGGCCAGTTGAGGCCGCCGGTGCCGAACGACAGCGGGATCATCAGGATCGTCGGCGCACTGATGACGACGAGCATGGTCCAGACGAAGGCCTGCAAGCCGAGGCCGGCCTGGTCCGGGTTGCGGCCGCGACGGCGTGACGGCAGCATCAGGATGATGCGGTCGGAAATCGCACCGAGCAGCGTGAGCAGCGCATCGCCGGCCCGCGTGACCGGACTCGACCAACGCGAGGGCGCGGCATCGCGCGGCGCGGACGCGCCGGTCATGGTCGACAGGCCGAGCAGCCGGTCATAGGCGGCAAAGACGATGAGGACGACGACCAGCAGCAGCACCGAGATCGCGCCGGCAAAACCCCAGTTCATGGTCTGCTGGACCTGATCGATGATGAGCTGCGTGATCATGGTCTCGCGGCGTCCGCCGAGCAGCGCCGGCACGATGAAGAAGCCGATCGCGGTGACGAACACCATGATCCCCGCCGCGGCGACGCCCGGCAGCGAGAGCGGAAAGTAGATCTTCCAGAACGCCATGCCCGGCCGCGCCCCGAGCGTGGCGGCGGCGCGCGGCAGGGTGCGGTCGATATTCTCCATCACCGAGAGCATGGTCAGCACGGCAAGCGGCAGCAGCGCGTTCACCATGCCGACGAGGACGCTGCCGAAATTGTAGAGCAGGCTCGCCGGGCTCGAGGTGATGCCGAGCCAGATCAGCAGCTTGTTGATGACGCCGTTGCGCCCGAGCAGCACGATCCAGGCGAAGGCGCGCACCAGAAAGCTGGTCCAGAACGACAGCAGCACCCAGAACAGCAGCGTCGCCTTCCGTTCCTTGCCGACCACCGAGATCAGATAGGCGATCGGATAGCCGGCGACGACGCAGACCAGCGTCGTCACCAGCGAGATCTTCAGCGTGATGAGGAGGACATCGACATAGACGGATGAGGCGAAGAGCTGGCGATACGGCGCAAACGTGAATCCGCTGTCATTGTAGATGCTGAGCAGCAACAACTGGCCGACCGGGTAGAGCAGGAAGAAGACGAGCAGCAGGACGAGCGGGCTCCCCATCGCGGCCCAGGTCCAGACCTGCGACCGGACGCGAGAGCGCCTCGCGGTCCGGAGCCGTCCCGATTCGATCGCAGGTGCTTTGGCCGATACCATGGCGTCAGTATGCTCCGCCGTCGCGGATCGCCACGGCATCCGCGGAATTCCAGCCGAGCGAGACGAGCTGGCCAATCTCGTAGGGCGTCGCGCTCGATCGCGTGGGATAGGCCGCGACGAGCTGCGGCATGTCGGCCCTTTCGGGCGAGATGTAGAGCCGCGTCATGCTGCCGCTGATCATCACGTCGACCAGCCTGCCGGTGAGCGTGCCGTTCGCCGCATCACCGACATGGAGGTTCTGGGGGCGGACCATCAGCTTGATCGGCTCGCCGATCGCGAAGCTCGCGCCGTTGCCGACCGCGCGTGACGGAACCGTCTGGTCGGCCAGCACGATGTCGAGCCCCTGCGCATCGACCTGCCGGACCGTTGCGCTGAACAGGTTGGACTCGCCGAGAAAGTCCGCGACGAAGACCGATTGCGGGCGGAAATAGAGATCCTCGGGTGTGCCAAGCTGCTCGATGGCGCCTGCATTCATCAGGCAGATGCGATCGGACATGGTCATCGCCTCTTCCTGATCGTGGGTCACGTAGATGATCGTGGTGCCGAGCTCGCGATGGATGCGCTTGATCTCGAGCTGCATCTGGTCGCGCAGCTTCTTGTCGAGCGCCCCGAGCGGCTCGTCCATCAGGATGATGGCGGGGCGATAGACGATGCAGCGCGCCAGCGCGATGCGCTGCTGCTGGCCGCCCGAGAGCTCGCGCGGATAGCGTTTTGCGACGTGCGGCAGGCGCACCGTCTCCAGCGCCTCGGCCGTGCGCCGGCGCGCATCGGCATCGGAGACCTTCCGCATCTTCAGCGGAAACGCGATGTTGTCCTCCACCGTCATGTGAGGAAACAACGCGTAGTTCTGGAACACGACGCCGATGTCCCGGTCATAGGCCGGGCTGTGCGTCACGTCGGCGTCGTCGATCAGTATCCGACCTTCGTCCGGATGCGCGAGCCCCGCGATCAGGCTGAGCAGCGTCGTCTTGCCCGATCCCGAAGGGCCGAGCAGCGTGAGGAATTCCCCCTTCGCGACATCGAGACTGGTCGGCGCCAGCGCGACGAAGTCGCCATAGCGCTTGGTAAGTCCTTTGACGCGCAAGCTCGACGATGTCATGCCCTGCTCCAATCGCGGGATGGTTCAGGCTCAGGCCAGGATCCAGCTGTTGAAGCGCTCGATGACGGCGGCCTGGTTGTCGTACCAGAACTTCGCATCGATCTTCAGGCCAGCCTTGATGTTGTCCGGATAGGTCGGGCAGTTCTTGGCGAGCTCGGGCTTGACGTAATTGAAGGCCTCCGGCTGCGTGAGGCCGGCGGGAAAATACTCCATCAGCGCCGCCTGGCGCTTCGGATCGGAGGCGAACTTGATGAACTCGCGGCAGGCATCCGCATTCGGCGTGCCGGCGAGGATCGACCAGTTGTCGCCGCCCCATACGCCCTGATTCCAGACGATCTCGACCGGTGCGCCAGCCGCCTGCGCGGCCTGCGGACGCGACACCCAGGTCGGCAGCAGGTCGATTTCCCCCGAGGTCAGCATCTGCTCGACCTGCGCACCACTGGTCCACCATACGGCGACGGACGACTTGATCTTGTCGAGCGAAGCAAACGCCTTGTCGAGATCGCAGGGGTAGACCTGCGCGGTCGGCACGCCCGCGCCCATCAGCGCCTCCTCGATCGTGTCGAACGGATGCTTGCGCACGGCGCGGCGTCCCGGAAACTCCGCCACGTTCCAGAAATCGGCCCATGACTGCGGCGCCTTGCGGCCCTTGAAGGCGTCCGTGCGGTAGGCCAGCACGGTGGTGTAGACGTTGGTGCCGACGCCGTAGGGCGACATGAATTCGGCGGGGATCGACTTGATCACGGGCTCGGATTCGAGGCCGTGCTTTTCGAGATATTGCTTGCTGCCGCTGGTCAACAGCAGGATCGCGGGCCAGGAGATCTTGGCCATGTCCCAGGTGTAGTTCTTGGTATCGACCATGGTCTTGATCTGCGCGACGGGCTCGGCATTGGCCTGCACCCCGACCACCTCGATGCCGGTCGCTTCGGTGAACGGACGGTAGAACACCGCGCCATAGGCTTTGGTGTAGATGCCGCCGTCGTCGCGCACCACGATGCGCTTGCCCGCGGCGCGGGACGGCGACCAGACGGCGGGCGCGGCCAGCGCGACGGCTCCTGCGCCGAGCAGCAGTCGGCGGCGGGAAGTGATGATCTTCGGAAGATGTGTCATGGCTTCGGTCCCCTCTCAGCGGTTGATGACGAAGACGCGGCCACGGGGCCGCGAGCAGTTTCCGGCGTGGATGGCGGCGGCAGCACGTGGCCCGGGTTGAACAGGCCCGACGGGTCGAACGCCTGCTTCACTGCGCGCATCAGCGCGAGCTCGACCGGCGGCTTGTAGCGGGACATCTGCTCCATCAGGGTCCGTCCGACCCCGTGTTCGGCGCTGAACGTGCCGCGGAGCGAGGCCGCGACGTCGTTGACGGCATGGCGAATGCGCTCGCCGACCGCGTCGCGATCGTCCAGGGCATCCCATTGCGCGAAAGTGAAGAACGGAATGAGATGGACGTTGCCGTCACCCATGTGGCCGACGATGACGAACGGCAGATCCGGGATGATGGCATGGACCGACGCCATGGCCTGCGCGATGAAGGCGGGTACCGCCGACACCGGGACCGCGCTGTCCGAGGTGAGGCCAACGCCGGCCTTCTTGTTGGCTTCCGACACGCTGTGACGCACCAGCCACATCGCCTTGCGCTGCGCCTCGCTCGCGGCGACGACACCGTCGCTGATCAGCCCGGCCTCCAGCGCGCGCTCGAGCACGGCCTGCATCGTGGCTGCGAGCCCTTCGGCATCGCCCGTATCGGACAGTTCGACCAGGACATGCCAGCTGTCGACCTGCGCCACCGGACAACGCCGGCCGGGCACCTGCTCGAGCACGAGCTCGATCTGTTTCGCATTCATCAGCTCGAAGGCGGAAAGCCGCGAATTGCAGGAGGCCTGGAACAGGCCGAGCACGTCGAGCGCGTGCTGAGGGCCGTCGACGGCGAGCCAGGCGACCGCCTCGGCTGTTGGCAGCGGATGCAGCTTCAGCACCGCGCCGGTGATGATGCCGAGGGTGCCCTCGGAGCCGATGAAGAGGTGCTTGATGTCGTAGCCGGTGTTGTTCTTGCGCAGCGCGTAGAGGCCGTCCCAGACCGAACCGTCCGGCAGCACCACCTCGAGCCCGAGCACATTGTCGCGCGTGTTGCCGTAGCGCAGGACGCCGGTCCCGCCGGCATTGGTGGCGATGTTGCCGCCGATCTGGCAGGAGCCTTCGGCACCAAGGCTGACCGGATAGAGCCGGCCGGCGGAGATAGCGGCCTCCTGAATGGTCGCCAGCACGCAGCCGGCGTCGACCACCATGGTGTTGTTGACCGGATCGAGCGAGCGGATCTGGCGCATCCGCGTCAGGGCGACGATCACCGGCGGCCTGCCCTGCCCCGTCGGGGTCGCGCCGCCGCACAGGCTGGTGTTGCCGCCCTGCGGCAGCAGGGGTGTGCCATCCGCGACGCAGAGCCGGACGATGGCCGCAACCTGCTCGGTGCTGGACGGGAGAACCGCGCAAAGCGCCGGCGCCCGATAGCGGCCACGCCAATCTTCAGTGAGGCCCGCGAGATCCTCCTCGCGCGTCAGCACGGCCGTGTCGCCCAGCAACCGCTTGAACGCCTCGATCAATGCCATCTACCGGCCTCCGGAACGGGCCGACACTGGCCCAAACGGCTATCGCGCAAGTAATTGCAATGCGATTACTTCAATCGCATTATGCTGATCATGAATTCGATGTGACGGGGAGTCAAGCGGGGGCCCCTCGCATTGCAGGGAAGTGCCTCCGCGCCACGGCTGTCATTCCCCGCGAAAGCGGGGAATCCAGTACGCCGCGGCCTCTCCGTATCCCACGCCTGTCTCTGGAATACTGGGCGGATTCAATCACTCGTCGCAACACCCAGCGAAGGAGGTTGCGATGGAGAACCGTGTG
>NZ_JBXAQU010000041.1:0-19639 GCF_058807535.1 Bradyrhizobium sp. GW821-FHT12B03
TGGGCTTCACCTGTATGCCGCTGTGCAGCCTCTTGTAGCGCAACCTTCGCACAGTGGACCGTGGGTGCCCGGCCGGCGCCCGGTCTTCCCTGCGCCCTCTGACACAAGAGGGCGACACGACAAGGCAAAGCTCGGGCGAGACAAGCCGCGAGGATGCGAAGGTGTGTCTGCGAGCTGAGATGCGCGTTGACGAAGAGCGGCGTTGCCGCACACTCCGTCATTGCGAGCGCAGCGAAGCAATCCAGAATCCCTCAGCGGAAAGATTCTGGATTGCTTCGTCGCAAGGGCTCCTCGCAATGACGGCGTGGAGAGAGCGAGCGCGTCAACATCACTCTCGTGCGCCGGACGCAGCGCAGCGCTTCTTCAGCGGTGCGCTGCAGAGCCGGGGCCCGTGCAGCAGCTTACGGTGCGGCCCCCTGGGTCCCGGCTCTGCGCCGCAACGCCTTCGGCGTTGCAGCTTGTCCGGGACACGAGAGTGGCGGATCGCCGAAAGCTCCCTCCATTTCGCCTCAAATTGCAACCCGCGCGTGCAGGAAGTCTTGATCGACTGTGATCTAGGGGTGATTGCCGGTGTTGAACGCGCCGTCCGCGGCCAGCGACTAACCGACAGAGTGCACAAGGATCAGTGGAACGTGATCGAGCTTCCTCTTCCAAAAGCACCAAAATGGTGCTTTAGTGCTTTCGATGAGCCAGTCGCCCCGAAACGCGCCATCCGCGCTGCGTTACAGGCTTGCCCCTGACCCGGCCGCCAAGGCCGCCATGGAGGCGACGTTCCAGGCCTATGACCGCATGATGGAGATCCTGGATGAGGTCGCGCGGACCCATAATGTGGGTTCCAACGTGGTCCTGCTTCACGCCCATGCCTATGAGCCGATCCGGAAAGAAACCGCACTGCCGTCGCGGCTGGTGACGCTGGGCTTGCGTGACCGGGCCGATTATCGCGCCGCGCAAGGGCGCCGCCTGCCGCTCGACGACAAGCTCGCCAAGATCAAGGGGCCCGCCACCATTTCGATTGCGACCGTGCAAGGGCGCTTCAGCGTTCCCTTCGACTACGCCGGTTATGCCGAAGGCTGGGGGCAGAGCGTGCCCGCACACCTCATCCGCACCGACGACGGCTTTGAAGTTCACTACGGCGTCACGCCGAACAATCTGCCAGAGGAGGAGAACGCCATGGATACCATCGCTGCCGCTCCCGACAACTTCCTGTCCCGGGTCGGGCGCCTGATCGCCGGGATCGCCTATGACGCGATCGAGCAGGCGGAAGGCAAGAACAAGCTGAAAGTGGTCGGGCAGGCCATCCGCGAGATCGAGCGTGCCGAAAGCGAGGCGCGCGAGGCGCTCGCAGCCGCGCGCGCCGAGCAATACCGCCTCAACGCCCGGCGCACCGAGATCGAGCGCGAGATGACCGATCTCACGGCCAAGATCGAGAGCGTGATCGCCGAAAACCGCGATGATCTCGCGCGCGCCGGCATCGCGCGGCAGATGGATCTGGAGGCGCAGTTCGAGGTGCTCTCCCGCGCCATCGACGAGAACAACGAGAAGATCGAGCAGTGTGTGACGTCGCTGCGCGCCGTGCTGTCGGCATTGCAAGATGCCGAGCAGCGCCGCACCGATCTCGAAAAGAGCGAGGCCCACGCCAGCCACCAGGCCTCCACGTCGCCCCGCAAGCCCGGCGGTGCCGCGGCGGCCGCCAAGGCACTGCGCGCGGGCAGGGCGGTGGCGCGCGCCACCGGCGTGCCGGCGGCCATTCCGTTCTCAAGCGACATCGACGAGCTCAGCACGTTGCATCGCGACAAGGAGATTGCAGCGAGGCTGGCGCGGTTGAAGTCGCGCTCCTGAGTGATGTGTCATGAGCGCACTGCTCGAACATGTGATGTCGCCGGAGGTCAGGCCGTTCGCGATCGCGGCGGCCATGATCGTCATCGTCGGCTCGCTCGAGGTGGTCACGATGCTGGTCGGGGCTTCCCTGAGCGAGATGCTCGGCACCAGCATCGATTTCAGTCATCCCAGCGACAATGGCGTGATCAACGCCATCTCCTGGATCAATGTCGGCGGCGTGCCGCTGCTGATTTTCCTGCTGCTGGTGCTCGGTGCCTTCTCGATCACCGGATTCCTGATCCAGGATATCGCGCGGATGGTCGCCGGTCCCTTGCCGGCAACGATCGCCTCGATCGGGGCTGTCGCCGTATCGGTTCCGCTGGTCCGCGTCGCCAGCCGCGCCATCGCGCGGGCCATTCCCAAGGATGAAAGCTACGCCGTCGGCCTCGGAGACCTCGTCGGCCGCGTCGGCGAGGTCGTCATCGGCCCGCTCGATCAGGGGCCGCCCGGCCGCGTCAGCGTCGCCGACGTCCACGGGAACAGGCACTTCGTCTGGGCGGTCGCGGCGCCCGCATCCGGACCATTGGAGCAGGGAACCATGGTCCTGCTGGTCGATCGCGATGGCACCCGCTTCGTGGCGGTCAAGGCCGACGATGAACTCAAACCGTCGAAACCTACTCTAAGCAGCTAGCAAGTCATTTATTGGAGAAAGTCATGTTCGACATCGCAGTCCCGGCCATGATCGGCGTCGCGCTGATCGTCGTCCTCGGGATCGTCTTCACCATCCTCTACAAGCGCGCCACCCGCGACGAGGCCTTCGTGCGCACCGGCCTCGGCGGCAAGAAGGTCGTGCTCGACGGCGGCGCCATGATCCTGCCGATCTTCCACTCCTATGCCAACGTCAATCTGAAGACGCTGCGGCTCACCGTCGAGCGCAAGGAGCGGGAATCGCTGATTACCAGGGACCGCCTCCGCGTCGACATCGTCGCCGAGTTCTACGTGCGCGTCCGCCCCGACGAGGAGAGCATCGCGCTGGCCAGCCAGACCCTGGGCGCGCTGACCAACGACGCCGAGGCGCTGCGCAACCAGGTCGAGGCCAAATTCGTCGACGGCCTGCGCTCCGTCGCGGCGACCATGACCATCCTGGAGCTTCAGGAGAAGCGCTCGGACTTCGTCAAGCACGTGCAATCCACCGTCGAGTCCGACGTGAAATCGAACGGGCTCGAGCTTGAATCGGTATCGCTGACCAAGCTCGACCAGACCGACGTCAAATTCTTCAACCCGGAGAATTTCTTCGACGCCGAAGGTCTCACCCAATTGAAGACGGTGACCGAAACTCGCCGGCGCGACCGCAACTCGATCGTGCGCGACAACGAGGTCGCCATCGCGCAGAAGGACCTGGAGGCGCGGCAGCAGACCCTGACCATCGAGCGCACCAAGAAAGAGGCCGAGCTGTCCCAGGAACGCGACATCGCCAACAAGACCGCGAGCACGCGCGCTGAAGTCGCGACGGCGACGCAGACCGCGCGCCTCACCGAGGAGAACGCCCGCATCGATACCGACCGGGCGGTGGCCGAGAAGGAGGCCGGCGCCAAGCAGGTCAAGGAGACCGCGGTGATCGAGTCGGATCTCGCCATCAACAAGCGCAAGACCGACGCGCAGCGCGAGATCCAGATCGCCACGCAGGAGAACGAGATCCAGATCGCCGCCAAGAGCAAGCAGACATCGGAAGCCGTCGCCGAAGCCAAGACGGCCGAGGCGATCGCCGTCTCCGCGGAGGAAAAGGTGGTGACCGCACGCGCGGTCGAGGTCGCCGACCGTGCCCGTCTCACCCAGGTGCTCGCCGCGCGCACCGAGGCCGAGCGCAAGTCGACCGAGGTGATCGTCGCGGCCGAGGCCGAGAAGAAGGCCGCGCTCGACCGCGCCGAAGCCACCACGACGCTGGCCACGGCCGAAGCCGAGTCCAACAAGATCAAGGCCGTCGGCGTCAGGAACATCGGCGAGGCCGAGGCTGCAATCATCACGCTCAAGAACGAGGCGCAGAACAAGCTCGGCAGCAACGTGATCGACTTCGAGCTCGCCAAGAAGCGGATCGAGACCATGCCGTCGGCACTCGCCGAGATGGTCAAGCCGATCGCCAACCTCAAGGACGTCCGCATCCTGCACACCGGCGGCGCGTTCGGCGGCAACGGCAGCGGCGCCGGCGGCAATGTCGGCTTCGGCGAAGGCCTCGCCGGCGAGCTGCTCAAGGTGCACGCGCTGCGTCCGATGATCGACGAGATCCTGCGCCAGAGCGGCTTTGCGCCCGGCGACGATCCCGTGAAGGCGCTGGTCGGCGCCGTGACGGGCAAGAGCAACGGTGCCGCGGTGCCGGCGCCCACGCCGGAGAAGACAAACACCGCCGATCTATGAATGCCCGTTCATTGCTGCGGAGAATTCGAAACGATAAGAAATTCCCGTGCGCGTCTCGCGTCGCGCACAGCTCCGGAGTGCTGATCGAGGCGTGTTGAACCTTTCGATCACGCTCCGGACGACTGTTCGGAGGCAACTCCATTTGTTGCCGCGGCGCCTGCGCCGATCGACGCCAGGCGCCGAAGCCTGTTTCGATCAAGGGAATTTCACATGAAGTATTTGCTGTCTGCACTGATCGCGATCGGTGTCTCGATCGCCGCTGCGCCGTCATTTGCGGCTGACGCCCGCAACGTCACCGTCGTCAACGAGACCGGCTATGCCATCAAGTTCCTGGGCTTCAACGCGCCGGACGATGGCCTGGACGAATGGGACAACGAACTCGACAAGGTCTTGCAGAACCAGGCGAGCACCTATGTCGAGTTCGACGATGACGACGATGGATGCGTCTGGAACATCCGCGTCGACTGGCAGAACTACGACGAGGCCGTGCTCTGGAAGAACGTCAACCTCTGCAAGTTCACCGCGCTTCGGCTGCGCTACGATTCCGGCACCAAGACCACGTCCTTCGTCGCCGAATAGTTTTCTGCCTGACCAGGGCCCGGAGGAGGGGCCGTCCGGCCCCTTCCTCAGGTGCGTTGCGGAAGATGACGAATTCGTCCTTTGCAAGCGCAAGCGGCTTTGTTATACGCAGCCGCGCGCGAACGAACGGTTCGCTTTTTCCTCGGTAGCTCAGCGGTAGAGCATCCGACTGTTAATCGGATGGTCGCTGGTTCGAATCCAGCCCGGGGAGCCAAATTCCGCTGCATTTTCAAGATTTTGTGGTCGCGCCTTGATGCGGTGTGCGATGTCGCTCAGGCCAGCTCTGAAGACAGTGTACGCCCGAATCCCACGCAGAATCGTTGTTCAAGCAAACGTGTCCCGATCGCAGCTTCGCTCCCGCGCGGCTGGCAACAAATCGACTTAATTCAAATCGAGCTTTGCAGGGCCGGACTCTTACGGAGCTGATTCCCCATGCCCGATATCCAGATCGACCGCGCCCAACTGGCTCCCTCGATTCTGCCGGCCGATGTTCCCGTGCTCAGCGACGACGAATGCATCGCCCGCCTTGCACGCGCGGTCGAGACGCCCGATTCGGCGCGGCTGGACGAGGTCGCCGCCCTGATCGGCCGCCTCGCGGTGACGATCGAATAGTCCATCCAGCTCCCTGTTGCGGCGAGTAGCGGAGGCGTTGGCCTGCGGAGGCCAACGGCCATGTTGCGTTTTTGCCGGGCATGTTCCAAAGATGCCGGCAACTTTCGTCCGCGGCATCGTCCGCATTTCAGGGTCCGCAAATGTCCGGTTTCTCGACCGCGCGCCTCAAAATGGTCGATGGCCAGGTGCGCACCAACGACGTCACTGATCGCCGTGTTCTCGACGCCATGCTCGCGGTCCCGCGCGAGGCCTTCGTGCCGGCCAGCCGGCAGGCCTTGGCCTATCTCGACCTCGACCTCGATGTGAGCGAGGGCGGCGGCAAGCGATTCCTGATCAAGCCGCAGCTGACCGGCAAGCTGCTCCAGGCCGCCGAGATCGGCGAAGGCGACAACGTGCTGGTGGTCGGCTGTGCCACCGGCTACCTCGCCGCGCTGGCGGCAAAGATCGCGCGGCAGGTCACCGCGACCGAGTGCGATTCGGCCCTGGCTGCGAAGGCCAAGGACGCCTTCGCCGCCCTTGGGCTGGCCAATGTCACTTGCAAGGCCGCTCCCTGCACCGAGGGTGATCCCTCTGCCGCGCCCTATGATGTGATCATCCTCAACGGCGCCGTCGAAGTGACGCCGGAAGGGCTGCTCGGGCAGCTCAAGGAGGGCGGGCGCCTGGTCGGGGTGTCAGCCGAATCAAGGCCGCCGCGGGCCATGATCGTGACCCATACCCACGGCGAATTCGGCCATCGGGCGCTGTTTGATGCCGCTGCCCCGGTGCTCCCCGGCCTGGAACGGGCCGCCGCCTTCGTCTTCTGACGGCCCAAAGCCCGTTAAAATCCCGTTCTGAATCAGAAGTGTGGCCGGGATGCTGCACGTGAAGAGTTTCGACCGAGAACGCCCCTCAGGTAGTTCCGTCGCGCCAATCCGCGTCCTATGTTGCTGCGGGGCAACGACTCCACTCGGTAGACGGTAAACCCAGCTCGCGGGCACGAGCTGGGCGTTAGAATGAACGGAAATTTTGGGATGCATGGGGTGAAGCTCTTCACCGGAGCTGCGGTTTCGGTCTTGGTGCTGGCGCTTGCCGGGCCGACGCCTGCCTTGGCGGATACGATCGAGGCCGCCTTGGTGCGCGCCTATCAGAACAATCCTCAGCTCAACGCACAGCGCGCCCAGGTGCGCTCGACCGACGAGAACGTGCCTCAGGCCTTGTCAGGCTATCGGCCCAAGGTCTCGCTGACGGCGAGCGGTAGCTATCAATATCAGGATCTGCAGAGTGGCGTGGGTAGCAATTCAATCCACGGAACCACCATGCCTCGCAGCGCCGGAATTACGGCTTCGCAGACGCTTTACAACGGTAATCAGACTGCCAACAGAACGCGCGTCGCAGAGAGCCAGGTTTCTGGCTCGCGCGAGGCGCTGCGCAGCCTGGATCAAAGCGTGCTGCTCCAGGCCGCCACGACCTATATGGACTATCTTCGCGACTCGGCCACGCTGGAAGTCCAGCGCAGCAACGTGCGGGTGCTTGAGCAAACGCTCAAGCAGACTCGTGACCGCTTCAATGTCGGCGAAGTCACGCGCACCGACGTCGCGCAATCGGAAGCCCAGCTGGCTGCCGGCAGGACTCAGGCTCTGACTGCCGAAGCAAATCTCACCACCACGCGGGCGAACTTCCGCCGCATCATCGGCAACGAGCCGGCGAACCTCGCGCCGGGCTCGCCGGTCGACCGCTTCCTGCCGACGACGCTCGCTTCCGCCGTCGAGCTCGGCTTGGTCGAGCATCCCAACGTCACGGCCGCAATGTATGGCATCGACGTCAACTACTTGCAGGTCAAGGTCGCCGAAGGTGCGTTGCTGCCAACGCTTACCATCCAGGCCTCGGCCACGCAGGCCAACGAACAGTCCTTGATTCAGTTGCGCTCGTTCAGCGCCGCCGCGACCGCTCAGCTCTCTGTGCCGATCTATCAGGGCGGCACTGAATATGCGCTGATCCGCCAGTCCAAGGAAAACCTGGCGCAGCAGCGTCTCAACCTCGAAACGACGCGCGACCAGACCCGTGCGACCGTGGTGCAATGGTGGGGTTCGTTGCAGGCCGGCAAGGCGCAGGTCCAGTCGGCGCAGGCGCAGGTGACGGCGTCCGAGATTGCGCTGAACGGCGTGCGCGAAGAGGCCAAGGCCGGTCAGCGCACCACGCTCGACGTGCTCAACGCGCAGCAGGCGCTGGTCAATGCGCGCGTCGCGCTGGTGACCGCGCAGCACGACCGTGTCGTTGCATCCTATAACGTCCTTGCCGCCGTCGGCCGCCTGGCGCCTCAGGTGCTCGGACTTGCGACCACGGTCTACGATGCTAGCGTCCACTACCACCAGGTCCGCGACAGCTGGGGCGGCGTGCGCACGCCTGACGGGCGCTGAAGTCCCGTAGTCATCCGGTCGGCCTCGCGCGAACTGCCGACGCCGACCGGTGCTTTGCTTGCAATCGTCAAAATCCCTGACATAGCCTTGCCAAGAAGATGCAGGTCGATTCGCCCCGCATTCGATGTCGTGTGCGTAAAGCTTGAGTGCCGAGGGCAGGGGCGCACCGCCGCACGTTGAGCCGTGATCTGGGGACAAGTCGGCCTGCCGCGACGAAAATGTCGGGGCGTCCGTTGCGGAACCGGCCAATCCTGTCGTGCTTGGTGTAAAACAACGCATGCGAGGGCGTTGATGATGTGGAGTCGGAGATGACGCAGCCTGCAAAGGTCACAGAACCCTCGATGGAGGAGATTCTGGCCTCGATCCGGCGCATCATTGCCGACGATGAGGCCAAGCCGCCGCCGGCAGAGACCGCGAAGCCCGAGAAGGCCGCGGCGCCGAAGCCGATGAACGACATTCCGCCATCCAAGGTCGCCCCCGCCAAGCCTGCCGCCGAGAAGCCCGCGCCGCCGCCGGCCGCAAAGCCGGCGCCGCCCCCGCCGCCCGCACCTGCGGCGGATGCGTCCAACAACCAGGACGATATCGACGCGCTGCTGGCGGGGCTCGACGCAGCCACGCCTGCGCCCGAGGTCCGTGCCCCGGAGCCCGAGCCTGAGCCGGAACCCGATGTGCTCGAATTGACCGACGACATGGCGATGGACCCGGAGCCGACGCCGCCTCCGCCGCCACCGAGCTTCCGCAAGGTCGAGCCGCGCGACGATCTGGAATTTGCCGAATCGCCCCCGCCACGTCCGGCGCCGCCGCCGCCATCCTACGCGCCGGTGGACTTCGATGCCCCGCCGGTGCCGCCGCAGCAGCCGATTCTGGCGCAATCGACCGTCTCCGCGGTCGAATCCGCCTTCAACTCCCTGGCCCATACAGTGCTCAGCAGCAATGCGCGAACGCTGGAGGACCTGGTCAAGGAGATGCTGCGGCCGATGCTGAAGTCCTGGCTCGATGACAATTTGCCGGGGCTGGTTGAACGCATCGTGAAGGCCGAAATCGAGCGGGTCTCGCGCGGCGGCAGGTAGAGCGGGCCGCTGGGCCCTCGTAAAGCCCTGCTTGTGCGTCACATTCGGTTCGCAGACCGGGCCGGAAAGCCCGTTTGCGTTGACCTTTTCGTTGACTTGCCCCCCGCGCGCGGCTTTCTAGCAGCCCCATGATCGAGAAAAATTACCAGCCCGCCGATATCGAAGCCCGCATGTCCGTGGTGTGGGAGGACAGCCTTGCCTTCAAGGCCGGCCGCCCCGACCGCCGCGACGCAGTGCCCTTCACCATCGTGATCCCGCCGCCGAACGTGACGGGCTCGCTGCACATGGGCCACGCCCTCAACAATACGCTGCAGGACATCCTGTGCCGGTTCGAGCGCATGCGCGGCCGCGACGTGCTGTGGCAGCCCGGCACCGACCATGCCGGCATCGCCACCCAGATGGTGGTCGAGCGGCAGCTGATGGAGCGCCAGCAGCCCGGCCGCCGCGAGATGGGCCGCGAGAAGTTCCTTGAGCGGGTCTGGCAGTGGAAGGCCGAGAGCGGCGACACCATCATCAACCAGCTCAAGCGGCTCGGCGCCTCCTGCGACTGGTCTCGCGAACGCTTCACCATGGACGAGGGCCTGTCCAAGGCCGTCATCAAGGTGTTCGTCGAGCTGCACCGCGACGGCCTGATCTACAAGGACAAGCGGCTGGTGAACTGGGACACCAAGCTGCTGACCGCGATCTCCGATCTCGAAGTGCAGCAGACCGAGGTCAAGGGCAGCCTCTGGTATCTGCGCTATCCGATCGAGGGCAAGACCTTCAGCCCCGAGGATCCCTCGAGCTTCATCGTCGTCGCCACGACGCGCCCGGAGACCATGCTCGGCGATACCGGCGTCGCCGTGCATCCCGACGATGAGCGCTATCAGAAGCTGGTCGGCAAGAACGTCATCCTGCCGCTGGTCGGCCGCAAGATCCAGATCGTCGCCGACGACTATTCCGATCCCGAGAAGGGCTCGGGCGCGGTCAAGGTGACGCCGGCGCACGACTTCAACGATTTCGAGGTCGGCAATCGCCACGGCCTGCGCCGCATCAGCGTGCTCGACAAGGAAGGCTGCCTCGATTTGCTCGACAACGAGGACTATTTGCGCGACCTGCCGGAAGGCGCCGCGCAATTCGCCGAGGAGTTCAACAAGGTCGACCGCTTCGCTGCGCGCAAGCGCATCGTCGAGCGGCTGGAATCGTTCGGCTTCGTCGAGCGGATCGAGCCGCACACCCACATGGTGCCGCATGGCGACCGCTCGAACAGCGTGATCGAGCCCTATCTCACGGACCAGTGGTACGTGGATGCCAAGACGCTGGCCAAGCCGGCGATCGCGGCGGTGCGTTCGGGCGAAACCAGCTTCGTGCCGAAGAACTGGGAAAAGACCTATTTCGAATGGATGGAGAACATCCAGCCCTGGTGCATCTCGCGCCAGCTCTGGTGGGGCCATCAGATCCCGGCCTGGTACGGACCCGACGGCAAGGTGTTCGTCGCCGAGACCGAGGAGGAGGCGATCAGCCACGCGCTCGGCTATTACGTCGAGCAGGAGGTCATCACGGCCGAGCAGGGCCGCGAGATGGCGCTCGACCGCAACAAGCGCGAGGGCTTCATCACGCGTGATGAAGACGTGCTCGACACCTGGTTCTCCTCGGCGCTGTGGCCGTTCTCGACGCTCGGCTGGCCCGAAGACGCACCCGAGGTGCAGCGCTATTACCCCACCAATGCGCTGGTGACCGGCTTCGACATCATCTTCTTCTGGGTCGCCCGCATGATGATGATGGGCCTGCACTTCATGAAAGAGGTGCCGTTCTCGACGATCTACATCCACGCCCTCGTCCGCGACGAGAAGGGCGCCAAGATGTCGAAGTCGAAGGGCAACGTCATCGATCCGCTCAACCTGATCGATGAATACGGCGCGGACGCGCTGCGCTTCACGCTGGCCGCGATGGCGGCGCAGGGCCGCGACATCAAGCTCGCCACCAGCCGCGTCGAGGGCTACCGCAATTTCGCGACCAAGCTCTGGAATGCGTCGCGCTTCGCGGAGATGAACCACTGCGTCGTGCCCGACGGTTTCGAGCCGGCAAAGGCCAAGGAGACGCTGAACCGCTGGATCGCGCATGAGAGCGCGCACACCACGCGCGAGGTGACCGAGGCGATCGAGGCTTACCGCTTCAACGATGCGGCCGGCGCGATCTACCGCTTCGTCTGGAACGTCTACTGCGACTGGTATGTCGAGCTCGCCAAGCCCGTGCTGCTCGGCCCGGACAGCCCGGCCAAGGACGAGACCCGCGCCATGGTCGCCTGGGCGCGCGACGAGATCCTGAAACTGCTGCACCCCTTCATGCCCTTCATTACCGAGGAGCTGTGGGAGGTGACGGCCAAGCGCGACGGCCTGCTGGCGCTGGCGCAATGGCCGCTGAAGCCGGCCGAGCCGACGCCGGAGCAACTCGCGATGCTCGCCGCGGCCACCGGACCGGCCGAGCCGTTGATGTCGCCGATGCTGGTCATGCCGATCTTCGACCACGCCGACTTTACCGATCCCAAGGCGGAAGCCGAGATCGGCTGGGTGATCGACCTCGTCACGCAGATCCGCTCGGTGCGCGCCGAGATGAACATCCCGCCGGCGACGCTGACCGCGCTGGTGCTCGTGGGCGCCTCGACTGAAACCAAGGAGCGCGCGCCGCGCTGGACCGAAATCGTCAAGCGCATGGCCCGCCTGTCCGACATCTCCTTCGCCGACCGCGCGCCCGACGGTGCGGTGCAGCTGCTGGTGCGTGGCGAAGTGGCCGCGCTGCCGCTGAAGGGCGTGATCGACGTCGCCGCCGAGCGCACGCGCCTCGACAAGGAGATCGGCAAGGCCGACGCCGACATCAAGCGCGCCGAATCCAAGCTGGCGAACGAGAAGTTCGTCGCCAACGCGGCCGAGGAGGTCGTCGAGGAGGAGCGCGAAAAGCGCGAGGCGGCGCTGGCGCGCAGGGCCAAGCTGCTCGAGGCGCTCGAGCGGCTGAAGCAGGCGTCGTAGAGCTACTTCGGAAACGGCTTGCTGAGGAATTTCGAGCCCCTGACGCCATAGCGCCAGGGCAGCTCGACCGCCTTGGTGATGCCGATCCGGATGCCCGTCGCCACCTCGAAATCCTCCGTCCGCGCATGCAGCGAGATCGGCGGCCGGTCCAGCGGCAGGGCGTTGTGCGCGATGGTGATGCCGAGTGCTTCGGTCAGCTTGCCGGGGCCCGAGCACAGCGCGTGCACGTCCTGGTGATGGCGGCGGCGACGCATCGTGGCGATGCCATGCGTCGGCTCCAGCGCGCGGATCAGCACAGCCGCGGCCGAGCCTTCCGCCTCGCAGACGAAATTGACGCACCAGTGGATGCCGTAGGAGCGGTAGACATAGGCAAAGCCGGGCGGGCCGAACATCACCTGGTTCCGCGGCGTCGGGCCGTTGTAGGAGTGTGCCGCCGGCTCGGTATGATGATAGGCCTCGACCTCGACGATGAGGCCGCCGACACCATCGACCAGCATGGTGGCGCCGATCAGGTCATGCGCGACCTCGCGGACGCTGCGGCCAAAGAAGGCGCGCGTCAGGGCCTTGCCGAGCCGCGGAATAGAAGTCTTCGAGGTTGGAGCCATTCGAGGTGAGAATCGCCAGAGAACAGAGCAGGATATTGCCCATATCTGCCATGTTCCCTGAAGCGGGGCGAGCCGGGTTGCGATGCCGGGCCAGACCGACTAGGTAGGACCTGAACAGACCGGACACCCCATGGTCGTTATTGTCGATACCATCTCGAACCCGCTGCGCCCACGCCACCCCGAAAAGGTGAACAGGCCCGATTCCGCTTCGCCGCCGAAGCCGGACTGGATCCGCGTACGCGCGCCCAATACCCGCGGCTATGCCGACACCCGCAACATCGTGCGCGCCAACGGCCTGCACACGGTGTGCGAGGAGGCAGGCTGCCCGAACATCGGCGAGTGCTGGGACAAGAAGCACGCGACCTTCATGATCATGGGTGACACCTGCACCCGGGCCTGTGCCTTCTGCAACGTCAAGACCGGCATGCCCAACGCGCTGGATGCGGCCGAGCCGCAGAACGTCGCCGAGGCCGTCGCGAAGCTCGGGCTCGCCCACGTCGTCGTCACCTCGGTCGACCGCGACGATCTCGCCGACGGCGGCGCCGAGCACTTCGCCCAGACCATCCGCGCGATCCGGGCGGCTTGTCCATCGACCACGATCGAGATCCTGACGCCGGACTTCCTGCGCAAGGAAGGCGCGCTGGAGATCGTCGTCGCGGCCAGACCCGACGTGTTCAACCACAATCTCGAGACCGTGCCGTCGCGCTATCTCACGGTGCGGCCTGGCGCGCGCTACTTCCACTCGATCCGGCTGCTGCAGCGGGTCAAGGAGCTCGATCCCACCATCTTCACCAAGTCCGGCATCATGGTCGGCCTCGGCGAGGAGCGCCATGAGGTGCAGCAGGTGATGGACGACCTGCGCTCGGCTGACGTTGATTTCCTGACCATCGGGCAATATCTCCAGCCGACCCGCAAGCACCACGCGGTGATGCGCTATGTGCCGCCGGACGAATTTTCGTCCTACGAGAAGGTCGCCTACACCAAGGGCTTCCTGATGGTGTCGGCGAGCCCGCTCACCCGTTCGTCGCATCATGCCGGCGAGGATTTTGCGAGACTGAAGGCCGCACGGGCAGCTAACGCCCGCTGAACCGCTATGCCCAAATTTTCGAGCAAGCGCCGTGTCAATCACAGCGCATCCGAGATGTTTGATCTGGTCGCCGACGTCGAGCGCTACCCGGAATTCGTGCCGCTTTGCAGCGCGCTGAGAGTGCGCCAGCGCATGGCGAAGCCCGACGGCACCGAGGTGCTGGTTGCCGACATGACGGTGTCGTTCAAGCTGGTCAAGGAAACCTTCACCAGCCGCGTGACGCTCGACCGCGCCAATCTGAAAATTCTCGTCGAATATCTGCAAGGCCCGTTCAGCAATCTCGAAAACCGCTGGACGTTCGAGCCCAAGGGCCAAGGCGAGGGCCATGGCGTCTGCGACGTCGGATTCTTCCTCGCCTACGAATTCAAGAGCCGCATGCTGGCGATGCTGATGGGCTCGATGTTCGACGCCGCCTTCGCACGGTTCTCCACCGCATTCGAGAAGCGTGCGGACGCGATCTACGGCCGGCCGAAGCTGGCGTCGTCGTAAGGCGTGCTCTCTGCCGTCATTGCGAGGAGCCCTTGCGACGAAGCAATCCAGAGTCTTTCCGCGGAGAGATTCTGGATTGCTTCGCTACGCTCGCAATGACGGTGGAGCTCAATCCACCGCCTTCACCACATCCGGCGGCTGCGAGGCGTAGTACGCGGCGGCCTGCTCGATCTCCTGCGGCGTCATCGCGCGCGCGATGTTGCGCATCTGCTGGCTGATGTCGTTGCGGCGCTCGCCTGACGCGAAGGCCTGGAGCTGGGCCTTCATGTAGGCCTCGGACTGTCCCTCCAGCCATGGGCTGCCGGTCTTGTTGTCGAGGCTGCCGTGGCAGGCACCGCACGGCGCGATCCCGCGGATCGGTGCGCCGTAGATGACGATGTTGGGCTTCGGCAGTTGCGGCGTCGGGTGATAGGGCGGCAGTCGCGGCAAATAGGCGTAATAGTTCGAGAGATCGGCGATCTCCTGGTCGGTCAGGTTGACGGCGAACGGCGACATCACGGCATTGGTGCGCGCGCCGGAGCGGAAGTCGTGCAGCTCCTTGTAGATCACGGCGGCATATTGTCCGGCGAGATTGGGCGAGTCCGCGCGGCTGATGCCGGTTGGGCCGTGACAGATGGCGCAGCGCTGCGCCAGCGTGGCGCCACGGCCAATCGCTTCCTGGCTTGGACGCGACAGCGTGTGCGAGGTCAGCACGACCTCCGACAGGCGTTTTGTCGGTTTGGGCGCTGTGACATTCGCAGCGCGCTGCGGCACGCCGGCGGCGCTGCAGATCGCGTCCCAGACATTGGCGAACTGGACCCAGGGCTGCGCGAAAGGCAGCACGATGAAGCCGGCAACCGCCGTCACGACGAGGATTCCGGCGATGACGCCGACGCCGATTGTGAAATATCGGTTACTGAACGTGAAGAGGTCGCGGGCGCTCATCACTGTGCTCCCACATAGACGGCCGGCACCGAGGTGCCTTCACTCAGTGCCAGATTCAGGATCGGATAGCCGTAATTGGTGAGGGTGAGCGCGATCATCAGCGCGACCCACAGCGCGTGGGTATTGAGCGCCACCGGGACTGTCGTCGGCTCATGCACGGCGAGCGCAAAGCGATAGGGGCCGGCGTCAACATGCGGCGCGCGCGTGCCACGGGCCAGGATGACGATGAACATGATGCCCGACGTCAGCAGGATGAAGCCGCCGATCGCCGAGAGCGTGACCGAGAGCGCCTGGGGCGCGATGGCGGGATCGCCGAAGTCGAAATAGGCCATGCGGCGCGGCATGCCCAGAATGCCGACCCAGTGCCAGGGGAAGGTCGTCACGATCATGCCGATGAACCACAGCCAGAGCTGTGTGCGGATCAGGCGGATATCGATCAGCTCGCGGCCTGTCAGATGCGGCCACAGATCATAGGCGATGGCAAAATACATGATCACGATGGCGCCGCCGAAGATCAGATGGAAATGGCCGGTGATCCATTGCGTGTTGTGGATGGAGGCATCGAGCTGATAGCTCATGTTGATGAGGCCGCCGGCGCCGCCGAAGCCCAGCATGACGAACGAGAATGCCAGCGCCAGCATCATCGGATTGTCCCAGGGCAGGGCCCTGATCCAGCCGAACAGGCCGCGGCCGCCGCGCAGCCGCGCCGCGATCTCGACCGAGGCGCAGATCGTGAACACCGTCAGCAGCGTCGGCAGCGCAACCAGCGCGGTGAAGGCCGAATGGATGAACTTGAAGCCGGCGCCGACTTGCGGATCGGCGAAGGTGTGGTGCATGCCGATCGGCATTGCCACCACCAGGAACAGGATGAACGAGATCCGCGCCATGGAGTCGGAATAGACCCGGCCGCCGATCGCGCGCGGCACGATGGTGTAATAGGCGATGTAGGTCGGCATCAGCCAGAAATAGACGATGGCGTGCAGTGTCCAGGAGAAGAAGATGCGGGCAAGACCGGCATCTATTGTGGCCTTCAGGCCCGCCGCGACCGGGATGATCTGGAGCAGCAGCTCGAGCGCGGCGCCGACCGCGGTCCAGGCCCATAAGTAAGAGCCCGCGACATTGGCAAACATCGCCAGCGGCACCGGCGCGCCGGGATGGGCCTTGCGCCAGACGCGCAGATTGACGGACATCAGCGCGACCCAGATCCAGGAGCCGACCACGACCAGCACCACGCCGAGATAGTAGAACAAATTGCCGATCAGCGGCGGATAGAACGTGTAGAGCACGGAGGCGCGCCCCAAAGCGATCGGGATCAGCGCCATGATGCTGCCGGCGACGATCAGCCAGAACCCAGCCCAGGCCCAGCGTACGCCGACGAGGCGCTGCTCCAGCGCGGACTCGCTGATGGCGTAGCCAAAGCCCATCGCGACCAGGGTCGGGAACACGTAGCCCATCACCGTGCCGTGCGCGGTCAGCGAACGGTAGTAGAGCTCGGGATTGGAGAGCCATGTGCCGATCGGGCTGCGGATGAACATCTGCCAGGCACCGAGCGTCAGCGCAAAGACGAATACCGCGAAGGCCAGCCAGAAATGGGCGAGGATGAGCTTCCTATTGACCAACACAGCTCAGCCTCCCGCCAGCCTTCGCGCGATCCGCGAAGTCGGCCTTGTCGATCACCTTGACCTTGCCCCACATGCCCTCATGGCCAAAGGAGCAAAATTCCTGGCAGGGCATCAGATAGTCGCCGGTCCTGCTAAAGCGCATCAACTGCTCGGAGATGTAACCCGGCACCAGCATGGTGTTGACATTGGTGCCCTGGATCAGGATGCCGTGCACGACGTCGGCGCTGGTGGCGCGCAGCGTGATCGGCGTGTCCGCGGGCACGAGGATGCAGGCCGGCGTGAAGGAATATTGCTGGCCGATCGCGCGCACCGTCACGTTGCCGTTGGCCTCCAGCACGCTGCCGAGATTGCTCTCGACGAATTCACCGGTGAGATGAATTCGCGATGGATCGGTGGTCTCGACGCGCGGCTGCGGCATGGTCGCGCGGTGGATGCCGGCGAAGGCCGCCAGCAGCGCCATCATCACGATGATGATCACGGCAATGGTGGCCCAGCGCCGCTCGACGCGGGCCGCGACCTCGACGCTGCCGTGGGTGCCCTCTGCGCTCATTGCAGTGGCCCGCGCGGCAGAAACACGAACAGATAGAAGGCGAGCCACATCGCGACCACGCAGGCCGTGGCGATGCCGGCGAGCACGATCGCACCGGACGGCCCTTGCGCAACGACTTCCTCGACGGCCTGGTCGGCGGCGGCTGGGCTAGTCGGCGGATCGGAATTGAACATGATGGATCTCTGGCGCCTCTCAGTTCAGCGGTGCGGAGCGCAGCTCGTTGGCCTCGCGCGCCGAAACCGGCGTGCCGCGATTGCCCCAGGCGGTGCGGATGTAGGAGACGACGGCGGCGATCTCGTTGTCGGAGAGGAGCCCTGCGAACGGCGGCATGCCGTAGGGCATCGGGTTGCCCTTGGTGCCCGGCGGATAACCGCCATTGAGCACCATGCGGATCGGGTTGACTGCCGACTGCATCTCGATCGACTGGTTGTTGGCGAGCGGCGGCCAGTGCGGCGGCCTGCCTTCGCCCTGCGCGCCGTGACAGCTCGCGCAGTTCTTGTCGTAGACGGTCTTGCCGAGGCAGATCAGCAGGCTGCTCTCGCTGGTCGGCAGCGCCGAGCTTGCCGGCGGCGGAGGCGAGGGCTCCGCGATGCTCTTGAGGTACACCGCCATGGCGCGGGTGTCCTCGTCGTTGAGATATTGCAGGCTGTTGTGCACGACCTCGGCCATCGGCCCGTAGACCACGCCACGCATGGAGACGCCGGTCTGGAGCAGGTCGGTGATGTCCTTGATGCTCCAGTCGCCGAGCCCCGCCTCGCGGTTTGACGTGAGCGAGGGCGCGTACCAGTTCTGCATCGGGATCAGGCCGCCCTTGAAGGCGTCCGATTGCGAGGTGCCGCCGAGCGCGTTGATCGGCGAATGGCACATGCCGCAATGGCCGAGGCCCTCGACCAGATAGGCGCCGCGATTCCATTCCGCCGATTTCTTCGGATCCGGCTTGAACTCGCCCTCGCTGAAGAACAGCGTGCGCCAACCGAGGATGAGCTGGCGGTTGTCGTAGGGGAAGCGCAGCTCGTGCTGCCGGTTCTTCTGGTTCACCGGCGGGATCGAGCGCAAATACGCGAAGATCGCGTCACTGTCGGCGCGCGTGACCTTTGTGTAGGAGGCGAACGGCATCGCCGGATAGATCAGCCCGCCATCCGGGAAGCGGCCGCTGTGCATGGTCTTGTAGAAATCGTCGGCGCTCCACTTGCCGATGCCGGTCTCCGTATCGGGCGTGATGTTGGAGGTGTAGAGCGTGCCGAACGGCGTCGGCATGGCACGGCCGCCGGCGAACAGGCGGCCCTCCGGCGCGGTGTGGCAGGCGGTGCAGTCACCAGCGCGGGCGAGATATTCGCCGCGCGCGATGACGTCGCTGCTCTTGTCCTGCGCCCGCGCAGCCGTGGTGAGCGCGGCAAGAGCGAGCAGCATGATCGACAGTCTTGAGCCCATCATCCGCCTCGTCAATTGGGCTGGCTGCCGCAGCCGAAGGGCAGCGCGTAGGTGCCCTTCGGTACGGGAGCCGGGTTGGCGGGCGCTGGCCGCGTCGCGAGCCAGGCTGCAACGGCGGTGACATCAGCCTCGGTCAAATGGCCGGCGACGAGCTGCATGCAGTCGGGCGATTTCGCCGTGCGCGTGCCGTAGCGCCAGGCTCCGAGCTGCGCACTGATGTAAGCGGCGCGCAAGCCAAGCAGACCGGGGATACCCGGCTGCATGCCCGTGAGACCCGGGCCGTGGCAGCTGACGCAGGCCGGAATGTTGCGGCCGGCATCGCCGCTGGTGGCAAGCAGCTCGCCTTGCGCGAGGACGTCCTTGCTGACTTCGCTCGGCGTGGGCTGCGGCAGCGGCGGATGCTCGCTTGCAAAATATTCGGCCATCGCCTCCAGATACGGATCGGGCAGAAACTCCAGCAGATAGTTCATCGGCGGGTATTTGCGCCGGCCGCTGCGGAAGGCGAGCAGCTGATTGTAGAGATAGCCGGCGGGCTTGCCGGCAAGGCGCGGAAAATAGACGTCGCTGGTACCTTCGCCCTTGTTGCCGTGGCAGGGCGTGCACGCTTCCACCCGCGCCGCCATCGTATCGGGCGGCTGGTTGGCCGTTTGTGCGGCCACACCATCAAAAAGGGCCAAAGTGACGATGACGGCGGCCGAGGCCGCGGCGCGAGCGAACACTTTCGTCGCCCTCCATCAGGTTGATCCGGTTGATTCCGGATCACAACGTAGAGGCGCATTATTGCGCCAATATTTTCCCGCGCAAGTTCAGGCAGGTGCAATGACGTTTGGTCACGCCTGCACATTTGCGATCCTGATCGATTTCGACAAGATTTGCGTGCTTTTTTAAAAGCAAACATGACGCTGCAGTCTCGCGGCTTGCCTCGCCCGAGCTTTGCCTTGTCGTGTCGCCCTCTTGTGTCAGAGGGCGCAGGGAAGACCGGGTGCCGGCCGGGCACCCACGGTCCACTGTGCGAAGGTTGCGCTACAAGAGGCTGCAC
>NZ_JBXAQU010000042.1:0-18070 GCF_058807535.1 Bradyrhizobium sp. GW821-FHT12B03
GCGACCTGTCCGCACACGGTTCTCCATCGCAACCTCCTTCGCTGGGTGTTGCGACGAGTGATTGAATCCGCCCAGTACGCGGCGGCCTGTCCGCTCAACCACAACCGCATCGGCGTACTGGATCGCCCGGTCAAGCCGGGCGATGACACCGAGGGAGTGGGAGCCACTTCCAAACACCTCGCGCAACTGTCTCACTTTGCGACGCTTTTCCCGTTGGCCTTAAGCTTCGGAACGACTCTAGAACGAATCGCGGCCGAATCGCTGACTCCCCTGGGAGTCCTGTTACGTTCACGCAACATGTCGCGGCGCCCTGTGTTTCATCGCACTAGATGGAGTTTTGGGCCGCCGCACAAGCGACGTTTCGATGGCGGGTTCCTTAAAATTGGGGACAGCGCGGAGTCGAATCAGAATCGGGGAGGAGTCAAATGGATTCCCGGATCGGAGCCCCCAAACTCATTTTCGTGAAAACAACCCCATGCACAGTAGGCAAGTCGTTGATTTTCCACGACACCCCACCCTCCCCTGGAGGGTGGGGTGTCGGCGCACGTTGAGCGCAGCGAAATGGGCGGCGGGGTGGGGTGATCTCTCCACACGAACACTGCCCGAGGGGAGAGATCATCCCACCCCGCTCGCGCTTTGCGCGATCGACCCTCCCCCTCCAGGGGAGAGGGTTAAGTCACTGCGTCTTCGCGACGCGTGGCGGCTGGGCTGACGTGATGAAGCTGGTCGCCTCCAGCATCGCCGGCCCGAGCGGCGTCGGCACTTTCAGCCAGAACGGGACCAGGATGCGCGTGCCGGCGACGGGTGCAAACGCGATCTCGATGTTGCGCTGGGCGGCGAGGTATTTGATCACGGGGCGGTCGGGGATGTAGCCGGCCACGGGGACGAAATACAGCGAACAGACCACGACCGGGCCGTGATAGCCCTTCTCGGCCTTCACCGTCTCCATGCGCTTGAAATCGAGCTTCAGATCGTAGCGCATGCGGCCGTCGAACACGGGCGCCGAGTTGTGGCAGGCATCCGGCGTCACGGGATCGCCGGTGCCGGATACCCGCAGCAGCGAGGCCGTCATCGGGTCCCAGACGCCGCGGCGATGCGCCTCGGTGACGACGATGCGGTCGGGATCGACCGGCGGCTCCGGCACGATGCCGAACTCCTTCACATTGCCCTTGTCGAGCGTGATGCGGATCTCTTCGGTCTTCTTCGAGGTGGTGGTGGAGGCCTGGTAGCCGGTCGCAACCAGCGCGCCGTTGACCACCCGCCCTTGGCTGGCGCCGGTGCCCGACCCGCCCGCGAACGACTTCAGCAGCCCCGTGGTGCCGCCGGAGGCGGCCGCGGCGAACACGTCGTCCTGGATGTCGATGTTCCAGGCGCCCTTGCCGACGGGAATGCCGGCCAGCGTCGCCTCATATTGCGCCTCGAGCTTGCCTTGCGCGGCCGCCGGCTTCGCCTCCCACGCGAAGGCCAGCCCGCACAGGGCCGCCACGGCCAGCCGGGCCGCAGACCGCGGACGGACGATGCGCGGCATGGGCGCAAATCGGGGGGAAAGGGGCACGAAACGATCCAATCGGGGCGCGACGGTTGTTACTTAAGCCAAAAACCGCGGCACACAATGTGTCCGCGCGTAACAGGGGCGGAACTCCCCCTGATATGTCCGGTGCGAATACGCCCTTTATGTGATGGTAAGGGGTTTTAAACATTGCCGTTTTGGTGATCGGGCAAGCCGCGGGCGGCATCACCTCTCCCGCCTGCGGGAGAGGTCGCGCGCAGCGCGGGTGAGGGCTCTCTCCCCTCGGGGGCACCAACTGTGATAACGATTGTCCCATTGCGGAGGCACCCTCTCCCCAGCCCTCCCAGCGCGAGCGAAGCTCGTCGCGGCCCGCAAGCGGGGGAGGGGCGCAGCTTGCTCGGGCAGCGGCCAAAACCCCGCCCAAAACCTTGACGTCCCGCCGCTTCCCCCCTATACGTCCGCCCGCTCCCTGCAAGGACAGAGAATTTGCCCCCGTGGCGCCCCGAATGGCGGCCGCAAATCGTTGGGGGCTCAGATTGAGGATTTGTGACATGTCTCGCCGCTGCGAACTGACGGCCAAGGGCCCCCTCGTCGGCCACAAGGTCAGCCACTCCAACATCAAGACCAAGCGCCGCTTCCTGCCGAACCTCGTCAACGTGACGTTCATCAGCGAAGCCCTGGAGCGCAACGTGCGCCTGCGCGTCTCCACCAACGCGGTGAAGAGCGTCGACCACAATGGCGGCCTGGACGCCTTCCTGCTCAAGGCCAGCGCCGACGCCCTGTCGCCGCGCGCCCTCGAGCTGAAGCGCGCCATCCAGAAGAAGGTCGGCGTCACCGCGCCGGTCAAGAAGGCCAGCTAAGAATTTCAGAGTTGGGCGGGGGCTAGGTTGCGTCGCGTGGCGTAGGCTTAGCCAGTAAGAGTTTTGCGTTGCGGCCGGATCGGAAGATCCGGCCGTTTTTGTTTCCTGCCTCTCAAAGAATAACTATGGACGCGCAACGACCAAGCTCCTGTAGGATAAGCCTTTAAGACTACCCACGTAACTCTTCCTGCGCTTGTATTTCCGCTCTTCGAGCGTCTAAATTGCAGCGGATGAGGGAAATCGGCAGCGAGATTTCCTCAAGGGGGAGAGCTTTGGAATGGCGCTCACTGCGGTAGAAGCAGAGCTTCTGCTCATACAAAAATTCAAAAAATCACAGATCAATCTATTACAGAACGGCGTTCGCCTAGTTAGCTTGGCCGGAAGGCCAATTGATGACTTATTGAGAGATGCAAGTACCGCACGCTTCAAACTCGCAAAGCGCTTCCTGCAAAATGCGACCCGCTTAGCGCGGTATAAGCCGGTCTCTCACCGTGACGTAGTATCGCGTGCCTACTACTCTATCTATCATTCAGCGCGAGCGGTCTCCTTCCTTACCCAACCCGGCGACGATTTTGAAGCTCACGACAAAGTGCCAAGTGGGCTTCCATCAGACCTCCCCGACGTTGAGCGTTGGCGAAACAACATCAAAGATGCCCGATTGAAACGCAACGAAGCGGACTATGAACCCTTTATGACTTCTGATCCTCACTTCAGAGCCGCTAGCTCAACTATCTTAAAGATGGCTCAGGAGTTCGCTCAGGTCTCCGCCACATATCTGAGGGCGAAGGGATGCAATCTATGACTGAAGCCAACAGCGAAATCAGGCGGCAATTCCAGGACGTGGGAATTTTTCTTGTCTCCGCAGAAGTGCGCCGTTTCCCTGGCGAAACAATCTACGTCGTCGAAGTGGATCCTAACGACTTGGATTTGGCTGTGCGTGCAAGCAGCATGGTCGAGAGCAATTTAGGTCCGGGAAATCTGATCGTAGTAAGAGAAGCCAAGAGCTCTTCGAATGAAGCTAGAAGCGCCGTTCAGTCAGTCAACGACGAGAGGGTGAGCAAACTCATTGAACTTCTGAATGAGCGATCGCGGACCTCTGAACAACAGCCGAGCTTGGAGTACATTAAGGATGCAGCTGAGAACCTACGGGTAGCTCTGACGCGCCGGCACCACCTCCTCTTCGGCCGCCGCGGAGTCGGAAAAACTGCACTGCTGCTCGAGGTAAAGAAGCAAATCGAAAAATCGTCGGGCACCGTCCTCTGGATCAATATGCAAATTCTACGAGGCCTTGATGCAAACCGATCATTTCTCACGGTATTGACGCGAATCTGCGAGCTTCCAGAACAAATTCATCGCGAGCGACAATCCAAGCCGAGCAGCGTCTCGCACGCAGTTAAACTGAGTAATTCCGTACAGAAGTTATTGGATAGGAATTCACTTTCGAATGAAGCTGTCGCCCGACTGATTCCGGAAGCGCAACGGCTTATCAATTTTGTATGCGCGGAGACAGCGGCCGATCTGTTCATCTTTATTGATGACCTTCATTACCTGGAAATGAAGGAGCAACCGAAATTCCTCGACTCGCTTCATGGGATTACGCGAGACACTGCTGCATGGATCAAAGTTGCGGGCATTCGAAACCAGTGCCGAACATTCACCGACAATCCGCCGATTGGACTACAGAGTGGACATGACGCAGCGGAAATCCCGCTCGACATCACGTTGGAAGAGCCGAAAAAGGCACGATCCTTCCTAAGCAATGTTTTGCAGACATATCTGCACGCCGCCGGCATTTCCAATCGCACGGGCTTCATGTCTCAGGCTGCGCTTGATAGACTTGTATTAGCCGCAGGTGGTGTTCCCCGAGATTTTCTTACAGTAGCAGCAAGGTCTATTCAAATTACCCGACTCCGCGACAATGCTCGTCATGTCGGAGCGCAGGATGTGAATGAGGCTGCGGGTGAAGCAGGGAAGCAAAAGAGGAGTGACCTCGAAGAAGACGCGGCCTCATCCGCCGGTCAGGCTGCTATCCGGCTCCATGCCTTAGAGCGATTACGAAACTTCTGCATTGACGAGCACCACTACTCATTCTTCAGAGTTGGCCTCAGAGATAAGCACGAACATGCGGACGCATATCGACTGCTCCAAAGCTTGGTTGATCTGCGAATGATACACTTGGTCAAGTCAAGCCTTTCAGAGGCTCATGCGGCGGGCGAACGTTCGGAAGTTTACATGCTAGACTTGTCCGAGTATTCAGGCTCCCGACTAAAAAAACACCTCACGGTCATTGAGCTGAAGGGTGATATTCTGGTCCTGCGGAAGACCGGCAAAGACGGCAGGCAAGTCGACGCAAACACCCCAAGAAAGGTTGTACAAATCTTTCGGACGGGACCCGAACTTCCATTGAATATGTTCACTGAACTATTGGGATAAACGTCCATCCATTCCGCAAAACGACGTGGATCCATGAAACGATTGCTACGGAATGCTCTTACCAGTAGGTGACGAAGCCTACGAGAACATGCCCTCCCCCTACCCCCGAAAATCGATGCTCCGCAGCACGATCCCCGGCGGGGTGCCCTCGAACTCCGTCGCGCGGTACTTGCTCGCGGCGCGAGCTTCGATGCGGTCACGCAGGCGGGTGAACTGGGCTTCGCGCTGCTCGGGCCGCGCCTGCGGGCCGCGCTCGAGATAGTCCATCGCGGAGGTCGAGATCGCGCAGTGAATCTCCTTGGGCCCGTCCTGCATCAGGAACTGGACGATGCCGCGGTCCTGTTCGTAGCCGACAAAGCGGCTGCTCGTGAGGGTCATGGGTTGCTCCTGTTATGCGGTTGCGCCTGGCGCGGTCGCCGAGGGGTTTCGACGCCCGTGCGGGCTGCGAATTCTCCGACGTCGTCCTGGCCTGGTGCGCAATTGCGCACGGGAGCCAGGACCCATTACCCCGGTCGGAGTTCTGGAACCACGATGTGGCCACAGGCATCGCAACAACTCAATTCGGCGGCTATGGGTCCTGGCTTTCGCCAGGACGACAGCTGTTTTCAACGCGCGCGGCCTCACCGCAATGACACCGATGTTCACGCACGCGGCACCACGCACCGGAAGATGCCCGCCGCCGGCGCTCAGGTCTCCCCCGAGAGTCTTGCGAAATCGTCGAACAGCGCGGTCACCAGCGCGCGGTGGCGGGTGTCTTCGGTGGGGAGGCTGGCGGCATAGAGGTTGAGCAGATAGCGCGCCTTCACCGCGGCCTCGGCCCACGACGTCGCGGGCACCGTCATCAGGCGGTTCTCGAGATCAGCCTCGCGCTCGCGCAGCTCCCTGACATTGTTCTCGACCTCGGCCAGCGCGCGGCGCAGATCGGTGGCCTTCTGCGCCGCCATGCCGCGGTGGCTGTCGAGATCGACCGGAACGTCAGTCATTGGCGACGCTCGCGTCGATCGCCATCGCATCCGACAAATCGGGCGCGCGGATCGACAGCATCTCCACGGAGCCGAGCATGCCTTCCACGGGCACGATGATCGAGGTGCCGACGCGGCGCCAGGCCGAAAAGGTCTCGCTCTCGATCGTCTCCTCGTCGGCGATGACGTCATAGCTGCCTGCGGGCAGCAATCGCTCGATGCCGTGGATGCGGAACGAATGCCGGAACGTGACGGTTTCCCGTCGCGAACGGATGGTCATACATGCCTGCCTTGCTGCGAGGGGGCGCTGGCCGACGCCGGCTTGCTGCAACCATGCGCTCCCCGCGCGGCAATAGCCAGCACTATCGTCGCCGCGACGCGCACCGCAGCGCACGCGTCGCGGACGGCGAGACCGTAACCCCTCAGCCGGATCGCATCCTGCGATGCGATCCGACCTCTCCCTGTGGGAGAGGTGAACCGCGCGCGCGATCACGCCCGGTGCGCTCACGCGGCGTTTTAGTCCTCGCTATTGGCGAGGGGCAGGCGTAGGCTCGATCATCACCGCAATTCCTGCAACGGCATCGACCGGTGACTGAGGGTTCGTAGCGCTCCCGCCGATAGGCCCGTCATTCGAGCATGCTCTCGTCATGCTCTGGCAGGAGCGAGCGATGCCGCGGTTTCGCGTCTCGGAATGGATCGTTCCGCAAGGACACGTCGCGCTGCTGCTTCTGCTTCCGGTCTGCGCGGCGGTCATCTTCCATGGCTAGGACAATGCGCGTGCCCTATCTGGTCAGCGGCACCAACGAATATGGCTGCTCCAATCTCGGCCGCGGCAGCGCCACCGTCGCGCTGCGGCTGGCGCGCAAGCTGCTGCGCGAGGGCTACATGGACGTGCGCGTCTGCACGCCGCGCGGCCGCGTGCTGCAATCGGACGAACTGGACGAACTCAAACCCCCACAGGAGACCGACGCCATGGCCAAGGGACAGCAACGCGGCAATCGCGAAACCAAGAAGCCGAAGAAGGAAAAGGCCAAGATCATCGCCGCAGCCCCGAACCGCAAGGACGCGGCCTGGCAGCCGGATTTCGGGCCGGGGAAGAAGAAGTAGGGCGCAAGCAAAACGCCGGCGCGCGCTTACCCTGCCCTGGAGGGGGAGGATCGATCGCGCGCAGCGCGAGCGGGGTGGGGTGATCTCTCCGCACGGGCAGTGTTCAGCGTGGAGAGACCGTCACCCCACCCCGTCACGCAATCTCGCTTTGCTCGATCGCGTGCCGACCCACGGGCGAGCTACGCTCGTCCCGGACCCCTCCAGGGGAGGGTAAGAACACCATCGTCTCTTCATCGTCTCTTCGCTGTCGCGCTTTTCGGTTATACTCGCCCTGGTAGCATTGCCGGGAGGGGCTGACCTGTGGAGCACGCGCACAATTCCGAACCGAAGAATCTCGTCATCTGCTGTGACGGCACCGGCAACGAGATCAGCGAGAACATCTCCAACGTCCTGAAGCTGTACCGCTGCCTGCGCAAGACCGACAGGACGCAGCCGCGGCAGATGGTGTTCTACGATCCCGGCGTCGGCACGGTGACGGAGCCGACGACGTGGCACCGGCTCAAGGCCAACGTCAATCTGGTGCTGGGGCTCGCCACCGGCTACGGGCTCGATGACAACGTGCTCAGCGCCTATTGCTTCCTGGTCGAGCATTACGCGCCGGGCGACCGCATCTATCTGTTCGGCTTCTCGCGCGGCGCCTATACGGTGCGGGTGCTGGCGGGGCTGATCCACAAGATCGGGCTGATCTCGCCGGAGCAGGCCAACCTCGCAGGCTCGGGCCTCGTCGCCTACAAGCAATATTCCGGCACCGGGCGCGGCAACGACGTCGAGGATCTCAAGGACGTCGACGTCGACGAGAGCGGGCCGCTGCCGAAGGACGCGTTCGACCTCGCGGCGCAATTCGCGCGCATCACCTCGACGCGCTGGCCGACCATCCACTTCATCGGCGTCTGGGACACCGTGGCGAGCGTGATCGTGCCGCGGCGCGACAATTTCTTCTACGTGATCAGCCTGGAGGAGCTCGCCTTCACGCGGCGCAATCCGAGCGTCAAGATCTTCCGGCAGGCGATCGCGATCGACGAGCGGCGCCGCATGTTCCGCCTCAACAAATACGAGGAGCCGCAGGAGTTCTGGAGCAACCGCTACGTGCCCGACGAGAAGAAGGTGCCGCAGGACATTTTGCAGGTGTGGTTCGCCGGCGTGCACAGCGACGTCGGCGGCGGCTATCCGGAGGCCGAGAGCGGGGACTCGAAATATCCGCTGATCTGGATGATCGACGAGGCGGAGAAGGCCGGGCTGAATTTCAACCCGCGCACCGTGAACCAGCTCGCCTGGGGCATCCAGCGCAAGAACTCGCCGTTCCAGTACGTCGAGCCGGCCTACACCGGCAAGACCGGCGTGCTGCACGATTCGATGACGGCGGGCTGGCGGCTGCTGGAATATCTGCCGAAGAGCGCCAAGTACAAGGAATGGCCCGAGCGAAAGGTCTATTTCGGCTTCTACATCCCCGACTGCGAGCCGCGCCCCATCCCCGACGGCGCCCATGTGCACGAGAGCGTGGTGAAGCGGATGGCGGTGGAGCGGGAGTACCGGCCGGTGAACCTGCCGAAGACCTATGAGACGGTGCCGATGCCGGTGCCGCCGGGCACCGGTGCCGAGGCGGACAAGATCGCGGCCGGATGAGGCGGGGGCTGCGCTCGCAATGACGGTGGTTGAGGCAGGGGCGCGCCAAACGCGGCCCATCGCACCGCGACAACATGTCTCGCAGTGGCCCCGCCGGCGAGCGCAGAGATTGTGAACCGGTTCATGCGCACCCGCGCAACCCCGCGCCTATCCTCCCTGCACGACGTCCCCATCAGAAATGGCGGGATCGATCAGGGAGATTTTGCAATGACGAAGTCCATATTTTCCGTCGTGACGTTTCCGGTCGTGCTGGGCCTCGCAGCGGCCGCGCTGTCGTCCGCAACAGTGGGGGCCGCCAACGACAAGCACTATGGCGTGGTCTGCCTGCGGAACGACACAAGGGCCAACATCACCTACATGCGCAAGGTCGGTAACGGCGACTGGGAGACGCGCTTCCTGGCGCCGGGCGATGCGTGGAAGATCGCGCATCGCTACGACCGCTCGAACGAGAACTCGTCGCCGACGGTCCACGTCAAATACGACGCCGATGCCTCGGGCCGGAAGTTCACGCAGCTCAAGGACCTCGAGCGGCGCGCTGCCGTCGGCGACACCTGTCAGGAGGCGAACCTCTACGCCTTCCAATACGAGGCAGCCAACCGCAGCTTCATCGCGCTCAACCGGGTGCGATAGCAGGCGATCGGGCGAAGCGCGCCCCGAGCCAGCGGCGGAGCATCCCGCTACCGCGGCTTTCTGCATTCGCCGCTACTTTTCATTAAAATTCTCGTGCCGGCCTTAGCCGGATCGCATCATCTCCCGTCGATCATCGGAACCTACCACCGCCGCTATCCGCGGAATTGGAGGAGAGTGCCAATGCATCCGCGCCGACATGCCCGCGTCAAACCCGCCGGCCTGGTGTCCCGCCAGGCCAAGATCATCACCGACCCGCGCGCGCCCGTCATCCCCTGCACGCTGATCGACTATTCGCCCGGCGGGGCCTGCGTCGATCTCGGCGGCCAGGTCAGCATCCCCGAGCGGTTCGAGCTGCTGCACGTCAACACCAAGAAGCGCTGCCGCATCGCCTGGAAGCGCGGCACCCGGGTGGGCGTGGTGTTTTAAGCAAGAGTGAGCTGCGCTCTTACCCTCCCCTGGAGGGGGAGGGTAAGAGAAAAACCTACTTCCGCATCCTGGCCTTGGCGCCGGCGACGATCTGCATGGCGACGCCGGCGGTCCAGCCGAACAAGGCGAGCCAGGTCCAGGCGACGTGCGGCTCGAGCCGGAGCACGATGACGGCGACGGAGGCGAGCGCGGTGAGCGTGGCGCAGAGCGTGCCGGCGGAGCTCAGCAATTCCGCGGCGTCGATGCTGCTGTGCGCGGCGTCGAAGGGCAGCTGCGGCGTGTCGATGCCGAGATAGAAGCCGATGGCACCCAGACCCATCATCAGCAGCAGAAAGCCCTGCGTGGTGAGCGGGGCGATCGCCGAGCCGACATAGGCGCCGACGAACAGCCCGCACGCGGCCCCCGCCATCGCGAGGCCCACGCGCTCGAGCACGTGGGCTGCTTTACGAACACGAAAACGCATGACCGGCCTCCGCGAGGCATTGAACGCGGAGAGGTTAGGCCAGTTTCGCGGGAGGTGGAAGCTGAGGGATGTTACGGATGCGTGAGGGGTGGTGATCTTCATGGCCGCAGATTTCGCAGGGAACGCGACCTGAACGTGTGACGTACGCCTGTCTCCCCATCGTCATTGCGAGCGCAGCGAAGCAATCCAGAGTGTTTCCGCGGAGGGATTCTGGATTGCTTCGCTGCGCTCGCAATGACGGAGTGTGTGGCGCGAGCCTCGCACCACAGCTGCAACACGCGCGAAGCGCCTACCGCGCCCCGAACGTGGTCTTGCCGAACAGCGCCTTCTGCGTGGACGGCTGCGAGCGCCAGTATTGCGGTGGTGCTTCGACTTCGCCGCCGAGCTCGGCGGCGGCGTGCCAGCCCCAGCGCGGGTCGTAGAGCAGGCCGCGGGCGAGCGCGACCATGTCGGCCTTGCCGGATGCGACGATCTCTTCGGCCTGCTTCGCCTCGGTGATCAGGCCGACCGCGATGGTGGGCAATCCGGTCTCGCGGCGGATCGCGTCTGCGAACTGCACCTGATAGCCGGGGCCGAGCGGAATCTTCTGCAGCGGCGAGACGCCGCCGGAGGAGGCATCGATCCAGTCGACGCCGCGCGCCTTCAGCGCTTTGGCGAATGCGATGGTCTGCGCCAGATCCCAGCCGCCCTCGACCCAGTCGGTCGACGACACCCGCATGCCGACCGGCTTGTCGTGCGGGAACACGGCGCGCACCGCATCAAAGACCTCGAGCGGGAAGCGCATGCGGTTTTCGAGCGAGCCGCCATATTCGTCGGTGCGCTTGTTGGAGATCGGCGACAGGAACTGATGCATGAGATAGCCGTGCGCGCCGTGCAGCTCGATGGCGTCGATGCCGATGCGCTCCGCGCGCTTCGCAGCATCGACGAAGGCATCGCGGATGCGCTTGAGGCCCGCGGCATCGAGCGCGAGCGGTGCGGCCTCGCCCTCCTTGTGCGGCACCGCCGACGGCGCCACCGTCTGCCAGCCGCCCTCGCTGACCGGGATCAGCTGGCCGCCGTCCCAGGGCCGCGCGCTGGAGGCCTTGCGGCCGGCATGGGCGATCTGCATCGCGATCGCGGTGGAGGAATGTTTTCGCACGGAGGCGAGGATCTGCTTCAGCGCGGCCTCGGCGGCATCGCTGTACAGGCCGAGGCAGCCCGGCGTGATGCGGCCGATCGCTTCGACATGGGTCGCCTCGATGCAGAACATCGCCGCGCCCGACAGGCTGAGATTGTTGATGTGGGTGAAGTGCCAGTCGGTGGGAACGCCGTCCTCGGCCGAATACTGGCACATCGGCGACACCACGACGCGGTTCTTCAACGTCAGGCCGCGCAGCTTGATCGGGGAAAACAGGGCACTCATGCGGGGAGTTCCGGGGGAGGAAGGGAAAGCTGGCCGCGATGCTAGCGAGCCTCTTCCCTCTCCTCAAGCCGCCGGGCGCGCAACCCTCCCCTACGGCTTGATGCCAGCGGCCTTGATCAGCTCCAGATTGGCCGCCATCTCGCGCTTGACGAAGTCGTCCATCTCGGCCGGCTTCATCGGCATCGGTTCGATGCCGAGCTTTTTCAGGCTGGCCTGCATCGCCGGATTGGCCAATACCCTCTCGCCCGCAGCGTGCAACTTTTCGACGATCTCGCGCGACGTCTTCGCGGGCACGAACACGCCGAACCAGATCTCGCTGTCGGCGTCCTTCAATCCGATCTCGACCGGCGTCGGCACGTCGGGCAGATCGGCGACGCGCTTGGCCGTCGAGACCACCAGCGCGCGGACCTGGCCCTCGCGGATCAGCGGCAGCGCTGTGGCCAGCGGACAGAAATAAAGATCGATCCGTCCGCCGAGAATGTCGGCGATCACTTCCGGGCCGGCGCGATACGGCACATGCGTGGCCTCGATCCCGGCGGCATAGCGGAATTTTTCGCTCGATATATGCACGGCGCTGCCGATGCCGACCGAGCCGAACGAAATCGAGCCGGGTTTTGCCCTGGCGTCGGCGATGAAGTCCTGGATGGTTTTCCAGGGCCGCTCCTTCGGCACGATCATCACATTGGCGCCGGATCCGATCATCAGCACCGAAGCGAGGTCACGGGCGGGGTCGAAGGTCGCGCTCGGAAAAATCGCGGGCGCGATGGTCAGCGCCGATGACTGGGCGAGAAGGCTGTAACCATCGGGATCGGATTTGGCGACCAGCGCCGAACCGACCAGGCCGCCGCCGCCGGCGCGGTTTTCGATCACGATCGATTGACCGAGCTCAGCGGCGAGACGCTCGAACACCAGCCTTGGCACCACATCGGCCGCGCTGCCCGCACCGAACGGTATGGTTGCCTTGATCAGCCGCGTCGGCCAGCCTTGTGCCTGTGCTGCAGCGGCTATCCAGAAGCCGACAAGGACGCAAAACACCCGAAGAAACCTGTTCATCGAGAACTCCGTTTCAATCACCCGGAGCGCTGCAAGAACCGTTCCGTGCGGCCTGTTACTCCACCAGCGTGAACTGCAGCAGCAGCGTGCGCTGGAGCAGCGAGAAATTGTCGTCCGAGACCAGCGTCAGCACGGTCTCGCCCTCGGGCGTGACGTGGACGTCGATGCCTTCCATGTTGTCGATCTCCTGGCCGAGATCGGCCTTGAACAAGGCAGGGCCGTCGACCACCGCGCCCGGCGCGATGGATTTCAGGGGAATCGCGCGGATGCGGATGTCGACGCCGGTGAACCAGGAGAATTTGCGTTCGAGAATGAGCAGCTCGCCCGAGGGCAGGAGCACCGCGTCGCTGATGTCGAACGTCTCGGTGCGGCGGACGCTGAACTGGCCGGGCGTGGGACCGCCGATCAGGAAGGCGACCAGATTGCCGTCGGCGTCCAGCCCGCGCTCGGAGAACGCGATCAGCGTGCCGGCGAGAGGCTGGCTCTTGTCCCTGGGGACGAAGACCAGCGCCTCGAGCCCCTTGTTGTATGGCAGCTTGCGCAACGCGGGCGGCACCTGGATCACCTCGCCGCGGGCGCGCGTGCCGCCTTTCGAGAAATCGTAGCGCAGGATCTGGTTGACGCGCTCGAGCCCGACATAGACGACATGACCGTCGCGCGTCAGCGATTCCGAATCCCACCACAGGCGCTTTTCCGTGATCGGCCGCCCCTCCGCATTGAGCAGCGGCGCCGCCTCGACGTCGTCGAGCCCGGCCATCCTGCCGCCGGAATAGCGGATGCTGCCTGTGAACCAGCCGCCCTGGTCGGAGATCGCGAGAAAGCGCTCCCCCCTGGCATCGAGCCGGATGCCGGACAGGCCGCCGAAGCCGCGATAGGGCGAGGTCAGCACCAGGCCGCTGCGAAACTCCAGCGAGCCGAAGCGCGTGCGCGAACGGTCGCGCGGCTCGAAATTCGGGATCAGCCGCGCGTTGACCTCGATGCTGACGGGATCGGTGACGGCGCGCTCGACCTGGAGCGGGCGCGGCGGCGGCTCGGTCGCCCCTTGCGCCTGCGCGAGACGCGACAATGCGAGAGTGGAAAATCCCGCCGCCGCGTGGCCAAGAAGACTGCCAAGAAAGCTGCGGCGGGATCGAAGCGTGCTCACGAATGCAGTTTGCGGCGCGGACGGCTTGCCGAGGGCTGCGGTGCGGCCGCCGTCTCGCTGAACAGCTCGGCTAGCTTCTCGGTGATGGCGCCGCCGAGCTCCTCGGCGTCCACGATCGTCACCGCGCGGCGATAGTAGCGCGTGACGTCATGGCCGATGCCGATCGCGATCAGCTCGACCGGCGAGCGGGTCTCGATCTCCTCGATGATGTGGCGCAGGTGCCGCTCGAGATAGTTGCCCGGATTGACCGACAGCGTGGAATCGTCGACCGGCGCGCCGTCCGAGATCATCATCAGGATCTTGCGCTGCTCGGGCCGGCCGAGCAGGCGCTTGTGCGCCCAGTCCAGCGCCTCGCCGTCGATGTTCTCCTTCAGCAGCCCCTCGCGCATCATCAGGCCGAGATTTTTTCGCGCACGACGCCACGGGGCGTCGGCGGATTTATAGATGATGTGGCGGAGATCGTTGAGACGGCCGGGGTTGGCCGGCTTGCCGGCGGCAAGCCACGCCTCGCGCGATTGCCCGCCCTTCCAGGCGCGCGTGGTGAAGCCGAGAATCTCGACCTTGACGCCGCAACGCTCCAGCGTGCGGGCCAGAATGTCGGCGCAGGTCGCCGCCACCGTGATCGGGCGGCCGCGCATCGAGCCGGAATTGTCGAGCAGCAGCGTCACCACGGTGTCGCGGAACGTCGCCTCCTTCTCGTGCATGAAGGACAGCGGGTGATAGGGATCGGTCACGACGCGCGACAGCCGCGCGGGGTCCAGAATGCCCTCTTCGAGATCGAACTCCCAGGCGCGGTTCTGCTGCGCCATCAGCTTGCGCTGCAGCCGGTTGGCGAGGCGGGCGACGATGCCTTGCAGATGCGCGAGCTGCTTGTCGAGATAGGCGCGCAGGCGCTCCAGCTCGTCATGGTCGCAGAGGTCTTCGGCGGCGATCACCTCGTCGAACTTGGGTGCGAAGGCGTGATATTCCGGCCCGCGCGGCTCGTTCTTGCCGTGCGAATTCGGACGGGTCGCCTCGCCCGGCGTCTCGTCGTCGCCGAGCTCGCCGTCGTCGAAAGTATCCGAGGTCGAGGCCTGCGCGCTCTCCATCGCGCTCTCGCTCATCTCCTCGCTCGACGCCTGCGCCTGGTCGGCGCTCATTTCCTGGGCGGAATCGGAATCGGGCGAGCCTTCCGCGCCGGACTGGTCGTTGTCGCCGTCGCGATTTTCCTCGTTGTCGTCGTTCTCTTCGCTGTCGGCGTTGCGCTCGTCGCCGAGCTCGAGCGCGGACAACAGGTCATGCACGGCGTCGCCGAACCGGGTCTGGTCCTCGACCACGCCGTCGAGCCGGTCGAGCCGCTTGCCGATCTTGTCCTCGAGAATCGGCCGCCAGAGATCGACCATCTTCTTCGCAGCCGTCGGCGGCGCCATGCCGGTCAGGCGTTCGCGCACCAGCATCGCCAGCGCGTCGGCCAGCGGCGCGTCGGCGCGGTCGGTGATCTCGTCGAACTTGCCGCGATGGAAATGGTCGTCGAGCATCGCCGTGAGGTTTTTCGCAACGCCCGCCATGCGGCGCGCGCCGATCGCCTCGACGCGGGCCTGCTCCACCGCCTCGAACACGCCGCGCGCCTGCGGATTGCCGGGCATCAGCTTGCGATGCAGTTTTGCGTCGTGACAGGCGATCTTGAGCGCGATGGAATCGGCGTGGCCGCGCACGATCGCGGCGTCACGCTTTGTCATTTTCCGCGCCGGCTCGGGCAACCGCGCCTTGCCGGGCGCAAGGCCCGGGCGCTCGGCGGCGAAGCTGACGTCGAGCTCCGGCGACTTTGCGATCGCCTTGAGACAGGAAGCGACCGAGCGCTTGAACGGCTCGGTCGGCGCTTCCTTGGTGTTACGGAATTTGGAGTTGGATGATGATGTGCTCATAGCGACTTCGTAAACGAATGGCGCGTCACGCCGCCGGGATAGCCCTTGACGGTGCCGAATTCCTCGTACCCTTGGGAACGATAGAAGCCCGGCGCCTGGAAACTCATCGTGTCGACATGGGCCTGAACCGCGCCCAGCCGTCTTGCCTCGTCCTCGATCGCCGCAATCAGCTTCGTCCCATGCCCCTTGCCGCGCTGCTTCTGGTCGATCCAGAAATACTGGATGAACAGAACCGTGGCCCAGAGGTACCCGACGATGCCGCCGACGATCTTGCCGCGGTCCTTCAGCGAGACCGCGATGCCCTTGAACTTCTGCTTCCCGATGTGCTCGTCGTTAAAGGCGCCGAGCCCGGCGAGCACAGCCTTCTTGGTCGTCCCAATAGTGCGCTCGACGGTGATGGTGGCCATTGTCCGGCTTACTTGGATCAGCTGAGCGCCACGTTGACCGCCGATTCCGGCAGCTCCGCGTTGAAGCAGCGCTGATAGAACTCGGCGACCAGGGGACGCTCGAGCTCGTCGCACTTGTTGAGGAAGGTGACGCGGAAGGCGAAGCCGATATCGCCGAAGATGTCGGCGTTCTCGGCCCAGGTGATCACCGTGCGCGGGCTCATCACCGTCGACAGATCGCCATTGGCGAAGGCGTTGCGGGTGAGATCGGCGAGGCGAACCATCTTGTTGACGATGTCGCGGCCTTCCTGGGTGCGATAGTGCTTGGCCTTGGCCAGCACGATCTCCACTTCCTCGTCATGGCTGAGATAGTTCAGCGTGGTGACGATCGACCAGCGGTCCATCTGGCCCTGGTTGATCTGCTGGGTGCCGTGATAGAGGCCCGAAGTGTCGCCGAGGCCGACCGTGTTGGCGGTCGCGAACAGGCGGAAGCTCGGATGCGGCTTGATCACCTTGTTCTGGTCGAGCAGCGTCAGGCGTCCGGAGACTTCCAGCACGCGCTGGATCACGAACATCACGTCCGGGCGGCCGGCGTCGTATTCGTCGAACACCAGCGCGACATTGTGCTGGAGCGCCCAGGGCAGGATGCCGTCGCGGAATTCGGTGACCTGCTTGCCGTCGCGGACCACGATCGAGTCCTTGCCGACGAGGTCGATACGGCTGATGTGGCTGTCGAGGTTGACGCGCACGCAGGGCCAGTTCAGGCGGGCGGCGACCTGCTCGATATGGGTGGATTTGCCGGTACCGTGATAGCCGGTCACCATCACGCGGCGGTTGCGGGCAAAACCGGCGAGAATGGCGAGCGTGGTGGCGCGGTCGAAGCGGTAGTCGGAATCGACTTCGGGCACATGAGGATCGACTTCGGAATAGGCCGGCACTTCGAGATCGCTGTCGATCCCGAACACCTGGCGGACCGACACCTTCATGTCGGGCAAACCGGAAACTTCCTCAACTTTGGACATGGCGGCGGTCGTCATCAATCCTCCGAGGCCCCGGGCGATCCCGAGACCAGTTATTTGCACGGTGGCTGCGGCTGGGTGCGTCTGCGAACCTATCAGAGAGAACGTGCGGGCAGAAGCCCGCCCCGCAATCAAAGTTCCATTGTCTTTTCATTTAGATAGGTGAGGAACGCAGTTTTTGGAGGGCTGCCTTGCGAATCACGCTCGGATTTTGGGCGGGGTGACGGGTGTGCCCGCGCGAATGGCACTTTTACCGTCGCCCCTTACTTATGTAGGGTCTGAGCCCGCGTGGCCCTCCCAACGTAGAGACGACGTGACGTCCTTCCTTGATCCCTTCATCGCCTTCGTCTCGGCCCATGCGTGGCTGGCTTACCTGACCCTGTTCCTGGCAGCGCTTCTGGAAGCCGTTCCGGTGGTGGGTTCGGTGATCCCGGGCTCGACCATCATCCTGGCGCTCAGCGCCCTTGTCCCGGGCGGGGAGCTGAAACTCGGCTGGGTGCTGCTGGCGGCAGCGACCGGGGCCGTGCTGGGCGACGGCTCGGCCTACTGGATCGGGCACCGGCAGCAGCGCGAGATCCTCAACACCTGGCCGCTGACCAACTATCCGCGCGTGGTCGCGGAAAGCGAAAGCTTCTTCCACCGCTTCGGCACCTGGGCCGTGTTCTTTGCCCGCTTCGTGCCGCCGATCCGGGCCTTCGTGCCCGTCACCGCCGGCGCGCTGGGGATGGCGCCGGCAAAATTCTATGCGGTGAACCTTCCGGCGATCCTGGTCTGGGCGCCCGCGCATGTGCTGCCGGGGGTGCTGGCGGTGTCGGCCCTGCACGAATATGCGGGGCTGCATCACCACGGGCATGTCGGCAAGCACATCTGGATGCTCAGCGTGGTTGGCGTGGCGATCGTTTTGGGGTTGGCAGTGTGGACCATCCGCCGCCGGAACGGAAGCCGTGTCGCGTCGGCCAAGCCGCTGGCCGATGACATGAGCTCAGGACTCTGAGCAACCTGGAAGACACGCCATGTCCGCATCACCGTCAGGATTGGACATGAGCCGTCTGCCCTGACGAGTCGGCTAAGGGGCCGATTCTGTTGAAAAAGGCGGCGGTTGCGACGCAGAGGGATCAGTGATTCAGTCTGTCTAATTGGCAGGACTG
>NZ_JBXAQU010000043.1:0-7012 GCF_058807535.1 Bradyrhizobium sp. GW821-FHT12B03
CGAGCTGATGCGGATGCGCCGGCAGGGCGTGCAGGCGCTGTCGCTGGAGCTCGGGCTTGCGCTGCTGGATGCGGCGCGCTCGCTGCCGGATGCGGCGCTGATCCCGATTCATCTGGATCTCGCTACGGTCCAGCGTCAGTTCACGGATGAGATCCCACCGCTGTATCGCGGCCTGGTGCGCAGCGGATTGCGGCGTGCCTCGACATCGAGCGGCGATACCAACGCGTTGCGGGTTCGCCTCGCGTCGCTTGCCAGCGATGCGGAGCGGCAGCAGGCGTTGGTGGAGCTGGCGCAGGAAGAGATCGCGGCCGTGCTGGCGTTGCCCAAGGCTACCTCGGTGCCTGCGGATCAACCGCTCAAGGATCTCGGTCTGGACTCGTTGATGGCGGCCGAGCTGCGCAACCGCCTGTCGGCGCGGGTCGGGACCAAGCTGCCGACCACGCTGGCGTTCGATTACCCGTCCGCGCGCGCGATGTCGCGCCTGCTGCTGGAGAAGCTCGAGCTCGGTCGTGCTCCTGTTCGGCAGGAGAAGCGGCGAGCCATCGCGGCATCGGAATCGATCGCGATTGTGGGCATGAGCTGCCGTACGCCGGGAGGTCCCGCGAGCCCCGAAAGCTACTGGTCGCTGCTGGAGCGCGGTGGCGACGGCATCGGTCCGCTGCCGGGTCGCTGGAGCCGTGATCTGCTGAAGCGCCTGGAAGTGGTGACGGGATGGCTGACGCAGGAAGGCGGTTTTGTCAGCGCAGTGGAGGATTTTGACGCGGGCTTCTTCGGCATCTCGCCGCGTGAGGCGGTGGAGATGGATCCGCAGCAGCGGCTGACGCTGGAAGCGGTGTGGGAAGCGCTGGAGCGCGCGGGGCTGCAACCGGAGGGACTGAGAGAGAGCCGGACCGGCGTGTATCTTGGTTCGATGGGCAGCGACTACGGCATGCATCGCTCGCTCGAGGCGACGACGATGTGGACGACGACAGGCAAGCTGTCGAGCGTGCTGGCGGGCCGCGTCTCCTACGTGCTGGGCCTGGAAGGTCCGGCGATGACGATCGATACGGCGTGCTCGTCGTCGCTGTCGGCGCTGCATCTGGCATGCACGGCGTTGCGTCAGGGCGAGTGCGATCTGGCGCTGGCAGGTGGCGTGCACGTGATGTGTACGCCAATCGCTCTGGTCAGCATGGGTGCGGGTGCTGTCGCGCCGGACGGCCGAAGCAAGAGCTTCTCGGACGGTGCTGACGGTGCCGGCTGGAGCGAAGGCTGCGGCGTGCTGGTGCTCAAGCGCCAGTCGGATGCGGAGCGTGACGGCGACGAGATTTTGGCGCTGATCCGTGGCTCGGCGGTGAACCAGGATGGCCGCAGCCAGGGTCTGACCGCGCCGAACGGTCCGAGCCAGCAGCGCGTGATTCGCGCGGCCTTGTCCGCGAGCGGCGTCAGCGCCGACGACATCGACGTCGTCGAAGCCCACGGCACCGGGACCAGCCTCGGTGATCCCATCGAGGCCGGCGCCTTGGCTGCCGTGTTTGGTCCGACGCGGCGCGACGATCGCCCGCTGTGGCTGGGTTCGTCGAAGTCGAATCTCGGTCATACGCAAGCCGCGGCCGGTGTTCTCGGTGTGATGAAGATGGTGCTGTCGCTCGGGCACGAGGTGTTGCCGAAGACGCTGCATGCGGAACATCCGAGCAGCCAGATCGAGTGGGAAGGCAGCGGACTGTCGCTGCTCCAGCAGGCGCGCGCATGGCCGCGTGATGCTTCGCGGGTCCGTCGTGCCGGCGTGTCCTCGTTCGGCATCAGCGGCACGAACGCGCATGTGGTGATCGAAGAAGCGCCAGCGCGCAAGGTTGTCGTCAGCGCCGATGCATCATCGCCGTTGATCCCGCTGCTGGTGTCGGGCCGTGACGAGGCCGCGCTGCGTGCGCAGGCCGGTCGTTACGGCGAATGGCTGTCGCAGCATCCGGAAGCGGACTGGTCCTCCGTCGTTGCCACCGCAGCGCTGCACCGGACGCATTTTGGCTCGCGCGCCGTCGTGTCGACACGCGATCCCTCTGAGGCGGTGGAAGCGCTGCATGCGCTGGCCGAAGGTCGCTCGCATACGGCGGTGGCGATTGCAGACGCACGCGATCGCGGCCGCGTGGTGTTCGTATTCCCGGGCCAAGGCAGCCAGTGGCCATCGATGGGCCGGGCCTTGCTCGCGGAATCGTCGGTGTTTGCGCAGGCGATTGCAACCTGTGAGACGGCGCTGTCCAAATACACAGACTGGTCGCTCACCTCTGTGCTGCGCGGCGATGAAGATCTGGACGCCTCGCTGCTGGAACGAGTCGACGTAATCCAGCCTTCGCTGTTTGCGATGAATGTCGCTTTGGCAGCGGTGTGGCGTAGCCTCGGCCTTGAGCCGTCGGCAGTCGTCGGTCACAGCCAGGGCGAGATTGCTGCCGCCGTGGTTGCCGGCATCTTGTCGCTGGAGGACGGCGCACGCGTGGTCGCGCTGCGCAGCCAGCTGCTGCGTAGCCTGACCGGTCACGGCGCCATGGCTGTGACGGAGCTTGCGGCGCCGATCGTGGACGAGCGGCTCACGTCGGCGGAGTGGTCCGGCTTGTCTGTCGCGGTGGTGAACACGCCCGGCTCGACGGTCGTCTCGGGCCCGACCGAAGTGGTCGAGCGTTGGGTCAGCCAGCTCGGCAAGGAAGGCGTGTTCTGCCGACAGGTCAATGTTGACTACGCCTCGCACAGCGCGGAGATGGAGCCGATCCTCCCCGAGCTTGCAGGCTTGCTGTCCGATCTCGCGCCCCAGCCAGGCCATGTGGCGATGATCTCGACGGTGACGGGAACGCGCTGCGATGGCACGTCGCTGGATGGCTCCTATTGGTGCCGAAACCTGCGCCAGACGGTGCGGCTGGATCTGGCGCTGGCCGAATTGATCGGCAATGGCCACGGCGTGTTCGTGGAAGCGAGCGCGCATCCGGTGCTGGCAATGCCGTTGTCTGCGGCAAGCGGCGAGCACGGCGTCGTGGTGGGATCGCTCCGCCGCGATGGCGGCGGCATGTCGGAGCTTTTGCGCAATCTCGGCGCGCTGCATGTTCATGGCGTTCAAATCGACTGGTCGAAGGCGCTTGGCGGCAGCGCGAAGCTGCCGGTTGCGGCGCTGCCGACCTATGCGTTCCAGCGCCAGCGCTACTGGCTGGAGGCGGAGAAGGCGAGCGCTGACGCATCGACGATGGGCCTGTCTGAGGCATCGCATCCGCTCTTGGGTGCTGCGACGCCGCTGGCGGAGAGCGACGGGTTCCTGCTGACGGGCCGGCTGTCGCTGTCGGACGCGGGCTGGCTCGGCGACCACCAGGTGTTCGGGACGGTGCTGCTGCCGGGAACGGGACTGCTGGAGCTGGGCTTTGCGGCCGCGCGTGCTGTCGGATTGTCGGCCGTATCGCAACTGACGCTGCTGTCGCCGCTGGTGCTGCCTGCGGAGGGCGGTGTGCGGCTCCAGGTTCAGGTGGATGCGCTCGAGGCTGGTGGTGGCCGTACCCTCAGCATCTACAGCCGCGCGGAAGATGCCCCCGATGGGGCGTCATGGACACTGCATGCGCAGGGCACGCTGGGCGAAGCGACGGAAGAAGCAACGCAAGAGAGCGAACTTGAAGTGTGGCCGCCCGTCGGTGGCGAGCCGATCGACCTGACCGGTCACTATGCGACGCTGCAAGCGCACGGTTACGGCTACGGGCCGCTGTTCCAGGGACTGGTCGAGGCCTGGCGTGTCGGCGATGCCGTGTTCGGCCGTGCGGTGCTTGCAGAAGCATTGGGACCCTCAGCGGACGCTTACGGTCTGCACCCGGCACTGCTGGACAGTGCGCTGCATGTGCTGACCCTTGCGCAAGTCAAAGGTCTCGAAGATGGGTCGATGCTGCTGCCGTTCGAATGGTCCGAGGTGTCGCTGGCCGCCCAGGGCGCGCGGGAGCTGCGGGTTCGCGCCTCCGTGGAGCGCAGCGGCGCGGGCGAGGCGCTGGCGCATCTTCAGCTTGCGGACGGGCACGGTCGCGTCGTCGCCCATGTCGGCGGTCTCAGGCTGAAGGAAGCGAGCGAAGCCCAGATCCGCGATGCCGCGCGTGCCGAGGCGCAGCATCTGTATCGGCTTGAATGGCGAGCGATTGCGTTGAGCGAGGCCGCCTTGGATGTGGCACCGCTGATCGTCGGCGGCGACGGCAAGATGGCGGCGCGTCTCGGGCTTGATCATGCCGCGAGCCTGCCGGCCCTCGTCGAGCGACTCGATGCCGGAGAACCCGTACCCGCGCAGATCGTGTTCGATCATCTATCGAACGCAGATGAGAAGGTGCTCGCGGCAACGCATGCGACGGCGGAGCGTGGTCTATCCGAGTTGCAGGCGATCCTTGGCGAAGCACGCCTGAACGAGACCGCGATGATGTGGCTGACGCGAGGCGCCGTGGCGACTGGTCCCGACGAAGGCGCAAGCGGACTGACGCAGGCGCCGCTGTGGGGCCTGGTGCGCAGCGCGCGCGCGGAGCATCCCGATCGCCGGCTGCAGCTGGTGGATCTGGATGCAGTGTCCGCGGATGCAGCGTTGCTGGCCAGGATCATTGCGACAACGTCGGAGCCTGAATTCGCGCTGCGCAATGGTGCGGTGCTGGCGCCGCGGCTGGCGCGCACCGGCGCAGGTGCGGCCGAGCCGCGTCCTCTCGACGTCAGCGGAACAGTGCTGATCACGGGTGGTGCGGGCGAGCTCGGCAGTGCCGTCGCGCGGCACCTGGTTGCCCAGCACGGTGTGCGTCATCTGCTGCTGACCTCGCGTCGCGGCATGGCGACGCCCGGTGCGTCCGAGCTCGTGGCTGAGCTCAGGGGGCTCGGCGTGCAGACCGTGGACATCGTCAGCTGCGACGTCGGCGATCGCGATGCGGTTGGCGCGCTCCTGAGCGCGATCGTGCCGGAGCGTCCGCTGACGGGCGTGTTCCATCTGGCGGCCACGCTGGACGACGGCATCGTGCCGGCGCTCAACGTCGAGCGGCTAGAGCGTGTGCTGCGACCGAAGCTCGATGGCGCCTGGCACCTGCATGAGCTGACCGCGGATAAAAATCTCGCCGCCTTCGTGTTGTTCTCGTCGGCGGGCGGACTGGGTAGTCCGGGCCAGGCGAACTATGCCGCGGCGAATGTGTTCCTCGATGGGCTTGCCGCTGAGCGTCGGCATCGTGGTCTTGTCGCGCAGAGCCTGCTGTGGGGCCTGTGGGAGCAGCGCGGTGTCGGCATGACGGCGCATCTCGGTCGTGCCGAGCTGATGCGGATGCGCAGGCAAGGTGTGCAGGCGCTGACGCTGGAGCTCGGGCTCGCACTGCTCGACGCGGCGCAGGCGTTGCCCGATGCGGCGGTGATCCCGATCCATCTCGATATCGCCGCGATGCAGCGCCAGTTCGCCGACGACGTGCCGCCGCTGTACCGTGGCCTGGTGCGCACTGGCTTGCGGCGCGCCTCGGTCGGAAGCGGCGACACCAACAATCTGCGGTCACGGCTGGCTTCGCTTGCGAGTGACGCGGAGCGGCTGCAGGCGCTGGTGGAGCTGGCGCAGGAGGAGATTGCGGCGGTGCTGGCGCTGCCCGGGGCCTCGTCGGTGCCTGCGGACCAATCGCTCAAGGATCTCGGTCTGGACTCGCTGATGGCGGTCGCACTCCGAAACCGCTTGTCGGGGCAAATTGGCGCCAAGCTGCCGACGACGCTTGCATTCGATTATCCGACGGCACGAGCGATCGCGCGGCTGCTACAGGAGAAGCTCTCTTCCAGCGAGCGAGCGTCGCAGCGGCAAGGCGTGGGAAGCAATGGTAAGGCCAGATCGAAACTCGAAGGGCTGACCTCGCTCAGCGCGTTGCTCGAGAGCGCAGATCCCGAATTCCTGCGCCAGCTCGACCTGGAACGCCGGCTTTCAGGGCTTGCGGAGATGAGCGCCCTGCTCGAGAAGGGGAACTCCTCGTGCATCGTTCCGATACGACCCGGATTTGGCGATCGGGTCCTGATCTACATCCCGGGTCTCGGCCACGGCTCCACCCGAGAGAACACGCCCCAAGTCATCAAGGATCTGGCTGGGGACTATCCTATCGCGGGTCTCAATCCATACCCACTCGCAGAGCAAGGGCTCTTGCATGGGACTGTCGAAGACCTGGCCTTGAACTATGCGCCACACGTGGGATCCTGGATCGGCGACCGATCCGTGTTCTTCGTTGGAGGCTCTTTCGGCGGGGTTGTCGCCATTGCACTGGCTGCCGAATTGGAGCGCCGGGGTCATCACGTGACCGGAGTCGCCTTGCTTGATACGCAGGCGCCGCCCGACCTCACCTCGGTGCCGACATCGATGATGCAGGTCGTCGACGGAATCGGGTGGGCCCACCTGATGAGAACCTATGGCCTTACCGAGGACGATTCCGAAAGGCTGGCCGAACTCACCGGCGCTCCGTCAACGCAAGCTCTGCGTGAGATGATATCCGACAACGTCAAGGGCCAGATCGGCTACGTCTTGCCGGACGTGGAAGCGCCAATCTACATGCTCCATGCCAAGGAGCACGATCCCGGACTTCGCAGCCTCGAAGACCATTTGGTCCCGGATCTGGGCTGGAGCCGGTTTGGGCTTGAGATGACCTCCATCATCATGGTGGGAGGCACTCACAGTTCCATGTACGCGCACCCGGAAACACCAGGGCATATCGATGCGCTGTTCGAGGGCGGATATGCCAATGGGAGGAGCGACGTCGTCGATCTTGGCACCCGCGTCACCCATTGATCGGACGCCCCCGCCCGCTGTGCATGTTGTGACATCGTCGAGACCGGCAACGATGGCTGAACCGGCCGGGGCCGGTGTTGTTATCCACCGGGAGGGATGGCTGGCGGGGCGCTGCAGCGTCGTGGCCTCTTCTCATCCGTTCGGATGAAGAAGTGGGCGGGGCGTGGGTGTAAAGACCGCCTTGGAGTCCGAAGCGTTGGTTCAGGAATTACCGATTAAAGATCTGCCGCATCACGTCGTTCATCGGCTGGCTGT
>NZ_JBXAQU010000044.1:0-6689 GCF_058807535.1 Bradyrhizobium sp. GW821-FHT12B03
GGTCACGTCTGTCATGGAAAACATCTGGCTCACGCGACGCCTCCGAGATAGGCCTCTTGAACCCGCTCGTCGCTGCGCCGGGAGCCGAGTTGGTCCGGAAGCGAACGTCAGTTCACCGGTTGGCTCCTCCCGACATTCCGTTTGCCGCCCATGATTTCAGCGACCTGCTTCACGCATTCCCGCGTGCCGGCGCAATCATGATCGTATGCGATTTTGCGCTTATTTTGCATGCGATTGCACAGTATTTGGGTAGTGAGCTTCCAAAATCAGGCCTCGCGAAAATCCTTTGATGCTGAAATCATTGCGTTTTTCTTGTCGATCGCCTTGGCATGGATGTTGCTACCCTAAAATCGCACGCACAGATCGCATACGATCCAGCAGCGAGGATGATCCCCATGTTACGCAATCCGCTTTCGATCGATCTCAGTCGCCGAAGCTTCCTGAGCGGGATGGCCGGCGCCGCAGCGCTCGCCGTGTCATCGCGATGGTCATCGGCCAGCGCCCAGGACCCGCAGGTGCTGAATTATTTGTCGTGGCCGGGTAACGCCGATCCGTACCTCATCGAACCGTTCGAGAAGGCCAACAACGTCAAGGTCCGCATCAAGGAGTATGTGGGCGGCGACCAGATGCTCGCCGTCATCAATCAATCGCCGCCCGGATCGTTCGACGTGGTGCTGGCGGATGCCGAATACATGCATTTGCTGCACAAGGCGGATTTCATCGAGCCGCTCGATCCGGCCGATTATCCGATCAACGACTTCTGGCCGGAATTCCAGAAATTTCCGCTGCACTGGTTCGACGACAAGCTCTATGGCGTGATGACCGACTTTGGTTACCTCGGCCTGTCCTACAACACCAACACTTTCACCAAAGATGAAGTGGCGTCCTACGACGCGCTATCGAGCGCCAAGGCCAAGGGCAAGGTCGGTTTCTTCGACTGGTATCTGACGTCGATGGGTGCTCTCAGCCAGTCTCTCGGCAACAGCCGGGATCCGTTCGACATCGACAAGGCGAAATTCGAGGCGCTGAAGAGGAAGCTCTATTCTCTGAAGCCGCAGGCCTCCGGCTTCTACACCATCGCCGACATCTTTTCGTCGCTCACCAACGGCCGAGCCCAGCTCATTCCGGGCATCGGCGAATGGATCACACTGGGGCTGCGCCTGAACGGCGTTCCGGTCGACACGGCGATTCCAAAGGAGGGCGGCCTCCAATGGACCGAGTCGTTGTCGATCGTGAAGGGAAGCCCGAAGCGCGACCTGGCGCGAAAGTTCATCCAGTGGACGACCTCGCCCGAGGGGCAGGTGCGCATGGCGACCAAGGTCGACAACAAGAAGTCGATTCCGTCGATGGCGGGCTGGAAGCTCCTCAACGAGCAGAAGCCGAAAGAGGCCGAGATCCTGCGCATGACGCTGACCGGGCCCAACGTCATGGACGAATACAAGGCCGGCCGGATCGCCTATCGCAAGCTGCCGCAACAGCAACCGATCGACGACTGGAACGAGGTCTGGAGCGAATTCAAGAGCATGTAGCTACAGGCCTTCATCGGAGCCGTCACGTCATGAGCAAAGATGCACTAACCGCGACACCTGCCGTACTCGGTCGATTCGGCTCTATCCTGCGTCCCCGCACGGCGGCGTCGCCCGCCGTGCTTCCGACCGCGCTTGGCTTGCCCGTGCTTGTCTGGCAGGTCGTGTTCTTCGCCGCGCCGCTGCTGTTTCTGATCGTCGTCACGTTCTGGCAGGTGCGCTCGTTCCGGCTCGAACCGGCGTTCGTGATGGACAATTGGTCGCGTATCCTCGGGTCGACCGTATTCTATCGCGCGTTGACCCATACGCTGACCGTCTCGATCACGACCTCGATCCTGGCGCTCGCGATCGCGTTTCCCGTGGCCTACACGATATCGTTCCGTCTCCCGGCGCGCTTGCGCGATCTCGCCGTCGCGTTCCTGATCGTGCCGATCTTCTCCAGTTACCTGCTGCGCATCTACGCCTGGCAGATCATGCTGAGCCCGAAGGGCATTGCCAACAGCCTCATCGTCAAGGCGGGCGGAAATCCGCTGGAGTTGCTTGGCGGCGCTTTCTCGATGCAGGTCGGCATGCTGACGCTGACGTTGCCGATCGTCGTGCTCATCCTCGTCTTCGCGCTCGCGGGCCTCGACCGGACGTTGATCGAAGCTGCCGAGAATCTCGGATGCAGGCGCATCCGTGTGATCATGCACGTCATCCTGCCGGCGATCCGGCCCGCGCTCGTGCTCGCGGGTTCGACGGCCTTTCTGCTGTCGTTCGGGGACTACATCAGTCCGTTGTTCATGACCGGCAGCAAGCCGCCAACTCTTTCCATCCTCATCGTCGACACCGTGAAGTCCGGCGCTCAGTGGCCGCGCGCGTCCGTCATCGGTGTCGCAATGCTCGCCATCCTGGCCGTCGCGCTCGGAATGAGCCGGCTCGTCGGCGAGGCGCGGATCGGCCGATCGATCCGGCGACGCATGTCCCGCTCGTGAACGAGGAACAGCCATGACCCGTGTTTCGCGTCTTTGCCAATATGCCTTCCTGCTCGGTCTGTTCCTGTTCATCGCGAGCCCGATGCTCATCATCATCGTGTTCTCGTTCGACGCCAACCGCTTCCCGACGATACCGTGGGGCGGCTTCAGCCTCGAATGGCACAAGGCGGTGCTGGCCGACCCCATGATCGTCGATGCGTTCCGAAACAGCCTGATCGTGGCGGTCGCCTCCGCCGTGCTGTCCACAGCGCTCGGCTTCATGGCGGCGTATATCGACTATCGCTACAAGTTCCGTGGCAAGTCGCAGTTCGCCATGCTGGTGGCGATACCGCCCGCCGTGCCGGCCACCATCCTCGGCATGGCGATGCTCGCCTTCCTGTCGCGCATCGGACTGTTCGGCGAGCTTTATTCGATCGTGATCTGTCACGTTGCGATCGCGACGTCATTCGCGATGGCGATCATCCGCTTGCGTCTTGGCGAACTCGGCAGCGAGCTGGAGTCCGCCGCGTGGAATCTCGGGGCATCGCCCGTCGTCGCCGTGTTGAACGTTGTCGTCCCGTTCTGCAAGCCGGCGATCATCGCGTCCCTGTTCCTGACGGCCGCCATCTCTTTCGACGAATACATGATCGCGTGGTTTGTCGGCGGCGTTCACGAGACGCTGTCCGTCCGCATCCTCAATCTGCTGCAAGGCCAGGTGAACCCGAAGATCAATGCCGTCGGCACCGTCGTTCTCGTCATCAGCGTGACACTGGTGCTGCTCGCCCAACGCTTCGTCAATCTGAAGGCCAGCGGACAGCGCTAGCCTGGAACCGGAGATCGTCCCATGACCGAACCCTACATTTCCATTCAGAAGCTCGACAAACGCTACCCGGATCATCACGCGGTCAAGAGTCTCGACCTCGACATCGCCCCTGGCGAGTTCATCGCCATCATGGGTCCCTCGGGCTGCGGCAAATCGACGACACTGCGCATGCTCGCCGGACTGGACGAGCCGACCGGCGGCGATATCCTGATCGGCGGCCGCAGCATGCGGGGCGTGCCTGCGTTTCAGCGGGACACGCCGATGGTCTGGCAGAGCCTTGCGCTGTTTCCGTTCCTTTCGGTCGTGGAGAATGTGGAGTTTCCGCTGCGAATGAAAGGGAACGGTCCGAGACAGCGGCGCGAGCGGGCGCGCGAGTGGTTGGAGCGGCTCGGCCTCGGAGGAATGGCCGATCGCAACATCGCACAGCTCTCGGGCGGCCAGCGGCAGCGCGTCGCGCTTGCCCGGGCGCTTGTGACCCAGCCATCCGTGCTGCTGCTGGACGAGCCGCTGTCGGCGTTGGATGCTCATCTGCGCGTGCGCATGCAGACCGTGCTGTCGCGGTTGCACAAGGAGTTGGGCATCACCTTTGTCTACGTCACTCATGCGCAATCGGAAGCGTTTGCGCTCGCCGATCGCATCGTGATCATGAGCGAGGGCCGGATCCAGCAAGCCGGCAAGCCCCAGGACATCTATCGTGAGCCGCGAAACCCGTTCGTCGCGGATTTCATCGGCATGAACAATCTGTTCAGGGGGGAGGTGGCCGCCAGCGACGGGGCCAATCTGACCATCGACGGCGCGCTCGGAAAATTCACGGTCCCGACGCCGCAGGTCTTGCCGGTGGGCGCCCCGGCGAGCTTTGTCGTGGCGGCGGACCGAATCGAATTAACATCCGTCGAAAATGGGGCCGCGCCGGGGCAACCGGCAGTTGCGGGGACGGTGATCGGAATGGAATTCGTCGGGTCGACGCAGACCGTGTTCGTCGAGGTTGCCGGATCGGGAGAGATGCGCGCGCAGAAGCAGCAGCACGAGATAGAGGCGCTCGGTCTCGCTCCGGGCCGCCGCGTCAATCTAGGATGGGATCCCCGTCACGCCTGGTTGCTGCCGGAAGCCGCTTGAGGAGAAGGTCATGTACAACGATAAATTCATGCAACGCGCCATCGCGCTGTCGCGAGCCGCGTTGACGATGCCCGGCACGGAACCGTTCGGCGCCGTGGTGGTCAGGAACGGCGAGATCGTCGGCGAGGGACTGAACCACTCGAAGGTCAATCACGACCCCACCTCGCATGGCGAGGTCGAAGCCATCCGCGACGCGTGCCGCCGCCTGCGGACGGTCGACCTGTCGGGTTGCGATCTCTACTCGTCGTGCGAACCATGCGCGATGTGCGTTGCCACGCTCGTCGTGACCGGTATTTCCAGGCTCTACTATGCGGCAGGCATGGATCAGGCCGGTGAGGCGTTCACGCACGTACCAAGGTCGAAACGTCACCCGATCGACGTCGATCTCCTGCGCAGCGAGGCAGGAACCATGGTCGAGGCCCGCCGCATGCCGGCCGAACAGCACCGCGCCGACGAAGCGGTTGCAATTCTGAAGGAGTGGGCTTCCCAATGAGCCGATCGCCACGCAGCCAGCCCGCAAGATCCGTCAATGATCCGACCGCGAAAGGCAAGGGGCCGCCGGTCGACCGGCTCTTCGACGAGAGCAATGCCGAAAGGCTGAAATCCCGCACCGAATCCGTTCACGAGGCGCTTCGACAGGCCATCCTCGAACAGCGACTACAGCCGGGCGCCAGACTTCCGGAAGATCAGATTGGTGCGACGTTCGGTACAAGCCGCACGATCGCCCGCGAGGCGCTCGGACGTCTTGCGGTTGAAGGGATCGTCGAGTTGAAGCCCAATCGCGGCGCATTCGTCGCGAACCCGTCGCCGGAAGAAGGGCGGCACACTTTCGTTGTCCGTCGCAGCCTCGAACGCTTGGTGACCGATACGCTTGCGGGCAAGCTGAAGAGCAAGGACGTGGCGCAGCTTCGAAGCGTGCTGGCGCGGGAAAAGAGCGCCGTTCGCCGCGATCCCAAGGAAGCCATTCGCCTCGCCGGCGAATTCCACACGACACTTGCCTGCCTGACGGGAAACAATGTGCTTGCACGCTACGTCAACGAGGTCGTTTGCCGCTGTTCGCTGGTGCTGGCCATCTATTCGATGCCGCACTCGGCCGAGGGGGGCGTCGCCGAGCATGAGGCGATCGTCGGAGCGCTCGTCGACGGATCAGCCGCAAAGGCTGGTAAGCTCATGGACGACCATCTGTCGACGGTTGCTGACCGCGCATTTTCTGAAACGCCGATCGTTCGCGACGGCCTTCGGGGCGTTCTGGCCCCCTATGCCGCACGCTTGAGAGACTAGAATCATGAACACCTTCGCTCCTTCGCCAACGGACCAGCAACCGAATACGACGGTTTTCGACTTCCGAAAGCTGTCGCCGCGTGAACGCTACAAGCTGATGATCGGCACCATCGTCCCGCGCCCGATTGCCCTGGTCACGACCGTGGATCCGCACGGCCGCATCAACGCGGCTCCCTTTTCATTCTTCAACTGCCTCTCGCACGATCCGCCCATCCTGGCGCTCGGCGTCGAAAACAAGCCCGACATGTCATTCAAGGACACGGCGGCGAATATCAGGCTGACCGAGGTATTCACCGTCAACATCGTCAGTCGGGCGATCGCCGAAGCCATGCACGTGTGCGCGATCGGCTTTCCGCTCGGGACCGATGAGCTTTCCGAAGCAGGCTTGACGCCTCTACCGGGCAAAACAATTGCAGCACCTTACATCGCCGAGGCGCCGGCAGCTTTCGAATGCCGTCGGCACACGACCCTGGAAATCGGGCGGTCGCGCCAGATCATCCTCGGCGAGATATTGTGCGCGCACTATCACAACGATGTGGTCGATGCCGGCCAGCTACGCGTTGATCCTGCGAAGTTGGATGCCATCGCGCGCCTGGGCGGTTCAACGTGCAGCACCATTCGGGACCGCTTCGATATGCCGACGCCCGCACTCGAGGATTGGATGGCCTCCAAGGCGCAGTAAGCCTGTGCAATTCAAGGGCATTTCTGCGGTTGACAAAGTTCGGCGAGGTCCGCATGAAAGGCATTCCGTTCGCCGCCGGGGCGCCATGTTCGACGATGACATCATGCCACTGTTTTGCCCGACGGGTCAAGCGTATTTCGTAAAATCCGTAAGGCTGTGACTAAGCCATTGACATCGCTGTCACCCGCTACTGTGCATGGGGTTGTTTTCGATGATCTTGTCGTGCGGCCCGCCGGGTGCGATCCCGGCTCGCTCTAGTGTCCGCCGAGATAGGCTGTGATCAGCCTGGGGTCATGGATGAGATCCTT
>NZ_JBXAQU010000045.1:0-4127 GCF_058807535.1 Bradyrhizobium sp. GW821-FHT12B03
CGAGCTGATGCGGATGCGCCGGCAGGGCGTGCAGGCGCTGTCGCTGGAGCTCGGGCTTGCGCTGCTGGATGCGGCGCAGGCGCAGCCCGAGGCGATGCTGGTGCCGATCCATCTGGATGTCGGCGCGATGCAGCGCCAGCTCGCCGACGACGTGCCGGCACTGTATCGCGCCCTGGTCCGCAGCGGCTTGCGGAAGGCAGCGGCGGGTAACGGCGATACGAACAGTCTGCGTGCGCGGCTTGCGTCGATGGCAAGCGATGCGGAACGTTTGGCTGTCCTTGTGGAGCTGGCGCAGGAGGAAATCGCAGCGGCCCTGGCTTCACCGGGAGGCGCATCAGTGCCGGCGGATCAACCGCTCAAGGAGCTCGGGCTGGACTCGCTGATGGCGGTCGAGCTGCGCAACCGCCTGTCGGGGCGGGTCGGCGCCAAGCTGCCGACCACACTCGCCTTCGACTATCCGACCGCGCGCGCGATGTCGCGGCTGCTGCTGGAGAAGCTCGAGCTCGACAACGTCAAGGCAGGTCCGTCGATCTGGGGGGATGAGCAAATCCGCCGGAAGCTACGAGACGTTTCGATCGAAGCGCTTCGTAAATCGGGCCTTCTCGAGCGTCTTATGATGCAGCCGAACGACACCTCTCGGCGTGCAAGCGACGATGAATTGGCCGCGCATATTGATGACGCGGAAACCGACTCTTTGCTGAGTATCGCGTCTGAATTGCTCTGAAAAAACATGCAGCAGATGAATCAAGAAGTTCAGGATCTAAAAAACGCTCTTCGCCAGAGTCTTCACAAGATTCGGGATCTGAAGTCGTCTCTCGACGCGGTGGAGAACGCCTCCTCCGAGCCGATCGCGATCGTCGGGATGAGCTGCCGCGGTCCTGGCGGGCTGACGGGACCCGAGAGTTATTGGTCGCTGCTGGAGCGCGGCGGCGACGGCATTGGGCCGCTGCCGGATCGCTGGAGCCGTGACCTGCTGCGGCGGCTTGAAGCGGTGACGGGCGGGCTGACGCAGGAAGGCGGCTTCATCGACGCGGTTGCGGAGTTCGACGCGGGCTTCTTCGGCATCTCGCCGCGCGAGGCGGTGGAGATGGACCCGCAGCAGCGCCTGATCCTGGAAGCGGTGTGGGAGGCGCTGGAGCAGGCGGGGCTGCAGCCGGAGGGACTGCGAGAGAGCAGGACCGGCGTGTATCTCGGCGCGATAGCTGGCGATTATGGTACGCGCTCGCCTGAAGCGATGACGATGTGGACGGCGACGGGCACGACGTCGAGCGTGCTGGCGGGCCGGGTGTCCTATGTGCTGGGCCTGGAAGGTCCGGCGATGACGATCGATACGGCGTGCTCGTCATCGCTGTCGGCGCTGCACCTGGCGTGCACGGCGCTGCGGCAGGGCGAGTGCGACCTGGCGCTGACGGGCGGGATCACCGTGATGTCGACGCCCGCGACGCTGGTGGCGCTCGGGCCTGACAACGGCATGGCGCCGGACGGGCGCTGCAAGAGCTTCTCGGACGGTGCTGACGGCGCCGGCTGGAGCGAGGGCTGCGGCGTGCTGGTCTTGAAGCGGCAGTCGGATGCGGAGCGTGACGGCGACGAGATTTTGGCGCTGATCCGGGGCTCGGCGGTGAACCAGGACGGACGCAGCCAGGGCCTGACGGCGCCGAACGGCCCGAGCCAGCAGCGGGTGATCCGCGCGGCGCTGTCGGCGAGCGGGGTGAGCCCCGACGACATCGACGTGGTGGAAGCGCACGGCACCGGGACCAGCCTCGGCGATCCCATCGAGGCGGGCGCGCTGGCCGCGGTGTTCGGACCGACGCGGCGCGAAGACCGTCCGCTGTGGCTGGGCTCGTCGAAGTCGAATCTCGGGCATACCCAGGCGGCGGCCGGCGTGCTCGGGGTGATGAAGATGGTGCTGGCGCTGCGGCACGAGGTGTTGCCGAAGACGCTGCATGCGGAGCATCCGAGCCGCCAGATCGAATGGGAGGGCAGCGGGTTGTCGCTGCTGCAGCAGGCGCGGGCCTGGCCGCGCGAGCCGTCGCATGTGCGTCGTGCGGGCGTGTCCTCGTTCGGCATCAGCGGGACCAATGCGCATGTGGTGATCGAGGAGGCGCCAGCGCGGGCTCATGTTGTCCGCGCGGCCGAGGCTTCGTCGCCATCTCCCGTGATCCCGCTGCTGGTGTCGGGGCGTGACGAGGCGGCGCTGCGGGCGCAGGCCGGGCGGTACGGCGAATGGCTGGCGCAGCATGCGCAGGCCGACTGGGGCTCCGTGATTGCGACGGCGGCGTTGCACCGGACGCAGTTTGCATCGCGCGCGGCCGTGTCGGTGCGCGATGCGGGTGAGGCGGTGGAGGCGCTGCGATCGCTCGCCGAAGGCCGTCCGCATGCGGCGGTGTCGGTCGGCGAAGCGCGCGATCGCGGCCGTGTGGTGTTCGTATTCGCCGGACAGGGCAGTCAGTGGCCCGCGATGGGCCGGGCCCTGCTGGCGGAATCAACAGTGTTTGCGCAAGCGATTGCAGCCTGTGAGACGGCGTTGTCCAACTACACGGACTGGTCGCTGACCTCAGTGCTTCGTGGCGATCAGGATCTCGAACCCGGCCTGCTGGAGCGGGTGGACGTGATCCAGCCGTCGCTGTTTGCGATGAATGTCGGCCTTGCCGCGGTCTGGCGCAGCCTTGGCCTGGAGCCGTCGGCGGTGGTGGGCCACAGCCAGGGCGAGATCGCGGCCGCCGTGGTCGCCGGCATCCTGTCGCTCGAGGACGGCGCGCGCGTCGTGGCGCTGCGCAGCCAGCTGTTGCGTGGCCTGAGCGGGCGCGGGGCCATGGCGGTGACGGAGCTTGCGGCCTCGGTGGTGGAAGAGCGGCTGAAGGCCGCGGAATGGTCCGGCCTGTCGCTGGCGGTGGTGAACACGCCGGGCTCGACGGTCGTCTCGGGGCCGACGGAAGCGATCGAGCGCTGGGTCAATGATCTCGGCAAGGAAGGGGTGTTCTGCCGGCAGGTCAATGTGGACTACGCCTCGCACAGCGCGGAGATGGACCCGATCCTGCCGGAGCTGGAAGGCCTGCTGTCGGACCTTGCGCCACAGCCGGGTCAGGTGGCGATGATCTCGACGGTGACGGGAACGCGCTGCGAGGGCACCTCGCTGGACGGGTCCTATTGGTGCCGGAACCTGCGCCAGACGGTGCGGCTCGACCTTGCGCTGGCCGAGCTGATCGGTGACGGGCACGGCGTGTTCGTGGAAGCGAGCGCGCATCCGGTGCTGGCGATGCCGCTGTCTGCGGCAAGCGGCGAGCATGGCGTGGTGGTGGGATCGCTGCGCCGTGATGGCGGCGGCATGTCGGAGCTTTTGCGCAATCTCGGCGCGCTGCATGTCCATGGTGTCGACGTTGACTGGACGAAGGCGCTTGGCGGCAGCGCGAAGCTGCCGGTTGCGGCACTGCCGACCTATGCGTTCCAGCGCCAGCGCTACTGGCTGGAGGCGGAGAAGCCGGGCGGGGACGTCGCGACGATGGGGCTGTCGGAGGCCTCGCATCCGCTGCTGGGTGCGGCGACGCCGCTGGCGGAGAGCGACGGCTTCCTGCTGACGGGCCGGCTGTCGCTGTCGGACGCGGGCTGGCTCGGCGACCACAAGGTGTTCGGCACGGTGCTGTTGCCGGGAACGGGCCTCTTGGAGCTCGGCTTTGCGGCGGCGCGTGCGGTGGGTGCAACGGTTGTCTCGCAGCTGACGCTGCTGTCGCCGCTGGTGCTGCCGGCGGAGGGCGGGGTGCGGCTGCAGGTTCAGGTGGACGGGCTGGAGGCCGGCGCGGCCGGCGGCGGCCGTGCCTTGAGCATCTACAGCCGTGCGGAGGATGCGCCCGAGGGCGGCTCGTGGACGCTGCATGCGCAGGGCGTGCTGGGCGAGGCGGCGGAAGCCGCGGCAGACGCAGCGCCAGACAATATCGAGGCAAGCGGGCTCGAGGTGTGGCCGCCTGTTGGGGGCGAGCCGATCGAGCTGAGCGGTCATTATGCGCGCCTACAGGAACGCGGCTACGGCTATGGACCGCTGTTCCAGGGACTTCGCGAGGCCTGGCGCGTCGGGGATGCCGTTTACGGCCGGGCGGTGCTTGCGGAGGCGCTGGGAGCGTCGGCGGAGAGTT
>NZ_JBXAQU010000046.1:0-3541 GCF_058807535.1 Bradyrhizobium sp. GW821-FHT12B03
CGAAGCTGCCGGTTGCGGCACTGCCGACCTATGCGTTCCAGCGCCAGCGCTACTGGCTGGAGGCGGAGAAGCCGGGCCCGGCTGAATCGAAAGATGGTGTTGATGCCCGTTTCTGGGAAGCGGTGCAGAGCGGCAGCATGGAGCGTGTCGAACGGCTCCTGCAGCTTCCGGAAGGCGGACAACGCGAGCATCTGTCGGCGCTCCTGCCGGCCCTGAATAATTGGTACGCGCACACTGAAGCAGAGGCGACAGTCGACGGCTGGTGCTACGAGGACCAATGGCAGAGGATAAGCGCCTCGCCCGCGTCTTCAGTGACCGGCGGCGTCTGCTGGCTCGTGAGCGGCCGATGGCCCGACGTGGCGCACCTCGAGCGGCTGCAGGAGATCCTTCGCGCGCAAGGCGCAGTCGTCGAGTGTCTCGCAGTGAACGAGGCGACAGCACGACTGCAAGCCGACGCAGGCGATGCAGACGTCCTCTTGCCACGAGCGGTCGTGTACCTGGCGGGAGAGCTGTCGCCAGGGAGCTCCGTGGCGGAAGAAAAGCCCTGGCTGCGAGCGACCAGCGAAGCTGTGATGCTGGCACAGGCTATCAGCCAGCGAAAGCAAGCTTCGACAACACGCCTGTGGCTATGCACGCCTCACGCGCTGCGGACGAGAGACGGTGATGTGCCGACAGCACCCTATCTGCAAGCATTGTGGGGGCTTGGCAGGACGCTGAATCTAGAGCTCGCAAACGGCTTTGGCGGGCTGGCAGACCTGGGATCCGCTGAGGACGTCGCACTGCGCCGGATCGCGGCCACGTTCCTGTCCGCCGAGGCGCATTCGGCGGGCGAAGAGTTTGCGCTGAGGGGACAGGACTTGTGGACGCGAAAGCTGCACCATGTGCAGCCGCGGACCAGCTCGAAGCCTGCTGCGACGAAATGGCAGCCGCAAGGGACAATACTCGTCACCGGGGGCACTGGCGCGCTCGGATCGTTCCTGTCCCGCTGGCTCGCGGAGCGCGGCGCGCAGCATCTCATCCTGACGTCGCGACGCGGCAAACATGCGCCTGGAGCCGCGGACCTGGTGGCGGCACTCGCAAGCAAAGGGTGTCGCGCGGAGGTCAGGGCTTGCGACGTCGGCGACAGCGCTGCAGTCGACGCGCTCGTCCGTGAACTGACATCCGGGGACGCGAGCAGGCCTGCACTGCGTCACATTTTTCACCTCGCGGGCGACGTGATTGACGTCCCGCTGAACGAATTGACGCCTGAAGCGATCGAAGCCGAACAGGGTGGCAAACTCGGTGGCGCCTGGGCGCTGCATGATTCCGTGCAGCGGTGGGGGAGCGAGCTTGCATCGTTCGTGTTGTACGGATCGGCCGCCGGGTTTCTCGGCAATTATGGTCAGTCCGCCTATAGCGCGGCGAATGCCGGGCTGACGGGCCTGGTGCACCTGCGGCGTTCCAGCGGACTACCGGCGACGATCATCCACTGGGGCGCATGGGCTGACGGAGGAATGGCTGCGAATGCGGAGGCTCAGCTTCGTCGTCGCGGCGCTTGCTCCATGAAGCCGGAACTCTGTCTCCTGGGACTTGAGCGAGCATTGCAGGAGGGTCGAGACGAACTGGCGGTCTTTGATGTCGACTGGACCCGGATGAGAGAATTGGCGGATCGCCCCGGTCCGCTGCTGAGCGAACTCCCGGAGATGCGGGCCGCGCAGGCCGTGCCAGGAGACGAAAGCGCGAAGGGGCATTCGCACGACTTGAAGGTCGAGCTGCAAAAGCTCACCCCGCGCGAACGCCGCAGTCGCGTGCTGTCGCTGGTGCGGGATCTCGTCGCCGTGGTGCTGGGGATCAACGAGCCGCTGACGTTGGAAGCCGAGGTCGGCTTTGCCGATCTGGGTATGGACTCGTTGATGGCGGTGGAGGTTCGAAAAAGACTTGCAAAGCAGACCGGCCTGTCAGTGCCGGCGACACTTGCGTTCGACCATCCCAACCTGAAGGCCGTGAGCGAATGGGTCTTGGAGGCCTTGGAGCTGGGTGACAGCGCGAGAAAGGTTGAGACGGCTCCGGTCGTGCGTCATGGCGAAGCGACAGGGGCGCTTGCGATCATCGGCGTGGGACTGCGTTTTCCGGGCGGCGCTGAAGATCTGGAGAGTTTCTGGCAGGTGCTGTCGACCGGCGTTGATACGTTGGGACCCATTCCCGCCGAGCGTTTCGACCGTGCGACCCATTATGATCCGGATCCCGAACATCGAGGCACATCTTACGTCAAGGAGGCATCGTTACTGAACGATGTGGCGGGATTTGACGCGGCTTTCTTCGGCATCTCGCCGCGCGAAGCAGCGCAAATTGATCCGCAGCATCGGCTGCTGCTCGAAGTCACATGGTCGGCGCTCGAGGATGCGGGGATCGTCCCGAAATCCCTGGCGGGGTCGACGACCGGGTTGTTCGTCGGCATCGGCCCGAATGAATATCAGACTCGGGGTTTCAACCTGGAGACGGCAGACGCTTATGCCGCGACGGGCGGAGGGGCGGCATTCTCGGCCGGACGGCTTGCCTATCATCTGGGGGTGCAAGGTCCGGTCATGGCCGTGGATACGGCATGCTCGTCCTCGCTGGTCGCGCTGCATCTCGCCTCGGAGCATTTGCGATCAGGACGGTGCGACCTGGCGATCGTGGGCGGCGTGCAGGTGGCGTCGAGCCCGGAAGCGTTTGTGGTGTTGTCGCAGACGCGCGCGCTGGCGTCCGACGGTCGAAGCAAGACGTTTTCCGAGGCTGCCGACGGATACGGCCGTGGCGAGGGTGCCGCTGTCCTGGCGATCATGCGTCTGGAGGATGCGCAGGCACAAGGCAAGCAGATCATAGGCGTGGTGCGCGGCACCGCGGTCAATCACGACGGTGCAAGTTCGGGCCTCACCGTGCCGAACGGAACTGCGCAACAGAAGGCGCTGCGAGCCGCATTGGCCGACGCGCGCTTGGATGCGGCCGACATCGATGTCGTCGAATGTCACGGAACGGGTACGTCGCTGGGGGATCCGATCGAAGTCCAGGCATTGGACGCGGTATACGGCCAGGCGCGCCCCGAAGATCTGGGGCGATTGAAGCTCGGGGCCGTGAAGACGAACGTTGGACATCTGGAAGCGGCCGCGGGCTTGGTCGGTGTGATCAAGATGCTGGCGAGCTTCGAGTCGGAAGCGTTGCCGCCGACGCTGCATTGTCGACCGCTCAATCCGCATTTGGATTGGGAACGATTGAAGGTCGAGGTGGTCGATCAATTGACGGCCTGGCCGCGTGATGCGGCACGGCCGCGGCGCGCAGGCGTCAGCGCATTTGGATTGAGCGGAACGAATGCGCATGTCGTTCTGGAGGAGGCGCCGGCGCGCAGCACAGATGCGGACAAAGCCTCATCTCCGGCTGAAGCCTCCTCGCCGTTGATCCCGCTGCTGGTGTCGGGGCGTGACGAGGCGGCGCTGCGGGCGCAGGCCGGGCGGTACGGCGAATGGCTGGCGCATCATGCGCAGGCCGACTGGAGCTCCGTGATTGCGACGGCGGCGTTGCACCG
>NZ_JBXAQU010000047.1:0-2093 GCF_058807535.1 Bradyrhizobium sp. GW821-FHT12B03
TCGCGGCCTGAGACAGGCCCGGTTCCTGGCTTCTCTCCGACTTACCTGGGAAGGGCGTTTTTACACAGCCAAGACCCTTTGCAGACCAACGGAAACTGCAAGCTTCCCCGCCGGGAACCAGCCAAAATGCTTCTGGAGATGCCAACCCGCTTCGCTGCCTCAGAAAGCGTAGGACAGAGCCCCTGACTAATCAGTCAGGCCGTCTTCGCTTGGCGGCCGACCGGGGTTTGTGCCCTCGCTGGTGTCTGTGCCAAAGCTCGAATTGACCTTTATCAAAGGCCCGGGTCCGATCCGAGAGTATGCAGCGACTTCTTATTAGAAGGTTGTGATTTGATTGCGGAGGAACTGCCATGTTCAAGCGCATTCCATTTACCCCTGGTAATCTAATCCATCATCAATGGGGCACCGATGACATCCTCGCAGGAGACCCAACCAGAACTATTTTGATCGGGGATGCTGGCGGCAGCATGTTCGATTTTTCAAGGGGCGGCAACGACACCTTCACGGCGCCGCCCTCGGCTGCGGGGGACGCCTTCATCCAATACGCCTTCTACGGTGATGCGGCCGGCGGCATGTTCGATTTTGCTCGTGGCGGCGATGATACCTTTACGTTCGCTTCCCAGAGCAACACTGCTTACGGTGACGCGGGCGGTGATATGTCCGGCCACAGTAAGGGCGGCAGCGACATTTTCAGCGGAGCTACCCCCTCTACCAACAACTTCTTTGGCGATGCGGGCGGCAACATGTCCGGTCATGCTCAGGGCGGCGACGATTTCTTCACGGGCGGCAGCGGCGGCGGCTCCAACACTTTTTATGGTGATGCGGGCGGCAACATGTCTGGCGATGCTCGGGGCGGCAACGATACCTTCACGGGCGGCTCCTTCACCTCCAACACTGCTTATGGCGATGCGGGCGGCAACATGTCCGGCCACGCTCGGGGCGGCAACGATACCTTCACGGGCGGCTCCTTTTCATTCAACACGTTCTATGGCGATGCGGGCGGCGACATGTCCGGCGATGCTCGGGGCGGCAACGATACCTTCACGGGCAGCACCAGCTTCCCAGTTCCCTCCTCTAACACTTTCTATGGTGATGCAGGGGGCAACATGTCCGGCCACGCTCAGGGCGGCGATGATGCCTTCACGGGCGCCAGCAAGGCTACCAACATTTTCTATGGCGATGCGGGCAGCAACATGTCCGGTCATGCTCGGGGCGGCAACGACACTTTCACGGGCGGCGCCCTCTCCCTTCAAGCGTTCTATGGCGATGCGGGCGGCAACATGTCCGGCCATGCTCTGGGCGGCAACGACATTTTCAGCGGAGGTAACGACTCGATCAACACTTTCTATGGCGATGCGGGCGGCGACATGTCCGGCGATGCTCGGGGCGGCAACGACACCTTCGCGGGCGGCGACAGTTCCTTTATTGGCTCAACAACCACTTTCTATGGCGATGCGGGCGGCAACATGTCCGGCCACGCTCGAGGTGGCAACGATACCTTCATGGGAGGCAGCAGCTTCGGCGTCGCTTCGACGACCAACATTCTCTTCGGTGATGCGAAGTCCCTGTCCGGCTTTGCCAAAGGCGGCGACGATACCTTGTTTGCCGGAACTGCAGCACCGGGCGGGACGACCAGCAATGTCTTGTGGGGCGACGGGGCATTGCTTGGCTGCGCTCAGGGCGGCAAAGATCTGTTCGTGTTCAAGGACGACGGCCTGATGACAGTCGGGACCCAGAACACCATTGAAGACTTCAGCCAAAGTCAGCATGATCGGATCGAGTTCAGCAACGTGGCGGGCGTGCACTCATTCAATGATCTTGTCATCGTCCACACTGGTACTGACACCCTCATTACCGCAGGAGCGGATCAGGTGACTCTCCACAACTTTGGCGGTTCGCTCACGGCATACGACTTCTTGTTCGCCTGAAACCGAACGGGCTCACTCGCGGGCTGAGAGCCGCACTACCGGGGATGTCTGTTTGCGTTGACTTGGCTGTGCTGCGCGACGTCGCCTGTTGGCCGATTTCGTTGAAAAAGGCTGCAGTAGTCCGATGTATTGGCGCCAGCTCCGAAGCGGCCTAGCGGCTGGGTT
>NZ_JBXAQU010000048.1:0-2051 GCF_058807535.1 Bradyrhizobium sp. GW821-FHT12B03
GCAGCTGACCAGCTCGACCGTCTGCGCGCCCAGTGCCTTGAGCTCCGCCACCAGCTCGGAGGCACCCGGCGCGGCCATGCCGCGGCGCGAGGTCAGCAGCAGATGCCGCACGCCGTGACGAACAACAAGGTGCCGCGCCAGCGCACTGCCGAGTTCGCCGACGCCGCCGGTGATCAGCACCGTGCCGCCGGCCGCAAGACGCCGCGACTCCGCCGTGCCCGCGCCAGCGCGCACCAGCCGCGGCGCCACCACCGCATCCTGCCGCAGCGCCAGCTCGGGCTCAGACGTCATCGACGTGAGCTTCAACAGCAAGGCCGCATCCGCAGGCGGCGCATCCAGATCCACCAGCTGCAGCCGCCGGTCCGGATGTTCGGCCCGCGCGCTCCGCACCAGGCCCCATAACGGCGCGCGCGACAGTCCGTTCGCGCCTTCATCGGCACCGGTCGCCACCGCGCCCTTCGTCAGCCACGTCACACCAGTCTCGCTCAGACGCGCTTCGCTCAAAATCGCCTGCAGCTCGCCAAGACCGCGTGCCGCCGTCGCATGCGTCGCCGCAAGCACGCACCCATCCGCTTCCGACAGATGGTCGAACACGATCTGTGACGGGATCGCTCCGCCTTCGTCGAGGCGCGCAACAACAGCCGCAACGCTGTCAGAATGATCAAGACCCAGATGCCTCGCCAGCTCGCCGTCGCCTCCGACGATCAGCGGCAGGGCAGGCGCGTGAGCTCCGCTCTCACTCAAGGCGACCGGGCGCCACTCCAGGCGGTACAGATGTTGCGCCTCGCTCCGCGAGGCCTCCCGGATCTGCGCGTCGCTCGCTTCCCTCAGCCGCAGCCCGCCAAGGCGCACCACCGCGCGCCCATTTCCATCGGTCACGTGCAGCACCGCCAGGGCTTCGCCCTCGCCGCTGCGCTCCACCGACGCACGGATCCGCAGTTCCTGCGCGCCGGTCGCAACCAGCGACACCTCCGACCATTCGAACGGCAGCAGCACCGCTCCGTCGCCGAGGCCCTCGACCTGCGCAAGGGTCAGCACATGCAGCGCGCTGTCCAGCAGCGCCGGATGCAGGCCGTAACTCTCCGCCGACGCTCCCAGCGCCTCCGCAAGCACCGCCCGGCCGTAAACGGCATCCCCGACGCGCCAGGCCTCGACCAGCCCTTGGAACAGCGGCCCGTAGCCATAGCCGCGTCCGGCCAGTTTCGCGTAATGACCGGTCAGATCGATCGGCTCGCCACCAGCAGGCGGCCAGACTTCAAGCTCATTCTCTTGCTCTGCGTCTGCGGCGGCTTCCTGCGCTTCGCCCAGCACGCCCTGCGCATGCAGCGTCCATGACGCGCCCTCTGCTGCGTCTTCCGCACGGCTGTAGATGCTGAGGCCACGGCCGCCTTCCGCGCCGGCCTCAACTCCATCGACTTGCACCTGCAGCCGGACGCCGCCTTCCGCCGGCAGCACCAGCGGCGACAGCAGCGTCAGCTGCGACACGGAGGTAAGACCGACCGCGCGCGCCGCCGCAAAGCCGAGCTCCAAGAGTCCCGTCCCCGGCAGCAGCACCGCGCCGAATACCTTGTGGTCGCCGAGCCAGCCTGCTTCCGACAGCGACAGTCGCCCCGTCAGCAGGAAGCCGTCGCTTTCGGCCAGCGGCGTCGCGGCACCCAAGAACGGATGCGACGCCTCCGACAGACCCATCGTCGATGCGTCTCCGCTCGGCTTCTCGACCTCCAGCCAGTAGCGTTGATGCTGGAACGCATAGGTCGGCAACGCGGCGACCGGCGCCTTTGCGCTGGCTCCGAGCGCCTTCGACCAGTCGATCTCAACGCCGTGAACATGCAGTGCGCCGAGCGCGGCCAGCAGCGCCTCGCTGCCATCGCGACCGCGACGTTGCGAAGCCACCACCTGCATCCCAGATGTTTCCGGCAGGCAGCCGGCCGCAAGCCCGGTCAAGACGCCATCCGGACCAAGCTCGAGGCTTGCCCGCACGCCCTCCGCCTCCAGCACATGCACGCCGTCCAGGAACCGCACCGGGCTTCGCACCTGGCGCACCCAGTAAT
>NZ_JBXAQU010000049.1:0-1508 GCF_058807535.1 Bradyrhizobium sp. GW821-FHT12B03
GATTTCGTTGAAAAAGGCTGCAGTAGTCCGATGTATTGGCGCCAGCTCCGAAGCGGCCTAGCGGCTGGGTTCTCCGTTATGCGGACCTGGGGATTTGCATCGGGATCAGCTTGGCCATCTTACGAAGGTTCTGAGCGGTGGCTGCGAGGGTGAACTCGTCACGCGCGCCGTTCGGGCCCCTCAGTCGCAGGCGATCGAGCTTGAGAATGCGCTTGAGGTGCGCGAACAGCATCTCGATCTTCTTGCGGAGCCGACGCGAAGTGCGGCCCTCCAATGATCTTGCGATTTGGCGCGCCATGTCGCGAGCGCCCTCGTAGATCGAGCGCGGCACCCTCCGTGAAGGCTGCTTAGGACAACACCGGGACTTCAATGCGCAGCGATCACAATCATGCTTACTGGCGAGGTAAAGCATGGTGGCGCCATCATTCACCAGCGTTCCGGTCGTGGTAAGAACTTTACCGCTGGGACAACGGTAGAGGTCCCCGGCATGGTCATAGGTGAAGTCATCGCGCGAGAAGATCCCGTCTGTGCGGGCGGACTTGTCGAAGACTGTAACGTGCGGCTCGATGCCGTGCTCATAGACCAGCCAGGCGAGCATCTCGGCCGAGCCGTAGCCGCTGTCACCGAGGAGCCGGTTCGGATAGAGATCGAACCGTTCGAGCGAGCGTTCAATCATGCGTTTGGCGGCCAATACCTCCGCCTGCCGGATTGCCGTCGTCGCCTCGACATCGACGATGATCGCGTTCTCGACGTCGATCAGGTAGTTCGTCGAGTAGGCGAAGAAGGCTTGGCCACCATGCGCCCCGGTCCAGCGCGCCGCCGGGTCGGAGGGCGACACGAACTTCGGCGTGACCTCGGTTGCCGCTCCGAAAGCGGCATCATCGAGGACAGCCAGATACTCATCGATCGCTCGGCCGGCAGCCTCCGGTGGAAGCCCCTTGTCGCCTTCGATCCCCTTCTGCCGATTGGCATCGGCCTTGATCAGGCTCGCGTCAACGGCAAATCCTTCTCCGCCTACCAGTCGCTCCTCGATGCAGCGGCGCAACACGCTCTCGAATACGCGACGGAAGAGGTCGCTCTGCCGGAAGCGGCCATGCCTGTTCTTAGAGAATGTCGAGTGATCCGGCACCGCGCCATCCAGACCGAGCCGGCAGAACCACCGATAGGCCAAATTGAGGTGAACCTCATCGCACAGGCGCCGCTCCGATCGAATGCCGAAGCAGTACCCGATCAGTAGCATCCGGATCATCAGCTCGGGATCGATCGAAGGTCGACCGATACTGCTGTAGAAGGGTGCCAGGTCCTGCCTGACCTCTTCAAGGTCGACAAATCTATCGATCGACCGGAGCAAGTGGTCGGCGGGAATATGCCTATCGAGCGAGAACTCATAGAACAACGCAGCCTGTTCGACTTGCCGATGCCCCATCATGATCTTCAGTCCTGCCAATTAGACAGACTGAATCACTGATCCCTCTGCGTCGCAACCGCCGCCTTTTTCAACAGAATCG
>NZ_JBXAQU010000050.1:0-1503 GCF_058807535.1 Bradyrhizobium sp. GW821-FHT12B03
TACTACTGAGTCAGTTGGTCGCGGCGGCTTAGGTGTGAAAATCAAGTATCTGTAGGGATTCAGAATTTGGCACGCGGAGGGCCAGATGAGTCTCAACGATCACGAGGAAGTCGAAGCGCGGTTCGCAATTTATGTCGAGGGTCTTTCGAGCGTAATTGGTCACGCTAGGCGTACGAGGCAGTTGCGTGACTATTGCACCGGGTTGGTGCTGCCTGGCGAGCGCAAGAGCGTCGAGCCGATGGCGGCGCGGACGGCTCCGGAGCGGACGGCGGCGCAGCATCAAGCGCTGCTTCACTTTGTCGGCATCGCAGACTGGTCGGACGAGGAGGTGCTGGCGAAGGTACGCCAGATGGTGCTGCCGGCGATGGAGAAGGATGGTCCGATCGAGGCCTGGATCATCGACGACACCTCGTTCCCCAAGCAAGGCAAGCATTCGGTCGGCGTGCATCACCAATATTGTGGGCAACTCGGCAAGCAGGCCAATTGCCAGGTCGCAGTGTCGCTGTCGATCGCCAACCGCTCTGCCAGCCTGCCGGTCGCCTATCGGTTATATCTGTCACAGGAGTGGGCCAAGGATCGTGTCCGACGGAAGAAGGCGGGCGTTCCAAAGCAGATCAAGTTCAAGACAAAGCCGCAGATCGCGCTGGAGCAGATCCGATGGGCCTGCGAGGCCGGCCTGCCGCGCGGCGTCGGACTGATGGACGCGGCCTATGGCAGGGACTCGCAGTTGCGCGCGGGCATGACGGCGTTGGGGGTGCCCTACGTGGTCGGCATCGTGCCGACCATCTTGATGTGGGCCCCTGGCAGCGGCCCAAGGCGGATGGACAAGCCAATGAACAACACGGGCCGCCGCGACGAACCCGATCTGATCTCGGCCAAGAAGGTGGCGCTCGCTCTGCCGAAGCAGGCCTGGCGCACGGTGACGTGGCGCGAAGGGTCGGCTGAGAAGCTGTCCTCGCGCTTCGCGCGGGTGCGCGTCCGCGTCGGGTACAACAAGCTGATCCCCGAGACATCGTCGCCCGAGTGGTTGTTGATCGAATGGCCGAAAGGCGAAGCAGAGCCCACTCGTTATTGGCTTTCGACGCTGCCCGAGACCATCGACATCCAGCCGCTCGTCGACATGGCCAAGCTGCGCTGGCGCATCGAACGCGACTATCAGGAGCTAAAGCAGGAGGTCGGGCTCGGTCACTACGAGGGACGCGGCTGGCGTGGCTTCCATCACCACGCAACTCTGTGCATCGCGGCCTACGGGTTCTTGATCGCCGAGCAGGCGATGATTCCCCCCTCAGGACCGCGTTCCGTCCCGCCGGTCCAAGTCCCTGCCTTACCCGACAACTATCGACCCAGAGGCTCCGCCCATGCGGCCTGAACGCCACGTCCCAAACTCAATCGCCACCATGCGCACAAGATTGATCTGCGGGCTCATCAAAGCCTTGCCGCGATGTCCGTGCTGTGGCTCCGTTACAGCTTCGAATGGACGTCAACGCCCATGACGCAGTAGTA
>NZ_JBXAQU010000051.1:0-1488 GCF_058807535.1 Bradyrhizobium sp. GW821-FHT12B03
GCCCTAGGGCATGCACATATCTCTAAGGCTCCATCCGGCTGAGAGGGCATGGAAGTATTGGAGACCATTGCTGAAGGTGACGGGACCTGGCGGCTTGGAAGATGGATAGCCGTCCCAACCGCCGAGGCGTGCGATGATCCAGGCGGCCCAGGCTAGGCTGTCAGGCGGATGCGGGTTCTTCAGCCGCTTACTTTTGGCTTCGTACTGCTGGTTCAGGGCCGTCAGCGTGGCCATCTCGCTGGTGTTGAAGGCGATATGAATGGACTGCTGTCTACCGTCACGCGCTTGCAGGAGCTGGATGGTGATCACAGCCGCTTTGGCGGCAATGGCGACCAGTTTCAGGAGCCGGTCAGCGGTCCCAATTTGGCTGTCTTCGAGCTTGAGGCCTTGTGTCTTGAGGATACGGAAGAACTGCTCGATGATCCAGCGTTGCTTGTACCATTCGACGATACGCCAGGCGTCGTCTGCACCGGCGACCCCGTGAGAGGTGAGAAGACACCAGCGCAGCGGTTCGATGTCGGAGCCGGCGGTGATCTCGCGGACATCAACGACGGCCAGACGTAAGCTTTTCGGCAAATGGCGCAGGAACTTGCTTTGCGGTCGAGCCAGCTCGATTGCACCAAAGCGAAGTTCGAGGTTCGCCTGACGTGCCGGCCGCTGCGCTCTCGGAGGCAATTGGATCGTACGACGCTCCATCGCCACCATAGCGTCGATGGCCGCATACAAGCCCACCCTGTCGGCCAGCTTGCGATCATGCATGCTGCGGGCGATCACGTGATAGCCCTGCTCGGCCGCGCTGGCATAAAGGGCAAAGATGTCACTCTCGCGGTCACCAAGCAGGGTCACCCTGGCGGCTTTCGCAAGCAGCGGCTTGGCCGCAAGGGCGGTGGCAATCCAGCGCTGCGATTCCTTGTCCGACAGTTCGCGGCTGTCATGCGAGACGGTCCGACGGCCCTCTCGCGTCCACACTTCGCCGCTCAAAAGTCCCAGGCAGGTGCCATTGTCTGCATCCACCGCCAGCAACGGGTGCAGCAGCACACCGTGGTTATTGCCCTTGCCGATTTCTCCAAGCCCGCGACGGCGTTGCGGTGTGGTGTTGAAGTGGATCTCACTGGTGTCCTGGATCGCCAAAACGTGGCGGCCCTCCACGGCTGCAACCGTGCTTTCACTCCAGCTTTCGATGATCCGCTCCGCTGTCACCTTCTTATGACCGAGAAAGCGGTTGAACCGCACCTCCAGACTACGATCACCTCTGGAAAGCTGCCGCAGGCAGACATTCTTGCCAGCAACCATGCGTCCGACAAGCGCCGCCCCCCTTATCGAGACGGCGATCCCCGAACCGGCCTAGCGTCCAGTCTATCTGTGATAGCATCGAGGCACCTCCATCCAATAGAAGTGCCGCAGTACAGATCACACGGATTCCCGATTCTGGAACCCCTTACCCTCGACCCGAGTCAATCCGTCGCACCAGATATGTGCATGCCCTAG
>NZ_JBXAQU010000052.1:0-1434 GCF_058807535.1 Bradyrhizobium sp. GW821-FHT12B03
GAGGTGACGTGGCTGACGCGCGGCGCGGTGGCGACGGGTCCGGACGAGGGCGCCGGCGGACTGACGCGGGCGCCGCTATGGGGATTGGTGCGGAGCGCGCGGGCGGAGCATCCGGACCGGCGGCTGCAGCTGGTGGACCTGGATGCGCTGCCTGCGGATGCGACGCTGCTGTCGCAGCTGACCTCGACGAGGTCGGAGCCTGAGCTGGCGCTGCGGCACGGCGCGGTGCTGGCGCCGCGGCTGATGCGCACTGGCGTGGGCACATTGCAGGCGCCGGGCTCGGCGCGGGACTACCGCGTCGTGGTGAGCGATGCCGGCCGGCTCGACGGCGTCAGCCTGGTGGCGGCGGACGCGCTGTCGGAGCCGCTGGCGGCCAATGAAGTCCGGGTCGCGGTGCGCGCGGCCGGCATGAACTTCCGCGACGTGCTGATCACGCTGGGGCAGATCGCCTCGCCCGGCATCGGCTTCGAGTTTGCCGGCGTGGTGGAAGCGGTCGGCGCGGATGTGACCTCGCCTGGCATTGGCGATCGGGTGTTCGGCTGCGGGCGCGGCTGCTTCGGCACGCGCGCGGTGACGCCGGCGGCGCTTCTTGCGAAGATCCCGGCGGGGATGTCGTTCGAGGCGGCGGCGACGATCCCGCTGGCCTATCTGACGGCGCTGTATGCGCTGCAGGAGCTCGGGCAGGTCAGGCCGGGTGATCGGGTTCTGGTGCATGCGGCGGCCGGCGGTGTCGGGATGGCGGCGGTGCAGCTGTGCCGGCATTTTGGCGCGGAGGTGTACGGTACGGCGAGCCCGGGCAAATGGCCGGTGCTGGCGCGGATGGGGCTGGACAGCCGGCACATCGCAAGCTCGCGCGACCTCAGCTTCGAGACGCAGTTCCGCTCGGCGACCGGGGGCGAGGGCGTCGACGTCGTCCTCAATGCGCTGACCGGCGAGTTCGTCGATGCCTCGCTGCGGCTGCTGCCGCGGGGCGGCCGGTTCCTGGAGATGGGGATCACCGACGGGCGCGACCCGGCCGCGATCGCGGCGAAGTACCGGGGCGTGAGCTATCATGCGTTCGTGCTGGCGCTGGAGCAGATGCCGGCGCTCCTGCAGCAGATCATGGGCCTGTTCGCGGACGGCGTGCTGGAGGCGTTGCCCTACGTTGCCTACGACGTCAGGCAGATGCCGGCGGCGCTGCGGCAGATGGCGCAGGGCCGTCACGTCGGCAAGCAGGTGGTGCAGCTGCCGCGGCGTCTGGAAGCCGGCGGCACGGTGCTGATCACGGGCGGCGCGGGCGAGCTCGGCAGCGAAGTCGCGCGGCATCTGGTGAGCGGGCATGGCGTGCGGCATCTGCTGCTGACCTCGCGCCGCGGCCTGGCCGCGCCGGGTGCCTCCGAGCTGGTGGCGGAGCTCAAGGCACTGGGCGCGCAGACGGTCGAGCTGGTCAGCTGC
>NZ_JBXAQU010000053.1:0-1375 GCF_058807535.1 Bradyrhizobium sp. GW821-FHT12B03
CAGCGAAGGAGGTTGCGATGGAGAACCGTGTGCGGACAGGTCGCCCTCGAGAGGCCCTGCGAGAGAATGGTAGACCGTTCTGGGCTGCGATTGCCTCGGGGCGATCGAGCGCGGATGCTGCGGTTGAGGCCGGGGTGTCGCCGGCGGTCGGAGTACGCTGGTTCCGGAGGGCGGGCGGTATGCCGCCAACACATTTGTCGCAGTCGTCAAAGCCTCCATCCGAGCGCTACCTCTCGTTCACCGAACGTGAGGAGATCGCCATCTTGCGTGCGCAGGGTCATGGGGTGCGAGCCATAGCTCGTCGGCTCGGTCGGCCTGCATGTACGATCTCTCGCGAACTCCGGCGCAATATGGCGCGCCGCCACGGCGCTCCAGAGTATCGAGCGACCACGGCACAATGGCATGCTGATCGGTCTGCCCGACGGCCCAAGTTGGCGAAGTTGGCAATCAATCCGGCCCTGCGGGATTATGTGCAGGACAGGCTTGCCGGTATGATCGCCAAGCCGGACGGGGAACTCCTCATTGGTCCGAAGGTCGTGTGGAAGGGGCGCCGGGCGATACATCGGCAAAACCGGCGCTGGGCGAGGGCATGGAGCCCGGAACAGATTTCCCGGCGACTTCGGCTCGACTTTCCCGAGGATGAGACGATGCGCATCAGTCACGAGGCGATCTATCAGGCGCTTTATGTGCAGGGTCGGGGAGCTTTGCGTCGCGAACTGACGGCCTGCTTGCGCACCGGGCGGGTGTTGCGGATGCCGAGGGCGCGCGCCCGTAAAGGCAGAAGCTTCATTCCTTCCGAGATCATGATCAGTCAACGTCCGGCGGAGGCCGCCGATCGAGCCGTGCCTGGCCACTGGGAAGGTGATCTCATTATCGGTCTTGGAAGCTCTGCGATCGGCACCTTGGTGGAGCGCACGACCCGTTTTACCATTCTGCTGCATCTGCCGCGCATGACGGGCCAGGAACAGGCTGGAGTGAAGCAAGGATCTGCACTTGCCGGACATGGCGCTGAGGCAGTACGCGACGCGATCACTCGCGCAATTCGTACCATGCCCGAGCAGCTACGCCGGTCGCTGACTTGGGATCAAGGGGCTGAGCTGGCTCAGCATGCACGTCTGAGGATCGACGCGGGCGTACAGGTCTACTTCTGCGACCCTCACAGCCCATGGCAGCGCGGCACCAACGAGAACACCAACGGATTGCTGCGCCAGTACTTTCCAAAAGGGACCGATCTCAGCATGCACAATGCCGGCGACCTGGAGGCCGTGGCTCTTGCGCTCAATACCAGGCCTAGGAAAACCCTAGGTTGGAAAACACCGGCGGAAACTCTCGACCAATTGCTACGAGTGAGCGATACACAGGGTGTTGCGACGAG
>NZ_JBXAQU010000054.1:0-1184 GCF_058807535.1 Bradyrhizobium sp. GW821-FHT12B03
TGCTCGCTATTGGCGCGGGCCCGGACCAGCTCGACGACGGAGAGCTGCGGGATCGCAAAGCGGTCGCCGGCGGCTTCCACGATCAGCGCGGAGACGATGGCGAGCGTCAGCGGGATCTTGATGGTGACGGATGAGCCCTCGCCGGCCACCGACTTGATGTCGATGGTGCCGCCGATCTGGTCGATATTGGTGCGCACCACGTCCATGCCGACGCCGCGTCCCGACACCGAGGTGATGGCGGCAGCGGTCGAGAAACCCGGCGCGAAGATGAACTTGTGGATCTGGGCTTCGCTCATCTTCTCGAGCTCGGCCTCGGTGACGAGGCCGGAAGAGATCGCCTTGGCCTTGATCTTGTCGGTGTTGAGACCGCGGCCGTTGTCGGCGATGCAGATGATGATGTGGCCGCCCTCGTGATAGGCGGACAGGCGAATGGTGCCCTGCTCGCCCTTGCCGGAGGCCAGACGCTCGGCGGGGGTCTCCAGGCCATGATCGGCGGAGTTGCGCACCATGTGGGTGAGCGGGTCCTTGATCAGGTCCAGCACCTGGCGGTCGAGCTCGGTGTCGGCGCCGTGCATCTCCAGCTCGATCTGCTTGCCGAGTTCGCTGGAGAGGTCGCGGACGATGCGGGGCAGCTTCTGCCAGGCATTGCCGATCGGCTGCATGCGCGTCTTCATGACGCCTTCCTGCAGCTCGGCGGTGACGTTGGAGAGGCGCTGCAACGGCACCTTGAACTCGGTGTCCTCGTTGCGCCTGCTGATCTCCAGCAGCTGGTTGCGGGTCAGCACCAGCTCGGAGACCATGGTCATCAGATGTTCCAGCGTATCCACGTTGACGCGGATCGACTGGTTGGCGATGCGGTCGCCTTCGGCGGCAGCCTCGTCGGCCATCGACTTCTTCGGCGCGGCCTTCTCCTTGGGCGCCTTTGCAGCTTCCTTGGCGACGGGCGCCGGGGCTTCCGCAACCGGCGCAGGTGCGGGCTCGGCCTTGGCGACCGGCGCGGGGGCCGGCGCTTCGATCGCGGTCTCGCGGAAGGCGCGCTCGAGCTCGTCGAGCGAGACTTCGCCCGGACGCAAGGGGCGCTCCAGGGTCTGGTCGATCAGCGTGCCTGAGGTCATCTCCTTGGCGGGCGCGGGCGCCGCGGCAACCGGGGCTTCCGGCACCAGCGGCGGCGCTTCAGCAACGGG
>NZ_JBXAQU010000055.1:0-974 GCF_058807535.1 Bradyrhizobium sp. GW821-FHT12B03
TCGCGGCCTGAGACAGGCCCGGTTCCTGGCTTCTCTCCGACTTACCTGGGAAGGGCGTTTTTACACAGCCAAGACCCATTGCGGACATCGACCGATCCTTAAAAATTGATCATTCCACGCCGCGAAGGGTTGATGTATTGGAATTATGCAACCAAGTGGACCTCTGGCATTTCGATCCAGGTAATGAGTTTGCAAATCAATCTCGGGGACGCGGGGATCTTAATCCTCGATGAACAGTCCACCTCAATTGTGATTGTCAGCGCGGTTGGAATCGCCGTTCTGTTGATACTGATCCTCACGCGAGTGCAGCGGACGAAAGCTCGTCTATTCCTAATCGCTCTCGTGCTGACCACGGTGCCGATCTTGGCACTGTGTATTCCTGCTTCCTGGTACGTCGTCAGATCGATGCTTATCCCCGCCAAAGCTGCGGAGATCGAGCTTCCTGATTTGGAATCCACGCTTGGGCTTGAGTTTTACTTGCACTGGAGCACCGACTCGGGGCGTTACCTCGTCGTAAGAAACTCCGCAGGTGTGGTCAGACAGCACCTGTCCGCCTTTGATTGGACGCACTGGCCCAGAACGAGCGTCTACCTCATCAACGACGGACGGGTCGCCGTTTTAGGGCCAACCTATGACGACTACATCGTCGATCCAAAACGGCGCACCATCGAGCCCCTTTGGAACGGAACACCTTCCGATACTTGGACCTATTTCGGAGCGTTTGATTTCAGGAACGAGAAGCTCGTCTTTATTCCTGCATCAGAGCAGCGCGAGTGCACGGCGACACGGGGCGTAACTGATCCATCGGCCGCTAGGCCCGAAGGGCGTAGCGATCGGTGCGATCAAAACGCGCTCAAATATTGAGATGCTTACAAGAGCAGGACCTATTTCTGCTCCTGGCCGATTTCGTTGAAAAAGGCTGCAGTAGTCCGATGTATTGGCGCCAGCTCCGAAGCGGCCTAGCGGCTGGGTTC
>NZ_JBXAQU010000056.1:0-927 GCF_058807535.1 Bradyrhizobium sp. GW821-FHT12B03
GCGAAGGTAACAAGGCTTACCGAGAAGTTGACGAAACTGAAGGAGGAGATGGGCAAGCTTGGCGTTTGCGAGAAGCAGATGCTCGCGTCGCCTGACCAGCAAATCTCACTGACCGATCCCGACAGCCGTTCGATGGCGACGAGCGGCCGCGGTTCTGGCGTCGTCGGCTACAACGTGCAGGTCGCCGTAGACACCGAGCACCATCTGATTGTGGCGCACGAGGTAACGAACAGCGGCTCAGATCGGGCACAACTTGCCAACATGGCCAAGCAGGCGAAGGGTGCTCTCAAGGCTGAGACGCTCGAGGCCGTTGCCGATCGCGGCTACTTCAGCAGCACGGAGATCCTCGCGTGCCACGAGGCCGGCATCACGGTAACTCTGCCCAAGCCGCAGACGTCTGGCGCCAAATCGGAGGGGCGCTTCGGTAAGCAGGATTTTGTGTATTTGCCAGAGGAGGACGCCTATCGCTGTCCAGCTGGGGAGCGATTGCCGTATCGCTATACAAGCGAAGAAGACGGCAAGATGCTGCGGCGCTACTGGACCACAGCCTGTCAAAATTGTGCGCTCAAATCGCAATGCACGACCGGGCCAGAGCGGCGGATTACGCGATGGGAGCACGAGCATTTGCTCGACGCTGTGCAGCAGCGCCTCGATGCAAACCCACAAGCCATGCGCCAGCGTCGCGAGACGGTCGAGCATCCGTTCGGCACGATGAAAGCCCGCATGGGGGCGACACACTTCCTCACCAAAACGCTTCCAAAAGTGGCCGCTGAGATGGCTCTCTCGGTCCTCGCCTATAATCTGACACGGGTCATGAACATCGTCGGAGCCAAGCCGCTGATCGCTGCGATCGCGGCCTGAGACAGGCCCGGTTCCTGGCTTCTCTCCGACTTACCTGGGAAGGGCGTTTTTACACAGCCAAGACCC
>NZ_JBXAQU010000057.1:0-726 GCF_058807535.1 Bradyrhizobium sp. GW821-FHT12B03
TGCGGAGGCGCTGGGAGCGTCGGCGGAGAGTTACGGCCTGCATCCGGCGCTGCTGGACAGCGCGCTGCATGTGCTGAGCTTCGACCGGATCGCCGGCGCCGATCTGGACGGCGGTGCGGACGCGCCGCTGCTGCTGCCGTTCGAATGGTCGGAGGTGTCGCTGGCCGCCCAGGGCGCGCGCGAGCTGCGGATCCGCGCGTCGGTGGAGCGCAGCGGCGCGGGCGAGGCGCTGGCGCATCTGCAGCTTGCGGACGGGCACGGCCGTGTCGTTGCCCATGTCGGAGGCCTCAGGCTGAAGGAGGCGAGCCAAGCGCAGATCCGCGATGCGGCGCGCAGCGAGACGCAGCATCTGTACCGCCTGGAATGGCGTGCGGTGGCGTTGGGCGAGGCGGCCGACGCCCGGCCGCTGATGGTGGGCGGCGACGGGACGCTGGCGGCGGCGCTGGGGCTTGATCATGTTGCGGGCATGCCGGCCCTGGTGGCGCGGCTCGACGCGGGCGGAGCGATCCCGTCGCAGATCGTGCTCGACCATCTGTCGGAGGCGGATGCAGATGCGGGCGAGAACGTCCTGACGGCGACGCATGCGACGGCGGCGCGCGGTCTTGGCGAGCTGCAGGCGATCTTTGGCGAGGCGCGTCTGAACGAGAGCGAGGTGACGTGGCTGACGCGCGGCGCGGTGGCGACGGGTCCGGACGAGGGCGCCGGCGGACTGACGCGGGCGCCGCT
>NZ_JBXAQU010000058.1:0-669 GCF_058807535.1 Bradyrhizobium sp. GW821-FHT12B03
ATCATCGGGATCGCGCTCCTGCTGGTGATCGGAATCCCCTCGGGCTTCCTGGCGTCGACGATCGCCTCGCGCGTCGAGAGCGGCACCGGCTATCGCCTGTCGATCGACGGGGCGACCCGGATCAGCCTGTGGCCGACGCTGAACGTCACGCTGAACAACCTCACGCTCCAGAACCCCAAGGACCGCAGCGGCATCACGCGGATCACGATCGACAGCGTGCAGGTCGACATGTCGCTCGCGAGCGCATGGTCGGGCCATCCGAAGATCAGCGAGATCGTCGTCAGCCATCCGGTGCTGTACCAGCCGCTGCTGCGCGACCGCCTGCCGAATGCCGATGTATCGCCGGCGCCGCTTGCGCTCGACATGGACGGCGCCACCATCGACCGTTTCAAGATCGTCAACGGCGAGGTCGCATTCGCGCGCCTGCGCGATCGGGTCGACAGCCGCATCAGCGCGATCAACGCCGACGCCGTCATGGGCCGCGACCGCACCATCAAGCTCACCGGCACGGCGCGCGTCAACGAACACCCGACCAGGTTCGACATCAAGGCGACCACGCCGGCGCCGCGGCTCGAGCGCCAGCCCATCCCGGTGGATTTCGCGATCGACATGCCCGACGTGCTGAAGTCGCAGCTGTCCGGCCATGCCGAGATGCGGCTCAACGGGCCG
>NZ_JBXAQU010000059.1:0-653 GCF_058807535.1 Bradyrhizobium sp. GW821-FHT12B03
TGCGCGCCCAGAGCTTCGACGTGGTCCTGACCGACATCGAGATGCCCGACATGAACGGCTTCGAGTTCGCCGAGGTGATCCGCTCGGACAACAATCTGGGCGCGATGCCGATCATCGGCCTGTCGGCGCTGGTGTCGCCGGCGGCGATCGAACGCGGCCGTCAGGCCGGCTTCCACGACTATGTCGCCAAGTTCGACCGTCCCGGTCTGATCGCGGCGCTGAAGGAACAGACCGCGGGTGCCGCCGGCGCCTCCGAGCTGAGCCGGGCAGCGGCGTAACCAGCGGGACCAGGAGACACGCAACATGACCAGCAAGAGCAAGACCCAATCCGCCGAAGGCGCCATGGTCGAATACGTCACCGCGATGATCGGCGGCCAGCTGTTCGGCCTGCCGATCTCCCGGGTCCAGGACGTGTTCATGCCCGAGCGCGTCACCCGCGTTCCCCTGTCCTCGCGCGAGATCGCGGGCGTGCTGAACCTGCGCGGCCGCATCGTCACCGTGGTCGACATGCGCGCCCGGCTCGGCCTGCCGCAGCCCGAGGACGGCAAGGTGCCGATGGCGGTCGGCGTCGATTTGCGCGGTGAATCCTACGGCCTCTTGATCGACCAGATCGGCGAAGTGCTGCGCCTGCCCGAGGCCGGCATGGAGGAAAA
>NZ_JBXAQU010000060.1:0-644 GCF_058807535.1 Bradyrhizobium sp. GW821-FHT12B03
GGTCTGGTTGTCCTGCCAGCCGGACAGCTTGCTGGTCGTCAGCGAGCGGATCATCTGCGCGACATTGATGCCGCGGATGGCGCCGTCCTGGAAATTGACGAAGGTCGTGCCCTGCATGTTCGCCATCAGCGCGCGCTGGCTGGGGCCGGCGCTGCGCAGCACGAGCTTGGCCTGCAGCTTGCCATCGATCCGGTCGAACTCGGCAAGGCCCTGGAGCAGCGGCAGCGCCCGCACGCCGACGATGTCGGAATGCATGGCAAAGCTCGGCGCGCCGCTGGTCGCATCCAGGATCACCTCGCCGGAGATCTGGCCGCCATAGGCGCCGAGATTGGCAATGCCGGCCTTCAAGATGCCGCCGGCGAGCTTGGCATCGAGCGCCAGCGGCGCAAGACGCGCTTCGCCGACGATGGCCTCGCTCGCCGAGATCCTGATCTGCGCATCGGCATAATTGAGCCCGGAGACGTCGATCGGCGCGTTGCTCCAGGGCTGAGCGGAGGCCCCGTCGGGTGTCTTCGCCAGGGGGATCGCAAGCCGCTGGAAGTCGAGATCGATCTTCACCAGGGGCTTGCTGGCAATGTCGACCGAGGCCCAGCCGTTGAAGGCGCCATCGCCCAGCGTGCCGTTGAGGGCGTTGATCATCACGA
>NZ_JBXAQU010000061.1:0-612 GCF_058807535.1 Bradyrhizobium sp. GW821-FHT12B03
CACCTCGGCGAACTCGAAGCCGTTCATGTCGGGCATCTCGATGTCGGTCAGGACCACGTCGAAGCTCTGGGCGCGCAGCGCGGCCAGGCCCTCCTGCGCGGTCGGCGCGGTGCGGACGCGGTAGCCCGCGGCCTTGAGCACCGGCGCCAGCATGTTGCGGAAGAACGCGCTGTCGTCGACCAGCAGCACCGACTGCGAGTGCTGCGACGGCTTCATCTCCTTGCGGGTGAACCAGTCCGAGAACGCCATGGGGAGGAAGTGGCCGACGTCGATCACCTCGGTGGCCTGGCCCTTGATCACGGCCGAGCCGAGAATGCCGGAGGAGGAGCCGCCGACCTCGATGTTGAGGCGTTCCTCGACGATGTCGATGATCTCGTCGACGACGAGGCCCATGGAGCGGCCGTCGTCGGCGAACACCAGGATCGGCTGGGCGCCCTGGCTCGCAATGGTGACGCTCTCCATGGCGACGAGCGGCATCAGCTGCTCGCGGTACTGCACCATGTAGCGGCCGTTGGAGAACTCGATCTTGTCGGCGGGGAGCTCTTCCAGGCGGGTGACGAGCCCGAGCGGGACCGCCTTGGGCTGGGACGAGCCGGCGCGGAACACCAGCAG
>NZ_JBXAQU010000062.1:0-593 GCF_058807535.1 Bradyrhizobium sp. GW821-FHT12B03
GCACAGCCGGCTTTGTTTGCAATGGAGGTGGCGCTGTTCCGCCAGCTGGAGCAGTGGGGCATCACGCCGGACATTCTGCTCGGCCACTCCATCGGCGAGCTTGCGGCCGCGCATGTCGCGGGGGTGTGGTCGCTGCAGGATGCCTGCCGCGTGGTGGCGGCACGTGGCCGCCTGATGCAGGCACTTCCCGCCGGCGGCGCCATGGTGGCGGTCGAGGCGGGCGAGGATGAAGTGCTGCCGCTGCTGACAGGCGGTGTCGAGATTGCCGGTCTGAACGGGCCGCGCTCGACGGTGATCTCAGGCGATGAAGCCGCCGTGCTGGCGCTGGCGGAGGCGTTCAGGAGCAAGGGCCGCCGGACCAGCCGCCTGCAGGTGAGCCACGCGTTCCACTCGCAGCGCATGGAGCCGATGCTGGCGGCGTTCGGCAAGGTGCTGTCGTCGGTCACGTTCGGCGTGCCGCGTCTGCCGGTCGTGAGCAACGTGACGGGCCGCCTGGCAACCAAAGAGGAGCTTTGCAGCGCGGATTACTGGGTGCGCCAGGTGCGAAGCCCGGTGCGGTTCCTGGACGGCGTGCATGTGCTGGAGGCGGAGGG
>NZ_JBXAQU010000063.1:0-574 GCF_058807535.1 Bradyrhizobium sp. GW821-FHT12B03
TGTCGAGCGACTGTGCCGTGAAGAAGTTGGTGGGATTGTCCAGGGCCGAGTTGACGCTCTTGCCGGTCGACAGACGGCTCTGGGTCGTGGCGAGAAGGTCAGCGGTGGACTGGAGAGAGAGCAGGTTCTGACGAACCGACGAGGAGAGAACAATACCGGACATTGAGTGTTACCCTTCTGGTACGCAACGCAACAAACTTCGATTAGGATTAATCGATGGCCGGGACGGTGAACGTTTGGGGCTAACAAAGCATGAAGCGTGTCGCGCGAGTCCTTGCGCGGATTCACCATATGCGCGCTCAGGGCCGGATCGCGCTCGCCCATATCGCCATGATCGGATGATGCTTTTTGATGCAGTGACGAAGCGTTTGCGACTTGTCAACCATAACTCAGAGTGGGCAATTGGCTGCATCCGGATGCATCCTTCCCATCTCTCGGGCGGCATTCTGATGCCGGCGCCAAAAAGAAAGCGGCGAGGCCGAAGCCCCGCCGCCGTAATCGTCTTGCGATGTCGTCCGCTTGTTAGCGGAGCAGCTGCAGCACGCTCTGCTGCGACTGGTTGGCCAGCGACAGC
>NZ_JBXAQU010000064.1:0-548 GCF_058807535.1 Bradyrhizobium sp. GW821-FHT12B03
GGGAGCTCTTCCAGGCGGGTGACGAGCCCGAGCGGGACCGCCTTGGGCTGGGACGAGCCGGCGCGGAACACCAGCAGCGAGGTGGTCTGCTCGCCCGAGCCGATGTGGTGCGCGCCGTTCTCGTCGCCCATGTCATGGGCCGAGGAGCCGGCGGCGCCGAGCGCCTTGGCAATGCCATTGGGGTCGATGATCATGATGACGGCGCCATCGCCCAGAATGGTGTTGCCGGAGAACATGTCGATGTGACGCAGCTTGGTCGACATCGGCTTGACCACGATTTCTTCGGTGTGGAACACGCCGTCGACGACGATGCCGAAGGTCTGGCTGCCGACCTGCGTGACCACGATGAAGCCGTTCTCGGGATCGGAAGCCGCGCCGTCGTCGATCTTCAGGAGCTTCTTGAGGTGGATCAGCGGCAGCAGCTTGTTGCGCAGCCGAAGAACGGCGGTGTCCTTGATGCGCTCGATGCGGTGCTCGCTATTGGCGCGGGCCCGGACCAGCTCGACGACGGAGAGCTGCGGGATCGCAAAGCGGTCGCCGGCGGCTTC
>NZ_JBXAQU010000065.1:0-543 GCF_058807535.1 Bradyrhizobium sp. GW821-FHT12B03
TGGCCGCGCCGGGTGCCTCCGAGCTGGTGGCGGAGCTCAAGGCACTGGGCGCGCAGACGGTCGAGCTGGTCAGCTGCGACGTGTCGGATCGTGCCGCGGTCCGCACCCTGTTGAACGCGATTGCGCCGGAGCGACCGCTGACGGGCGTGTTCCATCTTGCGGCCACGCTGGACGACGGCATCGTGCCGGCGCTGACGCTGGAGCGGCTGGAGCGGGTGCTGCGGCCCAAGCTCGATGGCGCCTGGCACCTGCACGAGCTGACGGCGGAGAAGGATCTTGCGGCGTTCGTGCTGTTCTCGTCGGTGGCCGCGCTGGGCAGTCCGGGGCAGGCGAACTACGCGGCGGCGAACGTGTTTCTGGATGCGCTGGCGGCGGAGCGGCGGCATCGTGGCCTGGCCGGTCAGAGCCTGCTGTGGGGGCTGTGGGAGCAGCGCGGGGTCGGCATGACCGCGCATCTGGGCCGGGCCGAGCTGATGCGGATGCGCCGGCAGGGCGTGCAGGCGCTGTCGCTGGAGCTCGGGCTTGCGCTGCTGGATGCGGCGC
>NZ_JBXAQU010000066.1:0-517 GCF_058807535.1 Bradyrhizobium sp. GW821-FHT12B03
GCAGCGCCAGCTCGCCGACGACGTGCCGGCACTGTATCGCGCCCTGGTCCGCAGCGGCTTGCGGAAGGCAGCGGCGGCCTCGAGCGGCGACACCAATGCGTTGCGGGTGCGGCTGGCCGCGCTGGCAGGCGAAGGCGAGCGGCTGCAGGCGCTGGTGGAGCTGGCGCAGGAGGAGATCGCCGCGGTGCTGGCCCTGCCCGGGGCAGGATCGGTGCCGGCGGACCAGCCGCTCAAGGAGCTCGGGCTGGACTCGCTGATGGCGGTCGAGCTGCGCAACCGCCTGTCGGGTCAGGTCGGGACCAAGCTGCCGACGACGCTGGCGTTCGACTATCCGACCGCGCGCGCCATGTCGCGGCTGCTGCTGGAGAAGCTCGCGCTCGGTCGTGCGCCTGTTCGCCAGGAGAAGCGGCGGGCGATCGCGGCATCGGCGGCATCGGAATCGATCGCGATCGTCGGGATGAGCTGCCGCGGTCCTGGCGGGCTGACGGGACCCGAGAGTTATTGGTCGCTGCTGGAG